>JAZKFC010000023.1:45078-74544 GCA_040386615.1 Bacteroidota bacterium
TTGCCCCTGGCCGTGTTATTAAAGAGCGAGGATATTTGTTTGTTGTGATCACCGTAGCGCGCGCTGTTCATTAATGCCGCAATCTCCAGCGATTTTTTACTGTGCCAGCTGAGGTTAAGGTAACCCGCTATGGCAACCCCATCAAGCGTATCGCCTGTAATATTCATCATGCCGGCCACCTGCACGCCTTTCGCCGAAAAGCGGTTGAGGTTGAGCATGCCAGCGGCCGAAACACCCTTTACACTTTTGGCATTGATGTTCAAAAGCCCGGCGCCCTGGAAACCCTTCACCGAACCTATGTTCATGTTTAAAAAGCCAGCCAGCTGCACCCCGTTCATGTTCCTGCCTGTAATATTAAAAAAACCGGCCATCTGCGCTCCCTTCATCGAATCACCCACAATGTTGAAAAAACCCGCGAGTTGCGCCCCTTGTACTTTTTCACGATCAATATTAAAAAATCCGCCTAATTCCAAAGCCCTGGTTCCTCTTGAGTAACCACCAAAAACATTCACAGAGAATTTGTTGTAAACGTTACCCGACATCAACCCGTTTGTTCCCACAAATGGAATGAGCGACACCTGGAAATTCCTGGTGAGCGTATCCTTTACGTTGATGGTGTTAACATAACCCTTAAAACGTTTAAACAGGTCGTTGGTGGATTGACTGAAATCTCTCAATTTTTGCCGCCAGTTGATCGAGTCGCGTGCGCGCTGCTCGTTGTCAACCGGGTCGATGGTAATATTGGTGAGGGGCCCCTCGCGCAGGTAAGTAAGCGATACGCAGGTGTCGCGGTAATTTTCTTTATTCACCGTAAGGCACTGCTCTTCTTTGGGCAAGGTGATCGAATAATATCCGTATTCGTCGGTAGTTACGGTTTGCAGCGTGACTTTATCGTACAAGGTAACATTGGCTAGTTTTTTTTCAGTTGCCTTGTCATACACGTAACCGCTGAGTTCTGTTTTTTTCTGTGTTTTCTCCTGCGGTTTTTCTTTAAGAATAATATAATTGCTTTTTGCCTTGAACGCGATGGTTTTGGGAAGCATGAGGGCCAGCGCTTCACGCACTGTTTTTTGTTTTAGCTGCAACGAAACCGGGGGCGCGTTGTTAAGGATGTTTGAAGGATAAGAGAAGATGAGCCCCGTTTGTTCCTGTATTTTGTTGAGCGCGCTGTTCAGCTTTTCATTGTTGAAGGTAAGCGTAATCTCCCGTTCGAGGGCGGGTACACCACCAATACAGATCGTGTAACAGCAAAACAGGATGCTTACCAGCAGACAACGCTTTTTTTGCATACAGGCTATTAATTGGAAACGGATTTACTTTTAAACAGAACGCTGTCGCCTCTTTTTTCAACTTCCAGGTCGAGCGTTTCAGCAATAATATTGATGATGAGCTCGGGATTTTCGTTATTAAATACAACCGAGAGGTGCTGTTCACCGATGGCTTCGCTGCCCAGGCGGATGTTGCAGCCGTATGCTTCATTCAATTGGGTGACCACTTCCCGCAGCCGTGTTTCCCTGAACTCAAATATTTTTGATTTATAGCTGGTTGTATTTTCTGAAGGGTTTACCTGCACCCTGGCGAACTGTTTTGTTGTTTTATTGTATACTGCTTTTTCACCTTTCACCAGTTGAAGCCCTGGATTATTTTCTGAAAAAAACAATACTTCACCGCTTTCCACCAGAACTTCAATGCTGTTGACGGCCTGGTTGTCCTTTACATTAAACGCGGTACCAATGTCCCTGATCATCACGTCGTTCACATTCACCACAAAAGGGTTTTTTTCATCGTGCACCACCTCAAAAAAAGCTTCTCCTTTTAAAATAACCTCGCGTTGTCCCTCTTTATTAACCAGGTAGCTGATCTCTGAATTTTTACGCATAAAGACCTTGCTGCCATCGGGCAAAATTTCTTCAGTGATACTCGCGGTAGCCTTAAAACACAGCGGGCTCGACGCGGTTTCATCAAAAAACCAGGTAAACACAAAACCCAGTGAAACAAGCAGAAGCAGAGACGCCGCAATCCACACAAAAGTTTTGCGACCGCTGATTGGAATGATTTTGGCCCCAGCGGAGATCCTTTTATCTAACTTCTCCCATGCAGCGTTAACGTCAACGGTTTCAACATCTTTAAAGCCGGCCATACTGTTCAAAAACTTTATGCTGGCTTTAAAATAAAGGTCATTCTCCGCCGATTCCCTTTTCCAGTCTTCAAGAAAAGCGTTCTCTTCAGGGTTTGTTTCGCCTGCATGGAACTTAGCGATCAACGCGTCAATATTTTCAAAATCCTTTTGCATCGCTTTATCGAATAAATAATAACCAGAACAAAACCGGTAAATAATCCTTTAATTGTTCGCGCAATATTTTTAACGCTTTCCCCATGTGGTTTTCCACTGTTTTTACCGAAATATCAAGCTGCGAGGCAATTTCAGCGTATTTTAGGTTCTCGAAGCGGCTTAACCGGAAAACGTTACCGCACTGTTCGGGTAAAGAATCTATGGCCTTGTTGATCTTCACACCCAGTTCTTTTGCTTCCAGGGTGTCGGTCGCGCTGTTAAAAGCACCCGCACTTTTTTTATAATCTTCCGCATACAACGTTTTTACCTTTACATGTTTTAGTTTGTTAAGGCAATCATTATGTACCGCCCGGTACAGGTAAGATTTTAAGGAACTGTTAATTTGCAGGGCCTCACGTTTGCTCCAGATATTAAAAAACACATTTTGCACCACTTCTTCTGCCTCGTCTTTATCTTTGATCAACGGTACTGCATAATTGCATAACGACTGATAATACGCCCTGAACGCCTGTTCAAAAGCGGATTTATCGCCCTTACTGATTAACTGCCAGTATTGTTGATCGCTTAGCTGCAATTTTTTTTAAATTTCAGCAAAGATACATTTTAAGATAAGACAATTTAAAAAGAGAATACCCCCTGTCGAAAAATGTTAAATTTTAGGGTAGCGGCCTTTATTTTTTAAGGATGAGGAGGGAAGGGACGTTAAACAACCAGGCGGGGTCGGTATCTAAAATATGTTGCCAGGCCTGCAGACTCAAAAGCAAAAGGTCCTTGGAGGTGAACAACTCGTCGTTGAGCGGCGTTTTGTCGTATAAAACGATATGTCCCGGCGCATTTTGTTCAATGGCCCGGATGTTTTCTTTTAAAAAAGGATTCTGTTTTATTTTTTCATGATGGTCTATCACTACTACGCGGGATTCATTGTTGTGGATCATTCTCTGGGCATATTCAATTAAAAAGCCGTCGTCTTCGTTTAAAATAAGAATGATCACGTCCTCCACTTTTTTTAAACCTTTGTCAGCGAAAATTCCCAGTTCCATTTTTACCGACCTGATAATGGCATTTGTGCGGGTATTAAAACCGCTGTTCACGATAATGTTTTCCCTGCCCGTGATGGTCTTGAATAATTTTTCGGGATTAATGATCTGGCTGGTGATTCCAAGAAGGCGGCCCAGGAAACTGCCTTCATATATTGACCTTCCCATGCCAACAATCAATAGGTCATACTCTCCCTGGTTGGCAGTTTCTATTATTTCCTTTTCAACATCAAGCGTGGGTTTAAAAAATGTTTGTAAGGGCATGTTCAATTTGGCGGCTTCCCTTTTTACGGGCTTAAATACTTCGCGTTCCACTTCGCGGATGTTGTACTGATGCAGTTCATTGCTGGGTTCAAGGTGCAGGGCACTCACAAAAGTACTCGAAACGCTTTTTCCACATAAGCTGTGAACCAGGCGCACCATGTTTTTTCCACCCTCGGGGTCACCGAAAGAAAATAGAATTTTATATTTCCGGTAGCCACCGCTTTCATCATCTTTTTTGGCTTGTTTTTTACCCCTGAAAATGTAATTGATAAAGTCGAGCGAGGGGCCGGTCATAAACGTGGTTAACAGGGCCATGAGCACCATCATCGCAAAAACAGAAGGTGAAAGGATCCCCAGGTCAAAGCCTATATTTAATACGATGAGTTCCATCAAACCCCTTGTATTCATCAATGCGCCAATCGACAAGCTGTCTTTCCACGATTGACCTACAAACCTGGCGGCCAGTGCGCTGCCTATAAATTTTCCAACTACCGCGAGGAAAATAACCAAAGCACAGGTTTGCCAGAGGTAAAGGTCGTTGAGTAATCCTATTTGTGTTCTTAAACCCGTAAATACAAAAAACAGGGGTAGCAGTAAAACAAGGGCCACATCTTCAACCTTTTCTATAAATATATTCCTGAAGTGTAGGTTTTGAGGCATGATCACCCCTGCCATAAAGGCGCCAAAAAGGGCGTGAATACCAATGGATTCGGTAATGTATGCCGAAACCAGAAGTGTTACAAAAAAAATAGCCACAACCGGTTTGCTCAAAGTATCTTCATGAGAGTATATATCCCCAATGCGCTTTAAAAAAGGCCTCAGTACTTTTAGCATCAGGAACACATAAGCAATGGCCATCAGAATAATATAGAGTGAGCTCACCACGCTTCCTGCCTTTACGATGGCGATCACTGCGGCCAGAATACACCAGGCCGTAATGTCATCGGCCGCCGCGCATGTGATCACAAGGGCACCGAGTCGCGTTTTCGTGAGTTGTCTTTCCTGCACTATTCTTGCCAGTACCGGGAAAGCTGTAATGCTGAGCGAAATACCGATGAACAAAGAAAAAGGCAAAAATCCTATCTCTGGCGGCGCAAAGCCTTCATAGAGGTATAATGCCAGGCCTATGCCCAGAGCGAAAGGAAAAATAATGCTCGCGTGGCTGATGATCACCGCCTCATGGGCTTTCTTTTTAAGGGTGTTGAGATCGAGTTCCATGCCCACGATGAACATAAATAAAATAAGTCCGATCTGGCTGATGAACTGCAGGTTGGGAAGCGAACTTTTTGGAAATAAAAAGGCGGAAAATTCCGGAAAGAACATGCCAATAAAAGAAGGACCAAGAAAAATGCCCGCAATGATCTCCCCGATGACGGTGGGCTGGCCGATTTTTTTGAATAAAAAGCCAAACATCCTTGCTGTAACAATAATAGTGATGATCTGCAACAACAAGATGGCCAGGGGATGGGTGAGGTTATGCACGAGGGTGTCTCTGACCTGCGCGCCGTCGCTTAACCCAAGCTTTGTCGCTGCGCCGCCCATTTTCAGGCCTTCCCGCATTTCTCCCCGGCTGATAATAAAGTAAATGACGCAAAAAAATCCGCCAATAATTAAGATATAAAAAAGAATATTCCTGGCGTTTTTCACAAGGGCGAATTATTTCTATAAAATTAAAGCTAATTAACCTGCAATCCCACAGCCTCAAAACGATTTGTAACGAAAGACCTTATAATTGTAATGAAACAAAGGTAGCCGGCAAGCCTGCCGCTCTCAATGTTTTGCAGAGGGCCTTTTTTTCACCGGAACAAAAGCCGCCAAAAACAATTCGCGGTAAATGTCGCTTAAAGAAAATACCCTGCCCTCCACCGAACTGGTAATTTGATTGGCAGAGAAGTTCTGAACGGTGTCAAGAGCGATGATCTCTTTTTTATTGATCCTGCAGAATTTCTGCTGCGGTAAGGTGGCCATTATCTGCCCGAAATTGGTGTTCTTCACGGTAAACCGCCGGCCATCCCTCACAAATACGATCTTGTCGCGGCTGTCGATCTCCGACGAACTGATGTAAAAAATGTCGTCTGTATTGATCATGGTTTTTCCCTGGTCGGTAGACCACAAAACCTGCGCGGGCACTGGTAGTAACTTATTTTCAAGGGCTAAAAACGCCCGTGAAATGGCAGTCCCGAATCTTTCTTTTTGAAGGGGTTTTCTTATGTAATCCACAGCGTTCAGATCAAATGCGTCAGCCGCGAATTCTTTGTAGGCAGTGGTGAAGATCACCAGTTTGTCTTTTAAATGACCAGCCACCTCAAGCCCCGTTAAACCCGGCATCTGAATATCAAGGATGCAGGTATTAAAGTCAAGTTCGTGCATGGTGTTGATGAATTTTAGCGGGTCGTTAAATGCCTTCACAACTTCCACCCCCGGGATCTCCTCACACAGCAACTTTGTGTAGCTTAACGCGGTCAGTTCATCATCCAGCAGCAAGCACTTTAATTTTGTATTCAAGCAGGTTTAATTTTAAATGTGAAATAAATACACTGTTTTCCTCAAACTGGTCAAGTTGATAACAACCTTTATAAATGATTTCAAGGCGTTTTTCAAGATTTTGTTTACCCAAACCGCTTTTCGGTTTTTTTAAACCGGGTTTCCCGCTTATTTTATTGGCTACGGTCAACGCGAAATAATCATCTTTTAATTCAAATGTGATGGCTATAAACGCGTCCGCACTCTGAAGGTCGGCATGTTTAAAAGCGTTTTCTATAAGGTCGGCCGAAATCATCGGCACCAGCAACTCCTGGTGATAAAGGGGGTGATCTTCGCCGGTTTTGTTCTTTACTTTAATGTCGAACAAGGGACTTAATTTAAGTTTATTGATCTCTATCAGGTTTAACGCAAATTCAATTTCTTCTTTCGCACTCACAAATTGTTTGTCGGTTTCGTAAAGAATATAATCAAGCACGTTACTGAGTTTGTCAAGCGAAAAATAGGTCTGGTACGCGTGAGACTGAATTGAGTTGAGTATGTTTTTAAAAAGGTGGGGGTTGATCTTATAGTTTAAGCCTTCAAGTTCCATGGTGTTGATCTTGTTTTCCAAAACCCGGTATTGTGACTGAAGTTCCTGGTTTTTTGTGTGGGTTCTTTTAATTTTCAGACGCAGGAAGATCACATATGCACCAAGGCCTAACGCTATCAACAAAAAAAACAATGTGGATACTGAAATATACATGTTGCAAAGTTATGAAGAATATTGCTGTATAATAATCAGAATAAAACAAATAATGCCATCATCTTTAGCCGGTGCAACCCCGGTCTGTGATTTTATGATCGAGCTTTCTGTACCTTGAAAACTTTATGAGTCTGTTTATCCTGAACAGAAAGGAAGTAAATACCAGGAGCTAAATATGACAGATTAAATTGCTGCAACTGGCCGTAATTTTCTGTCGTCATGATTAATTGCCCAAGTGAGTTTATGATACTCACTCTAATTGCGCCAGATCTTGGCGATTCTATTTGAAAATTCAGCACGTCATAAAAAGGGTTCGGGAAATACCTGACTGCAGGTTCGGCAACTTCGTAATTATTTAAACCAGTTGACAGAAAACACTGACTTTCAAAGCCAACGTCGGGCGGACTTGTTATCTGAAAGGGATTTATCCTGCCCGCGCAGATCAGTTTCTCTGTTTTTTGTGGAGGAATGTAAGATTGCCGTGACGCGTACAAACCCCCTTCATGAGATCCGATTCCCTCAAAAATGAACTGCGACATTCCCATATTGTCTAAGAGTGTTTGGGTACCCGCGTTAATGGATTGTACGGTATAGGTGATATTGGTGTTTGTTGATCGATCATAGATCAACAAAGTATCGCCGCTTGTTTTGTTGAAGTTATAAAGCGGCCTTTCGGCGAAATTTGCATCCAGGATACACACTTTTTTAGCGAGCGTGTCCTGGCGCAGAAATCCGTTTTTTATAAAAGACTGTGAGCAGGGCAGGGTACCACTTGTACCGGCAAACAACGAATATTTATTATAGGTGTTGCCCGATATAACCGTGTCTTTATAATAACGAATCTGGTATTGGTACCCGCAGGTGGAAGCCTGTTTCCAGAAATAGTTGCTGTCTATGGGAATTTTAGTGTACTGCTGCCCGAAAAAAAAGCCGGAAGCCATTATTGCAATAAAAAACAGCTGGAGTTTTTTCATGTAATCGTTTGCATTTACCTATTACAATATAACACAATTTTTTTCAATGTACCTGAACTGATGTATTTGAAGGCCGGCAGTTATTGGTAATTCCCGGCACCTTGATGTTCCTGGCTTTCTATCATAAATTTAACCAGTTTAGCGAACACCGCTTCTTTGCTAAGATCCTCCAGGCTGCAGCACAGAGCCAATTGCCTTACCGACCCCAGGTTAAGATCCTGCAAAACATTTTTTGCCGCCGCAAGCTTGTCCGCTTGCCCGGGGGTGCAGGTCGCAAAATCTTCAGGGTTGCCGGCTTTCTCAAGGGCAATGAGCCTGCAAATGAATTTTAAGATCACCCAGTCTTTAAACAGGAGATGCATTTCCTTTAACCTGAAAATTAATTTTTCAGGGTCAATGCTGTTCATGTAAAACATAATGCTATTCGTCGTGAAGGCCCTGAGCATTCTTATTTCATCGGCGTTTAAAGGGCAGGATTCGTCCTTAAACCATGTATCCCAAAGCGGGTAACAACTAGCCATGGCGGTTCTTAATTCATTGATCGCTCTTTTATTCTTTATCAGGAAAAAACACCGGACAAACATTCGTTATTGCTGGTTTTTAACAAAGGTAATAAAAATTTAATATGGTAAATTATAAATATACTATAGTAAATTTTAAAAGTACAATTTTATACCCTTTAAAAACATTTCTTACTGAACTTTGCATTATGCCTTTGAATATTGGTGAAAAGATAAGACTGCGTGCCAAGCAACTCAGGATCGGCCCTACCGAGCTGGGCAAACTGATCAATACCTCCAAGCAGAATATTTACAGTTTATATAAAAGGAAAAGTGTCGACGCTGAAACGCTCCGTAAATTATCCGCTGCCCTCGAATATGATTTTTTTGAGTACTATCGTTTAAGCGACGAAACCAGCAAGCTGATAGAGGCCGAACAAAAATATGAAAGGCTCAACCAAAAAGTGGTCCCGCTCCGGGATTACCAGAAGTTAAAATCAGACTTCGACAACCTCAAAGAAAAATACGATCTGCTTAAAAAGATCAATGCCCTGCTCGAAAAAAAACAATCCTGAGCAGGCATTGTTAATTGCCGTCTCACAAAATTAGCTGGCACAATATTTTATATACGCCACAACCCGAAAAGCTCTGCTTCAAATCCTTGCGCTTATGTATTTTATGCGTTATCTTTGAAATTGAACCTTGTTTTTTATGAACCGGCCAAAAAAGTGTCTCCTTATTGATGATGACCAGGATGACCAGGAGATCTTTATGATCGCATTAAACCAAAGCAACACTGGTGTTAAATGTGACATCGAGGGCAACGGACTTTCAGGCCTCGACCGGCTCGACAAAAATCCCGGTGATGTTCCCGATTTTATTTTTTTAGACCTCAATATGCCCGGTATGAACGGAAAGCAATGTCTTGTTGAGATCCGCAAAAGACCTTTTTTAAAAGCGGTGCCTGTTATTATTTATTCCACATCTTCTGTACCCGATGAGGTAATTGACACGAAAGCACTGGGCGCTGTTGACTTTATTACAAAACCACCAAGTGTAACACAGCTTGCTGAAATTTTAAACGATTTTTTTAGAAAACACCAATAACGCTTTATGTCAATGAATAATACCGGCTCTATATCACGCGCGCAGTTGTTTCTTTCAGGGGGCGGCGAAATGGGTGAGCGCATGCGTGCCAAAGACTGGAGTGAAACCTCATTAGGACCACCTGACAACTGGCCACAGATATTGCTCAGCACCTTAAGCATTATTTTAAACTCGAGGTTTCCTATGTTTTTATTCTGGGGCCCCGAATATATTTGTTTTTACAACGACGCTTATCGTCCCAGTCTTGGAAAGAACGGCAAGCATCCTGCCATTCTTGGTTCTAAGGCGGAGGATTATTGGCAGGAGATATGGGCTGACATTAAGCCGCTGATCGATAAAGTGTTTGCGGGCCATTCAACGTGGAACGAAGACCAGTTGCTTCCTATTTACAGGAACGGCAAGCTGGAAGATGTTTACTGGACTTTCAGTTACAGTCCTGTAAAAAATGAGGATGGTAAAGTAGCGGGTGTTTTTGTCACCTGTACCGAAACTACCGAAAAGCTGGCGGCCCTGCGCAACCTCGAAACCAGTAATAATAAATTCAGGGATTCTATCATGCAGGCCCCTGTTGCCATGTGCATTTTTCGTGGTCCAACACACATCGTTGAAACCGTGAATACAAAAATGCTGGAGATCTGGGACCGCACCGCGGAGCAGGTCATGAACAAGGTGATCTTCGATGGCGTTCCCGAAGGAGCCGGCCAGGGCTTCGAACAGATCCTCGGCGAGGTTTACCGCACCGGCAAAACTTTCAGCGCCAACGAAGTGCCCGTTAACCTGAGGCGCAACGGTGAGATACAGTTGGTTTATGTGAACCTTATTTTTGAAGCATTCCATGAACACAATAATGAGATCTCAGGCATTACCGTGGTGGCTACTGAAGTGACCGACCAGGTAAAAGCCAAAGAGACTTTGCAGGACAGTGAAAGCCAGTTCAGGAATCTCATTTCGCAATCGCCCATAGGCATGGCGGTATTTAAAGGACCTGACCTGGTCATCGAGATCAACAACGAAACCATGCTTAAAAAGATCTGGCGGCGCGAACAGCACGAGGTTACGGGCAGGAAATTGCTCGATATTTTTCCAGAGCTGGAGCAACAAAAATTTCCAGGCCTATTAAAAAAAATATTCGAAACCGGCACAGGTTTTAAGGAGAACGAAGCGCTTACTTTCATCGATTCGCATGACGGCAGGAAAAGATTTTATCTTGATTACGAATGCACGCCTTTTCTCGAAAACGATAAAGTTTCGGGCATTATGCTTACCATCAGCGATGTGACCGAAAAAGTAGAAGCCAAGCAAAAGATCAGGGCAGTGGCAGAGAGGTTACACCTGGCAACGGAGGGCACACAACTGGCCACCTGGGACCTTGATCTTATCACTTTTGAATTGATTTATTCACCCCGGCTCATCGAGATCTTTGGTCACCACGATAAACTCGAAAAGCTCACGCACGGCCAATGGTGGAGCTATCTGCATCCTGAAGACCGTGCGACCATTGTCGACAGGGCATTCGACAGTGCTTTAAAAACGGGGGTTTGTGAATACGAGTGCCGCATCATCCACCCCGATAAAACGGTGCATTGGATCAGGACCAAAGGAAAAGTGATCTTTGACGACCACAGGGCGCCGATGAGAATGCTGGGAACCATGATAGACATTACGGTTCAGAAGCAAACCGAAGAGAACCTCGTGCGACTGGCAGCGATAGTGGAGTCTTCCGACGACGCTATCATTGGTAAAACGCTGGAGGGAATAGTGGTAAGCTGGAATGATTCTGCGCAAAGGATCTTTGGTTATACATCGGAAGAAATGCTGGATGGTCCCATTGCCAGGTTAATACCTAAAGATCGTTTAAACGAAGAAAAGGAGATCCTTTCCCGGCTTCGCAAAGGTGAACGCGTCGAACATTTCGAAACAAAGCGTCTGGCAAAAAGCGGTAAATTACTTGACATTTCATTAACTATTTCACCCATCAGGGACCATAACGGTATTGTTATTGGCGCATCAAAAATTGCCCGCGACGTGACTTCTCAAAAAAGGGCCGAGCGGCTGATCGCTGAAAATGAAGAGCGTTTAAAAATCGTGCTCGACGCCAGTGAACTGGGCACCTGGGAGATCAACCTGGTAAACGGTGAGGTCAGTTATTCGTCACGGTATCTTGAGATCCTGGGATATAAAAGCACGCTCCAGCCAACTCATGCCGAGCTGAAAAAACTTTTATATCCCGACGACATTCCTGTACGTGAAAAGGCCTTCCAGGAAGCATTTAAAACGGGCATTCTAAATTATGAAACCAGGATAATCAGGGAAGATGGTGCTGTGCGCTGGCTTGAAGCCAAAGGCAAAGTATTTTACAACGAAACCAATAAACCGGTTAAATTAATTGGTACCTGCCGCGATATCACCGACGAAAAATTATCAAAACAAAAAATAGAGGAAAGCGAACGCCGTTTTAAAACCGTTGCCGATACCGCTCCTGTATTGATCTGGATGGCCGGAACCGACAAGCGATACAATTTTTTCAATAAAGCCTGGTTACAATTTACGGGGCGGGGCGCGGATAGCGAATTATCCTACAGTTGGGGAGAAGGCATTCACCCGACCGACATTGAACGCTGTTCTGAAATTTACTCGAGGAACTTTGACGCCCGCAGGGAATTTTACCTCGAATACCGTCTAAGACGAAATGATGGCGAATACCGCTGGATTTCTGATAACGGTATGCCGCGTTTTACGGCAGCTGGTGTTTTTGAAGGTTATATTGGCGCCTGTATGGACATTCATGACCGCATTCTGTTTGAAGAAAAATTAAAGGAAAGCGAAACCCGGTTCAGGTCAGTTGCAAACAGCGCGCCGGTGATGATCTGGATGACCGACCTCGAAAAGAATGCTATATTTTTAAATAAATGCTGGTCTGATTTTACAGGTATTCCGCAGGAAAATGGACTCCAAAAAGGATGGGTCTCGGCGGTTCATCCGGATGATATCGCAGCCACCTCCGCGGCCTTTACCGAATCATACAAAAGCCGGTCGGTGTATAACAAAGAGCTGAGATTAAGACGCAAGGACGGAAAGTACAGGTGGATCCAGGATCACGCGGTGCCACGTTACGACGCCGAAGGCGTTTTCCTCGGTTACATTGGTTCGTCGGTTGACATACAGGAACAAAAGTTCGCCAAGAAAGAACTCGAGAACATGGTGGAAGAGAGAACAGCCGATCTCCTTGAATTAAACGACCAGCTTATCAAAACAAATCACGAGCTCGAACAGTTTGCATACGTATCGAGCCACGATTTACAGGAACCCTTGCGTAAAATTCAAACCTTTGCCGAAATGCTCTCATCGTCGATCACCACCGATGAAAAATCACAGCAATACCTCGATAAGATCAATTCTTCGGCAAAACGCATGTCTAATCTCATTAAAGATCTGCTAAATTATTCGCGCCTTTCCAAAACCGACGAACAGTTTGTAAAAACAGATCTTAACGAGGTGTTGAAGCATATTAAAAATGACTTCGAATTGCTCATCCAGCAGAAGAACGCCGATATTCAGAATACAAACCTGCCGGTGATCAACGCCATTCCTATCCAGATCAATCAATTGTTCTATAACCTGATCAGTAATTCGCTTAAGTTCTCTGAAATCAACCCCATCATCAAGATCTCATCCCGCATTTTAACCCTGCAGGAACAGAAGAAAATTCCTAATCTCACCGTGGATGGTAAATATGTTCATATTACTTTTGAGGACAACGGCATCGGTTTTTCGCAGGCGCATGCCGACCAGATCTTCGTTATTTTCCAAAGGCTCAACGACAAGCAAAAGTACAGCGGTACAGGCATTGGCCTTGCCATGTGTAAAAAGATCGTAGAGAATCATCATGGTCATATCGCTGCGAAGGGAGAACAGGACAAAGGCGCTATCTTTGATATTTATTTACCTATTTAACCCAGATAATTTAATGAAATTTATTTTTTTCCGTTTAGGCATTGTTTTTCTTTTTCTGATGTTGGTTTCGTGTGAAAACGACGCCGTGGTTATTGAAGAGCCAATTCAGAATGCAGCCGTGGCAGACACCACCGGTTAAATATTTTGCCGGATTATTTACGGGGAATAAAAACAACCAGCCGGTAATTGGCGGAAACAGGCCTTGCGCCGGGCGCCAAATGCATTTTTTTACGACTAAGGCGAACAATGCCATTTTGAACCGCATACTGGGTGAAAGCATCGTTCTGTTCTACATAGGGCAGGCAATACCAGGCAGTTTGAACCTGCAGGTAAATTTTAATTTCTCCTTCCAGGATCGCTTCACTGGTAATAATAGGCGCTGAAAAATAAGATTCCCACAGTTTGCCGTTAAGGGTCCAGGCGGTATCTGGCTGATAAATCATACTGGTATAATACTGATCAAGATTTCCGTTTTTGCCGGTTGGACCGGACTCGCCTTTTGGGCCGGCGACATTTTTTTTGCAGGCAAATAAAAGCGCAAAGCCTGCAATTATAATCATGCGGGCGCTTAAATTAAGCAAAGCGTTTCCAAGGTCCTGGCTCATCGCTGTTTTTGAAGATTTTCTGATCATAAAATATTTAATGTTCTGAAATGGTAACTATCCGGTATTGGGATGTGGCTGGCCGCAATGGAACAGTACTGTGCATATCGGTCACTACCAATTTAACCCTCCCAGGTTCGAAACCAAATTGTGTAAAAGTGTCATCGTCCAAAAAGGGTAGCTCCTGCCATAAACTATCAATACGAACAAATACTTTTACACTGCCTTTGTCATACACTTCTTTGGTAATTAAATATGATTCGAGTGTGACTGCCCAGTGTTTGGCTACCGAATCAACTACCCATTGCGAAGACTGAACAGGGAACGAAATGGAATTGATGTAAGACTTACCGTCTATTCCCGCGAGTCCCTGATCGCCGGCAGGCCCGGGAATTTCCTTTTTTTTGCACGCGATCAGCATAAAGCCGAGAACACAAACCACAACTAACAAACCTTTATTTAACGACATCATAGTTTTTCGATTTTCATAAATAAATATAATTCAAATTCTTTATATGTCAAAAAGCGCCGCGGCTGGTTTAATGTGCTGGGGTTTGAGTATCTTTACGCCTCAATAAACTGTTACTAATTGTAATGATGAACTGGAACCCGCTTTCGCACCTCGCTGAACTGAATAAATTAGATGAAGAGTCGGCATTACAGCCCGTTTTGATCCTAAAGCATAGCAGTGCTTGCAGCATCAGTGCAATGGCGCTTGGTCGCCTTGAAAGAAAGTGGCTGCCCGGCGATCACCAAAAGTTAAAACCTTTTTTCCTTGACCTGATCAGGTACCGGAACATTTCGAACGAGATCGCCAGCCGTTATCAGCTCCGCCACGAATCACCGCAGGTTTTGATCATCAGCAATGGAAAATGTGTTTACAGCGCCTCGCACATGGAGATTTCCTATGAAGAAATAATGCAGTTGAAGTAGCATTATCAGAATTTGCGATTAACTTTGCGGAATGAATTTTTTAAAACGTTTAAAGTTTTACGGTATAGGCTTTGGTCTCGGGCTCATGATCGTATACGCCCTGTTTGGCACCAGGAGCTGTACTTCTCCCAATGAAATGAAAATGCAGGAACTGGTTTTCCAGTACTGGAAGGTTTCTGAAAAAGCTGAATGCAAATTAAAATGCATGCGCAAGAATGCCGATTTATTGAAAATAGAGTTGCGGCATTTTGAAGTTAACTACGATCTGAGTTCCCCGCGTAAAAAACCCTGCGGCGAGTATTTTGTTTCGCCGAAAAAAGATTTTATCAATCAATACAATTATGAGTTGGTGATCTACGATTGCGATACCATCACCAGGATAGACGACATCAACATCACATCAAGCTTTACCTGCAATTGTCAATAGCGCCATTATATACCGACGATTATTTCATGGGCGAAGCCCTGAAAGAAGCTAAAACTGCCCTCAATGCCGGCGAAGTGCCTGTGGGCGCGGTTGTTGTGGCCAATAACCGCATTATTGCCAGGTGCCATAATCTCACCCAACGTCTCAATGATGTTACGGCGCATGCCGAAATGCAGGCCATTACTGCTGCTGCCAACGCGCTGGGTGGAAAATACCTGGTTGATTGTACACTTTACGTGACGCTTGAGCCCTGTGTGATGTGTGCCGGTGCGCTGGCATGGAGCCAGTTGAGTCGTTTGGTTTTCGGAGCCGCCGATCCAAAAAGGGGATTTTCGCGGGAAGGCGTGCATTTACTACACCCCAAAACCCAAATCACACACGGCGTTTTAAACGAAGCCTGTGAGTTGATCTTAAAGGATTTTTTCAGTCAAAAACGGAAATAATATTGCATTTGGCATTATTTTTGAATAAATTTGGTAATCAAAATTAAATCAATGAAAATGTTTAAAATCCTTTCTCTTTCAGCGCTGTTAACCTTTGCAGCGGTAAGCACCGCTTCAGCAACTTCTGGTTCAGTGAGCGCTTTTTACAATGAAACACCGGTTAAAACGGTGGTGATCAAACATCCAATGGCGAATGACGCCGCTAAATTTTTCTCTTCGTCAAAAATTGTAAATTTTGAAATTTATAAACCAGGCTCAAAAGAAGAGTTTGCAAAGATCATTGCTTCATTAAAAAAAGACGCAGCCGTTGAAAGTGTTAACGAAGGTACTGTTAACGGAGATTATCACGCTGTAACTATCGTGTTAAAATCAGAAAAAAATAAAGAATGGTTTGCCGCTGAGTTCAAAAAAGCCGGTTTAAACACCATTAAAATGAACAACAATCCTATTGTTGAGGTTGAAAAACTATAATAATCAATAGATAATTTTATTTAAAGGCCGGTTCAACAGAGCTGGCTTTTTTTGTGGTATTCGGGAGTGTGACGTTATCGGGCTAAAAGCCTCCGTTAATGGTGCGTGGCGCCCTGAGGCAAACAAACCAAATTGAATTTATAATAAATCCCGTCCTGTTGGCAGGCAGGCCGTTCCAAATTTATGCTTAATTTTGGCGCATGATGAGTGCCGAAAATTTTTTAATTGAATCTGTTCAAAATGCCCTGCAGGACCTGTATACGCTTACCGGCAAGCCTGTTTCACTTCAAAAAACAAGAAAAGAGTTTGAAGGGGATTTTACTCTGGTGACCTTTCCTTTTATCAAAGAAGCCAAACGCAGTCCCGAGCAAATAGGGCAGGAACTCGGACAATTTCTGGTTGACCACAATGAGCAGGTGCTTGCATTTAACGTGGTGAAGGGTTTTTTAAATATTTCCCTGAGCAACGCTTTTTGGCTGAGCTATTTTAATTCGTTAAAAGATCAACCTGGCATCGGACTGAAAAAAGAAAACAGTTCCGGCAAAACGGTCATGCTCGAATATTCTTCGCCCAATACCAATAAACCACTGCACCTGGGGCATGTGCGTAATAATTTGCTGGGTTATTCGGTGGCACGCATTCTCCAGGCCAACGGGCACCGGGTGATCAAAACCAATATAGTAAACGACCGTGGTATTCATATTTGTAAAAGCATGCTGGCCTGGCAGAAATTTGGCAATGGCGAGACTCCTCAAAGCAGCGGCTTAAAAGGGGATCACCTGGTCGGGAAATATTATGTGGAGTTTGATAAGGCCAATAAAAGGCAAATTGAAGCCCTTATCAGCGAAGGCAAAACGAAGGAGGAGGCAGAAAAGCAAACGCCTCTCATGCTGGAAGCCCAGGAAATGCTCAGGAACTGGGAAGCCGGCGACCGTGAAGTGGTTGAACTCTGGAAAATGATGAACGGCTGGGTTTATCAGGGATTTGCAGTTACATACAAAGCCCTGGGGGTTGAGTTTGATTCAACTTATTACGAAAGCAATACCTACCTGCTGGGAAAGAAGGTGATAGAAGAAGGCCTGGCAAAACATGTTTTTTACAAAAAAGAAAACGGTAGCATCGCCATTGATCTCACGAAGGAAGGACTCGACGAAAAAGTTGTTTTGAGAAGTGATGGCACCAGCGTTTACATCACGCAGGACCTGGGCACGGCAATAGAAAGATTTAAGGAATTTCCCGGGCTGGAGCAGCTGATCTATACAGTTGGAAATGAGCAGGACTACCATTTTAAGGTGTTGTTTAAGATCCTTGAAAAGCTCGGCTACGACTGGGCGAAAGAGTGTTACCATTTGAGTTACGGCATGGTGGAATTGCCAGAGGGAAAAATGAAAAGCAGGGAGGGTACAGTTGTTGACGCGGATGAATTACTCCAGGAAATGTTTGATACCGCTGAAGCCACAACCAAAGAACTTGGCAAGGTGGAAGGATTCACAGAGTTAGAGTTACAGGAGCTTTACCGCATGGTGAGCCTTGGGGCCCTGAAGTATTTTATATTAAAGGTGGATCCAAAAAAGAAAATGTTATTTGATCCCAAAGAAAGTATAGACTTTAACGGGCACACCGGTCCATTCATGCAGTACACGCACGCCCGGATCAAATCCGTTCTGAGGAAGGCCGATATGAATTTTGCCGCGGTTGCTACCGCGGTTGAATTGAATAGCATAGAGAAGGAACTGGTTAAATGCATTTACGATTTTGACGCAGTGGTAAAGGAAGCTGGCGATACCTACAGTCCAGCGCTTGTTGCCAATTACGTGTATGAACTCACTAAACTGTATAACCGCTTTTATCATGAGTTCAATATCCTTAAAGAAGAGGATGAAGCTCTTAAAAAATTCAGGCTTCAACTCTCCAAAACCTGCGCACAGGTAATTTCAAACGCCATGAATTTGCTGGGGATCACGGTACCGGAAAGAATGTAGCCACAGGATGGCGAAAGCTAAACGTTTGAGAAGTAATTAACCACATACTTTTTTGCCACCAATTACACGAATTTTACTAATCTGTGTGTGGAAGGATTGAAGTATTATCTGTTGGATTTATAATCCTATTTTTTGTCTTATTAGTGTAATTCGTGGCTTTTTAAAATCATGAATCCTTTTTTTTTTTTTGTCTTTATTAGTGTTCCCGATAGCTATAAGGATTGTGGCTTTTTAAAAATGAAAAAGGAGAGCAACGCTCTCCTTTCAAAATATTTTGTGGTGATGTTTTAGTTAAGATCGTTTAAAACATTGCTGGCTTCGTGGATATAAAGGTCTTTTGCAACATTTTTAGCCCAGCGCGTTTCGCGGCCTGCCCTTGATGTATCGTTCTGGAATTTCAGTTTGTCATCCTGCAGGATCTGTGCGTTAAAGCCGCTGATGTCCTTGCGAAGGTCTTCATATTTTTTATTCTGGTCACGCAATTGTTTTTGATCGGCTCTGAAATTATCTAGGTTGAGACTGTATTTGGTGTCGTCTTTTTTAAGTTTCACTTCTTTAGCCTGTTCGAGTATCAACGCAAACTGGGTGTTTTTGGCGATCCTTGCTTTGCTTTTTTTAGTGATGTTGGCATAATTGATCTTATCAAACTCCTTGTAATCGGCTTTACTGATCTCATCCCAGGGCATAGGATTTTCAAGGTCCTTTTCTCCGTAATCAATAAATTCATATGGATCAGGCAACATCACATCCGGGGTGACACCTTTCAATTGGGTGGCACCACCATTGATACGGTAGAATTTCTGTTGGGTGATCTTTACCTGCCCCACCGGCTTAATGGTGTCAAATGGCGGTATTAGCTGGGTATCGAGGTCGATAAAAGACTGCACGGTGCCTTTGCCGAAACTCGGCGTGCCAATTATAACGCCACGTTTGTAATCCTGTATGGCAGCGGCTAAAATTTCGCTGGCACTGGCGCTGTTATGATTGATCATAATTGCCAATGGTCCGTCCCAGGCCACATCCGGATTTTTGTCCTCAAGAACACTCTGCGCGGTTTTTCCTTTCACCTGTACTACCGGGCCTCTTGGGAAGAATAACCCCGCCATTTCAACAACTTCCTGTAACGACCCGCCGCCATTATCGCGTACATCAATGATCAAACCTTTGATGTTTTGTTTTTTTAATTTCTCGATTTCTTTGCGTACGTCATTTGAACAGTGATGCGCGCCATTCCTGGTAAAATCAGTATAGAATGAAGGGAGGTAAATGTACCCGATCTTATTTTTATTTTCGATCAGGGCGCTTTTTGCGAAGGTCTCTTCAATTTCAACCACGTCCCTTATGATAGGAATGACCTTAATGCTGTTGTCGGTTTTCTTCACTGTTAACCGAACCTCGGTGCCCTTTTTGCCCTTAATGAATTCGATGGCTTCGTCAATTTCCATATTGGTCACATCAACAGGTTCGGCTGATCCCTGACCAACTTTAATAATGTCGTCTCCTGCCTTGAGTTCTCCCTGTTTATAACTTGGACTTCCAACTATGATCTCACTCACCTTTAAAACACCATCTTTTTGCTGTAACCTTGCGCCAATGCCTTCAAACTGACCGCTCATCAACTGGTCGAATTTCTTTTTTTCCTTAGGCGCGAAATATTCTGTGTGCGGATCGTAAACACCGGTGATTGCGTTGGCAAACTGCGAGAAACGCTCGCGCTTGGTGACTTTATTAAGGCGCTTCATCCAGTCTTCGTTTGCCTTCAGTGTTTTACGACGGGCATCCACTTCAAGCGAGTCAAATGATTTTACTTTATAGGCGGTGTCTTTCTTTTCGATGGCTTTTTCCTGTTTCACCAGCATTTCATCAAGCCGGAATAGCACCTGGTATTTGATCATCTTTTCCCACTCTTTTTTTAACTGGGCCTCAGTTTTTGCATAAGTTGTTTTTTTATTGTCTGTCTCGTATTCTTCTTCAACTTTCAAATCAAGGGGCTTAGACAGGATCTCTCTGCTCCAGCCCTCTTTTTCCTTAATGCGTTTTGAAATGATCTCGAGGCTCTTCTGGTAAAAATCGTGACGTTGGGTCATGATCTCATCGTCAATATCGTGACGGAATTTACCAAGTTCGTCTACATCAGTTTGTAATAGAAATTTTTTGTTGACATCCAGGTCATTCAGGTACAATTCAAAAGTTTTCTCACTAAACTTGTCATCGATCTTTAAAGGAGCATAATGGGCCTGGTTTAAACTTGAGAAAAGTAATTCAAATATGACGTCGTTTTTGTCAAAGACATATTTTACCACCATAAATGACGATAAAATAAGCACACTCCCTACGAGCAGTGTTTTCTTTGTGATCCTGGAAACTAATTTTAGCATATTACAAATTTAAATTTTTAAATAGAAATTCCCATTTTATCCATCATTAATTTTTGCCGGTGCTACTTAAAACTTGTTTAAATATTGTTAAAAGCAGAGCCGGGAAGACAGCTATATTTAACTTTTTAAAAATCAAAAATTTATGATCGATTTTTCCCGCGCGCAGCTGACACATTTTATTATTCATTTTGTAGGCAATAAAGGCCTGGGGGAAGAACTGACCTTGAGTGAGAAATCAGTGGAGTTCAAAGACGATTTTGTAAAGGAAACGGTGCTGCGCTACTTTTTATCGCCATTTAAGACAGATATTTATCATCAGTTCAAAGGTAAGCTGGATATTTCAATTGCCAGTGTTGGCAATGCCAGCGAAGACCTCTTTGCCTCCCGGAAAAATTTTGTCGAACAATCCAAACAGGTAGCCACCCATTTGTATAACCAAAGCATGCATCCAAAAATCAAAGGCGGTGAATTTTTTGTCTGTTATTTTAAAGACGCCATGGTAGACGGCGAACTGTGCGACGCGATCGGCTACTTTAAGACAGAGAACAAAGAAACATTCCTTAAAGTGTACCAGCATGTCGACGAGTTTGATATAGACTGCGACAATGGTATCAATATTAACAAGCTCGACAAGGGTTGTCTGGTTTTTGACACTGACAAAAAGAAGGGTTACAAATTAAGCATCATTGATACCAATAACAGGGTCGCTGAGTGCGCGTTGTATTGGGAAGAGGACTTTTTAAACGCCGTGATCAAACCCAACGCTTATTACCATACTAAGAATTTTATCGACGCTTCGCGCGGTTTTTGCGAAGAAATACTTACAGAAGCCAATAACGTAAAAAAGGAAGATCAAAGGATGATGCTTAACAAAAGCACGTCTTATTTTAAAGAAAAAGACGCGTTCAATATTAAGGATTTTGAGAAAGAGGTGCTGGTGCAGCCGGAAGTGATAGAGGCGTTTAAGGACTACCGCAGCGATTTTAATAAACGTATGGATTTAACCGCCATCGATGAATTTGAAGTATCGCCCACCGCGGTGAAAAAGAACCAGAAGTACATGCGCAGCGTGATAAAACTCGATAAAAATTTTCATCTCTACATTCATGGCCGTCACGATATGGTTGAAAACGGTTATGACGAGGAAAGAGGCATGAAGTTTTACAAATTGTTTTACGTAAACGAGGAGTAACGCAGGGTTTCGGATTGCATCCGCCGTAGCTATGTCTTAGGAGCAAGCAGTTTAGCGAAGGCGAGTCTACTTAAAATCTTCTTCGAGTATGGCATAAAAATAATTATCTACCCATTCTCCTCTTATTGGCAATAATTTTCTTGTGCGGCCCTCCTTTATAAATCCCGATTTTTCAAGCACTTTCACCGACGCGAGGTTGTCAACGGCGCAACCTGCTTCCACCCTGTGCAAACCAAGCTCATTAAAACAAAGCCTCAGGATTTCTCCCGTGCATTCTGTCGCATAGCCTTTGTTCCAGTATGCTGGCAGCAGTTTATACCAAATTTCAGCGTTCCGGTAATTGGGCTTGCCCATATTAATCCCAAAAAGGCCTGTAAATGCACCTGTGTCTTTATGCAGCAAAACAAAAACAAACTTATTTTTAGGGCTTGTGTTCACTAAGCTTATCCAGCTTTTAAGGAGTTCTTCGGTTTGCGATAAAGATGTAGGAATGCCGAGTGTGTTGTAACGGTCTGTTTCAGGCAGGGAGTGCAGTTCATGCACCTGTTGCAGGTAGTGCATGGTGATCTCATCCATGATCAATCTCTCTGTGATTAATTTCATATTATTTTTTTCCTGTTACCAGTGTGTTTTTCATTTTCATGATCCTGTTATAGGCTTCATTAATGCGCTCGGGCCGGATCTTTCCATCCATCACCAGTTTTTTTAGCTTCTCATGAATTTCGGTTGCAGTAACGGGTTTATCTTTAGGGTCAACGTTATTTCCAAACATAATGATGTCCACGCCCGCGTTCACTGCCATTTCTATGGACTTATCAACGCCGTAAGCCGAGCTGATGGCTTTCATCTGCATATCGTCAGAAAAAACAACCCCTTTAAATCCCAGTAAACCCCTGAGCATGCCCGTTACTACCTTCGACGACAGGGTAGCCGGCAAATAGGTACTATCCCAATTCCTGTTGACTAAATGCGCGGTCATGATGGCGTCGCAAGAACCCGATTTAAGAATATCGTAATAGGGAAAGAGTTCTTTAAAGTCCCAGGTCTCAGTCACATCAACAATGCCAAGGTGCGAGTCGCCCGTTGAGCTGCCGTGGCCGGGAAAATGCTTGAGTATGGTTTTAACGCCGTTTTCATGATGGGCCTTGATGCACAGCAGCGCGTGTTTGCTTACCATCTCGTTTTTGGCTGAGAAACTTCTTTCTCTTTTAACGATCACGGTGTTTTCAGGGTTAATGGCAAGGTCGAGGCTGGGCGCATAGTTAAAGTTGAAGCCAAGGCCGGCCAGTTCCGCGGCCAGCGCACGGTTGTAAAATAAGGTGGAATCGCGATTATCGAGCTTGCCCAGGTAGGCGGCTGAAGGCATCGCCACGAAGCCATACTTTGGTTTCAGCCTGTGTACCTTTCCGCCTTCTTCGTCGATGCTTACCAGCAAAGGAATAGGGGTGTTGCTTTTCAGAACAGTAATGAGTGTTTTTAATTTATTCCGGGCGTCGGTTTTACTGATGTTTTTTTCGAAGAGAACAACGCCGCCAAGTTTATTTGCGTTAAGTTCCTTGATCAAAGGATCTGAGTCGGCCAGCTCGGTACGGTCGTTGATGCCAAGCATGATCATCTGCCCGATCTTAATATCAAGGCTGTCGTTTTGTGTCTGAGCCAAAGAAAAGAGGGCGTAAAGGCAGACACTGAGTGTAAGTGTTATTTTTTTTAAAAGCACGGATTTTTCCCTGTTTTATTTATTTTGAAAGGTCCCTGATGCAGTCTTCCCTGATCGACCAAAGCTGTTCAAGTGAAACAGGCAATTGTTCATCCTTTAGCCATTGTGCCAGAAAAGATTTGTGATGTGTTACTTTAAAAGCCGTAATCTGTTCGGGACTGATCTCGCATTCAGCCAAAAGGTAGTCTTTAAAGTCGGGGATCTGGTGATTGGCCCAGGTATAATCCAGCATTTGGTCCCCGAAGCTTAAATAATTGTGCGCTTCGGGAATGTACCCGAGATAGTGTTGTTTTAGGGTAGCGGCAATGGCGGGCGCGTTCACGCCATTCATTTTAAAGATGCCCAGTTTTAATTTTATGCCGGTAGCAGCGTTCTCATCTGCCAGTTGTTTAAGCAGGGCATGCTTGGTACCGCAGGTGCCACAACCATCAGTAAATAAGGTCATGAGGTTTTCTTTGTTCTCATTTCTGCGGAAGGGGAGTTGCCGGATAAAATCAGCAGCGCCTTCAAAATCGGTGATTCCCATGCTTTTGAATTTCTGAGATACCACACCATCAGAGGTGATCCTAAAATTAAAAGAATGCTCTGTGTTTTGCCCTGAATTATTACCTGTTATCATTAATGCTCTGTTTTTCTTTTTACGATTAAAATAAGCTCGTTGTCGAGCGGCAGGTAGCCGTACTCATAACAATAAATGTACCTGTGGTTGTTTTTTGTAACGAGCTGGTTGGTGTAGTACTTAAAATTAAAACCCCGGTCAACTAATTTCTGTTTAGGTACCGTTGTTTTGTCGCCGTTAAGACTTTCTTCCAATATTCTGCGGTTTTTACGCAGGATGTTGTTGATGTTCCGTACATAATTGGTGCTGTCGCTGTTCACCTTATTATTAAAGGCGTTCCGGCACATATCGCTGCAGAATTTTTTATCGATCCTGCCGTTGATCACCTCACCGCATTCAGGACAAAGACGTTTTTCCATTTGAGCCTGTTTATGTTTTTTACCAGGTTACCCGGATTTATTTGTTTTGTTTTACAACTGAATTCAGGCTATTACTTTTAACGTGTTTTTTACTAGCCTTGCTTTTTGTTTGGCCTTTAAAATATCGTCATCCACGATGGTCACATGCCCCATTTTGCGGAAAGGCTTGGTAGTAGCTTTGCCATATAAATGTATATACACACCGCTGAATTTAAGTACATCTTCCATGCCCTGGTAAACCGCGTTGCCTTCGTAACCAAAATCGCCCAACAGGTTAACCATCACACCGGATTTAGTGATACCCGGATCGCCCAGAGGCAGGTTTAAAATTGCCCGCAAGTGTTGTTCGAACTGCGAGGTCACATTGGCTTCGATGGTATGATGACCGCTGTTATGTGGCCTCGGCGCCACTTCGTTCACCAATAGTTTTCCGTCTTTGGTCAAAAACAATTCAACTGCCAGAAGCCCTACGATACCCAATTTTTCAGCCACGCTGGCGGCGAGTGCCAAAGCTTCTTTCTCAACACTCTTTTTAATATTAGCGGGACTGAACAGAAATTCAACCAGGTTGGCTTCAGGACTGAATTCGCACTCAACCACGGGGAAACATTTTATTTCACCGCTTTCGCTGCGGGCCACGATCACTGCCAGTTCCTTGTCAAAATTGACGAGGCGCTCGAGAACGCTGGGCGCGTCGAACGCTTTGTCGAGGTGGTGCGGACTTACCAGTTTGGTAACACCCTTGCCATCATAACCTCCTTTGCGAAGTTTTTGAAAGAAAGGAAAATAGTCGGCGTATTTCTGGATCTGTGATTTGTTTTCCACCAGGAAAAAATCAGGACTGGGGATATTGTTGCGCTGGTAAAACATTTTTTGAGCGCCCTTATCCTGTATCAACTCTATAATATGTGGTTGAGGATAAACTTTTTTACCTTCTTTCTCAAGCGCCTTTAGTGCGTCGATATTTACGTTCTCAATTTCTATGGTGATCAGGTCTTTGTCTTTTCCAAAATCATAAACCGCATCATAATCGGTAAGACTGCCCTGTGTAAATTTTTTAACGAGGTGTTTACATGGCGCATTTTTATCGGGATCGAGAACTGAAATATTTAAATTTAAATTGATGGCATTTTGTATAAGCATTCTGCCAAGCTGACCGCCCCCCAAAACACCTATATTTAATTGTTGAACAGTTTTACTCATGAAAATTAAAATTTCGATAAAGATAATTAAAGTAAAGAGAGAGGAGGAGATTTTATGTCAAAACTTGTATTGCAGCACCTGACTTTCTTTTACGCCGTAATTTTTACGCTATTATTTTATATATTTATCTCTTACAACCTCACTATGCAAAAGATCTTCTCTGTTCTGTTTATTTTTTCATGTTTCCCGGCTTTAGCGCAGACCGAAAATCGCTGCGGTTTCCTTCATGCCCAGGAATACCTGTTCAGCCAGGACCCCGCGGCAAGGCAACGAACGAAAGAATTAATGGAAGCCGCTGAAGAGCCTGAAGGCGGGTGGGGGCAAGGTCAGGCGAAAACCACCTCAGTATCTAACTATACCATTCCTGTTGTATTTCATGTGTTACACCAGGGAGGTCCTGAGAATATCAGCGACGCGCAGATCATTGATGAAATAGCGATCTTAAACCGCGATTATACCAAACAAAATCCCGACACCATTAACGCTGTGGCCCCTTTCCAAAACCTGATCGGCAATTGTGGCGTGGAGTTCAGGCTGGCAACCATCGACCCCAATGGTAACTGCACAAACGGAATCACCCGTCATTTTGATGCCAACACCGACTGGACTGTGAACTTTGCCAATTATATTTACACCTGGGACAGGACAAAATACCTGAACATTTATGTCGTAAAAACCATGCCCGCGGGTTCTGCAGCCTATTCTTTTTACCCGGGCCAGGTTGGACCCAGTGCCGACGGTGTGGTTGTTCAGAGCATTTACGTGGGCAGCATTGGCACCAGTCAGCCATTTGTATCACGCATTGTTACACACGAAGTAGGACATTGGTTGAATCTCCAGCATTTGTGGGGCAGCACCAATCAGCCCGGCTTTGCCTGCGGTAATGATGGTGTGAATGATACCCCGGTTACGAAAGGCTTCACTACCTGTAACCTGAATAACGCCATTGTTTGCAGCGCCGGCATTACCGAGAATATGCAGAACTATATGGACTATGCTTATTGCCAGGTGATGTTCACGCCAGGGCAGTGTGTGAGGATGCAGGCAGCACTGAACTCAGGCATCGCCGGCAGGAATAACCTCTCGTCAACAGCCAACCTCCTGGCCACCGGCGTTACAAATCCCTTGTACAACTGTGCGCCAAAGGCCCAATTTAAATTTAATAATGCCACCAGTTGCCTGGGCAACAGTGTGGGTTTTACTGATCTCAGCTATAATGCGCCGATTACTTCCTGGCAATGGTCAAGTCCACAGGCGTCTAATATTTCCACACAACAAAATGGCGTTTTAAATTTTATCAGTTCAGGCCTTGTTACTGTAAAACTAAAAGTGTCGAATGCATTCGGCAGCGATTCTGTTGTTCAACAGAAAATGCTGGTTTTACCCGCGGCCGGAACCGGAAGTACCAACATTAATCAGGGCTTTGAAACTATCAGTTTTCCCGACAACCTTTGGATGGCCTCCCTGCCGCTAACAGGCGCTGGCTTTCAGCAGATCAATTCGGCTTCGTTAAATGGTTTCAACAGCGTGTGGGTTGATAATTATAACAATCCACCGGGAGAGAAGGTGAGTTTTTATACACCTGCTTTTGATTTACAAACTACAGTTTCATCGACCTTAACATTTTATTATGCCTACACGCAACAGGGTGCCGGCGATAACGACAGGTTAAGGGTGTATGGCAGCGACGATTGCGGTTCAACCTGGTTGACTATGTTTACAAAAAGTGGTGCTGCTTTAAATTCAACGCAGGGCTTGTTGGGTACATCATACGACCAGCCCTCACAGGAAGAATGGCGGGAAGAAAATATCAATACCGATTATTATTTTGCCGGAAAACCACGCGTTTATTTTAAGTTTGAGTTCACCCGTGATTCAGTTAACCAGGGCAACAACCTGTTTATAGATGACATCAATCTTCGCGGTCTTATCACGACGGGAATTTCAGCGGGGCTTGCTTCTTTTGCGGAGATAAAAGTTGCTCCGAACCCCTTTTCCGGCTGTTTTACGCTCAGTGGAAATGCTGTGGAAAAGATCAGCACGCTGCATTTCTTCGACGTGAGCGGCAGGTTGTTGAAAACGCTGGAGGTTGCTGAAGGAAAGCGCAGTCACCTTGAACTGAAAGGCCTGCAGGATCTTTCTGCCGGCGTTTATTTTGTAAGGCTGAGTTCCGCCGAAGGCAGCAGGGTTTTAAAGTTGGTGAAAGAATAATAAAATAGGGAGGTCAGGCCTGTTTTTTCAGAGCATTTTTAATCTCAACCAGTTCGTACCTGATATCTTTAAGCAACTGATCATTTAGCGGACTGCCTGTTGATTCACTTACCTGTGATGAGAACTGGTATTTCTCCTTCATTACTTTTTCACGCTGGTTTAAAATGGCCAGTTTAAAATTATCAGCGTCATCAATGCCTGGCATGCTCATCATGTTATTGCTGTGATGTCCGCCACCCCCAGCAGTTTCAATACGGATGAGGGTTAAGCCGAACGCGCGTAAAACAGGCCCGCCGTAAAAAGAAAGATCCTGGATGTTTTCAAGAGGCACCGTTTTTTCTATGTGAAAAATAAGCCCTTTCGAAAACCGCAGATTTTTTGTGGTTAACTGGCATTCAAGCGTGTGAAAAAATTTGTTGCTGAGCCACTGGCCAAGGCCGAAAAGCCAGAAGGGGATGATAATGATGCCTATCACCGAGATAAGGAGGTAGAACAGCACTACCAGGAAAATATATGTTTTGAGCTTTGGGTTAAAGCTGGCGGTATTGAGAACGGTTTCATTTTCAATCATAGTTAAAGATAATAATTTTATCTACTGATTTAATAAAACGCAGCCAGCCTGAAAATTCAGGCCACCAACACGTACGACAAAATGTGCGTTCTCAGGTGATCGTGCAGGTATTTCTTATTTGAAAGGAAACCGCGTTTAAAAGGGATAATTTCAATGATGTCTTCGGTAATTGGGTTGATGGTTGCTTCAATAAAAAAACCATTGAGTGAATAAACCATAACGATGTTGCCTGCTTCAAGGTATGTGTCAATCAGCGTGGCTTCGTTTTTAATTAATGAAACCTGGTCAAAAAAATTCGTTCTTGCGAAATCCTGGATAGTCATTTTGTTTTTTTATAGAAGATTAGTTAATAATTTATGAGTGTAAAGTTCCGGCAAATAAAGATTTGCACGGCGCCATAATCGGCGGAACCTATACACATGTAAGATTTTTCCGGTTTTTGTAAAAAATTGAATCGGTTTAGAAAATCAACAGACGAAGCTATGCATGAAATTATATATTTGATTATCAATTGATTGAGTTAAAAATTATACTTAAGTCCCATATACATAAGAAAATTATGTATCTTTGTCTTAGGTAATTAATTATATTCTCATGATCTACTCTTCTGAACTGATAAAAGGCACACTTAAGACCATTGTTTTAAAGCTTTTGGCGGATAATAAAAAAATGTACGGTTACGAAATCACTCAAAAGGTGAAGGAACTTACCTTTGATAAAATTCAGATCACAGAAGGCGCTCTTTATCCGACCTTGCATGCGCTGGAAGATGAAGGGCTTGTTACTACCGAAACCGAGTACATTGGCAAACGCATGCGCAAGTATTATACTTTGAGCCCATCTGGTAAAACCAAAACGATGGAAAAAGTAAACGAACTGGCCGATTTTATGGATACCATGAAATTTTTACTTGACATTAAACCCAAACAAGCTTAAATGTATTGCCTGAGTGATAAACAAATAGATTACATTCTTAACGACATAAGTGCACGTGGCGTTGAGA
>JAZKFC010000024.1:0-36306 GCA_040386615.1 Bacteroidota bacterium
TCTGTGATCACGGGTAAGAGTGTTTTTCTGCGCCCTCTGTCTTTAAGCGATGTGAACGAAAACTACCTTTCATGGCTTCACGACGCTGAGGTGATGAACGGCATAGCGACGTCTGGTTACACAATTGAAAATCTACACACTTACGTTAAAGAACGAACTACTCATCCTCATACAGCTTTTTTCGCGATCTGTTCATTAGAAACACAAAAGCACATAGGAAACGTTAAACTGGATTTTCATGATGCCAGGGCAAATGTTTCAGAATTGGGGTTACTCATAGGGGATAAAGAGTATTGGGGCAAAGGAGTCGGATATGAGGCCTGCTACCTGGCAATGAAATATGGATTTGATACTCTAAAACTCAGGAAAATTTACCTGGCAGTTTATGAAAACAATCCAAACGCTAAAAAATTATATGATAAACTGGGTTATACAACAGAAGGTATTTTAAGAAAGCATGTTGCTGTAGACGGCAATTATTACGATAAATATTTAATGGGAATTTTTAGAGAAGAATTTAAATGAACCTGCTGATCATACAAGCCCGCATGGGCTCAAGCCGCCTACCCGGAAAAGTTCTTAAAGAGATAAAAGGTCACAGCCTTTTAGAAATACAGCAGTTAAGAATCAATCAATCTAAACTCGTAAACAAGATTGTGATTGCTACAACTGTCAATAAAGAAGATGATGCTATAGAAGCATTTTGTAAAGCTAAAAATATAGACTGTTTTCGTGGCAGCGAGTCTGATGTATTAGACAGGTACTACCAGGCTGCAAAACCCTTCTCTCCGGATCATGTGATCAGAGTAACTTCCGATTGTCCTTTACATCACCATACGGTGGTTGATTTTGTAATTGATCAGTACCTGCTTTCAGGCAAGGATTATTTCTCAAACAGCAACCATGAACCTGAATTCCTGGAAGATGGTTTTGATACTGAAGTGTTTTCATTCGCCGCGCTTGAAACAGCCTGGAAAGAAGCGAAATTACTTTCTGAAAGGGAGCACGTAACGCCTTACATCAAAAATTCGGGAAAGTTTAAATGCGGATGGAAAAAGTACGACAAAGGTTATCAATACAAGCTCTCTGTAGATTCTGAAAGCGACTTTAAAGCGGTGGAAACAATTTTTAAATCCTTTGCTTCCATTACCGACTTTACTATGGCCGACGTGATCAAATTGCTGGAGGCCCGTCCCGAAATTCTTGAACTCAACAAGGAAAGTGTTATCAATTCAGGGTATGTAAAGTCTGTTCAAAACGATAAAAAAATCGACTGAAAGTCCCGCAGACTATGATGAAGGCAAATTCGAAGAAATAATCCGCGCGATCAGCGGGAAAACAAATAGAATTAATAATCCGTGGATTCCGCGGGAAATAAAAATAAAATGAAGGAGATCACCAATTTTTCAAAATCAAACGACTACCGGAATAAAATCCATGACCTTATTCCCGGCGGCGCCCACACTTACAGCAAAGGCGACGATCAGTTCCCCCTATTATCCCCGGCTTCAATCACACATGGCAAAGGCAGCCATGTTTGGGATGAGGACGGTAACGAGTACATAGAGTGTTTAAGCGGGCTGGCATCAGTAAGCCTGGGTCACGCCTATGAACCCGTTATTGAACGGGTGACCGCTGAATTACGTAAGGGAAATAATTTTTCGAGACCATCTGTGATTGAAAGAGAGATAGCCGAGCGTTTTTTAGAAATGGTTGGAAGTCACGATATGATCAAATTCGCGAAAAATGGTTCGGTGGTAACTACAGCCGCGGTGAAACTTGCCCGCGCCTATACCGGCAGAAAGTTAGTGGCAAGGCCGGCGGAACATCCTTTTTATTCGTATGACGACTGGTTCATTGGCAGTACCGATGTTAAGAGCGGGATTCCCAACGACATCAGCAATCTCACGGTGAGTTTTAAGGCCGATGACCTGGCCTCACTGAAAGAACTTTTTGAAAAGTACCCCAACCAGATCGCCTGTGTGATCTCTGAGCCGGAGAAAATGAATGTACTGGCCGATAATTTTTTAAAGGATGCCATTGATCTGGCGCATCAACATGGGGCCTTGTGGATAATGGACGAGATGATCACCGGATACAAAACTGATTTCCCCGGATCTATGAAAAAATACAATGTGGTGCCAGATATGACCACCTGGGGCAAAGGCATCGCCAACGGTTTTTCGTTTTGCTGTCTTACCGGCAAAAAGGAAGTCATGGAACTGGGCGGCATCAGGAACTCAGGGAAAGAAAAATTATTTCTGATCAGCACCACTCATGGCGGAGAAACCTCAAGCATCGCCGCGGCCCTGGCTACAATGGATGAATTTAGAAAAAACGACGTGGTGAAATATAACCATAGCATGGGTCAGAAGTTTATCGACGGATCAAAAAAGATCTTTCAAAATCACGGACTGAGCGATTCTATAAAAAATCTGCAGTTTAACTGGCATGCCTCTCTTGGCTATTTCGACAAGGATGGAAACAACTCTTTCGGATTGCGCACCTTGTTCCACCAGGAAATGATCAAGTATGGCGTATTATTCCAGGGGATCTTTTGTCCGAATTTTTCTCACACCGAAAAAGACGTGGCCCATATCCTTGAGGCGATGGACGCCTCCTGCGCTATTTACAAAAAGGGCCTGGACGAGGGTTATGAAAAATACCTGGTGGGTGAGCCAATCAAACCAGTATTCAGAAAATACATTTAATAATACAGTTAAAACGATTTATCTAACATCATGATCAGAACAACAAATCCGGCCGAAATTAATTTTAAGGAAAAATTTGATCTTAAAGGTAAAGTCATCATAGTATCGGGTGGCTGCGGTCTTATTGGACGAGCTTTTTGCGAGGCCGTTGCCCAATTTGGAGGGCACCTCGTAGTAGCCGATATCGCGATATCGAAACCCGACGAGCTGGCGGCGCAGTTACAGGAAAGGAACAAGGTCAAATGTATCGGTGTAACCGTTGAGGTAGAAAACAAAGCCTCGGTGCTGGCCCTGAAGGAAGCCGCGTTAAAGGAATTTGGAAGGATAGACGGACTTGTTACCGGTCACCAGAATAAATCGCACCTCATATTTGAACCATTTGAAACGGTGAGTGAAGAGAACTGGGACAAAGTGGTGGAAGTTAATTTAAAAGGCACCTTTTTACTCTGCCAGGTGATAGGCTCGTACATGGCTGAAAACGGAACAGGATCTATTGTGAATATTCCCTCCACCTACAGCGTGGTAGCGCCGAATCAAAATTTGTACAAGGGCACAAAAATGGGGTGCCCTGCAGCCTATTCGGCGAGCAAGGGTGGCATCGACGCATTATCGCAGTACCTGGCTTCTTATTGGGGAGCCAAAGGTGTTCGTGTGAATATGATCACCCCGCATGGTGTGTGGAACAACCACGAAGAACAATTTGAGAAAAACTTTGCAAACTTCAGTCCCATGCAACGCATGAGCTATAATCACGAGGTGGCCCCGGCTTTAATTTACCTGTTGAGCGACGCGGCCAGTTACGTGACCGGTAACAATATGCTTGTTGAGGGCGGCTGGACAGCGTGGTAAATCTTTTTAAAAATCAACTATGAAAAACATCGAAATAAAAGACCCCAATCCACAATTATTAAAACTGTTTTCCTACAAAGAATGGCGACAACGCGTTCGTTTGTATGATGATATTTTTTCGCCGGGTACCAGGGGCGAGTACGAATGGGACCTTTGTAATTTACCTTCGTCATTAAAAGGCAAATCATTTATCGACGTAGGCGCGAACGACGGTATGTTTTCTTTTTTAGCTGAAGAAAAAGGGGCTGGCAGTGTTAAGTCAGTAGACCTGTACGTTGACGAAAACGAAACCAATATGAATATGATGGGTGGCTGGCCCATTAGCCGCATCAAAGAGATTAAAAAAATAAAAAATTCCTCCATCGACGTTGAGTCATGTTCGATCTATGATTTGCAAAAACTGGGTCAGAAGTACGACGTGGTTTTTTGCGGCAACGTGATAGCCTGGCTGCAAAATCCTCTGGGTGCATTAGACCAGCTGTGCGCGATCACCAAGGAGAAGCTCATTATCCGTGAAGATATTTCACCGGTGAAAGGAAAACCGGTTTTAGAGTACGTAAACAATAAAGATTTTACCGCCTGCTCTTTTAACGGAAACGAAGAATTTTACCGCAGTTACCTGCAGGCAAGAGGATTCAAAAAGGTAGAGATTGTGCCGGTTGATGAATACAAGATCTTTGAAAGACGATCGGCAGATTTCAAAAAGTATGAGATTGCCAAAGGTGTAAAGGTATTCTCTAATCCCTTCTCTGAAAATGATTTTGTTTATTCAGAAAAGTTGCAGGCTACCGGGGCCGCGCTTATCAATGGCAAGTATTTTCTCGACAAGACCGGCTGGGTGAACCAGGAGGACGCAAAGCTTCTTCCCGATATGGTACCGGTCAATCCAATCAAAAGAAAGATATTTGAATCAAGAATGAGAAGGAACGCGCTTAATAACTGTATGATTTTCGCAGAAAAATAAAATAAAAATTATGATAAAATTAACTGATGTGCTCAACCAGTATGATCCGGGAAGGATCAACACCCCTTATGTTATCGCCGAAGCGGGTGTAAACCATGAAGGCTCAATGGACCTCGCAAAACGGCTCATAGATGAAGCCGCTGAAGGAGGCGCCCAGGCTATTAAATTTCAAACCTATAAAGCTGATACAATTGCCAGTAAAGACAGTCCTTATTATTGGGACATTACCAAAGAGCCTACCCGCAGCCAGCATGAATTATTTAAAAAATATGACAAGTTTTGGAAAAAGGAGTATGAAGAATTAAAGGTGTACTGCGACAAGGCGGGAATAGAATTCATGAGTACACCATTTGATGTGGAAAGCGCGCTGTTTCTGAACGACCTGATGCCTGTTTTTAAAATCTCGTCTTCCGACATCACCAATTTTAATTTCATAGAACTGCAGTGTTCATTTGGCAAGCCTATTATTTTATCTACCGGTGCTTCCAACTTATGGGAAGTGCAGGAAGCGGTAAACATTATCGAAAAAAGCGGCAACAAGTTATGCCTCATGCATTGTGTGCTGAACTACCCGACACCAAATAAGAACGCAAACCTGGGTATGATCTGGGACCTCAAAAATAAATTCCCGAAGCACGTACCCGGCTACAGTGATCATACGCTGCCACAGTCGATGGAGGTGGTTCACTCTTCGGTATTGCTGGGCGCCACCATTATCGAAAAGCACTTCACCCATGATAAATCCCTGCCTGGTAACGACCATTACCACGCCATGGATAAAGAAGATCTTAAGGAATTCTGGAGGCGTTGGAAGTTTACAGAGGAAATTCTGGGTTCTTTTAAATTAGAATCTTTGAAAGATGAAGAACCCGCCAGGAAAAACGCGCGCAGAAGTCTTGTGGCCGCGAAAGACATAAAGGAAGGAAAAGTAGTGGAAGCTGCTGATCTCACCTGGAAAAGGCCCGCTCATGGGATCAGTGCGAAATTCTACAATGACGCCATTGGTAAAAAAGCCCTCCGTAACATCAAAGAGGATGAGGTGCTCAAGTGGAATATGTTTGAATAACTACCAATTAAAAAGAGATGTCATTTCGACATCCGTAATACTGAAAACACTATCCGGTAAACAATGAAGCTCTTTGTTTTTATTACACACAAAACGCCCGCGGCAAAACAATCTTTGCTGCGGAAAAAGCTTTATGAGCTTTATTTGAACTCGCTCAACGCGCAGACTTACACCAACTGGAAGGTGCTCATCATTGGTGAGGAAGAACGGCAGGATGACCGCTTTAAGGTCGTTAAAATTGACGCCGGTTCTGAAGTGCCGCTGAAGGAACAGCTGAAGAAAATATACGACAGAGCAGATGTGATCTCGTACCTTGAACAGTCTGACTTTATTGTGAAGCTCGACGACGATGATATTATTTCTCCTTCGATATTGGAAACAATGAGTAAAAAGGATTTCGATATTTGCTTCGACAGGTATCATACCTTTTATGATGTTACCAGTGGTGTGCAAACACAGCAAAGCCGCCATTGGATTCCAAGCACCTGTATTCATAAAACGCAACATGCTTTGGCGCCAACCGATGCCGCGGGCAATAAAAATTATTTTACAAACAGCGTGCTTTATACCAATCACGCCGATGTATGGCATGTGTATTACGCCGATAAAAAGCAAGTTGTTGCCGAAAAAGAACACCCGGTGTACCTGCGGGTTTTGTCGCCGACTTCAATAACAGCCGGCGCAAAAAAACTTCCGCTTGATCGTGTAGAAGATGTTGACTTTAATGACTACTACAGGTATTTAAAGACTTTTGGCTACTGGCAGACAAATTACACCAGGGATTTTGATCAGTTTAAATCCGCCCTTGAATCTACCTGGAAAATATTTTCGGGCACGCAACAAGTACCCATTAAAGGTATAAGTGGCGTAAATGTTATCATGGATAAAATAAAGAACTATGCAAAAAGAGCTGGAAAGTTATTTTGACCGGCTTTGGCCGATCTGCAGGAGCATTACCGGCAACGGCCTCAGGGAGTCATTGAAAATTATTCAGGAGGTCGTGCCGATTGAGATCACAGAAGTGCCAACCGGTACACAGGTGTTTGACTGGACTATCCCTAAGGAGTGGAACATTTTAGATGCGTACATCATCAACCCGGCCGGAAAAAAAATATGTGATTTCAGGATCAACAATCTTCACGTTGTTAATTACTCGATTCCGGTAAATACAACTTTGTCTTTTAAGGAGCTTGAAGAACACCTCAATTATATCAAGGAAATGCCCGATGCCATTCCCTATGTTACGAGTTATTATAAAGAGAGGTGGGGATTTTGTTTAAGCTACAACGAATTTAAGGCCCTTGATCGCGAAGGTGTTTACAAAGTAGTAGTAGAGAGTACTCTTAAGGACGGAAGTCTTACCTATGGCGAATGCGTGCTGAAAGGCAGCAGCGACAAGGAGATCCTGTTTTCAACTTATGTATGTCATCCCAGTATGGCCAACAATGAATTGTCGGGCCCACTGGTGCAGGCCTTCTTATACCGACAAATAGCGGCGATGAGCGACAGGAAATACACTTACCGGTTTTTATTCGCGCCGGAAACTGTAGGTGTGATTGCCTATCTGCATGCCAATGGTAAACAGCTGAAAGAAAAACTGGCAGCGGGTTATGTATTGACCTGCTGTGGCGATGACGGGAATTTTGTGTACAAACAGTCGAAGCATATTAACTCGCTTGCCGACAGGGTTGCAAAACACGTATTGAAACATCAGGCAGTTCCCTTCACTGTAATTCCTTTCAGCGTTGGGGGAAGCGACGAGCGTCAATATTGTTCACCTGGCTTTAATCTGCCGGTTGGTTCGTTGACAAGGAGCATGTACCAGCAATACAAAGAGTACCATACTTCCCTTGATAACAAATCCTTTATTTCCTTTGAGGCGATGGAACAAACAGTGGCAACCTATCTGGCCTTTGTAAAGGCGCTCGAACTGAACGACTATTATACCAACACCATTCCGTTTTGCGAACCGCAGTTGGGAAAGCGTAATTTATATCCCTCGTCGGTAAACCCTTTAGATTCGAGAGAAGCCGTTCACAACCGCATGCATTTGTTATCGTACGCCGACGGCGAACATGACCTGATTGACATAGCCGAATTAAAAGGCGCCGCTGTAACAAAATTCAGCGGCGATGTTGAGGTCCTGCTTAAAATGGGAGTTTTAAAAAAATAAAGTGGGTACCTTCTCCGAATTTAAATCATCTTTTTACAGTCGCGTTACCGACTTTAATGTTTTTAACTGTCAGGAATTTAATTTACTCAAAGTAGTACTTGACGGGTTAAAAGTAGATTATTTCGGAAAAATGAAATACAGGCCGCTTGTTTTCAAAGCCGGTTGGTATGCCTCTGGTTTTAATTTTATTTACAGGATCAAACACCGCGCATTGCTTGAAGCAGCCAAAGCGAAATTCGACGCGATAGAAATTGCTCACCAGGCAGAAAATTTAATTATCGACAGCGGCCGTGTGGCTCAGAATAAAAGCCTGCGCACCGTTTCTATATATTTTGAGAATATCAGGGAAGAGCTAGGTGCGGGTAGCTGTTACACTTTGTTTCAGAACCGCTGCAGTTTGAATTATGGGGCGGTGTTGCCCGAAATATTTATTGTAAACAAGTACAACAATTATTCAAACGAAGAAAAAAAGGTCAGGAGCGATCTCAAAAAAACATTTGATAAGATCCGGTCGGGGGTTAATTTCACACCAACGGAACTGAAAAATATAGAAATTGCTTTCGATAAATTTTTTAACGATTATAGGTTTTGGAGTTATTTTTTAAAGCTTCACGGCTTTAAGAAGAGTTTCTTTATGCCGCATTATCATAATGAAGGTTTTATTCTTGCTCTCAAAAGAAATAATATAAAGGCCATTGAGATACAGCATGGACTTATTGCCACTGAGGATATTTTTTATGTTTTCCCTAAAACTATAGCACCCATTGCGCAAAGGGCCCTGTTCTCAGACAAGATCTTTACTTATGGCCAATACTGGGTGAACAAACTGTTGTTGGGTGGTGAGTTTTTGCCAGCGCAGATCGATATCATTGGCGATTACCAGATTACCAGTATCCACATAACTGAAGAGAAACAAAAGCTGATCATGGATTTTAAAGGTTCAAAGCCCTGCATTCTTGTTACCACCCAGACTTTTCTCGAAGCGGAGTTTATTCTTTACATCGCCTGGCTTTCAAACGACCTTCTTAAAAGGGGTCAGGATAATAAGATCATCGTAAAGCTGCATCCCGCTGAAAAAAAGGCAGATTATCTACCGCTCGACGCTTTGAGCAACGTTTTGATCGTTGACGCGAATGTTGACTATTTATTATCAATGTGCTCGTATCACATTTCGGTTTATTCAACAACTTTATATACGGCTTTAAAGTATGGCTGTAAAAATTATTCCCTGAACAGTTTACAATGCCAGGATTATACCTCTCAGTTGGTTAAAGACGGAATTTCAGTACTTCTCCAGTTTGATCAAAACCCGCTTTCCATTCCTGCAAATGACAACGCGTTTGAGGTAAGTTATTATTACGATGGTTTTGAAAAGCACAAACACAAATTACAGGAATGCTAAACTATTTTATTTTCACAACACATGGCTAAGATCTGGGAGGCGTTTATAAATGCCAACGAATGTGATAAAACCATCGTTGATATTTATGACAGGGTTCCTAACTCTGTCAATAGCAATAATATTTTTGTGCCAAATGTATCGCAATTTCTGATCGGTAAAGGTTTTAAGCCTGAATATCCGGGTGGAAAGAAATTCGCTGTCGCGATTTCACACGATGTTGATATACTTGAAAAAGATGATGTACAGATGGCGCCTACCAAACACTTTGGCGGCGTTAAAAGCGCTGCCGGACTGTTGATTAACGAATTGCGCAATTCGGTAAAAAGAGCATCTGGTAAAAAGACCAAATCCTTCATTCCCTGGGACATGAAGGAGTTTGCCGGGATAGAAAAAAAATATAAAATTCCCGCGACCTATTATTTTCTTTCGCTGTTGCCTGGCGAGACAGATTTCAACTATCATGTAAAAGAAATAGCACATATTTTTGAGATGGTGAAAAACGCGGGCGGCGAAATTGGCCTTCATGGCGGACACGAGGCTTACGCCTCAGCCAATAAAATAGCGCAGGAAAAAAAACTGCTTGAGGATGCCTGTGGCGTAAAACTTGTTGGATACAGGAATCACTACCTGAGGTTCGACAGAAATACAACCTGGCGTGCTCTCGAAACAAACGGTTTTTTTTACGACACCACTTATGGCGATCCACACTCACCGGGATTTAGGAATGGTATGTGCCATCCTTTTTTTCCCTATGATATAAAAACAAAGTCTTTTATTCCAGTAATTGAAATTCCTTTGATTTACATGGATAAGTCACCAACAAGGTATATGAACATTGACGAAGCGCATGCCTGGACGTTGTTTTGTGACCTGGTGGAAAAGGTCAAAGCAGTGAATGGGGTATTTACATTTTTGTGGCACAACAATTTTATGAATAAAAAACAGCACGCTTTTTATGTAAGGGCGGTTGAACATTTGCGATCGCTTGATCCCTGGTTTGCGACCGGTAATGAAATCGCGAAGCACTATTCAGAAAAAAATTACCTTGAAGAAATAAAAACTATCTTATCCGATGGAGCACATGGTAACAGAGCATAACCATACAGAGCTGAAAATGGGCGACACCATCCTTTTTTTAAGGGAGTTTGTGCGGCCTTTTTTTACACCCGCCATTTATAATTGGGAATTCGAACACTTTCAACCTGATGTGGTATTTAAGCTCCTTAAATCAGGCGATAAAATTATTGCCACACAAGCCATGCTGCCGGTTACACTTCGCATTCAAAATTTAGCTGTGAGCACAGCGAAAAGTGAAACCAGTTTTTTGAGCAAGGATTTTCGCGGCAAAAGTCATTTTGAAGATGTTTATTTTTCCGCGATTGATGCCAGCAAAACCAAAGGTTGTAAAATTATATGGGGCTTTACGCCCGCTGTTAAAGTCTGGAAAGCTAAACTGAAATTTGATGTTGTATCCGCGAATATAAGCGAAGCTACAATTCAACTGTCAAAATACCCTTCGGCAAGTTATGTGAGGTCGCTACCCGGAAATAAAGTGCTGAATATATCCAAGCAGGTAGCGTTTACGTTGGCTAAGATGGTTGAGAAAAAGACCCGGTTCGAAAACGTTAAGGGCCTGAATTTTGAAGTGGTAACGCAAGTGCCAGCGATGGACGTGATTGGAAATTTTCAAAAAAAAATCGCTTCCGCATACAATATTTCAGCCTACCTCGATCTTAATAAAGACTATTTCGATTGGAGGATCAACAACAACCCCGTGCTTAAATATAATAAACTGTTCTTTTATTCGGGATCTGAGTTGATGGGATTTGTTATTTTTTCAATTAAAAACGACCGCTTATCAGTCGCTGACCTTTCGGCATTAAATAAAGACGGCGCCAGGTATATGCTCAATTTTGTAATCAGCAAGTACGGCAAAGGTATTCGTTCGGTTTATTATTTTGGAAATGACGATTGCCTTTACAACACCGGAATTTTTGAACTGTTTTCTGCTTATGGAGGCAAAGTAATTAAATCAGACTGGGCCAACACCGTAATTAAAGACGTCACCGATACAAAGGAGTTCGCAAATGAAATGGATTGCTCGAGGTGGCTTATCAATGGACTATGGACGGAGGGTTTCAGCATCTGAAGCCCGTTCTCTGAAAAACACTCATTGGTTCCCGGCTGTAAAAATATCCTTTTAATATCCTACGTATTCCCGCCACATTATGGCATAGGAGGGAGGCGATGGGCCAGGCACGCGGATGAACTTACCAAACTGGGTTACACGGTACACGTTATTTGCGCGAAAAATCCGTTTAAAAAAAAGTCGTTGTGGACTGGAATCGTCGAAAGCAATAAGAATATAGTGTTGCACCCTATCTCGGCAATGTTTCCGAAAGAGTTGGTGATGTTTGAGCACAGGTTTCTTCAAAAACTATTCTATAAATTCTGGATTACTGTTTTGCCGTTGTTCACTGGTGGATCTTATCTCGACAGGTCTGTTTTCTGGCGGCGCTCCCTTCACAAAAAAGCCAGGAAACTGATCAGGGCCCACAATATAAAAAATATCATTTGTTCAGGCGCGCCCTTCGGCGCCATGTACCACACAACATTACTGCGTAAATGGTTTAAGGATATTTTCATAATCAATGATATGCGTGATCCCTGGACCTGGGGACCCAACTGGGGCTTCCACAACATCAACCCAAAGAGGTTAAAGGTTGAATCAATGATGGAAAGTAAAACGGTGCAGGATTCTGACATCATAACGGTTCCCACCCTGGAAATGAAAAATCACCTCGACAAAAAGTACCCATTGTACAGCAATAAAATAAAAGTACTGCATCATTTTTTTGACCCGTCAGAAATTACCGTTGAGAAAAAAACGGTGTCGCCAAAGCTGAGATTGGTATTTTACGGAACTATATACCATCATATTCCTGAATTAATAGAAGAAACCGCCCGCGTAATAGCCAGGTATAAAGACAACATTTCACTGGATATTTATACCGACAAGCAACAACACAAAAGCACATTCGAAAAGTATGGTGCAGGCAATGTTACTTTTCACAATCAATTGCCTCCGGCCGAACTCTTTAAATTATTTAAGAATTTTGATTATGTTTTTTTGACTATTCCCAGCGTAGGTGTCGACCATATCTCAACCAAATTCTATGAGATCATCTATTCAAAGACTCCTTTTCTTGTTTTTAGCAAATATGGCCTTGCCCCGAAATTCGTCGTCGACAATCACCTGGGTGTTCACGCCGGTTTGAACGAACTCGACAAGGTATTCGCTCAGCTGGTGAAAAACAAGGAACTGACCAATTACAATACACAGTTTGACCTCACAGGTTATTCTCTTGAAGACAACGCGAAGGCCATAGAAAGTATGTTCCTTCAAAGTACTTAAGCCGGAATTTTCTGATAGGGTTTATCTGCCATTAAATAACTATAACAAAAAATGAATTTCAAAGGCAAAACCGTTTTGATTTTAGCGCCGCACACCGACGACGCTGAATTTGGCTGTGGCGGCACCATCTCCAAACTGATAGAGGAAGGCAACAATGTTTATTGTGTCGCGTTCTCGGCCTGCGAACTTTCGCTGCAGACTCATTTTCCGAAAGACATACTGATCACGGAAATAAAAGAAGCGGCGCAGGAGCTTTCTATTCCTCCCGAAAACCTGATTCTTTATAATTACGAGGTAAGAACCTTTAATTACAAGCGCCAGGAAATTTTGCAGGATCTTATCAACCTGAGATCGAAGTTGAACCCTGATATTGTTTTCATTCCTTCGCTGCACGACATCCACCAGGACCATCATACCATTGCACAGGAGGGATTAAGAGCGTTTAAAAACGCCACCATTTTCTGTTACGAGGTGCCCTGGAATAATCTCAATTTTAATACCTCTGCCTTTTTTGTTTTGTCGCAGCGGCACCTGCAAAAGAAGTTCAACGCCCTGGCCAAATACCAGTCGCAGGCGCACAGGCCTTATGCCAATGTTGATTTTTTGAGATCATTGGCGAGGGTGCGTGGAACACAGATCAACGTTGAATTCGCAGAGTGCTTTGAAGTGCTCCGTTTGATCATATAAAGATGGTAGTTAGCCTTAAAGATATTCTTTCAACTTTTCCTCCACTTAAATTTGTGGGTGACGAAAACGCGGGCGTAAACCGTGTTATACAGCTCGACCCCGCAAATGTTGATAAAGATATTCTTTGCTGGTGTAACGCCAAAAACGCAGACCAACTGCTAACAGTGACGAAGGGGACAATTATTATTCCGGCGGGCATCGCGTTTAATGCCTTTTTAAAAGACTGCAATTACATCATTGTTGAGAACCCGCGACAGTACTTTAACGATGTACTCACCGGGTTTTTCTGGAAACAGGACCTGGAAAGTTCGGTCTCAGAACAAGCGGTAATCTCTGAGAGTGCAAAGATTGGAACAAAACCATTTATTGGCGCTCAGGTGATCATAAAAGAAAATTGCGTCATTGGCAACAACGTACGGATTTTGCAAAATACTATCCTTTATCCCAATACCATTGTGGAAGATAATGTAGTGATAGGCGCGAACAATGTGATAGGGAACTACGGTTTCGGTTACGAAAAGAACAAGGATGGGAATTATGTTTTAATGCCGCATCTGGGCAATGTTATCATAAAGAGCGGGGTGGAAATAGGCAACAATAATTGTATTGATAGGGCAGTGCTTGGCTCTACAATTATTGGTAGGCACACCAAGATCCACAATTTTGTGCAGGTGGCGCATGGGGTGCAAATAGGCGAAAACTGTCTTATAACCGCGAATGTCACGATTTCGGGCAGCACCAACATTGGCAAAAACGTTTGGCTTGGGCCGGGTGTGACCATTGCCAACAAATTAAAAATAGGAGATTTTTCATATCTCTCGATGGGAGCAGTAATATTTTCGGATGTGCCGGAGGGAGCCACAATGGTTGGCAATCCCGGGAGGAGCATCAAATCCAGCCAGAAATGACAAGCGCGTTTGAAAAGATAAATTCTATCAACTCCGAATTTAAAGAGAAGATCTTTATCACAGATGCCGGCAGTGGTGTCAGTTATACATTTGGAGATCTAAAGGCTGAAACCTGCGCGATAGCCTGGCAGCTGAATAAGGCCGGATTAAAGAAGGGCGACAAAATCGTTTTTTCACTTGAAAATTCGCTTGAGTTTGTGAAATTATATTTTGCATGTCTCTATTCCGGCATAGTCTCTATCCCTCTTAACCCTGTGTTGTCGCCCGATCAGAAAGATTATATCATTCGGCACAGCCAGGCAAAGGCCATTGTGTTTTCAGATATGACAGTTCCGGGTTTCAGCCAGCAAACGATTGAAGGCGAGCGAACACTCAACTTGCGGCTCAATAGCCAGGATTCAACGCTGTGCACTGAAAACGGAAGGATCAAAATTGACCTAAAAAAGGCGGCAGCTACTGAAACGATAAAACCCTTTGATCAATGTCATGAAGAAGACCCACTGATCATTATTTATACCTCGGGCACCACCTCCAATCCAAAAGGGGTGATCCATTCGGTGAAAAGCCTGGTGAGTAACGCCGTATTATTCAACAGCACCGTTGGCATCACAAATGGGAATGTTTTTTTCAATAACATGGCCATGACCTATCTCGGTGGTTATTATAACCTGATGCTTCTACCCTTCACCGCAGGCGCCTCGGTTATTTTAAGTGCTGTGTTTGATGCGAGGGCCATCATTAATTTCTGGGAAAAGATCATTCAGTATAAAGCCAATACCTTATGGATAGTTCCAACGGTTATCTCGATATTAAATGAGTTTGACCGGGGAAGTGCGGGTATTGCATATTGCAGGGAGCATGTGCGGTTGGCGCTGACTGGCACAGCACCGCTCAGTGAAATTGTGCGCGAAAAATTCGAAAGTAAGTACGGGATCAGACTGATTGAGAACTACGCGCTATCGGAAACGCTCTTTCTGACAACAGACAGGCCCGCCGAAAAACGAATTGCAGGAACCGTTGGGCGCGTGATAAATGGGATACAAATTAAAATTGTAGATGCTGAAAACAAGGCCTTGCCAATAGGAGAGGAAGGCGAAATTGTGATTGAAACCCCAAGCCTGATGAAGGGTTATTTTAACGTGGACGATCCATTACTAAAAGAAATTTACAATCCCTTTTCTACCGGTGATATAGGTCGCCTGGATGAAAATAAAAATCTTTACGTCACGGGAAGAAAAAAAGATCTCATTATTCGCGGCGGGATCAATATCAGCCCCAAAGCTATTGAGGATGTAATTCACGAGGCAGATGGCGTTCTGGAATGTGCCGTTGTTGGTGTGGCCGATAAGATAAGCGGAGAGGAGATTGTAGCCGTGGTGAAACTGGCTGAAGGTGCGGTGCTCACAGCCGTGTCAGCGAAAATCAACGATTTGTGCCGTGCAAAACTTTCTTCCAACCAGATTCCTTCCTTTGTTTTTGAATTACCTGATTTTCCAAAAACCTCCAGCAATAAGATACAGAAAAATAAAATAAGGGCCTGGCTTGAAGAAAAGATCCGAACGCAGAAAGAGACCAAACGTGAAAACATTAAAAATAATCCCGGGTTTTTTAAAGCTTCAACCGTAGTTGAAAACAGTATACAAGCGGTATCGATTCGCTACAACAATCTTGTGTATGAACTTCAGCAGAAAGGCATCGACATTACCGTGCTTTCCCTGGGAGAAGCTTTTTTCGACATCCCGCTTTTTCCATTTGACGATCTTTCGATTCCCGCCGTGTATCACTACACCCATTCACGCGGAACGCCCGAGTTAAGACAAAACCTGAAAAAATATTTTGAAAGGCACTTTGAGTTTGGTTTTGATCCCGACAAGGAGATTGTTGTAACAGCGGGTTCAAAGATCGCTATACATATGGCTTTGATGGCGCTGCTTAACCCCGGTGACGAAGTGATCATTCATGAACCGGCGTGGGTGAGTTATCCCGAACAGGTAAAATTGTGTTATGGCGTGCCGGTTCAGATTCCATATCATGAAAGTATTTTTGACTTTGAAAAATTTATCACCAATCGCACTAAAGTGATAATTATCAACAGTCCCAACAATCCTACAGGTAAGGTGTTTACGATTGAGGAATTATCGCATCTCAATAAGCTCGCGGTGAAATACAATTTGTTTATACTGTCAGATGAAGCATATAGTGACTTTACGACTAAAGAACAGCAGTTTATTTCATTGGGAAATCTTGATCGCACATTTTCACATTCCATTATCGTTAATTCGATCTCAAAAAACTACGGCATTTCGGGCTGGCGCCTGGGCTACATTGTTACCAATGAAAGACTCACCGACCAGATCCTGAAACTTAACCAGCACCTTATTACCTGTCCACCATCCATACTTCAGTATTATATAACAAAGCACTTCGACGAAATAATAAAAATCACAAAACCGCAGATCCTCGCTGTAGTTGAAAAACGAAACGCGGTTCTTGAATTTATCAACGAACTTGGTATGACAGCCTTGCCGGGTACCGCGACCTTTTATTTATTCGTTTCAATTGATCCCACACGAATGAGTTCTGAAGAATTTTGCACGCGTCTGCTGAATGAAAAACACATTAGCGCTGTTCCCGGGAGCGGTTATGGCAGATCCTGCGATGCGTTTATCAGGATTTCCATAGGAACTGAACCCATGGACAGGATAAAAAGTGGCATGATTGAAATAAAGAAAATGATAGATGCCACAAAGTAACGAAGCGTTAAAGTCAGGCCTTTCAGCCGGCGCAAGGGCACTCTTGTTCAACTGCGGGCAGGTCACGGCCGGGGACAAGATTTATATCATCAGCAATCCATCTACCGCGAGTCTCGGAGACATATTAAAAAGTGAGGCGCTGAGCATTTGTAAATCGGTAGAACACGATGTCATTGACGAATTTAAAATGCACGGCCAGGAACCGGCATCCGAAATCGCTACAAAAATGTTTAATGCCACTGTTGTTTTTTGCATTACCAAAATGTCTATGGCGCATACCAAAGCCAGGTTGAAAGCCAACGCGAACCAGGTAAGATATTTTAGCCTGCCCGATTACTCTGAAAATGTGATGAACAGCAAAGCCTTGCTGGCTGACTTTAAAAGTTTTAAACCCTTGTCCGAAAAAATAGCAGACCTGTTAACAGGCGCAACTAACATCAGCTTGACAACAAAGCGGGGTACCGATCTGAGAATGAATGTAAAAGGAAGAAAGGCCAATGCCGCGCCGGGTTTTTGTTACGATGACGTGCTGCTGGCATCTCCACCCGACGCCGAGACGAATATCGCGCCTAATGAATTCCTCACCAACGGCATTGCAGTTATAGACGGCAGCATTCCTTGCCGCGAAATCGGCTTGTTGGATTCGCCCATTCAATTGGAAATAATAAACGGTTCGGTGGAAAAGATCACCGGCATGAAGTCTGAGATCCTGGGTGTTTTATTTGACCGGGTGAATGATCCGAAATGCAGAGTAGTGGCGGAGTTCGGCATTGGCCTGAACGGGTTGGCGGAATTAACGGGAGCGATGCTGGAGGATGAAGGTGCCCTGGGTACCGTGCACCTGGGCATTGGCTCCAACAAAACCATTGGCGGCGAAAACGAGGTGGCTTTTCACCTCGATCACGTGATCAGGGACGCTACCGTGACAGTTGATAACAAAATATTAATGAGAGACGGTGTTTTTGATAAAGCATTTCTTGCAACAGTTTAGCTCAATAAAGTAATGGAAAGGGAGATCAGGGAATTTATCATCGGATTTTTTTCGGAAAAGGAGAAGGTTGCGGGCATTGATCAAAATGAGCTTGCAAAAATTAATTTTGTTGACGCCCAGTTACTCGATTCCATTGAATTTATTACACTTATTGCCGAAATTGAAGAAAACTTTGGCGTGGTTTTTACCGAAAGCGACATGCAGTCATCACAATTTTCGACAATAGAGGGCATGGTGGCAATCACCTGCTCAAGACTTAAAGTTTTATGAGGTGTTCCGGCATCAAAATCAACAGATGAAAATTTATATCCTCGTAGGGACCCGTCCGAATTTTGTGAAGATCACGCAATTTAAGCGCAGCGCAGCTAAACTTTATCCGCAGCTTAAAATTTCGGTGATCCATACTGGTCAGCACTATGATGAAAAAATGGCTGACATTTTTTTTAAGCAATTTGATCTACAACCCGATCACTACCTGAATATTTCACCCGTGTCTCCAAACCGGCAGATCGCTGAAATAATGGTTGGTCTGGAAAAGCTGGTTGAGAAAATAGGAAAGCCAGACCTTTTCTTAGTGGTGGGAGATGTTAACTCAACGCTGGCAGGGGCATTATTTGCAAATAAATGCGGCATAAAGCTGGGACATATTGAGGCAGGATTGCGAAGTTTTGATAAATCAATGCCCGAAGAGCAGAACAGGATTATTGCTGATCAATTGGCGGACCTGCATTTTGTGACTGAACAAAGTGGTGAGAAGAACCTTTGTAATGAAATGAGAAATCCTTCAGGAATTCACCTGGTGGGAAACACAATGATAGACACCCTTGTTGCTTACCAGTCAGAAATTGAGAAATCGCTGATTCTTGACCAGTTGAAAGTGCAGGAGAACAGGTTTGTGCTAATGACCATGCATCGCCCTACTACAGTCGATAGCAAACCGGCGTTTGAAAAACTACTCGAACTGATTGATTATATATCACAGAAATATAAAATCGTTTTTCCTATTCATCCAAGGACTATCCGAAGGGCGGAGGAATTTAAACTGAAAAACAGAATTTTTAGCAATCAAAATCTGATCTGTACTGAACCGCTCGATTATTTCGCTTTTCAGAAACTGGTCAGGGTCTGCGCATTTATTTTAACCGACAGTGGCGGGATCCAGGAAGAGGCCACTTTCGTGCAAAAGCCCTGCCTTACGCTGAGGTCAGCAACAGAACGACCTGTTACCGTTGACGAAGGAACCAACACGCTGTTGGATTTTGATTCGAACGCGGTGAAGGAACACATACTGCAGATCGAAAATGGGTCTTATAAAACCGGGCATATTCCAAAATACTGGGATGGCAGAGCAACAGAACGAATTTTAAAAATAATCAGCGATAAGGGGTGACATTTTTCCTTACATACAATGAAGCCCCATCCGGAATATTTTCATCCCAGGTAATTGATGTAGTAAAATTCCTTGGGCAAAACAGCAATAAAAAAGTGAGACTCGTTTCTTTTATTTCACTCCGGCATTTTTTTTTAAACCGGAGAATGATAAAAAGCGAATATTCCGAAGCGTTGGTCTATCCCATGTTTCCAAAAATGTCGAACTGGAAGCGGAACAGTTATTTGTTGTTGTTGTTGTGCAGGATATTCAGGCCACAAACAATTATAGCGAGAAGTGTTATGGCGGCCAAGTTGGCCTTGCTGGTGCGCGACCGCGGACTATGCCGCAAAGTAGTTTATGACGGGCGTGGCGCCATCGCTTCAGAATGGAATGAGTACAATGTTGTTGATGATGATTATTTACTGAGCCAGATCACGAACTATGAAAATGAAGTCATTCAGAGATCAGATTTCAGAATTTCTGTTTCGCGCGCGCTGGTCAATTTATGGAGAATAACGTATAGCTACCGTGGAGAGGAACACATCGTTGTTCCCTGCACCCTGAGCGAAGGCTTTTTGACTAACCAGATCTCCAATGAAACTATTAATGAAAAACGGAAGGAATTGCAGCTCAGCGGAAATGATACCGTTTTCATTTATTCGGGCTCGCTTGCCGGGTGGCAATCATTTGACCTGACGCAGGCATTTATCGAACCGATCCTGAAGATTAGTAAAAAGAACAAAATCGTTTTCTTTTCACCTCCCGATCCCTGTATTTATAAACTAATGGAACAATTTCCGGAGCAGGTGATGTTGAAACACCTCGATTCCTATAAAGTACACGAATACCTTATCGTTGGCGACTATGGTTTGCTGATCAGGGAAAATTCTGAAACCAATAAAGTGGCTTCGCCCGTTAAATATGCCGAGTACCTTTCGAGCGGACTAAAAGTAATAATTTCGCCAAACCTTGGGGACTATACAGAACTGTCGCGCGAAAAAAACTGGGGACTTATGGCTGCAGATTTCGATCCACTGATGGCCAAACCTACATTCGATGAAAAGATCAGATTGTCGGCTGAAGCAAAAAAGATGTTTACAAAAAAGTACTATTTGTCGGAGTATAAAAAACTATTTAATCTAATTTAAAATCCCGTATAAAAATGAGTAATAAAATAAAATTCGCAATTGTAGGTTGCGGCAGTATAGGAAAAAGGCATATTGCGGTTCTTGATGCCGAGCCTGAAGCGGAAATTGTAGCGATCTGCGATATCGATGAAAAGAAGTGCATTGAGCAATCGGCCCTGTATCAGAACATTCCCTACTACACGTCTTACGAAAAAATGCTTTCCGAAATAAAAGCCGACGTGATCAATATCGTAACCCCTCACGCGCTGCACGCGCCAATGGCGATTGAAGCGGCGAATCATAAATTTAACGTGCTGGTTGAAAAGCCAATGGCTTTAACCATGACCGATTGCAACAGGATGAACGAAGCCGCGGATAAAAATAAGGTGAAACTCTGGGTGGTAAAACAAAACCGTCACAATGTTCCGGTAAAACTTACCAAAGACGCGATCGATAAAGGCATGCTCGGTAAAATCTTTATGATCAAGTGCGACATTTTATGGAACAGGTACCAGGGATACTATGACGAGTCACCATGGAGAGGTAAAAAAAATGAAGAAGGTGGCGCTTTGTTCACGCAGGCCAGTCACTTTATAGATCTGCTGGTGTGGTGGTGCGGCGACGTTACCGAGGTAAAAGCGATGATGGAAACACAAAACCACAACATACAGACTGAAGATTCAGGAAGTGCAGTCCTTAAATTTTCTTCGGGTACCCTTGGCAGCGTCAACTGGACCACCTGCGTTTATAACAAAAACTACGAAGGCAGTATCACCATTGTAGGCGAATTTGGTACTATCAAGATCGGGGGGCAATACCTGAATAAAATAGAATTTTGGGATGTAAGAGGTTATCCTTTGCAGGAAGGCATTGAATTTACCGATAAACCCAACGCCTATGGAAAATACCAGGGAACAAGTTCCAACCACGATAAGGTAATTAAAACAATTATCGGAACGCTGGAAAACAAAAACGTGAGCGTAAGCGCTGTTGAAGGGTTTGAAGGAATGCGCTGTGTTGACGCCATTGAAAAAATGTACAATTCATTAAAATCAAAATGATTAACCAGCCAATAATATTCCAGGCGGCAATTAAAAATGTAACCTTCGGAGAAAAAGTAAAAATTGTTGAGCCGGTCAACATATACGGCTGCAGCATCGGTAGCGAAACTTTTATCGGCCCTTTTGTTGAAATACAAAAAGACGTAATGATCGGCCAACGCTGCAAGATCCAGTCTCACACATTTGTTTGCGAACTCGTAAACATTGGTGACGATTGTTTTATCGGTCACGGCGTGATGTTCATTAACGACTTGTTTTCACAGGGCGGACCAGCAATGGGTAATAAAGACCTCTGGAAAAGCACCCGCATCGGAAATCATGTATCTATAGGATCAAACGCCACAATCCTTCCTGTTTCAATTTGTGACCGTGTTGTGATAGGCGCGGGAGCGGTTGTCACAAAAAACATTACCGAACCCGGCATTTACGCCGGCAACCCAGCCAAAAAAATTAAAAATCTATAAAATAATAAATAATGAAAATACCTTTTGTTGATCTTAAAGCGCAATACCAGTCCATAAAAAATGAAATAGATTCAGCCATGTCGCGGGTGATGGACGAAACAGCCTTTATAGGCGGAAGTTCCAACAAATACGTTACGGGCTTTGAACGCGAGTTCGCTTCATTCCTGAACTTAAATCATGTGGTGTCGTGCGCTAATGGAACAGATTCTATAGAAATTTTACTTGAGGCTTTTAATATTGGCCGTGGTGATGAGGTGATCGTACCTGCGCTGTCGTGGATCTCGACGTCGGAAGCCGTTGGCAGGATAGGGGCGAAGCCCGTTTTTGTTGATGTTTGCCAGGACACTTTGTTAATGGATATAGAAAAGATCGAGGAGAAGATCAATGAAAAAACAAAAGCCATTATTCCGGTTCATTTGTATGGCAATGCTATGGACATGGAGGAGATCATGAAGTTGGCTGAGAAACACAAATTAAAAGTGATTGAAGATTGCGCGCAATCGCATGAAGCCGCTTTTAATGGTAAAATGGTTGGTACATTCGGGCACGCCTCTTCTTTTAGTTTTTACCCTGGTAAAAACCTGGGCGCTTATGGCGACGCCGGTTGCATTGCCACCAACTCGGAGGAACTGGCGGCGAAGTGCAGAATGATCGCCAATCATGGACAGTTACAAAAACACAACCACGTGATAGAGGGAAGGAACTCGAGAATGGACGGCCTTCACGGCGCGGTACTTTCAGTAAAGCTGAAGTATCTCAGCGACTGGAATAAAAAACGCATCGCCAATTCAGCGAACTTATCGGCGCTGGTGGACAACAAAAAATACACCTGCCCTGTAGTGAATAAAAACGCGAGGCATGTTTTTCATCTTTACGTGATCAGGCATACAAAACGCGACGAGTTAAAACAATACCTTGGCGACAAGGGCATTGAAACCGCTATTCACTATCCAACCGCTTTGCCCTTTTTAAAAGCCTATGAATCTATGGGCTACAAGCAGGCTGATTTTCCGGTAGCTTTCGCTGAAACGCAAAAAATATTGTCAATCCCCATGTTTCCTGAATTGACAAGTGAACAAATGACGTATCTTGCAGAAACATTAAACGCGTTTAAATAGTGGAACAGGAGAATATTCTGGTTGTATGCTGGGACTTTCCGCCAAATAATAGTATTGGCGGCCGCCGATGGGCTAAAATTTCCAAGAGTTTTTTAAAGCTTGGACATTCTGTCTCGGTGATTGCCACAACCCCCGATGAATATTCACAAAAGAGCGCCTGGCTCAACCAGGAAGAGTTGTCCAGAATTAAGATTTATTATTGCCCGGGCAATTTCCTTGAAAGGTGGCTCAATGATTATAACTCTCCATTGCGTTTTATCAGGATCAGGGTTGCAAAACTGTTGTTGAAGTTTTTATTCGGAGGCACCATTTTCGACAAGGCCATTGGGGTGCAGGAAAAATTCATTTCCATCGCGAAAGAGGTTATTAAAAAAGACAAAATAAACACGGTGTTTGTGACCGGCACGCCTTTCAATCTTTTATATTACACCGCTTTGTTGAAAAAAGATTTTCCGAACCTGAAGATCGTAGCCGATTACCGTGACCCCTGGATCGGGGCGCAGAATTACGGTATGCAAACCTTGTCGCCTGCAAGAAAAAATTTTGAGCTTAAAAAGCAAAACTACGTTTTTGAGAATGTTGACTATGTGTGCGCGCCAAATCCTGTTCTGCTTGAAGAAATTAAAAATACCTACGCGGGGGGGAAAAAGGAATTGGCAAAATTCATCGAGCTCCCGCATGCCTTCGATCCCGATGATGTAGTGCCTGCTACAGCAGCAGAAGCCGGAGGAAAAAAAGTAAAAATCATATACGCAGGTACGGTTTACCTGGGTATTGAAAAGTATCTCAGGTTCCTCAACGACGCTATCAGTTATCTTAAACAGAAAGACCCCGGCCTTGCTGTGGACGTTTCGTTCTACACCTATCAAAAAGAACAGGAGTCTATTTTCAATGGTAATAAGGACGTCGTTAAATTCTCAGATTCTATCGGCGATGGGGTTTTTAAGATTGCGCGATCGAGCGATTTTATTTTAATTCTGCTTTCAGAACATAATAAAAATTATGTGACCAGTAAATTTTTTGAATTCCTGCCGTACCAGAAGCCCTACCTGTATGTTGGGCCGCCGGGCGTAGTGTCTGATAAAATTGTAAATGAAGGCCTTGGTTATTATTTAAAACAAGAAGAAGATCTTTATAATGTGCTTTCATCTGCTGATCGTTTACAGCCCTCCGGCGCTTCTATCGAAAAATATTCCTTTGATGCCGTAACAAAAAATCTGTTAAAGGTGGTTAACAGCCGTTCATGAAAATAATTTATTATTCGTCGCACCCGCAGTTAAGACTCAAAGCCCACAGCGGGCCGGGAACTCATATGCGGGAAACCATTTCGGCGCTCACGGCGCTTGGGCATGAGGTTTTTCCCGTAATAATGGGAGATGAATTGCATGGAGACACTGTCGCTGCCGGAGCAATTGCAAAACCGTCTCAGATGCGCTCGCTGATCAAGTGGTTTATTCCGAAAATCATCTGGCGAACGCTTAAGGAAATTCAGCTGCTGAGAACCGACGATATGGCGGCCCGCTTGTTGGAAAAAAAGATTGATGAAATCAACCCAGACCTTGTTTATGAGCGTGGAGCTTATCTTCAGTTATCGGGTGTGAGGGTTGTTAAGGTGAAAGGCATAACCCACTTCATGGAACTCAACGCCCCTTTCATCGACGAGGTAAGAGATTTTGAGCAGGCAGGCACCCTGTTGCTCAGGAAAGCAAAGCGGGCTGAAAAAATGCAGGTGCAATCACCCGATCTCGTATATGTAGTGTCGAGCGCGCTCAAAAGTTATTACGCGTCATTTACCAAACAACCCGAAAAAATTCTGGTGGTGCCTAATTCGGTGAACCCCGATTACCTGAAAGTAAACACTGTTGCCAGGCAGGGCCTGATGGATGAGTATAACCTGCACAACAAAAAGATCATAGGATTTGTGGGATCTATTTTTCCTTATCATGGGGTTGACATTCTCATAAGAGCTTTTAGCAAGATCGCGCGCGAATTTGCTGACGTTACTTTACTGATAGTTGGCGACGGAATTATCTTGAATGATCTGAAAGACCTGAGCAGGCGTGAGCAGATGGATGAAAGAATTTTATTCGCAGGAAGCCGCGCTCACAGTGAGGTGTTTACATGGATCGACATGATGGACATTTGTGTAATGGCAAAATCCAATTGGTACGGCTCGCCGGTAAAGATATTTGAGTATGGCGCCATGGGTAAAGGTATAGTTGCTCCCAATACAATTCCCGTTAAGGATGTAATGGAAAACAACGTGGACGGCATTTTAATTGAGCCTGATGAGGCCGGACTGCAGAAAGCGCTTAAAAAATTATTGGAAGACAACCACCTCAGGGAAACGCTGGCTTCCAATTTTAAGAAGAAAGTGTTGACAACCTACACGTGGAAAAAGACTGCCGAGAGAATAATCACTGACTTTAACAAGCAGAAAAATAAATAATGAAAGATAAACACATTCCTGTTTTGGACCTCCTGCGGGGGTTTGCCGCCTTATCAGTTTGCCTGTACCATTTTGTATGCACAACTACAGGATACATTCAAACACAATGGATACTTGATTTCTTTTCAATAGGCAAATACGGGGTGCAATTGTTTTTTGTGATTTCAGGTTTTATCATCCCCTGGTCGATGTACAAATCGGATTATCAGTTCAAAAATTTCTGGCTTTTTCTTTTAAAGCGTTTGGCGCGTCTTGAGCCGCCCTATATCGTGTCGCTGGCCCTCGCTGTAATAATTCTAATGCTAAGAAATTCTATTTTAGGGCAATCGGCAAATTTGCAGGAGATAACCGTTACCAGGATCCTTCTTCATTTTGGATACCTTATTCCATTTTTTGAGAATTATGAATGGATCAACCAGGTGTACTGGACCCTTGCCGTTGAATTCCAGTATTACCTGTTTATCGCCATCATTTTTGTTCCGCTGGTGAATTGGGGGCTTGTTGCCAGAATAGTGATCTACCTGGGGTTTTTAGCACTTGCGTTTTTTCAGAATTCTCATTTCCTGCCTCACTGGCTCCCGGTATTTTTGCTTGGGATTTTAATATTCTTATTTAGAGTAAAAAAAATATCTGCTCTCGAATACTATTTGGTAAGTGCCGTTGTTTTGATTTTTGGATTTTATCTTTATCAGCCGGGCGAAATGCTTTACATGGTGTTACCGGTAATAATGATCCTGTACTTCTCAGAATTGCAATTCGGTATCGGTAATTTCCTGGGTAAGATTTCTTATTCTTTATACCTCATCCATCCAATTATCGGCGCTACGTTCATCAATGTGATCTCCCACCATGTTAGTCATCCTATCGGCAAAGTGGCGGTTATTTGCACGGGTATTGTGATTACGCTAATCAGTTCCTGGATCATGTACAGGTTGGTTGAGCTGCCAAGTAAAAGATTATCATCGAGACTTAAATATTAAAACGCCTGAGGCTTCAGACCAATTCACAGTGAAATACCAACATCTTAATTCCCCGGTTAATACCCGGGGTTTTTTTATTGCAGTGGCAGGGTTTTGCGCCGGGAAAATTTATTCGTTACCAGGAGAATAAAGAATGCGCAGTAAATACACAGGAAAGGATAGGCCGGCACCAGGTAGCGCTGTTCGACAAAGCCCAGAATAACGGCTACAAAAATAATGATGGCCAGGGGAATGATCCCATAAAAATTTTTTCTGAACAATGAAACAAATATACCCAGGATTCCCGCGAGGCTAACAAAATTAAGTAGCGCCAGGTATCCGATTTTAATCACCTTATGGTAGAGTTGCATTTTAGAAAATGCGGGGAAAGGCAGATCATCAAGTTGCGCGGGAAAGACAAAACGTTTTAAGAACTTTAAGCGGTTAAAAAAATAGAAGCTAAAGGGCCTTTCCGTCCGGTAAGAGTCCACAAACCTGCCGGTTGACGCAATCATTCTGTTCTTTATTTCGTTTTTTTTGTTTTGATCCATTTCAATTCCGGTATGTATCGAATCGTAGTTCATTTTTAACCAAATCAATGAATCGAGGTTGTAGCCACTGGTGAATGTTTTCCCGGAAAAGGGATTTTTTGTACGGTAGTTTCCCTTTTTGGAAAAAAACCACTCAGCTTCTGTATTTACAGACCATTCCTGGAAGTCTCCTCCCCAGGCGATTATCAACTCCCTTACGGCAAGATGGTCTTCGGTAAGCGCCTGCCCGTAGCATTCAGAAAATGAGCCCTGCAGTGGAATAAATCTTTTGTAAGTAGTGTAGTTGTTTAAAGTCCAGAGCGAGATGGCGATAATACAGGGGATAGTAAATAAAAAGGCGCCTTTAATAAATTGTTTTAAGCCGTTTTTGTTTTGAATGAGAAAAATTAAAAGCATGCACGCGATGAGCATGCCGTTTATAGGCCTGATGAACACAGACCAGGTAATAAAAATTCCGCTGAACACCAATGAAGCCGGGCGGGCGTTTGTGAAATAAGACACAAAAAAATAAAACGAAAAAACGAGAAAAGAGGTCGAGAAACTGTCTGACAATCCGTAATGATCCCAAATTGACACAAAGGAGCTTAAAGCGTATAAAAAGAACGTGACATAAAAAACAGGTTTGCTTTTAAAAATAAGCAAGGCGCTTTTTGCCAGGAAGTAAACGCTCATGGCACTCACCAGGAACTGCACGATAATCAGCAGCGTTTTGCCCCAATCATTCCCGAATAAAAAGTAAAGGGGGCCATAGATGGGTAAGAGACCCGGCATACGGCAAAACGAACCGTAGCCGGTTCCATTCACAAAAGATTCAATAGGCGTGTAATAACCCGTGGTATCACCCGATGCTATAAAAATCGAATTGGTTATCAGGTGATGCGGCCAGTTATGAATAAAATTAACCGCGAAGAGGGCAAACAGCATTAATTTTACAGAGATCGCAATTAAAATCCACCTGCAGGCGAATGAATGCTCTCTATAAAATTTAGCCAGCATTACTTATCAAATACACTTTTAATATTTTCAATCACGTATTCTATTTCTTCGTCCTTCATTGGCACATATAGAGGCAATACAATGCTGTTATCGCTGGCGTCTACTGAAACCGGCAGTTCCGCCACCAGTTTGGTGTCCTTGTACGCGCTTTCTCTGTGTGTGGTCATTACCCCACGTCTTGTTGAAATGCCTTTATCGAGCATCATTTGCATTAAGTCGTTTCGTTTTACCGGACTGCCTGGTTTCAGATAAACAACATAAGACTGCCAGTTGGTGAAATATCCTTCAGGTTCAACGGGCAAACGTAAAAATTCAAGATTTTTAAAAGCATCCTGGTATTTGTGGGCGATCTTTCTTCTCTCCTCAATAATCCAATCGAGACGTTCAAGTTGTTTGATACCTACTGCCGCCTGAATGTCGGTGAGCCTGTAATTGTAGCCTACCTCGAGGTGATCTTCAATAATCACCTTTGTGGAGTTGTGACGCACCCTGTCGTTTACCGACATGCCGTGCTGGCGTAACAATTTAAGACGGTTGTAATAGGCTTCGTTGTTAGTGGTGATCATACCGCCATCGCCGGTTGTAATTACTTTACGCGGGTGAAATGAAAAACAAACCAGGTCGGAGTGATACCCGATCTTGTGGCCCTTGTAAGCTGAGCCGGCAGCGCAGGCCGCGTCCTCGATGAGTTGCAGCTTGTGTTTTTCGCAGAGTTTTTTAAACGCGTCGATATCGGCAGGCAAGCCAATCTGGTGTACTATTAAAATGGCCTTTGTTTTTGGGGTAATTAATTTTTCGGCGTGAGACGCATCGATATTATAAGTTGTACTTTCTACTTCAGCGAAAACAGGTTTGGCGCCTACATAAAGAATAGAGTTGGCAGTGGCAATATAACTCATAGAAGGACAGATCACCTCGTCGCCAGCTTTAACACCGGCCACGATCATTGCCAGGTGAAGCGCGGTAGTGCAATTTGAAAGAGCCACCGCGTATTTTGAGCCAACGTACGCGGCAAAATTCTCTTCAAATTCCTGCACGCGTGGTCCCTGGGTTACCCAGTTAGTAAGGATGGTATCATATGCGTTCTGGGCTTCTTCTTTTCCCAGGTAAGGTTTGGCAACTGGTATTTTCATTTTTTTAATTTTTTAAATCGCAAGGCGGTCATTGCCTGCTGCGTTATTTTTTAGCTTCATTCACCGCAGGGTTTGCCCCCTTCGTCAGTGTTACTTCTCCCAGTTTTTTACTGCGATCTCGCTTACAAGGTCTTTGCCTTCGGATATTTTTTTATAAAAGGCTATGGTTTCTTTGAGTCCGTTTTCAAAAGAAAAGGCCGAGTTAAAGCCGGTGATGGTTTTAAATTTTGAAGGATTCACCCAAAGCCGTGGAACATCGGCGGGCCTGTCTTCAAGGTATTGGATCGCCGTTTTTAAACCCATGAGTTCTATTATTCTTTCGAGTAAATGCTTCATGGTAATTTCTTCGCCTGTGCCGATATTGATGATCTGACCCTGAAGGCCTTTGATATCAAGTAAGCCGGTCAATGCTGCGGCCGTGTCTTTTACATAAAAAAAATCGCGGGTCACGCTGCCGTCGCCAAAAATGACGGGTGCTTTTCCGTAGATCAGGTTGACGATACTTCTTGGGATGATCTCTCCTGCGTCGCCTTCGTAATGGGCCCGCGGACCGTAATTATTAAAGATCCTCAGCACGGTGGTGTCCATGCCAAAACAAGTGAAATAAGAATAAGCGTAATTTTCGCCGGCCAGTTTGCTGGCGCCATAAACAGTCTTAGGCAAAGGCACGCCGTTTTCGTCAATCGGGAATTGTTTAATGTCGCCGTAAATTTCTGACGTGGAGATGTAAAAGAATTTTTTCACCTTGTTTTTGCGCCCGGCTTCCAGCACGTTGAGGCTTCCTTCTGCATTCACGCGGTGATTTTCAAACGGGCTGTGCAGCGAATGTCTTACACCCAGGCAGGCCAGGTGGTAAATCACGTCAATTCCCTTACTCGCCGAGTCGCAGGTGGCAGGGTCGAGTATGGTGCCGTTAACGAACGTGAATTCTTTGTTGTTTTTAGCATCCGATAAATTTTCAAGTTTACCGTTACATAAATTATCGAGCGCAGTTACTTTATGTCCTGCCAATAAAAGCCTGTCGACCAGGTGAGAGCCAATAAAGCCCGCGCCACCGGTTACAAGAATATTTAGTTTTTCCATTTTTTAATCGCCACAGTTAAAATACTTATCATAAGCCGATCCCGGAAGTATGCTCAGTTTTGACATTATTTTTATCGGGAGCTTCAGCATTTTTATCAATCCGTAATTGTTGGGGTAATCCCTGAAGTTTTTGGCGGGTTTTTTTACAATCTCGTCAAACTCTTCCTGGGTAAGCCCCAGGCGTTTAATGCAAAGACTCATTACTTTTGGATCTTCGATCACGTAAACCTCCTTAACCCGTTCAAGCGCTTCTTCACGGCTCATCTGACCTGAGCGTACAAGGGCCGAATAGTTGAACAACCTTCTGTCGATGTTGAATTTCACCCTGTTCACGTATGACATGATGCTTTGATAGAGATCGTCAAAATAATGGGCGCCAGGATTTTTCCATTCCAGTTCACGGATCAATAGTTCGTCAACATTTTTTCTCACGTAATCATGGTAATAAAGTATCGGAAAAGTTTTAATGCCCCTGATCATGGAGTAATAAAACATTTCTTTTATGTCGAGGTTAAACCCCGGATCATTTGCTGTCCATTTCCTGAGAGGATGTGAGCCGAACTTGTTGTGCACAGCCTTCAGGTATTTGCCGTCGAGGTAATTCCACGACAGCGGGGCAATGCCTTCGGTTCTGAAAGACTGCCCGATGAGTATGTACTTGATATCTTCTTTAGCGGCCACGCCATAAAGGGCAGTAGCGATGCCAATATCTGTTCCTTCTTCCATGTCGGGCGTGGAGGCTTTCAGGAAGGCTATTTTCAGGTCTTTTGATTCACGCCAGTCGGAAGTAATGGTACGTAATTCCACCCCAAGAATTTTGCAGGCCTTCACCATGTTTTCACCCGCAACAGGGTTACCGAAACCATCGTTAAAGTGAACGGCTATGGGATTTAAGCCCAGAATTTTCTTCGCGTAATAAAGAGTATAGCTGCTGTCTCGTCCACCACTGATGCCCAGAACACAGTCATACTTTTTGCCTTTGCCGCTGGCTTTTATTTTTTCGATAACCGGACCAACAATTTTTTTTCCTTCATCACCCAGTGGGAACTCTGCCGACATTTTATCATGAAGCTTGCAGAAATTACATTCGCCCTTAGTGTCGAAGTTGATGCCCGGCACCGTGGTATCCATGATACAACGCTTGCATTGCTGATATTCTTTGTTAGAAGACATTTTTTTGTTTTGTATTAATTTAAATTAAACGAAGTTGTAACCTTTTTTCCTGAGCATTTCACCTATGCCCGTTCCTTTAATCTGCCGTTCAGGCATGGTGATTTCGGTCATGATCAGCTCACCCGCGAACTCATTGAACTTGCCTTGTGCCACAATACCGTTCTTATCAACCGCCAGCGAACAACCTATGCTTTTTTTGCCTTCGTACGGACCGCCAACGATGTAACCAACGCAGGTTGTACCAACAATGACCATGTCGTATAAGCCCGCAAGTATAGAATAAGGTTTGATCCATTTCTCTTCATAGGGATCATGTTCCTCGTTAATTGAGTAATCCACCGTCCAGGATGACGGAGAAAGAATGAGTTGCGCACCCATGCGGGCCAGCGTATGTCCAATTGGCAATCCATCCATATAATTATCGGCACAGATATTAATACCAATGGTACCGAACTTGGTGTCGATCACATTTAAGGTATTTCCTATGGCGTAAAATGGTTGTTCTACGGCAAGCAGATTGATCTTGTGGTACTTTAAAAGAATTTTACCGGTGTTATCGATAAAGATCGCCGTGTTATAAATTTTGTCGCCCAGTTTCTCGGTAAGGCCCGCGCAGACATAAATGTTCTGTTTTTTGGCCTCTTCGCACAGTATATCGCTATACGGCCCCGGAATAGGTTGCGCTTCTGTTAAAGCGCTTGGGTGTGTCCATGCAAAATCAAAAGTCTCCGGTAAAAGTATAATATCGCATTTGTTCGCGGCCGCCTCTTTGATCATGGCCACCGCTCTTTCCAGGTTCCTGTCTGGTTCCCCGCCTTCAACCAGGAGTTGTCCCAGACCTAATTTTAACTTGTTCATGTTACTATTAATTTTTATAAAAAAAGTAAAGACTTAAAAAAATAAGGCCGGTTCCTATTATCTTGTTCACGCTCAGGACCTCATTCAGTAAAAAGACTCCAAAGATAAGCACAAATAACAAATGAAAACCAACCAAAATGGGGTAACCCACCGAAAGATCGAGACGGTTTAAGGCCAAAAACCAGAGGCCCGGAGCCGCTACGAAAGCCACTACAGCGCTCAACAATAGCGGCGATTTGAGCAGGTTAAAAATATAGGCAAAAAACGACCGGGCCGAGGTAAAATCGAGGTGACCCAATTCGTTAAATTTTGTTTTTACTATAAACGCCGCGTATGAATCAAACAGGGCTGAACAAAAAATTAGACCATAGGTCAACAGGAATGCTTTCATAGTATTTTACTGGTTAGTTTTCTTCTTCAATAAAGTAGAGCGGTCTTTTTCTTGTTTCGTCGAATGTTCGCCAAAGGTATTCGCCAATAATACCAAGCATGATCATGATAATGCCACCGGCGATCAGGGAAATAAGAACTGTTTCGGCCCAGCCCGGTTTCGAATAACCCAAAATGGTGTAAAAGAAGAGAAAGATTGCGTATAAAAAACCAAAAGCGGAGGCGATCATGCCTACGTAGGTGATCAGTTTTAAGGGTAAGCCCGAGAAAGAGATGATCCAGTCTTTTGCCAGCCTGAGGCGGCTTTTGAAATTCCACTTGGACCTGCCGCTCATTCTCTCCCTTCTGTCGTAAACCACAAAACTCTGCCTGAAACCCAGCCAGATGATGAGGCCAAACAGAGATGTATTTTTTTCCTCGCACGAATTGATCGCGTTTACCACGCGCCGGTCGAGTAAATAAAAATCGGCATTGGCGAGGTTGATCTCAGATTTTTGATCGGTGAACCAGTTTAAAATGCTGTAAAAAACGGATGAGAAGAGTTTACTAAAATAAGATTCGTTCCTGCTGGTTCGCAATGCCCACACCGTGTGGTCTCCCGCTTTAATTTTAGCGATCATCGCGCTCAAAACAGAGGGGTTGTCCTGTCCATCGGCCGAGATACAAAGTACCATTCCGCCTTCGGCTTTTTTAATACCGGCCCTGAGTGCAGTGTGGCTGCCGCTCCTGCGGCTTAGACGCAGGCCACGGATGTTGTTTCGGTTAATAGATGTAACGGCGTTAAAGGTGCCGTCGGAAGAATGATCGTCAACCACAATGATCTCGTACCTTGTAATATCAGTACATTGCGCAATGTTTTGTTCCAACTCACCGATAACCCTGGTGATGTTGGTAACTTCATTGTATGCTGGTATGATGACCGATAAAAACATTTATTGAATTATTTTTGAAGGGTTTCCAACAGTTTTCACATTCGCGGGCACAGACCTTATCACATTGCTGCCCATGCCAACGAGCGAACCGTTACCAACGCTAATGCCATTGATCACGCTTGTGCCGCTGCCAATGTAACACATTTCACCTATTTCGGTGTAACCGGCAACAGTAATGTTTGAGCCCATTAAAGTGTAATCACCGATCCTGGAATCGTGGTGAACAACAGTGTTTGGCAGGATACAAACATGATTGCCTATTACCGCGTTGGCGGTGATCACGGTGCCTGCCATCATCAACACATTGTAACCTACCGACGCAAGCGCTGAGACCGAGGCCTTCGGGTGAATAACAGTGGCAAACCGTTTGCTTTCGAGTTGAAGCCCGTCGATTATTTTTTTGCGATGCAGGTAGCTGGCCGGACCGCCTGGAACGGCAAGAACCTTTGCTTCCGGGTATTTGCTCAACACACTGCGGTCAAAAACTTCAAAGCCCATTTTATTTTTCCCTGACTTTTCGGGAGTGTCATCTATAAATCCGATCAGCTCATAATTATTTCCTAAACAGTCCAAAGCCTCAAGCCCATTGCCATTAAAAGGAAATATAAGCAACCGATCCATTAAAATTTATTTATTACCTCAATAACTTTATTCACATCGTCGTTACTCAGTTCGGCAAACATTGGCAATGAAATGCAATGCGCCGCGAGATATTCTGAATTAGGAAAATCGCCGGCCTTGTAACCAAGGTTGGCATACGCTTTTTGCAAATGGCATGGTACGGGATAGTGAAAACCCGGATTAATATCGTTATCGGTAAGGTGTTTTACAAAAGCGTCTTTGGTGTCGCAGGTCACCACAAAAAGGTGATAAATAGAATCGGCCCACTGCGGCTGGGTCTGCATCTTTATTTTAGGGTTTTTAATGCCATCGTGATACATTTTCGCGATCTCTCTCCGGCGGTTATTCCAGCTTTCGATGTATTTTACCTTTACGCTAAGGGATGCGCCTTCGAGGCCGCCCATGCGCATGTTGAATCCAACTTCGTCGTGGTAATAACGTACCACGCTGCCGTGGTTGCGCAGGCTTTGCAGGTGCTTGTAATATTTTTCGTTATTGGTGGTTATGCCGCCGGCTTCACCGCAGGCGCCCAGGTTCTTGCCCGGATAAAAACTAAAACACGCCATCTCACCAAAGCCGCCAACAGTTGTGCCTTTGTACCTGGCACCCTGCGCCTGTGCCGCGTCTTCAATCATAAACAAATTGTGTTTCTTTGCAATTGCCGCAACGGCGTCAATGTCAAACGGCATTCCATAAAGGTGTACACCAATAATGGCTTTGGTTTTTGGTGTAATGGCTTTTTCAATTTTTGCCGGATCAATTTCCCAATTGTCTTTATCACAATCTACAAACACCGGAATAGCCCCTACGTAGGAAACACCCCAGGCGGTGGCTATAAACGTATTGGCAGGAATAATGACCTCGTCGCCGGCACCAATGCCCAAAGCGATCATGGCCAGGTGTAGCGCCGAAGTGCCATTGTTTACGCCAATAGTATATTTTGCTCCGGTGTAGGAAGAAAATGCTTTTTCAAACTCTTCTACAAAAGGGCCTCCGGAGAAGGCTGTGTTTTCATATACTTTTTCGAATAACTCAAAAACTTCTTTTTTAATTTGCTGATGCTGGCCTTTCAGATCAAGGCAGGGTATTTTTTTTGACATAGTGTTTTTATAATTGTTTAAATATTTTTCCGGGGTTTCCGGCTACTACAGTGTTTGCGGGTACATCTTTGGTAACTACAGCCCCCGCGCCAATCAACGCATTTTCGCCGATGGTAACGCCGCAAATGATGGTGGCGTTACTGCCGATAGAGGCACCCTTTTTCACGAAAGTTTCAATCAGTTTCCAATCTGCTTCGGTTTGCGCCGAGCCATCAGGATTGGTGGCACGTGGAAACAGGTCGTTTGTAAACATCACGCCGTGGCCGATAAAAACATTGTCTTCGATATGAACCCCTTCGCACACAAACGAGTGGCTCGAAATTTTGCAGTTTTTTCCGATGGTGGCGCCCTTCTGAATTTCTACAAAAGACCCCACTTTGGAGTTATCGCCTATAGAACATCCGTAAGCATTCACAAAATTAAAGATCCTCACTCCCTGTCCAACTTTTACGTTTACGAGTGACTTGCGTGGTTCATCCACATTAAGAATTTCCATTTTAGCTAAGTATAATTTCTTTACCTTTTTGTTTGATTGATTGTTGCGACGCCTCCAGTATTTTTATTACACTCAGGCCCGAGTCGAAATCAGACACAGGTTTTTTATTATCCTTGATGGCTGATATAAAATCTGATGCCATTCCGAAGAGGGCTTCTTTTGAATCTATTTTTGGAAGAAACACGTCGCCCGCTCTGTAATCAACCATAATGCGTTGTTTCTCTTCGTCTGTTTTGTGATCGTAGCCGGTGTCGTAGATCCTTATTTTTTCGGTAGGTTCAAGGTCATTGAACAGCAGCATTTTTTTATCGCCGCCAATCAGCATGGTCCTTATTTTTACCGGGGAGGTCCACGAACAGTTAAAGTGAGCGATAAAGCCCGAGCTGTAATTGATGGTGAGGTAGGCGATGTTCTCGATGCCGTTGTTGGTGTGAGAAATGCCGGTGGCATTCACACTATAGGGCTTTTCTTCCACAAGGTAATTGAGGATAGAGATATCATGTG
>JAZKFC010000025.1:0-3321 GCA_040386615.1 Bacteroidota bacterium
GCAGATTTAACTTTCACATAATAAACACCATTTGCTAAGGTAGAGATATTCACCTTTACCTGGTTGTTATCAGAAGTGCTTGATAAAACAACTCTTCCTCTTACATCCATTACCTCGATAGTTTTAGTTAAGTTGTTGTTTAACTCAACAGTAAAATCACCGCTGTTAGGGTTAGGGAAAATTGCAGCTTTTTTTGAAGAAGCTCCAACAGTTGCGATACCTACACAAGCTTCGACAGTTACTACAACGTTGGCGCTGCCTGTACAACCGTTTGCATCAGTACCTGAAACAGTAAAGGTTGTTGTTGCCTGAGGATTTGGAGAAACAGAGATACCCTGAACAAAAAGTGAGTTTGACGCCCACATGTAAGTGGTTGCGCCTGCGGCACCACTAGCAGTTAAGTTTGCAGCCTCACCCATACAGATGGTTTTGCTTGGAGGAACAATGGCAATAACCGGCAGTGGGTTCACAACAATTTGTTGTGTAGCTGAACCAACACAACCAAGCGCGTCAGATCCCAACACGGTATAAATGGTGGTGGCTGCTGGTGTAACAGATACAGCTGATGCCTGCGTACCAGTGCTCCATGTGTATGAATTAGCTGATGTAGCGAACATATTTAATGAACCGCCAAGACAAACATCTGATTTAAGAACTGCAATGCCAACAGGAGGCAATTGATTCACCTGTAAAGGTTTTGCCAAAGTGCTGTAGCAGCCGGTTAAAGGATTTGTTCCTGTAATATAATAAGTAGTGTTGAATGCAGGAGAAACAGCTAATGAGCTGCTGGTTGCACCTGTGTTCCAACTGTAAGTACCTGCGCCTGTTGCGTTAAAGTTTGCAGTTTGACCGGCACAGATCTGAGTTGGTCCAGTCACGTTAATGTTGGCACCATTACTGGCAAACGAACATGGCGTGATAATGGCAAGGTCATCCCACACCAATTGAGAGCCGTAATAATTTTCCTGTGCTCTTACGCATAGGTAATACAAGCCTGAAGTAGCAACTGTGAAAGTTGAAGATAAAGGCTGGTAGACTGAATTATTCGGGTTACCAATAGTAGCTAAATTCATCTGGCCGGTAGTGCTTTGGTTAGGACCGATTAACAAGCTAAAGTTAAACCAGGTTGGGTAACCAGGAGTCATGTACCAAACAGAAGCAGAATAAGTTAAACCGGCAAACAACTGGATACCGTTAGAATAATATGACCTGACATTATAATACACATAATTTGACGCGTCAAACTCACCGAACTTGTTTCCTGTTCTCGCGATCCTTGTATTAGAAAGTGAACTGGTGCGGCTCGAGCATTGAAAATTGTCAGTACGGGTCCATGAACAGTTTGGCAGTTGATTGTTTTGTGTAATACCTTCAAAACTTTCAAAATAAGGAACTGAATTGGTTGTTGTAGCAGCAACCATGATGGTTACAGGAACTGCGGCAATGGTTGAACCACCATTTGCACAACCGATAGCAACCTGGTAGTAAGTGGTGGCGTTAAGTGTTGGTGTGGTATAAGCAAGGCCGTTAGCGCCGCTGATGTTGGTGTATGGCCCCAGTATCGAACCAGTAGACGATTGCCATGAATAAGTGATACCTCCCAAAGTGTATGAGTTGGCAATGCTTAAACTTGCTGTTCCAAACACCGGGCAAACCAATGTAGTAGTTGCAACCACGCTGTTGGAGGCTGGTGTACCTGCGCAAGGCGTAGGTGGAACAAGGTTGATCACATAGTCTTCGGTTTCGCCATAACCGTAGTTGTAGGTGGGCGCATTATAACCATTCATACAAGGGTCGAAGCCCGTGCCGCTAACACTTTCTGCGACAATGAACCGCATCACTGTAGTGCCTGAAACTGCCGCAAGAGGCGGCGTAAATGACCCAAAAATATTTCTCGGACTTACTGTGGTTGAATTTTCAACGAAAATCTGTTCGCCACTATCGTAGAAATCACCATCGTTGTTATAATCGATCCATATGGCACAGCCATTCGGATAATAAGAAGCGCCATCACATTCGTCCTCGGAAACAGAAAATGTATTCGCAATTCCCTTGATCACTGTAGCAAATGTTCCAAGTGTTTTAAAGTTTGAATAGCCTCCAAGGATAGATCCAGGGCCGGGTGCCGCCGTAGAACAACCGTTGCTATTTGAATAAAGCGGATTGGTAACATTACCGTTTACCATCACATTGTAAATGTCCTCATCCGCTGTCGGACTGGCAACCGACGATGCGCAGTACACCTGGGCACTGAGGTTTGTTGAAGCGAGACAGAGTAAAACCGCACCCACTTTAATTGTTTTGTACATGTTTTTCATATTTAGTTTTAGTTAAGTTTTGCTAAGTTAATAAAATATTGTTAAAGTTTTACAAGGCTGTGAAACCAAATTAAACACATTATTATTTTTTTATTATTTCCACTCCACCTCGCATCACAATTGTAAAGTCAATGTTATCAAAGTTCTCAGCCATTCAGCGCTAATTCGAGCGATAAGATGAGAGGGCTGTGTTTATAGATGTACCCTTGAATTTCATCTACCTAAATTGGTAAGTTGAAAGTTAACAGCAAGATTTAACGCACAGAATTTTTCAAATTGTTTTACCTGTTTGAAAAAAAACAATAAAACTAAAATTTTAGTTTCTAGAAATAAAAGTTGAGGCGGATGCGGCCGGAAGGACCCCACATAGAATTGTTGTTATCGGTATCGAGTTGAAACATCCCGTTTTTTGGTCCGGTAATTTTGGTGGTAGCAATGGTGGCACCAACGTTGGTGGTTCCACCTGCCTCATAAGTTTCGGATGATTTACCAATGGTGGTAACTCCAAGGCCCCAGCCAAATTCGCCACCCAGGCTGATTTTAGGGATAATAAAATATTCAACACCAATAAAGCCACGCAGGCCCATTGTAAATTCGGTGCCATATTTTCTTTCGGTGACCCTGGCCCCATTTTTATCAACGCCTTGTATAGGAGGCGACATGTTGATATTAAACGCGCCGGGGATAGAATCTCCTGAAGCATCCACCGTGATCTCGGTAACACCATTACCTGGTGCAACAAGGCTGTTGCCATAGGTGAATTTTTCTTTTGCCGTGTTTACATAAAATCCTAACTCGCCACCGTAAATGCCCTGCAGTCGTGTTTTTCCTTTCCTTTTCTCAATTCCCCCACTGATTCCAAAACCCGATGTACTTACCCTCCACTTATTTTCTTTAAAGGCCACCGGGGCCGGGAAAGTGCCGGGTGTTAAGGCCGCGGCCCTGTCGGGTGTCAAAAACCTCAATGTGTAACTGCTAAATCCTATTCTTACACCTGCCCTTA
>JAZKFC010000025.1:3331-53849 GCA_040386615.1 Bacteroidota bacterium
TTTGATTATCAATAAAATATTTACCTACAATGGTATTGTTGTTGGTTAACCATGTAAATGAAGGAGCTGAATTTGGAGTACCGAAAAAATTACCAATGTAATTTAAGAATGGTGTTGCGTCAATGCCTATGGCCCAGTCTCCTTTTTCGGGAAGAATGGGTTCACCCTTTTTAGAGGTGAGGTCCTGGCCCAGCATTGCATAATTGGCAAACACAAACATTAACAGGGTAATCGCTTTTTTCATAATTTGTTTTTCAGGTACTTGGTAAAGTTAACGGATTTTAACGCTGAGATATTGGGTAACGATTTACTTTTTAACAAATTTTTAATTTATCAGCCTGATTTATGCTGCAATAAGGGCACGAATTTAAAATTACCCAGGGCTTTTTTATCAAAGTTAAGCTCGCTGTTTTTTTTCAGCCAGATCATTTCCTGGGTTACACCTTCGCCAATCGGAATAAGCATTCTGCCCCCAACTTTCAGCTGAATAAGCAGGTCGTTGGGAATATAGGGTGCGCCGGCAGTAACAATGATCTTGTCGAATGGCGCAAACTGCGGTAATCCCTTATAACCATCACCATAAATTAATTTTACGCCATGATATCCTAAAAACGGCATAAATAATTTAGTTTTATCAAAAAGGGTCTTTTGTCTCTCCACGCTGTAAACTTTTGCTCCCATTTCAATCAACACTGCTGTTTGATATCCGCAGCCGGTGCCAATTTCGAGCACCTTTTCGCCGGCCTGTATTTCGAGCTGTTCGGTTTGAAAAGCAACGGTATAGGGATGAGATATGGTTTGACCTGCCCCGATAGGCAGCGCCTTATCGCTATACGCATGGTCGAGCAGCGCAGGCCGGCCTGTAGACGAGTCAAAAAAAAGATGCCTCGGGATTTTTTCTATCGCCGATAATACTTTATCGCTTTTAATGCCCTTTGCGCGCAATTGTTCAACCAAACGTTTACGTTTGCCTTTAAACAGATATTCATCTTCTTTTGAAACGTTGTAAAACACAGGAAATAGTTAAAGCATAAATCTATTCAGTAATAAACAAACACTGTTAATATTTTATTTTAATTACTAACACCGCTCTTTTTAAAACACTTAGTTTTGGCCTTCTTATGATAAAAGACATTTCCCTGGTCGGACTGGGTTACATTGGCAAGATCCATCTTAAATTATTAATGGAGAACCCGAACTGGAATCTGACCGGTGTTTATGATTCAGACAGGGCGCTCACCGAACATTTAGCCGGCAAGTACAACGTAAAGGCATTTTCGGGCCTGCAGGAAGCAATTGACCACTCGGCCGTAGTGGATGTACTGACCCCGAGCAATACCCACTTTGAAATTGCAAAACAGGCCATTATCAACGGAAAACACGTATTTATTGAAAAGCCGGTTACCGCTAACCTGAAAGATGCCAAACAGCTGCAAAGCCTGGTAAAAGAAGCCGGGGTAAAGTTCCAGGTAAGCCATGTGGAGCGACTGAACCCGGCATTTATCGCCGCCCAGCCCTACATCCAGGCACCGGTTTTTATCGAGGTACACAGGCTGGCCCAGTACAATTCAAGAGGTACAGACGTGTCGGTGGTGCTCGACCTCATGATGCATGATTTAGACCTGATCCTCAGCATAGTGAATTCAAACGTAAAAAGAATTCACGTTTCGGGCAGTGCACTCGTGAGCGCAACAACCGATATTGCCAATGCCAGGATCGAGTTTGAAAATGGCTGCGTGGCCAACTTAACCACCAACAGGATGGCATTTAAGAACAGCAGGAAATTCAGGGTCTTTACGAAAGATAACTTTATAAGTATCAATCTGTTAGATAAAACAGCCGAGGTCATTAAGATTAAAAATGCGGGGAAAAATCCAAAAAACCTGGTTGTTGAACCCGGTAATGGACTTCCCGGAAAAGAAATTATTTTCGAACATCCTATAATTTTACCAACAAACGCAATAAACGAAGAGTTAAATGCGTTCCATCAGAGCATCAATACAAATAAAATAGCCAAAACGGGCATAGAAGACGCCATCAGAGTTTTGGAATTAGCATTTGATATTGAAGAAAGCTTAAAGTTGTAATTATAATTTTTTTAGTCTGGATTCATTTTATTTTTGATATTTTTGGTTTAACGCAGAGCAGGGCTTTAGTATTGTATGAAATTGTTTCTTTTATCATTTGTTAACCTTTTATTACTTATTTCGTGTAAGAAATACAAGCCAGCCGAAGCCGCGTTTTTTCTCAAACCATCGAACACCACGGTGGCGCCCATTAACAACAACACTATTCAACAGGGAACAGCAAGTAATAAGATAACAGACCTTTTTTTATATGTTAACGGTAAATTCCAGGGTGTTTACCCCGTGGGTAATTTAATGCCCATCATTAACAAAAATCAAAATGTTACAATTGATGTGTTTCCCGGAATAAAAAACAACGGCATCAATGGCACACGTGTACCGTATCCTTTTCTCGACCACCTCAGTTTCGACACGCTGGTTGAAAGTGGCAAGACAATTGAAAGAACATTTGCGTTTAAATACGGCCCGGGGGTAAACTTTGATTTGATGGAGAATTTTGAGCTCAGCAACAATGGTTATAAAATCAAAAGATCGCCTGGTTCAGCCGTTGACTATACCTTCGCCTCGCCGGGCGACAGCTTCGAAGGCAGATCGTTGCAGGTTGCCCTTACCTCCACTGCCGATATTGGCCAGGTGGAATCGACTATCGCCTACTCTTTGCCGGCAGGATCGAGTAACGTTTACCTGGAACTGAACTATAAATGCAGCGGCTATCTGATAGTTGGCCTTATTGGCGATATCAGTGAAAAAGAAGCTTTTATTCTGAATCCGCAGGACAGCTGGAACAAAACATACATACAACTGTCAAACGCCGTAAGCAACACACCCGTTTCAGATGCTTACAAACTGTACTTTAAAATAGTAAATACCAGCGAAAACCCCGACCCGAAATTTTTTTTAGATAATATTAAACTGCTTCACCTTTAATGAGTAAAAGGATAACCACTATCTATTACATTCTCGCCGATCTCTTATCGGCCGGGCTGGCGTGGACTTTATTCAATTATTACAGGAAAACCCACATCGATTCGCTTAAAACCGGCGGTGTTAACGGTGTGATATTCGACGACCAGTATTTTATCAGCATTGTGGTTTTACCATTGGTTTGGGTGCTGGTTTATTATTTGTCGGGTTCGTATAACAATGTACTTCGTAAATCACGCATCAACGAATTCGTGCAGATCCTTGCCACTTCTATTATTGGGGTGACGGTGCTTTTTTTCGTACTCCTGCTCGACGACTCCGTGGTATCTTACCGGCTTTATTACCGCCTGTATTTTGTTTTGTTCACCTCTCATTTTATTTTTACATCCTTCTTCAGGCTGATCCTGTCGAGCAACACCAACAGGAAGATCCATAAAAGGCAGTTTGGGTTTAATACTGTTATTATCGGCAGTAACGAAAGGGCTTTAAAAATTTTTAAAGAGATCAGCGCGTTAAAATACGGCATAGGCAATAACTTTGTCGGCTTTATTCATATTGAAGGCAAGAATGGTTATTCTGAACCACTTAAAAAAGAATTGCCGCACCTGGGTGAATACCACAGCATTAAAGCCATTATCGAAAAAAACAACATCGAAGAGGTGATCATCGCGCTTGAAAGCTGGGAGCATGAGTATATAAAAAACATAGTGAATGATCTGGGAGATCTTGGTGTGATTATCAAGATCATTCCCGACATGTATGACATTTTAAGCGGGCACGTAAAAATGACCAGTATCCTGGGCACCCCGTTGATAGAAATAAAAAATAAAATAATTCCTGAATGGCAGATCTCGGTGAAACGGTTCCTGGATGTGTCGTTCTCGGTGTTTGTGTTGATCGCCTTCAGCTGGCTTTATATTATCATCGCTTTGCTGATTAAACTCGGATCAAAAGGGCCGGTATTTTTTAACCAGGAGCGCATTGGCATTCACGGCAGACCCTTTCTTATTTTTAAATTCAGAACCATGAACCTCGACGCTGAGAAATCAGGGCCTGCCTTGTCGAGCGCTACCGATCCAAGGGTTACAGCTTTTGGCAGGTTTTTAAGAAAAGTAAGGCTCGACGAAATGCCGCAGTTTTTTAACGTGCTGCTTGGCGACATGAGCATTGTGGGTCCGCGACCTGAAAGAAAATTTTATATAGAGAAGATAGTTGTTAAGGCGCCGCACTACAAACATCTTCAAAAAATACGACCGGGTATCACCAGCTGGGGACAGGTTAAATACGGCTACGCCGAAAACGTTGAGCAAATGATAGACAGGCTTAAATTTGATATTCTTTACGTTGAAAACATGAGCCTGTTACTGGACTTTAAAATTTTAGTTCACACGGTACTGATTGTTTTACAGGGCAGGGGAAAATAAACAGATTTACCTTAATTTTGTTACCATGATCCTCACGTTTAAGCGATACCTGTCACTGATAAAATTCAGCCATACTATCTTTGCGCTGCCATTCGCTTTAATCGGTTTTTCTCTGGCCATTCGCAGTGGTGAGGCTACTTTCAGCCTGCAAAAGTTTGTTTTAGTGATCTGCTGCATGGTTTTTGCGCGGAGCGCGGCAATGGCTTTTAACCGCTATATCGACAGGCGGTTTGATGAAAAAAATCCAAGAACTGTGATCCGTGAAATTCCCGCCGGCTTAATTTCTCCTGGCGCAGCTCTAACCCTGGTATTGGCCTGCTGTATCGCTTTTATCGGTTGCTCATGGCTGATTAACCCGCTTTGTTTTTATTTATCACCGGTGGCCCTGCTGGTTATTTTGGGTTACAGCTATACCAAACGTTTTACACCTCTTTGCCATTTAATTCTGGGCCTTGGCTTGTCTCTGGCCCCGGTTGGCGCCTACATCGCTTTAACCGAAAGATTCGCCCTGCTACCGGTGCTCATTGGTATCATCGTTTTTTTGTGGGTGAGCGGTTTTGATATTATTTATGCCCTGCAGGACGATGAATTTGACAGAAGCCAGAATTTAAAATCTATTCCTGTTTACCTGGGAAGAAAAAACGCACTCCGTTTCTCAGAGATTTTTCATTTGATCGCCGCGTTGCTGGTAATAACGGTTTATTTTTTGGGAGGCTTTGGCTGGTTGTATTTAGCGGGTGCAGCAGTTTTTATGGGCCTGCTGGTTTACCAGCATTTACTTGTAAAGCCTGATGACCTCAGCAAGGTGAACATCGCCTTTGGTACAACAAACGGCGTTGCCAGTGTGATCTTTTGCGTTTTTGTTTGCTCTGATATTTTTTTAAGATGACGCGGTTCAGGCGCATATTTAAATTCATTAATTATTTGCTGTTACTTTTTTTTGTGGTAGGCCTGGTTTGTTTTTACGCAATAGATAAAAGTTCAGAAAAATTTCTCTTTGAAACCTATTATTCAATACCAGCCTGTAAAACCGGCATCGTACTAGGCACGTCCAAACGCCTGGCCAACGGCACCGAGAATTTATATTTCTCTTACAGGATGGATGCCGCTGAAAAATTATTCAGGGCCGGCAAGGTAAAGTATTTAATATTGAGCGGCGATAACCGCGCCAACCATTATAACGAACCAAAAGACATGCAAAAAGAACTTATCAGGCGTGGCATCCCGGATTCGTGCCTGGTGCCTGATTATGCCGGTTTACGCACGTTTGACAGCATGGTAAGATGTAAAAATGTTTTTGGCCAGGACAGCGTGATCGTTATTTCACAACAATTTCACAATGCCAGGGCCGTATACATCAGCCGGCAGATAGGACTGGTTTGTTTTGGTTACAACGCTAAAAAGGTGACCACGCAAAGCCAGACAAAAATAAAGATCAGAGAGTTTTTTTCGAGAATCAAATGCCTTATGGATTTTTATATACTGAATACCAAACCAAAACACCTGGGTCCAAAAATCAGGATAGCCTGAGTGCCACTACGAACGTTTGGTGGCGGCCCCAAATCGCACGCCTATGGTAGCAGTTACCTGCCCGGTAAAAAAATGATGATTGGCACTGCCATTGCCTTTTCCTAAAACAAGCACCTGCCTGTAATCGGCGAAAGACCCTTTGGTAACAAATTCAAAAAATCCGTTACGAAAAAATTCCATTCTTAAACCTGTTTCCACACCAACGATCCAGCCCGCCAGGTGCCAGTCATTATTTAAATGTTCGCCGAAAAGGGTCACATCTGTTCTCGGTACCACCACACCGGCACCGGGTTTCAAAACCCACGACAGTTCAAAGTTTTTGTTGGGCTTATAAAATTTAAAGTTGCGGACAACGTTGATCATAAAGAAATTGGCCCCGTCCGTGTGTTCAAAATGAAGAAACCTGTCAGGATCCAGAATAGTGTCTCCATCAATGAGGTGGTCGTCGATCTGGCCTTTGATTCTTACCTTTTGCCAATCGTTCACCACATATTTAGTATGGTCGTAATTGAACTCTATGCCCCATTTGTCGTTAAATGAATAACCAATGCGGCAAACATATTGTGGTATAGTTATGTTGATAACATCCGGCAATTTGTCAAAATCGGCCTGGTCGGCTGCTTTTACGTCGTAGATCGTAAAATTGTAATTGGCTTGTTTGCCTGTGTATTCGTGGAACTTTTTAGATTCATCCTTAAAATGAATGGTGCTTTTGCTATAGGCCGCGCGGGTGTAACCCCAGGTGATATACCATTGCGATTTTTTCTTTTTATCCGGTTCTCTAATTGGAATAACAATGTCTGTTTGTGCAGACAGTGCAAATGCAATTCCGAAGAAAAAGAACATCAAAATGGGTTGACGCATATTAAAATTTTGTGGCCCGAAGGTAACGATAATTTTCATTCATTTCGATCTCAATTTTCACATAGTCACGGTCAATAAACTGCCGCACATGCTCAGGCCACTCAAAAAAACAATAGCTGCCAGAATTGAGATAGTCCTCTATGCCCAGGTCGAGCAACTCGGTGCTGCTTTTGAGGCGGTACAGGTCAAAATGAAAGACTTTGCCCTCTTTGCCGGCGTATTCGTTCACAATGGCATAACTCGGACTGCTGAAATTATCTTCACTCCCCAGGGACTTACAAAACTCCTTAATGAGGGTGGTTTTACCCGCTCCCATTGGCGCGTCGAATAAAAAATGCCTGGTACTGCCTGCAAAAGTCAAGATAAATTTTGCCAGGTCAGGCAATTCGTTAAGATGGTTAAGAGGCAGCTCTAGCGAGGGATTCATATCTCTGTATTTATACGGATAAAATTTGTCGCTGATCGACCGTGCCTTTATCCGACAATAAGATTAATGAATTTTTTAATTGTTAAAGTTACAATCCACACAAGATATTAATACTGCAATGTTATTTAAATAAACTAAGCCTTCAGTTGTATGGGTAATTATTTAGCGCTCAAAACAATATACGGAATGATCACTTCCTCGAGACTCACCCCTCCATGCTGAAAGGTGTTCCTGTAATAATTAACGTAATGGTTAAAGTTATTAGGATAAGCAAAAAATCGGTCCTCCCTGGCAAATACGAAGCGCGTGCTGGGATGCTGCTTTGGTAAAAAACCATCTGCCGGATTCTTTATTTCAAACACCTCTTTGTGATTGTATTCAAGGGCCTTGCCTTGTTTGTAACGCAGGTTGGTATTCACATTCTTGTCGCCCAGGATCTTGGTTGGCTCCTTCACGTGCACCGTTCCATGATCGGTGGCGATCACGATCTTTACTTTTTTTGCAGAAAGTTGTTTAATAATATCAAGGAGTGGTGAATGGTCGAACCAGCTATAGGTAATGCTCCTGTAAGCCGATTCATTTTCCGCCAGTTCCCTGATCACTTCCATTTCTGTTCTGGCGTGGCTGAGCATATCTACGAAATTATAAACAATCACGTTAAGTTTATTTTGCAACAGATTGTTGATATTGTCAGATAGTTTTTTACCGGCGGCAAAATTGGTGATCTTGGTATAACTCATTTTGATCTCGCGGCCAAGACGTTTTAACTGCGCCTGTAAAAATGCTTCTTCATGCAGGTTCTTGCCTCCCTCCTCCTCGTCGTTCAGCCAGAAATCAGGGAAACGTTTTTCGATCTCGCTGGGCATGAGGCCGCTGAAAATGGCGTTGCGGGAATACTGCGTTGCGGTGGGCAAAATACTGAAAAAAGACTCTTCAGATTCTACCTTATAATAGTTTTGTATAATGGGTTGTATGACCTTCCACTGGTCGAAACGCAGGTTATCTATTAAAATAAAAAATACAGGCTCAGGGCCCGTTCCCAATTCGCTTAAAAATTTATTCTTAAAAAGCGTGTGGCTCATGGTTGGTGGGTTCGGGTTTTTACCGTTGAGCCAGTTCACGTAATTTTTTTCGATGAATTTAAAAAACTGGTTGTTGGCGTCGCTCTTCTGCATCTTTAAAACATCGAGCATGCTTTTATCCTGCAGCTTGTCCATTTCCAATTCCCAGTAAATAATTTTTTTATAAACCTCCGCCCATTCTTCCCAGCCAAGGTTATCGTTAATGGTCATGCCTATTTGCCCGAACTCCTTGCGGTAATCGGTATTGGTTTTTTCGCTTACAAGCCTTTTGTTGTCGAGCGCTTTTTTTAATGACAGCAAAATCTGGTTGGGATTCACGGGTTTGATCAGATAGTCGGCTATCTTTCCCCCAATGGCATCATCCATGATATGCTCTTCTTCGCTTTTGGTGATCATGATCACAGGAAGGTCGTTGCTTACCTGCTTTATTTTGAGTAGGGTTTCCAGTCCCGAAAGTCCCGGCATGTTTTCGTCCAGCAGCACCGCGCTGATATTATTGTCTTCTCTTACAATGTCAATGGCCTCGTCTCCGCTGAGCGCTGTAACCACTTCGTATCCTTTTCCATCAAGAAATAAGATGTGAGGCTTTAAAAGCGCTATCTCATCATCGGCCCACAGAATTTTAATTTTATCCATCAACATTGGTTTTATTACAAATAACGTGTTAAATTTATCTCTATTATTCAATTTAACGAATTTTAATTACCCTGCACTTTTTATATGCCGACCAATAAAAGAAAAATCATCAACGACCCCATATACGGCTTTGTATCTATTCCCAATGAACTGATCTACGACCTCATCAATCACTCTTACTTTCAGCGCCTGCGTCACATCAAACAACTGGGACTCACCAATCTTGTTTATCCCGGTGCACTCCATACGCGTTTTCACCATGCCATTGGCGCCATGCACCTGATGCAGGAAGCGGTGCTCACCCTCCGGCAAAAAGATGTGACAATATCTGAGGAAGAAGAGCAGGCCGTGCTTATAGCGATATTATTGCATGATATAGGACACGGGCCTTTTTCTCACGCGCTCGAACACAGCATTGTTAAGGGGATCAGCCACGAAACCATCAGCAGTTTGATCATGGATCGCCTGAACGATGAGTTCAAAGGACAATTAAGCCTGGCAATTAAAATTTTTAATAACGATTACAAAAAACAGTTCCTGCACCAGTTAGTGAGTTCACAGTTGGATATGGACCGGCTTGATTATTTAAAGCGCGACAGTTTTTTTACAGGTGTAAGTGAGGGTGTGATCAGCAGCGACAGAATCATTAAAATGCTCAACGTAGTAAAAAACGAATTGGTTGTAGAACAAAAAGCCATTTACAGCATCGAGAAGTTTTTAATCGCGCGCAGACTCATGTACTGGCAGGTATACCTGCACAAAACCGTGTTAAGCGCCGAAACACTGCTCATGCATATTTTAAAACGCGCCAAGGAACTGGCTTCAGAAGGCGCCGAATTGTTTGCCACCCCTACCCTTCATTTATTCTTAAAGAACGACTTTAAAGCCGCTGATTTTAAAAAAAATGAAAGTTTGCTGGATAAATTCACCAGGCTCGACGATAACGATATCATGGCCTCCATAAAAGTATGGTGCGAAAATGAAGACAAAATCCTGAGTAGACTGTCATCGAACCTGCTCGACAGGAAACTCTTTAAAATAGAAATGCAAAACACTCCTTTTAGCCTGGCATATAAAAACGGACTTATTAAAAAAGTGTGCAAACTTTACGGTATGAACATTCAGCAGGCCAGGTACTTTGTATTTAACGACAAGGTCAACAACAGCGCTTACAATGCCAGCAGGTTCAATATCAACATTGTGATGAGCAATGGTAAGCTGGTAGATGTAGCCCAGGCAAGCGACCAGCTGAATATACAAAGCCTGAGTAAAACCGTTACCAAGTATTTTATCTGTTACCCAAAAGAACTGGCCGTTTAACCAGCATTGCGCTTACAGCCTAAGGATTTTTTTTGGTCTTGCAAAACCTGTAAATAAACCCTAATTTGGCGCGCAAACAAACAGATATTCTCTATGAAACAGTATTTAAAACTGGTTGCGCTGGCAACAGTTCTTGCTTCCTGCGACCCGTCTAAACAAAATGAAATGGCCGGGCTGCAAAGCCATAAAAATGATTCATTGGCCGTTGATTCAGGTGCCACTGAAGAGAAGTTCAGGTATGACACCGAACAATTCGCCGACCTCAGGGTGCTGCGTTACAACGTACCGGGATTTGAGGCTTTAAGCTTGCAGAACAAAACCCTGGTTTACTATTTGTATGAGGCCGCTTTGGCTGGCAGGGATATCAGTTATGATCAGAATTACAAATATAACCTGGCCGTGCGCAAAACCCTCGAGGCCATTCTCAACACTTCGAGCCACGACAATGGCAGCGAGGATTTTGAGAAACTGGTAGCCTATGCCAAAAGAGTGTGGTTCAGCAATGGCATCCACCACCATTACAGTCACGATAAATTTGTGCCCGAATGCAGCGAAGAATCTTTCAGGCATGTATTGATGCATGTGAAAGAGGATCTTCTACCCCTGCAAGCCAATCAAACCAAACAGCAGTTTATTGATTTTATCACCCCGGTTATTTTTGACCCTAAAATTGCGCCCAAAAGAGTGAGCCTCGATTCAAAAAGCGACCTGGTAACCTCATCGGCTGTGAATTTTTATGAAGGCGTTACCGAAAAAGAGGCCACTGCTTTTTATGAAGCAATGGCGGGTAAAACTGACAGTAAAAAACCAATGTATGGCGTTAACAGCAAGCTGGTAAAGGAAGATGGAAAACTGGTTGAAAAGGTATGGATGGTAGGCGGCATGTACAGCAACGCCATCGAAAAAATAGTGTACTGGCTTGGTAAAGCGGTAACGGTGTCAGAAAATGCCAATCAGAAAGCGGCACTGGAAACACTCATTACATTTTATAAAAGCGGCAGTGTTGTAGATTTTGATACTTATAACCTGGCCTGGATCAAAGATACAACGAGTATGGTTGACGTTGTAAATGGTTTCATTGAAGTTTACCACGACCCGCTTGGTTACAAAGGGTCTTTTGAATCGGTAGTTTCGATCAGGGATGTAAAAGCCACCGAACGCATTGCCACTATCGGTAAAAACGCGCAGTGGTTTGAAGATCATTCAACTATTTTACCGGAGCATAAAAAGGCGGTGGTAACCGGCGTTTCGGGGAAGGTGATCAACGCGGTTGTTGAATGTGGCGACGCCGCGCCAAGCACGCCCATCGGCATCAACCTGCCTAACAATGAATGGATCAGGGCAAAAGGAAGCAAATCGGTGAACCTCGGTAACATTGTGGATGCATACGATCAGGCTGCGCCAAGCGGACTGGTAGCTGAATTTTATTATAACGACGCGATCAGGCAGAATATCGGGGCCAACTCAACGCTGTCAGACAAATTGCATACCGATATGCACGAGGTGATTGGCCACGCCAGCGGGCAAATTGAAAAAGGTGTGGGTACTCCGCATGAAACCTTAAAGAACTACGCCAGTTCGCTTGAAGAAGGACGCGCCGACCTGGTGGCTTTATATTATTTAATGGATAATAAACTCATTGAACTGGGCGTGATGCCGTCACTGGATTGTGGCAGGGCCGCTTACGACGAGTATATTACCAATGGGTTGATCGTGCAATTGGCCAGAATAAAAGCAGGAGATAATATTGAAGAAGCGCACATGCGTAACCGCAAAATGGTAGCCGAATGGGTTTACGAAAAAGGCAAAAAAGAAAATGTAGTGGAGAAAAAATACGAAAATGGAAAAACCTTTTTTGTGGTAAACGATTACGAAAAACTAAGAGTGCTGTTCGGTGATCTTTTAAAAGAAGTACAAAGGATCATCTCTAAAGGTGATTATAAAGCAGGCCGTGACCTCATTGAAAATTATGGTGTAAAGATTGATAAAAAATTACACCAGGAAGTGCTTGACCGTTATGCAAAGCTGAACATTGCGCCTTACCGCGGTTTCATACAACCAGAGTTGTACCCGGTGATGCAGGATGGCAACATCATTGACGTAAAGATCCAGTATCCTCAGGATTTTAAAACGCAAATGCTGTACTACGGGAAAAACTACAGTTTTTTACCGGCATATAACTAATACCGCTTATTTATTGCTGCGATGGGTGTTGGCACTAAGGCCTTACTAATTTGGTGGGCCTTAGTGGCAATGATCTGCTCCTCTTCTGAACCATCGGCCACAGGAAAGTGGCGCCGACCTTATTGACTCAGTTAATGGGATGATGCGTGCCCGGGTCGAAATATAACCTACCGTCTTTTGTTTCCTTTTTCGCAATTAGCACAATCAGGAAACCAGGTATCGATCACATCGGGTAGTTTAACCAAATGACCATCGTCTTCCTGCACGGTAATTTCGGTGAAAAAGATCTTCACTGCCCTGCTCTGCTTTTTCAAGGTATTGATCATTTCGGCGTTAAGGCTGTTGTTATGCCCGTCGAATTCCCGGGTTTCACTTTTTCCTTTGATCCACATTTTAAACGAAACGATTTTATTGTCTTTGGGATTCCCAAAGCGGTCAATGGCCATGAGTCTCAACTCAGTGTTATCAAAAACAGCTTTTACAAGGTTGGATTCTTTCTTAACCCTGATCGTCTGAGGTTCGTCCTGTGAATAACCTGCGCCGACACAGGCAAAAAAAAGAATTGTAAAAACAGCCCTTCTCATTAAAAATCCCATGACATAAATTTAATAAATATTCCGATGTGCCTCGCATTTAAACTACCGCGAATTGAACACGAAACACGAAACCTCAAACCCAAAACTTTAATATTATTCGTCCTTAAAAAAACTCATTTTCGAAAGATCGATGAGCTGTATGTTTTTGTAATAGAAATTAAGGATATCCATATAACCATAACCCATTTTACTCATGCGCATGGCGCCTTCCTGGCACATGCCCAACCCGTGACCGTAACCCCGGCCTTTAAAAATGATGCTGTCGCCGCTTAAACGGCTGATGCTGAAAAAAGTTGATTTCAGCTGCAGGTCAGCCCTGATATTCTTTAAGGGGACTTTTGAATTGCTGCATTCGAGGTAGATCTTCCTGCTGTCTTGTGTAAAATTAAGTGCGGCCTCTTTACCATCTTCCTGGTCGGTGGGGAAATTATGTTTGAGTCTTAAATAAGATAACCAATCGTCGGTAAGCATGCGTCTTTCCCACTTCGCGTTAGGCATTTTAATGCTAAAAGAATCGGGAATACTTTTTAAATAGGTGGTCTTTGATCCCCATACATCTTCGCTGTTGGCGGTTTGTCCGCCACTGTTGCTATGAAAGGCCGCGGTGATCAGGTTAAGATTTTCGTCAACCACCACTTTTCCTTTAATGGCTTCAATAGCCTTGTAAATATTAAGGTCACGGGGCTTGCCGTAGTATGCCTGGCAATGTACCTGGTCGCAGAGGCTGAATCCCTCTATAACATGTTTATTGATGTGTGCCAAGGCAAAGGTTCTGGCAAGAATAGCCTGCACCTTGTAAAACTCCTGGGTTGAACGTGAACCGGCTTCAGCTTCGGTCACGCCTGCAATGTAATTATCGAGCACCACTTCATTAATGACCCTTATGTTTTCTTCAAACACGGCAAAACTTAAATTATTCTGGTAGGTCCTGGGCTTGCGGTCGGGATTCAGTATTTTGAATTTCATCTCGGCGGCGTCGCTGCCGGCAAACTTGATATATTTGTAGGTACCAACGCGCATGGCGTTTTGTTTAAGTTCTATGCTGTCACCTTTTAAATTTAATACAAAAACTGACTCCCCGTTGCTTTCGGCAACCACGTTGGCATCGCCAATTATTTTGTAGCTGCCGGTGTTCACGATCAATTGTATATTATAGAGTTTTAAGTGTGCATAGATCCTGATCTGCAGGTTTTCGGCGGGCAGGAAAAAGGAGGTGAGAGCAGGCAATACCACGAGCAGCAGCAAACAACTTGTCAATATTTTTTTTAATCCTGCCATGCTCTTAATTGCTCTGCGCGTCTTTTACAAGGTAAGCGGCTATTTTTGCCGAAGCGCCACTGCCGCCAAGTTGCGTCACCAGGTTGTTATACTCGCTGATCATATTTTTTCGGTATGCCTCGTCGCTCAGGAGCCTTGACAATTCCAGTGAAATATTTTTTGGGGTCAGGTCATTTTGAACCAGTTCTTTAACTACCGGCTTATCCATTATTAAATTCACCAGGCTTATGTATTTGATCTTAACCAGCTGTTTGCCTATTGCAAAAGACAAAGCGCCCGCCTTATAACAAACTACCTGGGGTAGCTTAAACAGAGCGCTTTCAAGGGTTGAAGTACCCGATTTGATAATGCCGGCCTGTGCATAGTTCATTAACTCGTAGGTCTGGCTAAAAACCACTTTAATGTGATGTTGCTCCAATGGTTTGTAATGTGTTGCTGGCAGATTGTTCGACCCCGCTACTACAAACTCGTAATCTTTAAATTCTTTTGTTACTTCGAGCATGATGCCCAGCATGCGTTCTATTTCCTGTGCCCTGCTTCCTGGCAGCACGGCAATGATGGGTTTTCCTGATAAATTATTATGTTTTATAAACTCCTCTTTCGATTTAAAACCTGCCCGCTGGTCTTCAATGGCGTCGATGAGCGGATGGCCGGTAAAATAAACTTTGTGCTGATGTTTTTGATAAAATGCCTCTTCAAAGGGCAGGATCACAAATAGTTTATTGGTGTATTTTTTGATCTGCTCAACCCTGTTCTCTTTCCAGGCCCAAACTGTTGGCGAAATATAATAATCCACCTTAATACCCTGCTCGGTAGCCCATTTGGCCATGCGCAGGTTAAAGCCGGGGTAATCAACAAGTACCAGCAGATCGGGTTTAAAATTCAGGATTTCCTTTTTAACCGTTTTGAAATTTTTTCTGATGGTGCCAATGTTCTTGAGCACATCCACAAAACCCATAAAGGCCATTTGTGTGATATGAATACCGGCCTTTACATGAGTCACCTGCTCCATGAGGCTTCCGCCGGTAAAGGCAAATTGCGCCGCAGGATCGAGTTTAAGGATCTCTTTCATGCAATTGCTGCCATGGAGGTCGCCGCTTGCCTCACCCGCTATGAAGTAATATTTCATTATTCTACAAAGTACATGAGGTAGGCAACCAGGGCAACATAAACCACCACGCTCGCGATAATGCCCTTGCTGAAACGGTCTATCTTTTTATTCAAACCAAAATAAAACAAGAGCAAATTACCGAGCCCGCAGAGTTTGATCACATTGCTTAGCAGCTGCCCGTTCAACAGGTAAGTTACAAACCTTACAGGGAAACTGATCTGGCTGGCCGTAAACAGCCAGTAACAAAAAAACACAAAGCCGGGAAATACCAGCCCTATTACAAATCCCTTCCAGAAATAATCCAGTCTTTCAATCCAATTCATTAGTTTTCAAAATATTTTAGATCGTTTAATACTTTATGCGCGGTGAGGTCAATTTGAGTAGGCACAACCGAGATGTAGCCATTGGCCAGTGCCCACTCGTCGGTATCCAGGGCTTCGGGTTCAAAGTTCACAAACTCGCCGGTGAGCCAGTAATAATTGTTGCCGTAAGGATCTTTGCGTTCGTCAAAACGCTCCACCCAATTGGCCCTTGCCTGCCTCACCACTTTTATTCCTTTAAAATCACCTGCCCTTAGTTTGGGGATATTCACATTTAAGCAAACACCTTTGGGCATTTTATGTTTGATGCTGTTTTCGATGATGCTGGCAACAAACTTTTCCGCCTGGGTAAAATCGGCTTCCATGGCGTAGTCGCAAAGACTGAAACCAATGCTTGGCGCGCCCTCCAAAGAGCCCTCGATGGCCGCGCTCATGGTGCCGCTGTAAATCACGTTAATTGAACTATTGCTACCATGATTAACACCACTGATAATTAAATCAGGTGTTTTTTTCAAAATATGGTTAATGGCCATTTTAACGCAGTCAACCGGCGTACCTGTACATGAAAATTCAATTTCGGCCCCATGGTAATTGGTTTTTTGAATACGGATGGTGGAGTTGATGGTAATGGCGTGCCCCATGCCGCTCTGGGGTTTATCGGGTGCCACAACCACGATCCTGCCGAATTTCGCGGCTACGCCCGACAGGAATTTTATTCCTGGTGCAAAAATGCCATCGTCGTTGGTGACTAATATCAGGGGCCGCTCGTCCATCACTTAATAATGTTTAAATCTACCCTTTAGAATCTTTTAATGAAACAAACAATTGCTAAACTTACTAAAGACGGGTTGTTAATTGGGCCCCCAAATTTTTCCACTATCCCGATGGCGTATCGGGAACACTATTTGCGCTAATCTGTTTGTGTTGCTGTTTGTTGGTGCTGGTTGCCGTATTCCGATAGCCATCGGGAACACTAATTTTTGCTAATTTGTTTAAGCCCGGGATTAGTGAAAATTCGTGAAATTAGTGGCGCTTTTCATGTTTGCCATTTCAGCTTTCATGCAATTTTGACATCAATTTCAACATGGCATTGCAATTGATTCTTATATTGAAAAAAAGAAAACAATGTACGACATGGGTTTATTAGTGATCAGCGTTTTGTTTATGCTGATCGGCCTTTTGGTGAGTTCACGTTTAAAGGCCAAATTCGCAAGGTATTCAAAAGAACGCCTGAGCTCGGGCCTGAGCGGAAAAGAAATTGCGGAAAAAATGTTGCGCGACAATGGCATTTATGATGTAAAGGTACAAAGTGTCAGGGGCCAATTGACAGACCATTATAATCCCGCTGATAAAACTGTTAATTTAAGTGAAGATGTTTACAGCGGCAGAAACATTTCGGCAGCGGCGGTAGCGGCGCACGAATGCGGACATGCCGTGCAACACAGCACTGCCTATGCATGGCTCACGATGAGAAGTAAACTGGTACCGGCCGTTCAGGTCGCCAGCAGCGCCATGAGTTTTTTAACGCTGGGCCTGGCATTTATTGCTTATAGTTCCCCTACCATGATGAACTCTATGTTATTAATTTTTATAGTGTTACAAGGCGCCATTGCATTATTTAGTTTAATTACCCTGCCGGTAGAAATTGATGCCAGCCGCCGCGCATTGGCCTGGTTGGATAACTCTAGGCTCACACAAAGTTACGAGCACGAAGAAGCAAAGGATGCATTAAAATGGGCGGCATACACCTATGTGGTGGCGGCCCTGGGAGCAATAGCCACACTGGTATATTATATCTGGCGGTTTACGCAGAATAACAGGGATTAACGCACAAACAAATCAAAGTAAGCCTCACAAATTTGTGGGGCTTTTTTATTTCAGTAAATCACTTCTGATTCTTCGACATAAAAAAGACCAATGCAAAAAAAACGCAACTTAGGTAAAATAGCAAAATCTCAGGAAGCACCCGGTTTTTAATGAGTAATCTGACTACAACACGGCTGCCTGAATAAATTCACTAAACCACAAAAAAAATCCCCGTCCTATTGTTATCGGGACGGGGATTTTTAATTTAAAGAAACTTCGGGTTCGTGGCCGGATAATATCTCTAACCTTTTGCGAAAAGCAATCCCGATAACTATCGGGAAAGAGCACATCCCGACCTGTGTCGGGATAGTAATCTCTAACCTTTTGCGAAAAGCAAAAGTTAAGAGCTTACTACATCATGCCACCCATGCCGCCCATATCAGGTGCGCCACCCATAGCTGGTTTTTCTTCTTTCTTTTCAGCCAATACACAATCAGTAGTTAACAGCATAGCTGCTACAGAGGCCGCGTTTTCCAAAGCTACACGTGCTACCTTAGTAGGATCAATTACACCTGCTTTCAATAAATTCTCGTACACTTCAGTTCTGGCATTAAATCCGAAATCTGCCGTTCCTTCTTTTACTTTCTGAACAACGATTGAACCTTCGATACCACAATTGGTACAGATTTGGCGCAATGGTTCTTCTAAAGCACGTTTCACGATAGCAATTCCGGTATTTTCGTCCTCATTAGAACCTTTTAATTTACTAATGGCTTCAATGGCGCGAATGTAAGCGGTTCCACCACCGGGTACAATTCCTTCTTCAACCGCGGCGCGTGTAGCAGCCAGGGCATCATCAACACGGTCTTTCTTTTCTTTCATTTCAACTTCACTTGCAGCACCAATATAAAGTACAGCAACACCACCAGCTAACTTAGCCAGGCGTTCCTGTAATTTTTCTTTATCATAATCTGAAGTGGTTGACTCGATCTGCGCTTTGATCTGGTTAACGCGGGAAGTAATATCCGCTTTTTTACCTGAACCATTAACGATGGTTGTATTGTCTTTGTCGATAGTGATTTTTTCTGCTTTACCAAGGTCGGTCAACTGCATGTCTTCAAGTTTGCGGCCTTGTTCTTCGCTTACAAATGTTCCACCGGTAAGGATGGCGATGTCTTCGAGCATGGCTTTTCTGCGGTCACCGAAACCAGGGGCTTTCACCGCGCAAATCTTCAGGTTGGCACGTAAACGGTTTACCACCAATGTTTGTAAGGCTTCTCCGTCAAGATCTTCGGCAATGATCAACAGAGGTTTACCTGTCTGAACAGCTTTCTCAAGAATAGGCAGTAATTCCTTCATAGCGCTGATCTTTTTTTCATAGATCAATACATAAGGACTCTCCATTACCACTTCCATCTTGTCTACATTGGTTACAAAATATGGAGAGATATAACCGCGGTCAAATTGCATACCTTCAACCACTTCAACAGTGGTATCAGTACCTTTTGCTTCTTCAACGGTAATAACACCTTCTTTTTTCACTTTGCCCATTGCTTCAGCAATCAGTTTACCTATGGTGCTGTCGTTGTTCGCAGAAATGGTAGCCACCTGCTCAATTTTTTTATTTTCGTTGCCAATGTTCTGTGATTGTTTTTTCAGGTTCTCAACAACGGCTATTACCGCTTTGTCAATTCCTCTTTTAAGATCCATTGGATTGGCGCCTGCGGCAACGTTCTTCAATCCCGCTGTCACAATCGCTTGTCCCAATACGGTCGCTGTCGTGGTGCCATCCCCTGCTACATCAGCAGTTTTTGAAGCCACTTCTTTTAATAACTGCGCGCCCATATTTTCAACCGGGTGGCTCAGTTCAATTTCCTTAGCAACTGTTACACCGTCTTTTGTTATTTGAGGAGAACCAAATTTTTTGTCAATAATTACATTACGGCCTTTTGGTCCTAATGTTACTTTTACCGCGTTAGCCAACGCGTCAACGCCGCGTTTTAGAGCATCACGGGCTTCTATGTTAAAGGTGATATCTTTTGCCATTTTCTTAATTTTTGATTTAATGAATTTTTGATTTAATGAAATGTGTTTGTGCTGTTGTTTGCATTTTAAATTCTGCCAATCAACAATTAAATAATAGCGTAAATATCGCTTTCCTTCATGATGAGGTAATCTTTACCCTCGATGTTCAACTCCGTGCCGGCATATTTGCCATAAAGCACAGTGTCGCCAACTTTAACGGTCATAGGTTCTTCGGGCTTGCCGTTACCCACTGCTACAATTTTGCCACGCATAGGTTTTTCTTTTACCGTATCAGGAATAATAATTCCTCCTGCCGTTTTTGTTTCAGCTGGCGCCGGTTCGACCAACACCCTGTCAGCCAAAGGCTTAACATTTAAACTAGATTTTGCCATATTTTTTTATTAGATTAATTAAAGATTTCGACTGCTGGGTTCATAAATTGTGCCAATGGACCGTTGGTGGACAATTAGTCAAAATTGAGTCAAAACTCCCGCCAAATTGGAAAAAAATGACAGGCTGCGGGTGACAGGCTGGCATTTATGAAATGTAATTCTGAATGGAAAACCTCCCTGGTTTTGATGAGGTGAATGGGGTTTACTTAAGGCGGGCGCCGTTCTGGTAGGTCACCACAAATCCTTTAAATCCTTTTGTCAAAAGTTCGTCTTTTTTTTGCACCGCCTCCTCCCGGCTTTTAAAATTGCCGACCAGGACCTTGTAAAAATTTTCTTCTTTTACGATCTTAACACCTTTGAGGGAGGCATAGCGCGTCATACCCGGGTTTTCTCCATAAGCACCCAATTGTACTTTATATGAAATGCTGTTAGTTCCTGCGTCTGCGGCAACAGCTGCGGGTGGAATCGTTTTAGCGGCAGCTGGCGGGGCCGGCTCGGTTTTGCCGCTGGTGGCATCAAACTGTTCCTTGAGCTTCCTGATGCTTTCTTCTGAGCTTTCTTTGACCGGAGCAACAGGCTTCTCGGTTTCCACCACGGGAGGTGTGTTGGTAGTGAGTTCAGCGATGGTGTTACCCGCTGTACCAGTAGAGGTTTCAGGGGCAGTTGGTGGTTCAGCAACCTGCGGGGGAAGCGCTTCCGGCGCGGTGGCATCCTGGATACTCACGGCAAGCCCCGGCGAAGAGTTGATGGATGAAACCGCGGGACCTCCGCTAAAATTAACAGTTAAAGGGGCTGCCTCAACTTCCTTCCTGGCCCCATTTTCAAGATAATAAAATTTCTGCGTGATGTTTCCCGGTCCGGTTGCGGCACCAGGATTTAACCTCATGGTAATGGTAAACTCAGGCTCTGTGGGTATTGACACCCAAATGACTTTGGCCCTGTTATTTTCAAATGAAAAACTCCCGGTCTTGTTATCACCTTCGCTCAGGTAAACCCCCGGTGGCACGTCGATCTGGTATTTGGCGAAATTCGTAACAGCCCCTTTGTTGATCTTGATCTCGAGTGTAACCTCACTATTGGGCACTATGGGCGGCACACTCAGCTTAATGCTGACCTGTGCTTTTGAAAAAATCAAAAATGCAAATAACGGAAAACCGGTCAGGAAATGTTTCATGTAATCTGATGTTTATACAAATATATTGATATTAACAAGGATTTTCCGGCGCTAAAAACCTAGTTATCCCCTGCGCATTGATGAAAACCTTATGCCAGTGTCAAAAAAAAGGCCACCCGCAGGCAGCCCTTTTTTAAACAATTCATTTTAAACTTTAACAGAACCTCAATATAATTTCAGGTTTGTTTGGTGTGATCATTTACTTATAATCCTTTGCGAAATCAACGGGATATGAAATGCCCTTGATGGTAACGATGCCTTTGTTATCGCACTGAGGGGTTAATACCAGAGGACTGTTCTTTACATCATGATACGTGTTTTGCTCATTACCATATGAAAGATCCCTTGGGTAAAGATCGCTGGTTGTTAAAGTAACGCGGCCGTCTTTAAAAGGGTGAAATTCTTCAATATAATTGCAGGCCGCCGAAGAACCGGTGCCGCTAACCCTGTCGGGAACACAGGTAAAATCCCTCACCAGTGGCTGGGTCTCGTTAATATTGTATTTAAAAGGCACTGTTCGAGAGGTTTCTCCAAACATAGTGCCGGTATACCTAACGGTTGCCAGCGACCAGGATATCGCGGTGAGGATTTTTGGATGATATATATTTATATCGCCGGTGTTGGCAAGCGTTTTTACAAGGTTGGCATTACAGTGGATATTCCGGTTGGAGTCTGTTGGATGTTTTAAAACAAAATCACCGTTGAGCGACCAGCTCAAATTGGTTTGGGCCGGGTTAAATGCCGGCGAAGTCAATTTGTTGGTGATGACAAAGGAATTTTTTAGTTCAACAGCCCAGCCATCAACCTTATAATTAAGCAGGCTCACTTTGCCCTGGAATTCATAATCATGATAGTACTTCGCGTTAGGGTTGATAAAACCGGTGTACATAGCTATAGAACCATCACGCACCCTGCCATCGAGGCATTTGGTATTATTAAAAGCGATAAAAATATAATCGCCGTTCCGGCTTGCCGTAATAGTACCAGAGTTACAAGGAGCGGGTGAATAAAATTTGGGGGCATAATCATTCTGTCCAATAAAGCTACAGATCATGTCTATGTCGGTAATCACTATTCCCGCGTATGACACATCTATCGAACTCTGGAATTCTGTGTCGGGTTCCGGCTCCAGGTTTCTACCGGGTTTGCGGCAGGAAGCGGCCAGTAAGAGAAAACCACATAGCATGGCACTTAAAAAAACTCGATTTTTCATATTAAATTGTATTAAAGGTGAATATAAATCAGCCAATACAACTATAATGCCAATTCTAAAAATTAGTTAAACATGACCCTGAAACACCTGCTGCTGGCTCATCACAGCCAAAAACAAAAAAGGCCACTCTTTGGAGTGACCTTTCAAAAATGGTTTATCGGGTTTTATGGATATTACTTCTTAAAATCTACAGGATACGAAATGCCTTTGATGGTAACCGTCCCACTGTTGTCACAAGGGGCCTGGTTATTTGGCACCGGTACTTCAGGCCCGTAATGGATCACCCGTGGATAAAGCGCCGCGGTTGTAAATGCCGCTGAACCATTCACGAAGGGATGGTATTCTTCGAACCGTGCTGTTGTAGTTCCGGTTCCTGCGGGAGGTACATTTACCCCATACAGTTTATCAGGCGTACAAGTGAAATTACGAACTATCTCGTGATCTGCATCGATATTATATTTGAAAGGAACGTTACCTGAGGTTTCCCCGTAAATAGTTCCTTTATATCCAACAACTGCCAGAGACCAGTTGATAGCTGCCTGTTTGGAAGCAGGGAATACAGTTGATGTGCTTGTATTCAAAAGGGTTTTAACAAGATCAAACACCATGTGAATGTCTTTGCTTGAATCAGTAGGGTGGAAAAGGTCTACATCCCCAACAATTCTCCAGCTCAGGTTAGTGGTTGAAGTGCTGTAGTTAACAGGTGACACAAGATTTTCAATAGTGATCTGGCTGCCATTACGTGGAATCACACTCCAGCCGTCAACTTTATAATTAACTAAAATTACTTTAGCCTTGAACTGGTAATCATGGTAATATTTAGAGTTTGCAGCCGAATTGTTGTAGTTCATAAATATTGAACCGTTACGCAAGCGGCCGTCAACGCAAGTTGTATTGTTAAAGGCTTCTTTTATTTCTTTATTTACTGTATCCCTGTTCGGCACGATCGTTCCGGTTGAATGCGCGGCAGGCATGTAAAACTTAGGGAAAAGCTGGTTCTCACCTAAAAACGCGGCCCATTGTTCGATATCTGTCAATGTAAAAAAACCATAGGTAACATCCACTGAACTTTGCAGCTCTGTGTCGGGTTCAGGGGCTACATTTTTCTCTTTTTTACAGCCTACTATTGTGAACAGTGCTGTCAGTGCTAGAATTGAAAAACTTAAGGCAACTTTCTTCATTTTCATAAATAATTTTGAGATATTTTGTTGCAATTTAGCAAAAAATTTTTGTCCCAACAAAAAAAGTTAAAATTAATGGTCACTTTTCCCAATTGTAAAATAAATCTCGGCCTGTATGTGGTTAACAAACGGTCCGACGGGTATCATAATATTGAGACTGTTTTTTACCCGGTTGGCTGGTGCGATGTGCTCGAAGTGCTTGAAAACACTGCTGGCAACGAGCCTTTTACAATGAGTGCCAGCGGTATTACAATTACCGGGAACCCCGAACAGAACCTGATCTACAAGGCGTGGAAACTGATGTCTGACCTCAAAAGGATCCCGCCCATCAAAGTCCATTTACATAAAAATATTCCAATGGGTGCCGGCCTTGGCGGCGGTAGCTCCGATGCAGCGCATTTTATCAACCTAGTGAGCAAACAGTTTGATTTAGGATTTACCGAAGATGAAAAAACAAATTTAGCCTCTGCTTTGGGAAGCGACTGCGCTTTTTTTATTAAAAACCGGCCGGTTTTAGCAAAAGGCAAAGGAAACCAGTTTTCAGACATCAGAGTCGACCTTTCTGCCTTTTATATTCTGCTTGTGTATCCCGGCATACACAGCGATACCAAAGTGGCTTACGAAGGATTGATCCCCGCGAAACCCGAGGGCGACCTAAATAAACTCATTGAATCGGGTGTTATCAAAAACTGGAAAACAGATCTGCTGAATGATTTTGAACCGAGCCTGTTTAAAAAGTATCCACAGATAAAAATGCTAAAACAAAAGTTGTATGACCAGGGAGCGCTTTATGCCAGCATGAGCGGCAGCGGCAGCACCGTCTTCGGCATTTTTGAAAAGGAACCTGTGCCCGATTTCCCGCCGTCGTTTCATTGTTTTTTACAAAAACCCGGAATAAAAATTTTGTAAGTACTCAAAATTATTTTTTCTTTGTAGCCGGCAAATGAGATTTTATCTTCAAATAAAACCCGTGTATAAGTGGCTTTAAGCCATCTTTTAACTGTTTAAGAGCTACGGTCTCTTTTTGAAATCCCCAGAATCCATTCAATTATTTAAATTAATTTACAACACATGTTTCATGTATTAAAATTCGGCGGCACCAGCGTGGGTTCCGCCAGCCGTATCAAAGATCTTGTAAAACTCACGGTTAATGATCAACCAAAAATTGTTGTACTCAGTGCCATGAGCGGCACCACCAATTCACTTGTTGAGATCTGCTCTGCTCTTTATAATAAAGAGATCGACAAGGCAGGTACCCTGATAAATCTTTTAAAGAAAAAATACGACCAGGAAATTTCAGAACTGTATAAAAAGGATGCAAGCAGGTTAAAAGCGCAGCAGCTCATCGACAACCACTTCAATTATATTACCGCGTTCACGCTCGACATGTTTACAGCCAATGAAGAAAAGGCTATTCTGGCCCAGGGTGAACTGTTAAGCACGGCCATGTTTCATTATTACCTCGGGGAAACCGGTGTTGACTCAGTACTTCTGCCCGCTCTTAACTTCATGCGACTCGATGCCAATGATGAACCTGACAGTGTTTACATTGAAAAATACCTGTTGGAAGAACTGGCAAAATACCCAGGTAAAAAATTATTTATTACCCAGGGATTTATCTGCAGGAATATTTTCGGAGAAATAGACAATCTGAAACGCGGGGGCAGCGATTATTCAGCTTCGCTGATAGGCGCAGCTGTAAAGAGTCCCGAGATACAGATCTGGACAGACATTGACGGCATGCACAACAATGACCCGCGCATTGTAGAACACACCAAACCCATTAATGAACTTAGCTTCGAAGAAGCCGCCGAGCTCGCTTATTTTGGGGCCAAGATCCTCCACCCTACCTGTATTTTACCTGCGCAAAAGGGCAACATCCCGGTAAGACTTAAAAACACAATGCAACCCGACGCTGCTGGAACGCTGATCGCCAATATCGATACCCTCGAAGGTATTAAAGCCATAGCCGCTAAAGACGGCATCACTGCCATTAACATCAAAAGCGACCGCATGCTTTTAGCACATGGTTTTTTAAGAGCGGTGTTCGAAATTTTTGAGAGGTATAAAACGCCTATAGATATGATCTGTACCAGCGAGGTGGCAGTGTCGCTTACCATCGATAACAACAGGTTTTTAAGCGATATTATCCGCGAATTAAAAGATATTGCTGTTGTTGATATTGATGAAAACCAAACCATTATCTGCATTGTTGGCCGCCTGCCTAAAGACAGATCGGGCTATGCACACAAAGTTCTCGAAGCGTTAAAGGACGTGCCCCTGCGCATGGTTTCCTATGGAGGAAGTCCACACAATATTTCGGTGCTTGTAAACGGCAACCTTAAGAAAGACGCGCTCATTGCACTCAACAAAGGATTATTTACCCATAACTAAGCCAACATGTTCAGCAAAAAAAATACAGATCTTTTCAATTCCCTTGAAACACCTTTTTACTTTTATGATACAGGCCTTTTGCAAAAAACGGTCGACGCCATCAAAAAAGCAGCGCCCCGCGAATACCACATTCACTATGCTTTAAAAGCCAACGCGCATCCCGCCATTTTAAAAATCATTAAAGCTGCAGGGCTTGGTGCCGACTGTGTGAGCGGTAATGAAGTTAAACGGGCAATAGAATGCAACTTCGAAGGTGAGCAGATTGTTTTTGCCGGTGTTGGTAAAAGTGATAAGGAAATTAATTACGCGCTCGACCATTCTATTTTTTGTTTTAATGTTGAAAGTGTGCAGGAATTAAAGGTGCTCGATGGATTGGCGAAGGCAAAACAAACAAAGGCCAACATCGCTTTACGGATCAATCCTAATGTTGACGCCTATACCCATAAATACATCACAACAGGCCTGGAGGAAAATAAATTCGGCATCAATCCCTACGAGTTCGACATGGTGCTGGAAGAGATAAAATCGCTGCCTAACCTGAATTTTACCGGCCTGCACTTTCATATAGGCTCACAGATCCAGGACCTGACTGCCTTTAAAAACCTGTGCCTTCGGGTGAATGAGATCAATAAATGGTTTATCAATAAGGGATTTACCGCACAGCATATTAACCTGGGCGGCGGACTTGGCGTTAATTATCGCGAACCCGACACTCAGGCCATCGTTGATTTTGAAACCTATTTTAAAATATTCGCGCAGTTCCTCGAGATTCTGCCAGCGCAGGAAGTACATTTTGAACTTGGCCGCTCGTTGGTGGCACAGTGCGGCAACCTGATCAGCCGGGTGTTATATATTAAAAACGGCATCAATACCAACTTTGCCATACTCGATGCCGGCATGACCGAGCTCATTCGCCCGGCGCTATACCAGGCTTATCATAAAATTGAAAATATTTCGAGGCGGGATGTGCCGTCGGAAAAAAAATATGATGTGGTGGGCCCGATCTGCGAAAGCAGCGATTGTTTTGGGAAAGCAGTTGAATTGCCTGAGACTTTCAGGGGCGACCTCATTGCCATCAGGAGCGCCGGCGCGTACGGAGAAGTGATGAGCAACCGCTACAACTTAAGAGACGGCGTTAGTTCTTATTTTAGCGAATAAGCTCCGTCACCACGTCTTTATTTCACGAAGGTCCAGAAAAGGAAAAACAAGATGAGAAAGGCAGCCGCGATGATCACCTGGATGATTTCCTTCCTTGTTTCAATATCGTCGTCGGCTGATGTGCTCATATCGGGCGAAATTAGGACAAATATTTTCCCTTGCTCAGCCCCGCCGCCCCACAGGCTAAATTTATAATGTAAAATTTACCTACCGACCCAAAATATTACCTTTACTTTACACTGAGTGCCGGTTAACCGGCTTTGAAAAACGACAAGGATCTGATTAACCAGGTTCGTACAGGTGAAAGCAGCTACACCCTCCCTGCATGTTTTATTTTTTAAATTTTTCATCAATTGTCAATTTAGTCTGTAATTTTGCAGGATGACCCCAAAATTTACATTCTATTGGCTTCTCCTGTTAATTCCGCTGGCTTTCCTTTCATGGTTTTTTATTTCAAAAAAAGAAAATAAACCGGCAAGGCAACTTGCCTATTTCGGTCCACGACGCGGATTAAAGGTTAATGATACTACCTACCATTTTGTACCTGCTTTTGAATTTACAGATCAGTTCAATGAAAAAGTGACCGAGCAAACCGTTAAGGATAAAATATATGTAACCGAATATTTTTTTACAACCTGTCAGAGCATATGCCCGGTAATGAACAATTACCTTGAAAAGATCTACCGGGAATTTAAGAACAGCCCCGAATTTCTTATCCTTTCGCATACCGTAGATCCTGAAACCGACAGCGTTGCTGTGTTGCTGGACTACGCAAAAAAACACGGGGTAACCGATAAAAAATGGTTGTTTCTCACCGGCGCCAAGCAGGATCTTTATACCCTAGCAAGGAAGGGGTATTTATTGAATGCAGAGGTAGGCGATGGTGGGGCGGAAGACTTTATCCACACCCAGAACTTCGCGCTGATAGACAAGGACCGCCACATCAGGGGCTTTTATGATGGCACCGACAGTTTAGAAATAAACCGCCTGATCCAGGAGATCAAAATACTGCAAAAAGAATATGCGTACAAGGCTCAGCACAATTAGTTTTTTGTTTTTATTTAATGCCTTGCAATCGCAAAGTGTAAAAAACGTTTACAGTATCGATGGCCTGCTGAACAGGATCAACCATCCCGACACCACATATGTAGTAAATTTCTGGGCCACCTGGTGCAAACCTTGTGTTCAGGAACTGCCTGCATTTGACAGTCTTTATAAAAACTCTAAGAACCTGCCACTCCAGGTCATTTTAGTGAGCCTTGACTTTAAGGAAGACATTCAGAAAAAAGTGAACCCTTTTTTAAAGAGCCACCAGGTGCAATCTCCCTGTGTTTTGCTGGATGAGGTGAACGGGAATAATTATATCAATAAGGTCTCTCCGCAATGGAGCGGCGCTATTCCTGCAACCCTCTTTAAACATGGAAAAAAACAGGTGTTGCTGGAGCAGAAAATTAAATTGAGAGATTTGGAAAGCCAGGTAAAACTGATTGAATAAAAAAATTGGCGTGGCCAGTCAGGCAGCACAAAGCCCCGTGCAGGGCTTTTTGTCAAGGATCAAACTTCCAGTAAATTAATTGCGCTTTGTTTTGAGTCGGCGATTTTAAACAAAGTGTGCAATTTAGTGATGAGAATAAGCTCGTTGATCTTTTTATTCATGTTGAACAAAACAGCCTCACCACCTGCAACCCTGGCTTTGGTAAGCAGTTGAATAAGCGTGTTGAGTCCGCTGCTGTTCATGTAAATTAATTTTTCGAGATCAATCGCCCATTTGTTAGAATTTTCCTTTACCAGCTCTTCGGCCTTGTCTAACAGCTGAAGGGCCTGTCCTTTTTCAATCAGGTTGCCTTCAAGGCTAATGATAGCGTAGTTATTTTGCTTCGAAATTGTAAAATCAAAAATCATAATTTATTTTTTTAAATATTGACAATTACCCGTGTCGCTTAAACTGCGGCACTTCGCAAAAAAATTCAGGGAGTGGTTCAATACCCTGAAGTTCAACATTTCCTCTGTACTCCTTTGGATCTGCATAATCCGCGGATCACAAAATTCAAGCACTCTTTCACAGTCGATGCAGATCAGGTGATCGTGCTGCCTGTATTTATAAGCTTTTTCAAACTGGGCCATGTTCTTGCCAAACTGATGTTTGATAACCAGGCCGGCGGCCAGAAGGATCTCGATATTGTTGTATAGGGTAGCCCTGCTCACCCTGTACTTTTTATTTTTCATCATCAGGTACAAAGCTTCAATATCAAAATGCCCTTCGTGTGAATAAATTTCATTTAAAATCGCGAAACGTTCCGAAGTTTTCCGGTGTTTGTTTGTCTCCAGATAGTCCGTTAAAATTTTATTTACAGCTTCTTTAGTATCCTGGTTCATAAACGAAGTTCTAATTTAGACATAATTTAATTTTTCCACAAATAAAAGCCCTTAATTTAAATATAATTGCAATTTGATTACCTTTATACCATATGCACTACGGCATTTGTTTACTTAGCATAGTTCCCTGCAGGAAAGAGCCTTCAGGCACCAGTGAAATGGTAACACAGCTCTTGTTTGGCGAGCAGTACACGGTGATTGAACAGGCCGAAGACTGGATTAAAATCGTTACCGCATACGACCAATACGAATGCTGGATCAGCAGGAAACAACATTACAAACTTTCGGAACAGAGTTTTAAGGCTCTCAAAAAACAGTCAGTGCTTTATTCGGGCGAATTGGTGCAGGTGATCAATGATAAAAAGACAGGAACTTCCTTTCCGGTAACCCTGGGAGCAAGCTTGCCCTTTTTGAAAAATAATCGCCTGCAGTTTGACGAGCGTGATTTTGAGTTTGAAGGCTTGTTTACAGGCTGGAACGAAAAAAGGCCCGCTAAAGACCTCGTCACCACCGCTTTTTTATTAATGCATGCTCCCTATCTTTGGGGAGGTAAAACGCCCTTCGGCATCGATTGCAGCGGCTTCACGCAACTGGTTTACAAATTAAACGGTTATTATCTGCCGCGCGACGCTTATCAACAGGTTGACCAAGGCATTGCACTCACGTTTGTGGAAGAGGCTGATGCAGGCGACCTGGCGTATTTTGACAATGAAAACGGAAAAATAGTTCACGTTGGGATCTTACTGAACAACCACCAGATCATTCACGCGAGTGGTTCTGTGCGCATTGACCGCTTCGACCACTACGGCATTTATAACGGAGACACAAAAAAATACTCCCATACCTTAAGAGTGATCAAGCGGGTGTTGTAATAATTCAAAACCTATTGAGATGGTCAATAAAACCTACACCGAAAATAAAAAATTCGACAAATGCGATTTTACTCAGGAGCCTTTTGACAAGGGTGAGTACGAAACCTGTACGTTCAACGCCTGTAACTTTTCGGGCGCGGACCTTTCGGGCGCAAATTTTTCAAATTGCAGCTTTATATCCTGCAATTTAAGCATGGTAAAACTTGCCAAAACGGTGCTAAGGGAAATTAAATTCAGTGACTGCAAACTGCTAGGCGTAGGTTTTGAGCACTGCAGTACTTTTACTTTTTCGGTGCAGTTCGAAAATTGCCTGCTCAACCTTGCTTCGTTCTATAAGTTAGGCTTGAAAAAAACCATTTTCAAAAACACGAGCCTGCATGAAGTTGATTTCAGCGAATGTGACCTGAGCGCAGCGATATTTGACAATTGTGATCTGACAAGGGCCATCTTTAAAGGCAGCAATCTCGAAAAGGCCGACTTCAGAACCTCCCTTAACTATGCGATCAGCCCGGCGGATAATAAAATAAGAAAGGCGAAATTCTCAATGCAGGGTGTGCGCGGTCTGCTCACCGAGTTTGATATTGAGATAGAGTAAGCCAGTACTAAAAATAAAACGCCCGGACATCAACATGCCGGGCGCTTCCACATAAAAAGAATGGCTATGCCGCTTTCTGATTCACGATGAGATCATTGGCCACTATTTCAGTAACATACTTTTTCTGCCCGTTTTTATCGGTGTAGCTGCGGGATACCAGTTTGCCTTCGATGCTTACAAAACTTCCTTTTTGCAGATCCTTCTCAATACGGTCGGCCATTTTACCCCAGCCAATGATATAATGCCATTGGGTGTCGGAGGCTTTTTCGCCGCTACGGGTTGTGTACTCTTCTTTTGTTGCCATAGAAAAGCGGGCTAGTTTATTACCATTGTCGAATGTTTTGATCTCTGGATTACTGCCCAGGTTGCCTGTTAATTGTACGCGATTGTTAGTATTCATGATTTTTTGTTTTAAGATTTTAATGATATAAACACAATAATTGATTTTGATGCTGAGTACGTTAAGCAGCTTTCTGGTGAAATACAAACAGTTCATTGGCTACAATTTCAGTCATGTTGCGTTTAACGCCTTCTTTGTTAGTAAATGATCGGTTGAACAATTTACCGTCGATGGTCACCTGCGTACCTTTATGCAATAAACGTTCGGCGATGTTTGCCAGGCCACCCCAGGCGACAATGGCGTGCCATTGTACGTCGTTTACTTTTTCGCCATTTTTAGTAGTGTAGGTTTCCGTAACGGCAACGCTAAAGCGGGCCAGTTTGGTACCATTGTCTAAAATTTTCACTTCCGGATTTGCACCTAACCGTCCGATCAGTTGCACGTGATTTTTAATGTTCATCATGTTTTCTTTTTTTTAATTTTTAGTTGTTGCCTGCCTGAATTTTATTAAAACGCGTTAATCAGACCGACGGTACAAAGGTGAGACGAGCATCAAAAATTATTCGGTAGGTAAGCGCTTATATACGGATAAAAGCGTTTGTAAGCGTTTGTTGTCGGATAAACCACCTGAAATTCGGGGCTTACATACCAAATGGGACAAGTAAAACATTTTTAAAACAGATTTTTAAATGGAATTTTTAAATTTTAACCTGCAAGCATTTAAAATCGCTTCTACCCCTTATCAGGGAATGAGTGTTCAGGATAAAATTGTCAGGCTTTCACCTATCATTGTGAGAACGCACCACAGACTAACTATTGCCCCGTCGGAGTTTAAACAGGCTTCGCCATAATTGATTATTAACGCCCGGAAACGACCTGTAATAAATTAAAGATAATGAAAAAATGGAAATAGGAATTTACTTCGTATATTTTATAGTTGGATTCGTGTTGGCGAAACTACCTCTTTTTTTCAGAGGTGGTTCTTCCAGTAAAAAATCCAATCAAAAGGCTAAGTAATGGCCAAATATTAGTGCCCATGTCTTTACTTAGTTCTGGTCTTATTAATAAAATGAGTATGTAACCAATAAAAACTAAAGCAAAAATTAAACTAACTATTAGAGGAACGGCATTTGCGCTAGTCCAAAAATTTGTTGGATTATTAGGGTTGCCTTGTGGGCCTTGTGTTTCTCTTATAGACATAATTTAAGCCTCCCAAATTGTTAAATCAAACTGTCTAAATTCCATGTCCTTAGATGAGTAGGTTCTAAATTTTATTAGATAATCCTTGCTGGTATTATCTGTAAACTTTAGCGTTAATTCCATTGGCTTTGTAACTTCAACCCAGTCGTAATGATCCCAATTATGCAGTGTTATTTCAATTTTCTTTTGTTCAAGGCTTTCAATAAAAGAAGTTGTAAATGCTTTTTTGTCATCGTACGCAAAATTAAAGTCAAACCCCCATTTAAGGCCAATTTCGTCAATGTCAAAAATTAAAGTGTCGTTTTTATGTAAAGAAATAACACTTGACGTAAAAATCATTTTTCTAATTTTCCCACCTGAATTTATTGAACTTATAGAAGTAGCCATAACATTATTTCTTTTTAGGAATTGAAACCCTCAGCACATCGTCAAGGGTTCCAATGATCTTTAGTTTAGTTTCAGAGTGTTTGCCGGATCGCTTTTTTACAGCTTTCTTTTTTGCGGCTTTCTTTTTTGACATAATCAAATTACGAAATTAAATTTTTATAAAGCAAGCCACCCTCAGCATCCTTTAAGAATTGCTCAAAACGCTCGTATGAATTAATATCTCTTGAATTGTAACGGCTTGCAAACTCATGTAAATAGGCTTCTAAGTGCTTTTCGCTTACTTGGTGGTAAATACCATTGATGCCACGTTTTAAAACACTCCAAAAGTTCTCAATTGTGTTTGTGTGAGCGTGACCAGAAACATACACCCTCAATGAGTGATTAACAGTTTCGTGCGTGTATATTTTACCAAGGGCATTAAAACCGCTATGTTCGTCAGTAATAATATGCGAACCGTCTTTCAGGTTTTCCTGAATAAATGGTACCATATTCTCTTCTTTAGCATTTGGAACTAGTTTCAAAACAACTTTGCCGCCGCGCTCAACTAAACCTAAAACAACTTTCTTTTTATTGTAAGGTGTGCCGTCATTTGCTAACTCAGAGTTCTCATGTGAACGGCGGTTCTTTTGGTGCCTGTTTTTTTCTTTGCCACCGATGTAACTATGATCTGCTTCTACCATATTCCCGCTATCGCCTACCATATCAGGCGCTTGGTTTTTCAGCATTTCACGAACACGGTGTAAAACAAACCATGCGGTTTTTTGTGTGATTCCTAACTGTTCAGCAAGTAACACAGAACTAATTCCTTTTTTACTTGACGTTGCCAAGTAGATAGCCGCAAACCACGTCCTGAAAGGGATTTTAGAATTTTCAAATATTGTCCCAACCTTGCAAGTAAATTTTTTATAACACACTTTATTTGAACACTTGTACCCGCGTGTTGTAACATACGGCTTTTCAGCGCCACAGTGAGGGCAAACCGGGTTGCCGTTCCAGCGAAGTTGCTCGTAATATTTTACACATACTTCATCCTTTTTGAAGTAGTCAAGTAGCTGTGGAAGTGTTTTAAAATTCATTGTTCGTTGTTTTTGTTGTACAGATACACAAACTAGAAGTTAATGGGACAAATTTAGATTGTTAAAAAATGCACCCTTTAACATTGACAATCAAATACTTGCAAAACCGCATGACATTGCATATCTTTGAACATTAAACCGCATGACAGTTTTAACAAACCGCATGACAATTTAAAATTAACAAAAAATGGCGTGGATAAAACCCCAATTTTCAAAGGGTGCCGTTAACAGATCAGGCGTGATATTAGCTTCACAACTTGACTCTGAAGACCTATCTACTGCCCTTGACGTGATAAATAATTGGAGAGCGGCTCACAATTTTCCGCTTAATACTTTTCAAATTCGACTAAGAGATAAGGCGAAGCAAATTGATCCGCAGTGCTTAATAGCGCAAAGGATAAAGCGCCTTTCTTCTATTAGGTCAAAGCTAATGAGGATAGACGGGTTAAAGCTTGCGCAAATTCAAGATATAGGAGGGTGCAGAGCCATTGTTAAAGACATTAACTCGGTTGATAAGTTGGTTGACATATATAAACATCGTGCCAGTCGAGGGTTGAAGCACGTTTTGTTTGCGGAAGACGATTACATTTTTGAAAAACCAAAAGAGTCCGGGTACCGTAGCGCTCACTTAGTTTATCAGTATAAGAGTGATAAAAATGAAATTTATAATAATTTAAAAATAGAAGTACAAATAAGGTCAATATTGCAGCACACTTGGGCAACTTCTGTTGAAACCGTAGACACATTTACTGGGCAATCTTTAAAATCTGGAATCGGAGATTTAGAGTGGAAGCGTTTTTTTGCACTTATTAGTTCCGTTATTGCAAATAAAGAACATCGTCCGCCAATACCAAATACACCCGAAAACTTCAATGAATTACGCTCAGAAATAGCTCATTTACAAAGTAGACTGAATGTAATTAGTAAACTACAAGCTTATCGCGCCACTTTAGAATATACCGGCGACACTTATTACACTAAAGGGGCATATTTTTTACTGTCGTTAAATCCATCTGTTAAAAAAATTGACATTAGATCATTTCGGAGGACTGACTCGACAAAAGCATATTTAGCATATCAAGAACTTGAAAAAAATAGTATTGGGACGCGAGCAGATGTAGTATTAGTTTCAGCAGACTCGATTGAGTCATTAAAATTGGCGTACCCAAACTACTACGCTGATACCGCAAGGTTCATTAATTTACTCAGGGAAATTCTTACTGGAAATTCTCAGTTAACTTTATTCGATTAAAACTCGCTTAACAAACAACCCCAATAAACAGATCATTTCGGCTGTTTTACGAACTCGCAGAACTTGTCCCCTAAAGTATATTGGTGCCTGAAATTAGGGCCTTATATACCAAATGGGACAAGAAAAACATTTTTAAAATAGATTTTTGAATGGAATTTTTAAATTTTAACCTGCAAGCATTTAAAATCGCTTCTACGCCTTATCAGGGGAATGAGGTTCTTTTCTTTTGAGTAAACAAACAGCCAGTTTCATCTCATTGTACGCGCTTTGAAGCAACGCCTTTTACGGTCTCAATGTGGAATTTAATACACGCCCTACCCACATCAACGAGACGTTTAGAAACAGTGTTGATTGAACATCCGCTAATCCAGGAAGCGGCGCGTCGGCTGCTGCCTTCAACTGATAGGTTGATTATTTGGGTCCTTTTTTCTATCGGTAGGTGATTCATTTTAAAAGTGTTTACGATCAAAGGGACATCAAGGGATTTGAAATATCAAACATAAAATTCAATTTGTTTGTTAAAAATGACCTTTGTTTGTTTTATTGTTAAATAACTCCTTGATTTACATTAGATTTGAAGTGGTCTCCCGATACATAAATAATGCCAAAAATTAACTTATAAGTTTACTTTTCTTGAAGATTATCTCTATATTTGACACAGAAAATAGTTCGTTATTTGCTTATCAAATGATTGGGGCTAAACAAGATTTGTTTTCAAAAGCGTTTAATAACTGGAGTGACACTAAATATTTGCTTAAATTTTTTGAAGAAAATAAAGGTGATTTATATAAGTGGTATGACGAAAACGAATTAATGGAAACCGCCGTGTTGGAGACAATTAAGGAAGCTAATTCTTACCGTTCCAAATTTCTTAGGGCATCTGACAAAAAATACGGCATAAAATTGGATTCAATGTTTGTTAATTTGCACCGAGGAGAAAGCGAAGAGGTTGAGTTAATGCAAAAAAAATCTCCCGGCTTTTCAACCCCAAGCTGGTTAAGAGTTTATGCAATCAGAATAGAAAGCAATTGTTATCTTGTTACAGGATCAATGATAAAACTAAAAGCTAAAATGCAAGAAAACAAAGATGGACTCAATCAATTAAAAAACATAAAGTTTGTAAAAGAATTTCTAGAGAAAAACAGATTAAAAACGAAAAACGACATTATTAAATATATCGCCGATGCCAACTGAAAAACATACACGAACCTGGGTTGAAAATGCAGCTGAGAAAGAAAAAAATAATTTTTGGGTTCAAAAGTCTCAAAGACTTGCTTTGAAAATATTAATGCATTTGAAAAAATCAAAGATCACTCAATCTGAGCTTGCAGAGAAGCTAGAAGTAACTCCGCAACAAGTCAATCGAATTCTTAGGGGAAAATCAAACCTAACATTAGAAACGATTTGTAAAATTGAAAGGGAATTAAAAACAGAATTTGTAATAATTCCAGAGCCTGTAAGTTGGGACCAAATTGAACAACTAAACAATTATAGTAGCGCCGCGAGTGTTACATTTTATACACGATTTGCTTCTTGCGTTATTGATGTTGAAGACCAAATTAATTATATGGACAGCTTCGCTACAGGGGGTAAGATAATATCAATGCATCCGACAACAGCCAGAGAACACGCAACAATAGGTGCTCGTCCAAATATTGGGTCTGATAAATTCCGGACAAAAAAAGTTGTATGACAAAAAAAATAGCCATAAAGCAATCGCAGCATGGGATTAGTGTCGTGTATGGCATTGATAGAATTATTACAGGGAAATTTTCTTATGAATACCCCACTAAAGACCCTTTAACAAAAAATTTTGAGGTAAATTATCACTTTGATCCTAAAATAAACTTTAATACTAAAGTAAATATTGTTTTTATAAGATTAGTTGTTAAAGGCACTATTGTTGAAACCGGCAACCAAGTAGTATTTATTGACAATATTTTTGGATATAAGGTTGAAAATTTAAAAAATTATACCAAAAATGAAAACGGAGTTGACGTTTTTATAGAAGAATTTCAGCCGTACTTGGTTGTATTTGTTAGTATCGCAATATCAACAACGAGGGGTATTTTATATGAAAAACTTGCCGGCACTATTTATGAAACAAAAGTACTTCCAATTGTTGATCCAAATGTGTTTTTTAAAAAACAAACGCAACCATCAAAACAAAAAGTAGCTAAGTAATATTATTTTTTACTCCACCTCTAGCGACGGTTTTTTTGCTATTTCTTTTCGCTTCTTAGCGGTTAACTTTTGGCCCTTGCATTACGGCCAATAAGCCCCCAGTCTTGACCTTTAGATGCTTTTAAAACCTTTTCTTTTTCCTTTGTATTGCATCATCCTCATCGGTCACAAGATCAACGATAGACTTTGCTCGCTGATTCGTGTTTTTAGGTATTTTTGGTTTAGTCATGTAAAAATATACAACTCCCACATGCTCACCAAATGTTAAATTTCAAATTGAGACACTACCCTGAAACTGCCCCTTATGGTTGCAAAATAAATGGCGTTCACCTATTTCATTTTATAACCCTTGCTTGTCAAAACCACAAAACCATCGTCTACCAGTTCATTAAAAATTTTAATCCAGGTTTCGTCGTTGCTTTTCATTTTGTGTTTTAGCTCTTCTAATGTAAGCGCACTGGCACTTAAATACTGAATAATCCTGTTTTTGACAGCTTCAAAATCTTTTGGCCGTTTGGCAATGCACACATCGCAGTGACCACAATCGGCATAATTAAACTCATTAAAATAGATCAACAGTTGCACCTGCCTGCAAAGCTTGTCGTTGTTGGTGTAATCAATCACCGAGTTGATGCGCTCGAGGTAACGCTCTTTGAGTTTAAAATAATTCTCAGGATTCAATTCCAGGTATTTGGTATTGATGCGGTCCTGGATAAAAATTAATTTTGGCAATGAAGACTGCGGCACAAATGATAAAATTTCCTGCTGATCGAGATACTGCAATTGTTCTAAAACGGTAGCAATACTATGTTTCACCCGGTAAGCCAGGTCTTTTTCATTGATGAACACGTAATTTTCGAACAAACCTCCGTAACTCCTTAACAGTGTTTTGATCAAAGGCTCGAACTTCGGAAATTTTATCTGAAACTCATAGATCTCTTGTTTATTGGCAAGGAACAGTACTTTCGAAGCTTCAAAACCACCATCTAAAAATGACACATAGTTTTCTTTTTCAAGGAATTTAATGCTGTTGTAAACCAACACAGCCTGCAGGTTGTAGCTACTGCAGATCTTCTCTATATTAAATTCAACACTCATGCCCTCCCCGGCCCCAATGGCCACCTGGTAATAATTACATATTGCCGTATAAGTCTGCCTGATATAATCTGGCTCTGGAAAAGTATATTTAAAATTATCCAACAAGCGTTGCTGGTCGTTCCTTGTAAAAAAAACGGTGGAGTATGCTACTTTACCGTCACGGCCTGCCCTGCCCGCTTCCTGGAAATAAGCCTCAAGGCTTTCAGGCAGATCCATGTGCACCACAAAACGCACATCGGGTTTATCGATACCCATGCCAAAAGCATTGGTAGCGCAGATCACCTGCACTTTGTTATCCATCCATTTTTGCTGAATGCCTTGTCTTTCATCAAACTTTAAACCGGCATGGTAAGCCAGGGAAGTGATCTTGTTTTTGTTCAGAAAAACAGAGAGGTCCTCGGTCTTTTTTCTGTTACGCACATAAATAACGCCTGTGCCCCCAATATTTGCAATTAATTTTAAAAGGCGTTGTACTTTATTTTCTTCCTGCTGAACAACGTATCGTAAATTGCTACGGTTAAATGACTGCCTGTAAACCTGCGCGTTTTTAAAAGCGAGTTGATGTTGTATGTCTTCTACCACGGGCTTGGTAGCACTGGCCGTCAAGGCGATCATACAAATATCGCCGAAATAAGGTCTCAGTTCGGCTATTTTCAAATAACTGGGTCTAAAATCGTATCCCCACTGCGAGATGCAATGTGCTTCATCAATAGCGATGAGCGTAATGGGCAGGTAGGATAATTTTTGTCTGAATATTTCGTTTTGTAGCCGTTCGGGTGAAATATAAATGAACTGAACGTGCCCAAGAGCGGCATTATTGAGGGCAACGTCAATCTCTTTAAAATTCATCGCAGCGCTGATGGCGATGGCTGAAATACCTCGTTTCTTTAAGTTCTGAACCTGGTCGTTCATTAACGAAATAAGTGGCGAAATAACAAGACAGGTGCCTCCCAGCACAAGTCCGGGTACCTGAAAACAGATAGACTTGCCGCCACCCGTGGGTAAAAGCGCCAGGGTGTCGCGTTTTTCAAGCACCGAAGTAATAATTTCCTCCTGCAGGGGCCTAAAACTATCGTAATTCCAGTACTTTTTTAATACCTGATGAATATCTTGTTTTATATTTGCGCTCAATATTTTACTAAATTAAATTTTTTATTTAAGGTGATCCACATTTATATAAAGCAACTTCAAATTCTGCTCAAAAGGATCTCTATCTGTTACCTTGCTTATTTTATCTGCCGCCTCAGCTTTTTTTTGATTAACAAAAGCTATTTTCCCGGCACCGGGCTTTCTGACTTCCTGAAAATCAGTTTTTTTGGTTTACGTTTCGACAGCTTCAGCATAGTGGTTTCGAACTGCCTTTTCATTTTACTTTCTATTCTGCCTTTTAATTTTTTCTTTAAAAGAGGATACCAGCTTTTTTTAAAATGGTTGTTTTTTATTACCAATGCAGTTTTTCTTTCAGCAAATTTTATCGACGCCGGTTATTTTCCTTTTATACACAAGCGTTCCACATACGACCTCTTTCTTCAGATTGGCGGCCAGAGCGACCTGGGCAAGCTGTTGCCGCAATTCTTACGCGATTTCTGGTGGATCCTGATCATTTACCTCGGTCTGTTAACAGGCCTTGCTTTTTTATATAAAAAGATCAAAGTTGATGTAGTATCGCCCTATCAAAAAGCCGGTTTTAAGCAATGGGGCCTTGTTTTTGTGTGCTTTCTGCTTGCGGCTGGTTTCTCTTTTCTCGGCGTGAGAGGAGGTCTTCAGCGGATTCCGATCGACATCGTTAATGCAGGGGCGCTCACCGAACCCGAAGAAACCCCAATAGTGCTGAATACGCCCTTTACACTGATAAAATCGGTCGACCGCCAGGCGCTTGAGGACTATGATTTTTATACAGCATCCGAATTGAAAAAATCATACGATCCTGTTCACCATTTTAAAGATGCCACATTTACAAAACAAAACGTGGTGGTGCTGATCCTCGAAAGTTTTTCAAAGGAATATACTAAACTCGGCAAAACCAGGAGTATCACCCCGTTCCTCGATAGTTTAATGAATCATTCACTCGTTATAACCAACGGCTTTTCAAATGGCACCAGGTCTATCGAAGGCATCCCGGCCATACTTTCCAGTCTTCCTTCTTTGATGGACAATCCTTTTATCAACTCCATATACGCTAACAACGAGCAAACCTCGATAGCTTCAGTTTTAAACAAAGAAGGGTACGAGACAGCTTTTTTTCACGGCGGCATCAATGGCACCATGAATTTCGACAGTTGGGCAGCCTCGGCAGGATACCGGCAATATTTTGGAAAAAACGAGTATAAAAACGATGCTGACTTTGATAATTTCTGGGGCATCTGGGACGAACCATTTCTCCAATATTCGGTTAAAAAAATGGAGGAAATGAAAGAACCCTTTCACACAGCTGTTTTTACCCTGAGTTCACACCATCCCTATTTTGTTCCTGCGCAGTACAAAAATAAATTCCCCAAGGGGCAACTCGAAAACACCGAATCCATTGAATACGCCGACTACGCCCTGAAACAGTTCTTTGCCTCCGCAAAAAAAACAAAGTGGTACAACAATACAATTTTTGTGTTAACGGCCGACCACGCCAGCATTTCCGAACATCCCTTCTTTAGCAATGTAGTTGGCAATCTCACCATTCCTATACTTTTCTTTGACCCAAAAAATTCTCTTGCCGGGCAATATAACAGGGCGTTTTCGCAAATGGATATTTTACCAAGCACACTCGAATTGCTTGGATACAACAAACCGTTTTTCTCATTTGGCCAATCGTATCTGTCGCAAAAAAAAGCGGCCTCTTATTATTATAGCGGTGGCGGTTATTATTTTTACAACGACTCTATGATGTACTGCATCATCAACAACAAAGTACATTCGGCGTTCAACTATAAAAACGACAGCAGTCTCACAACAAATGTGGCCAACCGGGATTTAAAAACAGATTCTTTGGTGTTCAGTCAGTTCAAACCCTTTATTCAAACTTACAACCACACACTGATCAATAATTCCGGCGCCTTCAAATAATTGTTTTTCACGAATAATAATATCTCAGTATATTCGTTATCTTAATAATTTCTGAAAACCTTCAGGCAACATATCGCTTTTATTTTACTGTGTTTGGTCGCAGTAGCAAATTCTCAAACAGCCGTTATTTCGGGGGTAGTGAAGGGCACCGACGGTGAACCTGTTGATGGCCTGATGATAGGCGTTAAAGAAAACGCCAATCAAAATACAATTACAGACAGCAAGGGCGCATACAGCATCGCCGTTACCAGTGGCACACCAGGCACCCTTATTTTTTTCAGTCCGAGTTACAATGTTCTTTCACACACGTTTCTTTTAAAAGAGGGCGAGCAGCTAAACTTTTCGCCTACCCTTACTTTTAAAAATGTACTGATGGATGTTGAAGTGGTTGACTTTAGTGAACGGGCAAAGGAGTCGGTTCACATTAACCCCATAGTATTTACCCAGGTGCCCAGCGTAACCGGTAATATTGAAGACCTCATTAAAACCCAGATGGGCGTGAGCAGCAATAATGAGTTGAGCAGTGGTTACAGTGTGCGTGGCGGTAACTTCGACGAGAACCTGGTATACGTGAACGACATAGAAGTTTACCGGCCTTTCCTGGTGCGCAGTGGTCAGCAGGAAGGCCTGAGTTTTGCCAATCCGAATATGGTGCAGAACATTAATTTTTCCGCCGGCGGCTTCGAAGCAAAGTACGGTGATAAATTAAGCAGTGTTCTGGATATTACCTACCGCAAACCCCTTAAATTCGCGGGCAATGCGTCGGCAAGTCTTTTAGGGGGCAACATTCAACTCGAAGGGATCAGCAAAAACCGTCTGGTTGCATGGAACATCGGCGCACGCTACCGCAGCAATATTTACCTGCTTAAAAACCTCGATACCAAGGGAGAGTATAGGCCGAGTGCCATGGACATTCAGAGTTTCCTCACCTTTGATGTGAATCCCAAATTAAGGATAGAATTTCTTGGCAACATTGCCAACAACAAATACCTGGTGATTCCCAGCAGCCGTACTACCGATTTTGGCACCGTAACCAACGCCGTGCGCCTCACGGTTTATTTCGACGGGCAGGAACTCATGCAGTACACCACGTTTATGGGTGGCCTGTCGGCAACCTACCGGCCCAATTACCGCACCAAACTGAAACTCATCACCTCGGCGTACCGGGCAAATGAACAGGAAATTTACACAGTGCAGGGACAATATTACATCGATCAGCTGGAGGCAGACCTGTCGAAAACCAACTTTGGCCAGGTGGCTTTCAGAAGGGGCGTTGGCACATTTATCAATAACGGTCGAAACTATTTAACGGCCAGTGTTTATAATGTCGAACATAAAGGCTCGCACAGGATCAACAATAACAATGAGTTGTTATGGGGCGCAAGAGAGCAGTTTGAAAAAATTGAAGACAAACTTAACGAATGGCGTCTGGTTGACTCTGTTGGTTATGTGATCCCTTACAGCCCAAATGAAATTAACCTGATCGATGTATTCAAGACCAAGATCACGCTGCCTAGTTTCCGCAGCCAGGCTTACGTTCAGTACAATTTCACCCACATGCTCCGTGATTCATCCAACATCAAAATAACCGGTGGTGTGAGGGCAAATTACTGGACTGTGAACGAGGAGTTGTTGATCTCACCCCGCTTCACCATCGCCTATCAACCCAATTGGAAAAGAGACTGGCTGTTTAAATTAAGCGGCGGCCTTTATTACCAACCGCCGTTTTACAGGGAATTAAGAGATGTAAGCGGAAAGATCAATAAAGAGGTGAAGGCGCAGAAATCCACCCACCTTGTATTAACAGGAGATTACATTTTCAGAATGTGGAACAGGCCCTTTAAATTTATTGCAGCAGCCTATTACAAAGACCTGCAGAGCATTATACCCTACGAAATCGACAATGTAAGGGTTAGGTACTTCGCTAACAATAACGCAAAGGGTTATGCCATGGGAACCGACCTGAGGATCAACGGCGAGTTTGTAAAAGGCGTTGAAAGCTGGGCCACGATTGGCTTTTTAAAAACGTTTGAATATTCAAAAGACAATATTCACTACGAGTATTTTAATAAAGATGGTGAAGAAATTGTAAGGGGTTATACTTTTGACCAGGTAAAAGCCGACAGCGTAAGGATCGATCCGGGTTATATTCCCAGGCCAACCAATCAACTCGTCACTTTTGGAATGTTCTTCCAGGACTACCTGCCTAAATTTCCGCAATTAAAATTTAATCTCAACCTGCAGTTTGGCAGCGGCCTGCCATTTGGGCCGCCGACCCATTTACGCTGGCAGCAGGTTTTAACGATGCCTCCATACAGGCGTGTTGACGCCGGTTTTGCCTATAATGTGATTAAAGAGAACCGGGAAGTAAAACGTCAGAATGTATTTAATAATTTAAAGGAAATGTGGATATTCCTGGAAGTGTTTAACTTGCTCCAGATCCAGAATACCGTTTCGTATACCTGGGTGCAGGATGTAACCGGCAACCGCTACGCCGTACCGAATTATCTCACAAACCGGCAGGTCAACTTAAAACTGCAGATCAGGTTTTGATGGCGCTGCAAAATCAAATTCAAACACTGTCATTCAAATGCCGGTGGGAGCGTTATTTACTTTCAGCAAAAATCAGGCAGATAACAGGCAGCGAAGGCTTATTGGCTAATTTACCTTAGCAGGATCACATGCCGGGTCAACCCCTTATCCGACCGGCCGTCGCGGAATATTTATAGTCGCGCAAGGTAAATAACTTTTATAGTGTTTCTAAGTGTACTAAGTGTCTTAGTGGTTTAATTCAAACCGCTGTCTGACTTCTAATTCACAATTTATTCAATTATTAACAATTTTACCTCTTTTCTTGTTTTTTTGTACCTTTGATAGCCTATGTTATCATTGGATCCCAAAGCCTTAACAATCCCTGTTTTGCAGAAATACCTGCAAAACGCGGTTGCTCCGCGACCAATTTGTTTTGCCAGTACGGTTGATAAAAATGGCGATCCCAATCTCGCCCCTTTTAGCTTTTTTAATATCTTTTCTTCCAATCCCCCAATTGCGGTATTTTCGCCCGCATATAGCGGAAGAACCGGAGCAGCTAAAGACACCCTTCACAATGTACGTGAGGTTCCTGAATGTGTGATCAACGTAGTGAATTATGCCATGGTGCAGCAAACCAGCCTGGCGAGCAGTCCATTTGCCAAAGGCGTGAATGAGTTTGTTAAAGCTGGTTTTACACCGCTTCCTTCTGATCTTGTGAAGCCTGCCAGGGTAAAAGAAAGCCCTGTACAATTGGAATGCAGGGTGATTGAAGTAAAGGAACTGGGTAAATCGGGGGGCGCCGGAAACCTGGTTATTTGCGAGATCATTAAAATTCACATCAGCGAAGCAATATTAAACGAAGCAAATTATATAGACACAAAAAAGATCGACCTGGTAGCGCGCATGGGCGATAACTGGTACTGCAGGGCCAGCGGGGATGCTTTATTTGAAGTGGAAAAACCAATAACAAGCATAGGAATAGGCATAGACAATATTCCGGAAGAAATAAAAACAAGTCATGTTTTAACCGGCAACAATCTTGGATTGCTGGCCAGCGTTGAACAAATCCCTACTGAAGAAGAAGCCACCGCTTTTAAAAAAAACATGTCTTCTTTTTCGAACAAAGAAGACCGGCACTTGTTTGCAAAAAGCCTGCTCGAAACCAACAAGGTAAAAGAAGCCTGGATGGTGTTGATGTAGTGAAGCAGAGCGGAGCTCGCTTCACTATAAATACGAAGCAGAGCGGAGCTCGCTTCATTATGAACTAAAATAGTAATAAATAAAAATAAATATATCATGGAAGTAATAGGAACACTCAAAACAAAATTCGAAACGCAAAAAGTAAGCGACCGTTTTCAGAAACGCGAATTTGTATTAACCACAGAAGCCAACACGCCTTACCCTCAGCACGTGAGTTTCCAGGTAACGCAGGATAAATGCACATTACTTGATGGCTTTAACGATGGCGAGGAAATTAAAGTGCAATTTAACTTACGTGGCCGCGAATGGAATGGCCCGCAAGGCATTAAGTACTTCAACACATTGGAAGCATGGAGACTTGAGCGCGTGCAGGGCGGAAATACAGGTGCGCAAACCGGGCAAAATTCAGCACCGGCAAGCAATAACAACATCGTTAATAATAACTCGGCTCCGGTTTTTACAGGTAATGCCGACGATAATGATGATCTTCCTTTTTAATTAAAGAAACAGGGCTTAAGGGAGTTATCAGGCAGGCCGCATCCGGCCCTTTATAACTCCCTTCTGTCTTAACCCCAATGAAAAAAACAAGCTCCAGGAAGTCTTCTGTACTTTTAATATACACCGGTGGCACCATTGGCATGATGCACGATGTGCGTAGCGGGGAGTTAAAACCTTTCGATTTCAAATCACTCACCAAACAGATCCCGGAACTAAACAAATTTGACATCCAACTGTCTTCCATCGCTTTTAAGCATCCCATCGATTCGTCAAACATGCACCCAGATGTGTGGATCGAACTGGCCGGAATGATCGAAAAAAGTTATGCGCAATTCGACGGTTTTGTGATTTTACATGGCAGTGATACCATGAGCTTTACCGCCAGCGCGCTCAGTTTTATGCTTGAGAATTTAAACAAACCTGTAGTGCTAACGGGGTCTCAGTTGCCCATAGGCATTATCAGGACGGATGGAAAGGAAAACCTGATTACAGCCATAGAAATTGCTGGTGCGAGGGACAAAGGAAAAGCGATAGTAAGGGAAGTTTGTATTTATTTTGAGTATAAATTATACCGGGGCAACCGCACTTTTAAATACAACAGTCAGCACTTTGACGCTTTTAAATCGCCCAACTACCCCGAATTGGCTGAAGCGGGGGTCAATATTAAATACAATTACAACGCCTTACTAAATCCAGGAGATAAAAATTTAAAGGTTCATACCTCGCTCAACAACGACATTGCTGTGCTGAAATTATTTCCGGGCATCAGCCGGAAAATTACTTCTGCCATTATTAACGCGCCGGGAGTGAAAGCAGTTATCCTGGAGACCTTCGGCGCAGGAAACGCCACCACGCAGAGCTGGTTCACTGAAGAACTTCAGTTGGCAATCAGCAAAGGAATCGTTGTTTTGAACATTACGCAGTGCCGCGAGGGACGGGTAATTCAGGGCATGTACGAAACAAGTTCCCACCTCAAAAAAATCGGGGTTATTGGTGGCGCTGATCTCACGTTTGAAAGCGCGGTAACCAAATTAATGTTCCTTTTGGGTCAGAAATATCCGAACAAAAAAATTCAACAATTATTACAAACAAACCTCAGGGGCGAGCTCAGCATCAGCTCTTAAAAACTGTGAAGCCGAATTAAAAAAACTTCACCATAAAAACAAAAAAAATGAAAGCGTTTAAAAATATACTTGAAACCATTGGCAACACTCCGTTGGTGAAGCTCAACAAGATCACCAAAGACCTGCCTTGTGATGTTTATGCGAAAGTAGAAACCTTTAATCCGGGAAATTCGATTAAAGACCGCATGGCCATTAAAATGGTTGAAGACGCTGAAAAAGACGGCCGCTTAAAACCCGGCGGAACCATTATTGAAGGCACCAGTGGTAATACAGGCATGGGCCTGGCTATAGCAGCTGTGATTAAAGGATACAAATGTATTTTTACAACCACTGATAAACAAAGCAAGGAAAAAGTAGATGCCTTGCGTGCCTTCGGTGCTGAAGTGATTGTTTGTCCAACCGATGTTGATCCTGAAGATCCCCGCTCCTATTATTCTGTATCATCGCGACTCGTTAACGAGATTCCAAACGCGTGGAAACCCAACCAATATGATAATTTAAGCAACTCACAGGCCCACTATGAACAAACCGGCCCTGAGATCTGGGAGCAGACCGGGGGAAAAATAACCCACCTGGTGGTTGGCGTTGGAACAGGCGGCACCATTTGCGGCACCGGGCGATATTTAAAAGAAAAAAATCCAAATATTCAGGTGCTGGGCATCGACACCTACGGTTCAGTATTTAAAAAATATAAAGAAACAGGCATCTTCGACAAAAATGAAATTTACTCATACATCACCGAAGGTATCGGCGAAGATTTTTTACCGAAGAATGTAGATTTTAATATCATCGATTACTTTGAAAAAGTAACAGATAAAGATGCAGCTGTAATGACCAGACGCATTCCCCGCGAAGAAGGCATTTTTGCCGGAAACAGCGCCGGATCCGCCATGGCCGGTTTGCTGCAAATGAAAAACAAATTTAAAAAAGGCGATGTAGTTGTTGTGATTTTTCACGACCACGGCACACGTTACCTGGGCAAGATGTTTAACGACGACTGGATGCGCGAACGTCATTTCCTGGAAGTGAGCAAGCCCAAAGCCATGGACCTGGTTGCTTCACACAAAGACCTGAAATTACTGACCGTAGACGTTAACGCGACCGTGAATGATGCCCTTAACATTTTGAGCAAATATTCCATTTCACAAATTCCGGTTACCGATAAAAACGAATACGTTGGTTCACTGAATGACAATTACCTGTTCACCAAGCTCATCGAAAACAATGATGTGAAAAACTATAGTGTCAAAAGCCTGATGCAATCTGCCTTCCCGGTGGTTGGTGAAAAAGCCACCATTGAAGAAGTAAGCAAACTGATCACAAAAGACAACAACGCGGTTTTACTGCGCGACCTTGGCGGTAACATGCATATCATTACCAAACACGATATTATTGAAGCGGTGGCAAAGATGAGTTGATCACCGGTTACCGATTAATTCCATATAACTTTGCAGGATGAGTGTGGCGCTGATAATGTCCACCGTTTCCTTATCCTGCCTGTCTTTCTTTTTTAAACCGCCCTGGAGCATGGTTTGATGGGCAATAGCGCTGGTGAACCGTTCGTCAAAGCGATCTATTTTTTTATCAGGAAATTTGCGTTGCAAATGCGTCACAAAAGGATCAATGAACCTGGCACTGTCGCTTTTGTTATTTTGTAAGGTTTTGGGTTCGCCCACCACGATAATATCTACTGCTTCCTTTTTAAAGTAATCTTCTAAAAATTGTATAATATCTTTACTGTGCACTGCGGCAAGGCCGTTAGCAAGTATTCGCAGACTATCGGTTACTGCAATGCCACAACGTTTACTTCCGTAATCTATCGCTAAAATTCTCCCCATGTTGAATTTAAAATTACGTAATTTAGTTCTATGATTAAAAAAATTGCATTATTGACCTCCGGAGGTGATTCACCGGGCATGAACGCCTGTATCCGTTCGGTGGTGCGCACTGCTCTTTACAACAATATCGAGGTGATCGGTTTTATAAAAGGTTATGACGGACTGGTTAATAATAATTTTGTCACTTTAAAACGCGAAAGTGTTTCGGGCATTATACAAAAAGGAGGCACTATTTTAAAAACAGCCAGGAGCGAGCAATTCAGAACACCCGAGGGCCTAAATGCCGCTGCAGAGAATTTAAGAAAAAACAACATCGATGGCTTGCTCGTTATTGGTGGCGACGGCAGTTTCAGGGGAGCCATAGCTTTGAGCGCTTTGATCTCTATTCCAATTTTAGGTTGCGCCGGCACCATAGATAACGACCTGGTTGGCACCGATTTTACCATTGGCTACGACACTGCTATAAACACAGTGGTTGAAGCCATCGACAAAATAAGAGATACCGCCGACAGCCACGACAGGATCTTTGTTGTGGAGGTAATGGGACGCGACGCGGGTCTCATTGCTATCAGGAGCGCCATCGCGAGTGGCGCCGAAGCGCTGATGATCCCCGAAATAAAGAATGATACAGACGTTCTCATTTCTAAAATAAGAAGCTGGAGAAGTACCAAAAGCAGTAAAATTATTGTCGTCGCCGAAGGAGATGAAAGCGGAGGCGCTTATAAAGTAGCCGAAGTGGTTAAAAAAAACTGCCCTGAATTTGATTTACGCGTCACTGTTCTTGGCCACATACAAAGAGGTGGCAACCCGAGCTGTATGGAAAGGGTGAATGCCAGCATTATTGGTTTTAACGCGGTAAAAGCCCTGATGCAGGGCCACAAAAATGAAATGGTGGGCATCATTAACAAAAAAGTGACCTACACACCTTTCGAAAAAGCGGTAAAACACCATGAGGACTTAAACGCGGAGCTGGAAGAACTATTGGAAGTGTTGAGCAGCTAGCATTTTGCATTTAAATTTTGTTAAAGCCACATACTTTTTCTGTTTCCAGCGTTATCATTGTATAAAAACCACATGCGCTGTATCATTTTTCTTTCTCTTACCGTCATCACTTGCTTTTGTTTAAGCGCCTTTACACTTAAAAGTGATCCGCCTCATAAAAACGGAGACCTTATTTTTATCGTTAATCCCTCGGGCCAGGGTAAAGCCATACAGCTGGCCACCAAATCACGGTTCACACATATTGGCATTATTTTTATTGAGAACGGACAGGAGGTAGTGTACCACGCCGTTGAACCTGTTTCGAAAAACACGCTCCGTGAATTTATTGAGATGAGCGCTGATGGCACTTACGAGATCAGGCGCTTGAAAAATCAGTCAGCCTTAACCAAAGAGATAATAAATAAAATGCTTGCCGAAGCGAAGTCAAAACTCGGCCTGCATTACGATCTGGTATTCAATTGGGATGACAGCGAAATGTATTGCTCCGAATTTGTCTGGAAATTGTACAAACACACACTCAACATCGATATCGGTTCTTTAAAACCATTAAAAAGTTTCGATCTGAGTCACCCTGTTGTTAAAGCCAAACTCGAGCAACGGTATGGAAATCATGTTCCCCTGGATGAAAACATGATCTCTCCCGGTGATATGTTCTCCTCTCCCCTGTTGGAATAAACAGGCGCCTGAATCGTAAGGTTATTTTTCAACCACAATCTTCCTGGTCACTTTCCTGCCATTTGTTTCGCCGGTGATAAAATAAA
>JAZKFC010000026.1:0-41763 GCA_040386615.1 Bacteroidota bacterium
TGTGCCTTAGTGGTTCAAATCTTCAAACTGTCTGCTTCCCTAATTCACCCTCACCTTAAACCCCACTTCTATATCTGTTTCACCCGGTGTGTAACTTCCGTCTTTTGCATCTGGCTGATGCCTTAGCGTAACTATGAAAGGATAAGTCACGTTTCCGGTAAATGTGCCGGTCTTTAGTAAAGTGCTTAAACCAACCGGGCGTATGGCCTGATTGTGAGCCGCACCGTTATCTGTATCGTTGTAACGGATCGTAATACCAGAACCGTTTAATTTCACCGTGTAAGCTGACAAGGCCGGGTTGAGAATGGCATTGCCCTTATTATTGGCGTTGTTCGCAGGATCGCCATTATAGAAGAGCATATGCTCGTAACTTTCGTCCCCACCCACCGCGTTCGAAATTGAATCAACAGGGCTTGCAGTTTCATCAAGGATTACCACCCTGGTGATGTAGGTTTTGCCTGCATTTAAAGTGATCAGCGAATCGGCTCCTCCGTTTAAAAACAGGCCTGGTTGTCCCCCTTCGCCATCAATATCCTTAAACGTAAAGGGTGAGCCCGGCACTGCGGTGTTAGTGAGCGAATCCCAGACATAAAATTGCAAGGTAGTAATCACTTCGGGCGCCAGTGGCGTTTCCGGTTCCTCCGAGGGTGTTCTGGGGTCTTTGTCTTTTTTACAGGCCATAAAACCAATTATAAGAAGGCAGTAAATAATGTGAATTGTTTTTTTCATTTGTTTGTCCGCCGAAACCCTGGCGAAAAAGGGTTTATTTTTTATCGTATACAACAATTGGAACCGTTAGCCTGATGTTATAAGACACACCTGCAGCGTCGCAGTAGTATCTGAAGCGGTCGAGGTACTCACGGTATTTTGAGTTCAATAGATTGGTGGCACTAAAATTCAGGTGGATCTTCTGATTTTTTATATTCACAGTGGTGCCAATGTCGAATCCCAGAAGGTAATAGGCATCGGGCGGAGGGGCAAAATCTGAACCCGCCGGCACGCGCCACTGCTTTGCTACAAATGAATTATTCACCTGGAAGGAGGTATTTGAAAAAATACCCTGTTGCGGCAACCTGAATTTTATAAAAACATCACCCCTGTCGGCAGGCATATAGATCAGGTAATCGCTGATGCTGTAATTCCATGCGCGCACAACCATGCCTTTTGCGATAAAGGAAATGTACTTATTTAAAGTGTATTCTGTTTTGAGATCGACACCACTGATCCTCGCGTTTGCCTGCTTGTAGTTAAAAACCGGGAAAGCACCGCGAATGGTCAGTTCCAGTGTCTTCGCCGGATCGAGGTAAATAAAATTCTGAAACTGGTTGTGATAGGCTGTCAATTCCACGTTAAATTTTTTGACCTTATACAAAGCACTCAGCGTTACGTTATAGCACCTTTCGGTTTCTAAATTTTCATCACCCTTCTCAATCGAAGCAATGCCCTGGTGAATACCATTGCTGTACAATTCATTGGCGGCCGGTGATCGCCAGGCCGAACCCGCGTTGAAGAAAAGATTAAACGTGGCATCGGGCCTCCAGATCATACCCCCGTTGTAAGTAACATTATTAAATTGCCTCAGCGCCCTTGTCCACACCTTTGCCTTGTAAAAATAAGACTGCAGGTATTTTTCATCGTAACGCAGGCCTGCTTCCATTTCCAAATGTGGCCTTACATACCTCTCTGTGATAAAGGCTCCCCAGGTATTATTAATAAAATTGGGAATAAAAAATCTGCCTTCATATACATTGGTCTGGTGCATATAACTTGCCCCATACATTCCCCTGAACGATTTGATGTTGTCATGTTCGATCAGGCATTCCATGGTTTGCGAGGTAATTCTAAGGTCCAGGTCCGGTGCAACAACTTCCGCCTCCTTCTCTGCTGCTGTTAATCTCCTCAGGTCATACTCCTGTCGTTTGTTATACTGCCAGGCATACTGTATCCTAGCCCGCCACTTTGGAGAAAAATGATAATGCGCAAGCCCCTTAATTAACTCATGTGCCACCACCTGCCTGGGCCGGTCGAAACTATAAGTAAACGCTGCTGCGCTGTCAATAGGTTTTTTAAGCTGGAGCGCCGTATTGAGATCAGTTAAATTACCGATATGCGACCCTTTAAAGATCCCTATGGTTGTATTAAACTGCGAGTAATACATTTCCAGTCCCCATTTTTTTCGGTGGTAGGACACGGCATAAGAGAAATTTTTTTCGTCCATTCCTGTATTGCTCAGGTAATAATCGGGTGTCTTTACCGTGCCCCCCTTTTTCATTGACCCTTGCACACGCCAGCTCAAATGCCTGACCTTGTCAAAATTCCCCTGCAAAATTGCTGAAGCTGCGCCGGTTCTTCCATTGCTAAATCCCGCCAGGTTCACCTCACCTGTTACCGCTGCTGTATCAGGTAATTCATCAGGCTCCACCAACACCACACCGGCAATAGCGTCACTTCCATACCGAATGGCGGCAGCACCCTTGATCACCGATATTTTTTTCGCTATAAAAGCGTCAATCTCGGGCGCATGTTCATTGCCCCACTGCTGTCCCTCCTGCCTGATACCGTTATTCAAAATTAAAAGCCTGTAGCCCTGCATCCCGTGAACCATTGGCTTTGAAATGGTACCGCCGGTATTTAACGCAGTGACACCATTTATATTTTTTAAAACCTCGCCCAGCTGCTGGCCTTTGGTTCTTTGAAGTTCTTCAGCCGAAAGTTGATCAGTAGCCTGTGTTTTTTTCATCTCCACTCTTTTGTCCATTACGTCCACCTCTGCCAGGTTGTGTTCGTTATGTGGCAATTTCAACATCACTTTTTTCGATTTATCGAGTTCAACCTGAAAGATTGTGTCCTTACAGCCAATATGTTTTACAAGAATACCATACGATCCCGGGCAGAGTTTATCAAAAACAAATTCCCCATTTTCGTTTGTTTGAATCAAAAGGTCTGTATTTAATAGTTTAACCACAGCAAATCCCAGACCCTCGCTGTTATCGGCATCCCTCACGGTGCCTTTTAAAACCAACGCGCAGTTTTGCGACAGAGAATTAATACTTGCGAAAAGTATTGCCAATACCATGATGTGTTTTACGAACGACATAAAATGACATGCCCGGAGCACGCTTTGAATTTTAATAAAGAAATGAAATGAAAAACTGAATAAGTGTTTATTCAGTTACCGGGGGGCCACGCAGAAAAGAAACCACGTGTGAGAGACTGGAAAGGCTTAAAGCCCTGCCAATTTTTTTAATTTCATTTTGCGGCTTTAAAGGAATAAAGCTGCTGATGAATTTAAAAATATTAAAATAAACAGGTTTGTTGTATTCATTAAAATCACAATCATCACCCGATTGCGACTGTAATTTGGTTTCCGAATCAGCAGTTAAGACCGCGTGGTCGTGGTGCAACAAGTCGTGAATGTATACCTTGGGTACTGCCACCCACAATGCCAGAAGCATTAAAAGGGCTGATACCGGTATCTTTATAAACTTGTTCCTCAGCATGTTGTCTTACAAAATAAAACAATTAAATCATAACCAGCAAAAAATTAACAAATGACAGTAAAATGCAGCTTACTTCTTTTTCGCCGGAAGTTGTTGTCTTTGTTTTGCCATATCAGCGAGACGCTTTTGAAAGTTCGAAACCTTAACCGGTTTTTTCATGTTGTCTTCCAGTTGGGCCCTGATCTTGGCGTCACTCACAATTTTTTTAATGATAAAGTTCTGAAGGAAAGTAAACATGTTGGCAAGGAAATAATACCAGCTCAGGCCCGCAGCGTATTCATTCATTACTGCCAGGAATATCACCGGCATAAAATACATCATGAATTTCATACCGGGCATCTGTGCACTGCCCTGCTGAGGCATGAGGCTGCTGTTCATCCAGGTGTAAATGATAGTACTTACAAACATGAGCGCGGCGAAAAGACTCACGTGGTCGCCATATGCCCAGTTAATAAAAGGAACATAACCAAAGTTCCAGATGCTGTCGTATGTGCTCAGGTCATCGGCCCATAAAAAACCCTGCTGGCGTAATTCGATAGATGAAGGGATAAATGCAAACAGGGCAATGAGGATAGGAAACTGCAGCAACAAAGGCAGACAGCCCGAGAGTGGATTTACCCCTGCCTTCCTGTACAAAGCCATTTGATCCTGTTGCTTTTTCATCGGATCAGGATTTTTTTCATACTTCACCGCCAGGGCGTCAGTTTCAGGTTTCAACACCCGCATCCTCGCGCCGCTCATATATGTTTTGTAAGCGATCGGCAATAAAACAATTTTTACAATAATGGTAAGAATCAGGATCACCATACCCATGTTGAGCGCGCCCAACCAGTTAAATAAAGGAATTACCAGCCATTTGTTGATGTAGCTGAAAATACTCCAGCCAGTAGGAATAATGGACTCCAGTTGCACGTCGTATTGTTTGAGCGTACTGAAATGATTGGGACCGAAATAAAACCTGTAACTGAATTTCTCGTCGGTTTTGTGTCCGTAGGGGATTCCCAATTCGCTGCCGGCAGCCATCACAGTTGTTTCGTTATTCTCACGCTGCGAAGATTTAATAAAACTTCCGCCTTTATTAAAAACACCATCCGCCACAATACTCGCATTAAAGAACTGCTGCCTGAAACAAACCCATTTAATATCAGCATCGCTTAGCTCTTTCTCCTCACTTTTGCCCAGGCCAATGTCGGTTGGACTGTTGTTCACCTGCATGTAATGAATATTGGCTGCCTGCTTTTCCTTTTTAATGTATTTTTCCTGTTTAGGATAAAGCATACTCCAGGCCAGCTGCAGCTGATCTTCGGTTTGAGAGATAATATTCTGCATACCAACAAAACGTATCGACGCGTCAACCATGTACTCACCTGGCTTCAGGGAGTACGTGTATTCTATATAACTTCCGGGCTTTGCTGTTTCTAACCTCAGAACAATACCCGAAGCCGTTTTTGATACCTGTTTAAAATAAAAACTGTCGGTCGAAAAAATACGTGACCGGTCGTAAACATTCAATTTGAGAGCAAACTGGAGTGAGTCCCTGTCGAACAACACGAGGTTGCCCGTTTCTCCGGCGCGATGGTATTTTTTTAGTTCAGCCTTTTCTATAATACCTCCCTTGTTCGAAACGGTAGCTTTTACATTTTCGTTTTCAATAGTAAACGTCTCGGGTTTGCCGGAAACAGCCGGGGCAAAATCTTTATAGTTATTTACGATCTCAGCATTTTTTGCCGAATCTGAAAGAACAATTGTTTGGCTGATAGTACCGGTGTTTGTTGCCTGCGACGCAGCAATCTTGTTGGCTTCAATGATCTCCTGTTTTCTTTGTACAAGATCTATCGAATCTCTTATGACTTTATTTCTTGCGATTTGTTCTTTTGTCGGACCACTCAGGTATAACCACACACCCAAAATTGCCGCGATTAAACCCAGACCGATTAACGATTTTTTATCCACTACTCTTAATTTTAAAGGCGCAAATTTAGCATTTTTTCAGGGGGAAAAAAATAAAGATCGTCACCGCGCAACCGGCACATTGCCGCTACCAACGCCTTTAAAAAACAGGTGATTTACCAGGTGAAGCTCAGAATTTTTCGCCCTCAAGCCTTGCTACAACGGCACTGGCAACCGCATTGCCCACCACGTTGGTGGCGCTTCGCCCCATATCCAGCAATTGGTCTACCGCCAGAAGCAGCAGAAGGCCTTCGCCGGGTATTTTAAACATTGTTAACATCCCGGCGATCACCACCAGGGAAGCCCGGGGAACACCTGCCATTCCTTTGCTTGTAACGAGCAAAATCAGCATCATGTTGATCTGGTCTCCCATACCGATCTCGATGCCGTAACTTTGCGCAATAAAAACAGTAGCAAAGGTCATATACATAATACTTCCGTCGAGATTAAAAGAATAACCCAGCGGCAAAACAAAACTCACGATGCGGTTGCTGATGCCGAATTTTTCGAGCGCTTCAATTGTTTTCGGCATGGCGCTCTCGCTGCTTGCGGTACTGAACGCGAGCAGCACGGGTTCCTTAATGGCCCTCAGCAATGCCATGTATCTGATCTTAAAGAAAACGCAGATTAAAAATAAAATGCCGAACACAAAGAAAATAAGTCCGCCGAAAAAACACAGGATCAGGTAAAGATAGCCCCCTAAAACATCGAGCCCCTGCTGGATCACAACGGCTGTGATTGCGCCGAACACACCCAGGGGAGCGAAGTTCATTACAAAGTTGGTGACCTTAAACATCACGTCGCTTAAACTTTCAAAGGCCTTGATGATTGGAAGTCCCTTTGAGCCAATGCTTGCAGCGGCCACGCCAAAAAAGAGCGCAAAAACCACGATGGGCAAAATATCGTTGGATGCCATGGAGCGAATGATGCTCTCGGGAATCACATGATCAATAAAATTTTTGGGATTCTGAACGCCTGTTTTAATGCCTGTTTCAACGTCGGTGGCCGGCAGATCGAGTTGCATGACCTTGCCAGGTTCAAACAGATTAACGATCACCAATCCAAGTGCCAAAGCGATAAGCGTGGCGCTGGTAAAATACACCAGGGTTTTTAATCCTATCCTTCCAACACTTTTAAAATCGCCCACCTTGGCTACTCCAATCACCAGTACCGAAAGTACCAGGGGAGCAATGATCATCTTAATGAGGTGCAAAAAAATATCGCTTAATACCGAAAAATTAGAAGCTACTTTTCTCTTAGTTTCCCTGTTAGCCCGTTCTTCATATTTTTCCATGATGAGCGTGGCTTGCTCTCTTTCTTTTGGGTCGGTGATTTTTGATACCGCCTCCTGACTGTGTTCAAATTTGTTGCCGCTTATCGATACGTTGATCACATAGCCAACTACCAGGCCCAGTACCATGGCAATAACAATAAAACCTATCAGTTTGTTCTTTGAAAAATAACTCATTTTATAGCACCTCCTGTAAAACTTCCATTTTCATTCCCCTTGATCCTTTAATTAATATGGTACTTCCCGCAATATTGTTTTTCTGAAGGTACTCTTTACATTCGTTAATTGTTCTGAACCTTATAAAATTATTTTGAGGAAGTTTGTAAAACTCCTCCCCCACAAGTATCACCTTGTCGAAACGATTTTCTTCAAGCAGTGTCACCAGTTTTTGATGCTCTTCATTGCTATAGGTACCGAGTTCAAACATGTCGCCAAGCAACAGCAACTTATTTTCTGACCGGTAAGCCGCGAAATTCTCTATGGCTGCTTTCATGCTGTTGGGATTGGCATTGTACGCGTCGAGCAGGATGGTGTTTTTATTGGTCTTTACCAGCTGCGATCTGTTCATGGCCGGTACATATTCTTCGAGCGCTTCTTTTATGAGATTGTCTTCTACTTTGAAATAATTACCTACACAAGCAGCTGCCAGGCAATTGATAAAATTATAGGTGCCGGTGATCTGCGTATTGATTACCGGGTGTTTATTCCAGTCCTTCTCACCGTAACGCGTTGTGTATTTAAAACTAACGGTTTCGGTATTGCTGCAATTTTTCCCGATCACATCGTAAAGTTTTTTGCAACCATAAGTGATTTTATCATTTTCGAAAGCCAGCTCATACAATAAATCATCGTCGCCGTTAATAAAAGTTTTGCAGCCTTTGGCCTTTAAAAACCTGTAAAGTTCGCTCTTGCCTTTTTTCACACCTTCTATGCCGCCAAAGCCATCGAGGTGCGCTTTGCCTATATTGGTAATTAAACCAAAGTCAGGGTCAGCGATTTTACAAAGCTCATCAATTTCGCCCTGGTGATTCGCTCCCATTTCCACAATGGCGAACCCGTGCTCTGGTCGCACCTTTAAAAGGGTTAAAGGCACCCCAATGTGATTGTTCAGGTTGCCTTCGGTAGCCAGTGTGCTGAATTTTTTCGCGAGTACCGCGTTAATCAGTTCTTTGTGCGTTGTTTTTCCGTTACTGCCGGTGATCGCCAAAAAGGGAATGTTAAACTGGCGGCGGTGGAAATTGGCCAGGCGTTGAAGCGCCTTTAGCACGTTTTCAACCAAAACAATTCCCGGCATGGTCAGATACTTCTGATCATCCACCACAGCGAGGCGGCAACCAGACTCTATGGCTTTTTGGGCAAATTCGTTGGCATTAAAGTTATCGCCCCTGAGCGCGAAAAAAACAGATCCTTTTTCCAGTTTCCTGGTATCAGTGCAAACAGACTGGTCCGCGTCTAAAAAATGTTTATATAATTCTTCAGTTGTGATGTGAGTATGCATGGCTACAAAATAAAAAAAACCCTTAAGTAAATTACTTAAGGGTTAAATGTATTTATTAACAGTTGATTATTTTTTACCTCCACCCAATCCAACAGGGCTACCTACGCGGGTCATAGAGCAACGGAACCCTAACCAGGCGGTTGATTGCCTTTGATCAAGATACCTGCGCACACCCGGAACAAGGAAGTATGCACGGTCTCTCCAGCTACCTCCTTTGAAAACACGTGATTTATCGTTCACCAGGGAAGTCTTGGCGTATTCGTACATCATCTTGTCAGACAAGTCGGTATAAGCTTCTTCTCCCTGCGCATAATAAATACTTGAGCTCACGTCACCGTCCATATAATTAATATAGTCGGCAGCTTTATAATTTCTGCGTTCATCAAGGTTATCGGTTGCAACCGCGCTTGAAACTTCACGCCATTGTACACGACCCGGAATATCGGATTTTCCTTCAGGATTAGCGTTGTTATTACCCTGAGGATCGCTGGTCATGATGGTCATGAGACTGTCGGTTGTTTCAGCAGTTTCACCACTAACACCGTGGGCAGTAGGGTTATTGACTTTATGTTTGAATTTCTGATAAACAGGACCGTCAACGTTAGTGATAATTTCGCCGCCCAAACCACCAACAAGCGTAGTACTGTCGCGTTTTTGAGTAGAGAAGATGTTACCACGGAATGGTCTGAATTCATCCGCATCCTGTAAAGTATTAGGACGGTAAACGTCCATTACCCACTCACACACGTTACCTGACATATTATATAAACCATAATCATTTGGCCAGTAGCTGTATACAGGGGCTGTTACATCGGCGTTATCATTTAAGAAACCTGCAGTACCCATGTAATCTCCGGCTCCGCGAACAAAGTTAGCGTTGATCTGACCAAGGTAAGCATCAGTAGCATTACGAACACCATGACCATTCCAGGGGTAAATCCTGCGATCTGTGATACGTTCTCCAATGGTGTTACCGATCAGGCCATAAGCAGCATACTCCCACTCGGCTTCAGTCGGCAGACGGTATTTTGGTAAAAAGATCCCGTCTTCCATTTTAACATCACGCTCAGGGTTTTGGTCATCATAAGAAGGCATTTTCCTTTTTAATTGTCCTTGCCATTTGCCTGACAAATAAGCTTCAGTACTGAAATAATCCTGGTCGGATGGATTTGGAACGTGGTCTAATAAACCTTCACGCACGAGGAGAAACTCATTCACCCTGTCGGTACGCCATGCACAAAAGTCATTGGCTTGTAACCAGTTCACTCCAACTACCGGGTAATCGCGGTATGCCGGGTGGCGCAGGTAATACTCAACATAAGGCTCATTGTAGGCTAATTTTTCGCGCCAAACGAGTGTATCAGGAAGAGATTTGTAATAAATATCGGGAGACACAGGTCCAAATACACGGCTGGTCCAGAATAAATATTCAATATAAGAGAAATTGCTTACTTCAGTTTCATCCATATAAAAAGATGAAATGGTAACACGGCGTGGTACGTTGTTCCACTCGTAAGTCACATCATTTTCAGTACGGCCCATTGAAAAAGTACCACCTTCGATCAAAACAAGACCTGGTCCTGTTTCCTGTTCCTCATAAGGTAATTTTTCAAAACCACCGTTCGTAGGATCGTTGTAGGCCCATCCGGTTACCGGAGAACGTTCCTGAGAGCACGAAACCAACATAGCCGCCACTAAAAAGGCCAGCGATTTTTGGTTTTTTATCCATTTTATATTCATGTCAGTATATATTCTGTAAACGCTATAACGTTTTATTTATAAAAAGGTTACAAAAATCTTTAAAAAGAAGGACAGCTGATGGTCCTGTATTTCCTGCGTTTTGTTTTACACTCGAATTGGACCTGCAGTGAAATTTCATGCGATCCGGCGGTGTTACCGCTTAATTTTGAGACAGTTACGTCATAACTGTAGCCAAATTTAAAATTATTGTTTTGAACCCCTACCAGGGCAATAACTGCGTCGCCGCTCCTATACCATAAACCGGCCACAAAAGCGCCTTTTACATAATATAAGCCCAAATTAAGCTGGGTGAACTTTTGCTGTGCCTGGAACAGGATATTAGGTGATAAATAGCTTTCGTTTCCTTTTTCGAGCGGAATAATAGCCCCGCCATGCACTGTAAATTTAACAGGTAACCTCGAATCACCCAAAAGCCCTTCATTAGGCTGGCTGATATGGTTGGCAGCAAAGCCAAAGAAATAACTCTTGCTGTATCCCAGGAGTCCTACCGAGAAATCGGCATTTCTTTTGTTCTGGGATGGCACAGCTTCATTGGTGTTCCAAACAAATCCCCTGCGCGGATCGATCATGTCACCGAAACTGAGTTTGGTTTTATCAAGTGTTTTCTGAAGGTAAGTAGCCTGGATGCCAAATTTTAATGAGAATTCGCGGGTAATGGCAGCGTGGTACGAGTAAATAAGGCTGAAATTGGTGGTTTTTAGCGTTCCCCTTGCCTGATCGTCTGTAGTCACTAAAACCCCTAGTCCACCAGCCAATGGATCGAGGTGCATGTCGTACGACGCCGAATAGGTAACGTAGGGTGCAGAAAGTGCCGGCCACTGGTTACGGTAGTTAATGCAAATTCGCGGGCAACGGGCCGTTCCGGCAAATGCCGGGTTCAGATATAACGGATTTGCATAAAATTGAGTGAATTGTGGATCCTGTGCCCTCAAATCTAGTAAGAATACAGAAAACACTAATATTGGTAACAGAACACGATGCTTCATATGAAGATATTAACCTAGCCTATTTCACAAATATATAAATACATTTTTAAAAACAAAAATAATTCTTAACAATATTTTTGGAACCTATGCGTTAGTTTATTGTTCACTTTTCTTATACTTACGAAATTATGAAATTTAACCTTTTACTGCCATTTTGCGCCATTTTAAGCGGCAGTTTTATTTTCGGTCAGCAAAACCTTTCGGGAATTTCTGAACCTTTTGTTACAAAAACCGCAATCAACGAAATCAAGCCAGACTTTTCAGGTATCATCCGTTCTTCTTTGGCAGATACCTCTTTTTTAAAGGTGGAAATGAAAAACGCCTTCTACGAGCCTGATAAAAATAACCTCCCCTATTACTCCCTGGCAAAAACAACCGCCTACGAACAATCGGCCCAACCAACGCTTATCATCAAAAAAGTTCTGCCGGTTGCTGAACCTCATGCGGCGGTGATAAAAAAATACTTCGGAAAATTCCTCAGCAGGGATTTTAGCATTGTTAAGGTAAGCAGCCTCAGCAGGAATGAAAACCTCAACCAGCACCAGCTTTTTCCTTTCAGGTTAAATGCCTCGCAACAGGTAGAAGAACTCACTGACTACGATGTCACCTGGCAGGTATCCGGCAACAACAACAGGTCGCTGCGCAACGCTTCCTCTTCTGCTTTTTCCGGCGTTTCTGTTTTAGCTTCAGGCGCCTGGTACAAATTAGGTGTTTCACAAAGCGGCATTCACAGGATCAGTAAAAGCCTTTTAACGACTATGGGTGTTGACGTTGCCAAAATAGATCCCACCAAGATAAGGCTTTACGGCAACGGCGGCGCCATGGTGCCGGAACTAAACAGCGCCCTACGTTACGACGACCTCATCGAAAATTCTATTGTTGTTGTGGGTGAAGGCGACCTGGTTTTTAATGATGACGATTACATTCTCTTTTACGCCACCGGTCCCAATGAATGGAAGAAAAACAACTCGCCTTTCGGAATGAAATTTTCTCATTCGAAAAACCTTTACAGCGATACCAGTTACTATTTTTTAACTGTAGACAAGTACACAAACGGCAAACGCGCGGCGAAACAAACCGTAAACGCATCGTCCAACATTTCAAGCAATTCGTATGATTATTACAATTTTCATGAGGAAGATATTTTTAATTTTATTAAAAGCGGAAGAAGTTTTTATGGTGAATATTTCGACATCAATAGCACATATAATTTTAACTGGAATGATGGTGATTTTTCAACTTCCGACACGATTTTGGCGGAAGCCACGATTGCCACGAGGAGCCGCGACAGTGCCGACTATTTAATTAACGGGAGCGGCCTTAATTTTAAGCTAAGGACATATGGCGTAAATGTGGATTATTACCTCGCTGAATTTGCCGACGCGCGTACAAAATTCAGTTCTGCCGTTAACACCAGTTCAGCCAATATCAATATTTCAATTACAAAACAATCGCCAAACGCTGTTGGCTGGCTCGATAAACTTACTATCAACGCGAGACGAAAATTAGTGCTCAATGCCAAACAATTTCAATTCAGGGACGCAAGAGTTTCAGGCCCGGGAAAAGTATGCGCTTTTTCCATCACGGCGCCCTCAAACGCTACAGTTACTATCTGGAACGTTACCGATCATCTGCATCCGTTTGTGCAGGATTTTACAATGGCCGGAGGTAATATCAGTTTTAAAGCGGCAACCGATTCGCTGTCCGAATTTTGCATCACACCCTCCACCGATTTTTTCACCCCCGTTTTTTTCGGCAAGGTGGCTAACCAAAACCTGCACAGTTACGACCAGGCAGATTACGTGATCATCACCCACCCGCTGTTTTTGTCGCATGCACAAAGGATAGGTCAACTGCACCAGAGAGAGGAAGGGTTAACTTACAAAATCGCAACTACTGACCAGGTGTACAACGAATTTGGGGGCGGCAAACCCGACATTTCTGCCATCAGGGATTTTGTGAGAATGCTTTACAGCCGCGGCATTGGCAAAGGCAGGGAGGTTAAATACGTTTTACTCATGGGCGATGGTTCTTTTAAAAATAAATCGCGAAGCCTGCTCAACAACAGCAACCTTATTCCTACCTACCAGTCGCAAAACTCGCTCTCTCCCACCGAAAGCCTTGTTACCGACGATTTTTTCGCGCTCATGGATCCCTCTGAAGGATACCTGGCCGAAGGCCCGGGCGGCAGGGTAGATTTAGGCACAGGACGACTTACCTGCAGGAACGTAGCAGAAATGAACGGTGTAGTGAATAAAATCGAAAGCTATTATAAAAAGGATGCTGCGTTTAAAATAGAAGATCTTACACCCGAAAACTGTAATAACCTCAGCGAATCCAACCTGGGTGACTGGCGCAACTGGCTGATGTTTTTAGCAGATGGCAAAGACAGCGCGGAACACATGAAACAGGCCGATTCGCTGACGAAATCTGTACTGAAAAAAACCAACCTTTATAATTTCGACAAGATTTACCTGGACGCATACCAGCGGTTCAGTACGCCCGGCGGAAAACGTTTCCCTGACGCTACCGAAGATTTTTTGAGAAGACTCAAAAAAGGGGTGCTCATATTTAACTACACAGGGCATGGCGGAGAAGTAGGACTTACAGAAGAACGCATCCTGGATGTGCCAACCATTAACGCTTTCGACAATACCAACAAACTGCCGCTATTTATAACAGCCACCTGCGAGTTCAGCCGCTATGATGATCCTGACCGCACCTCGGCCGGTGAGTTATGCCTGTTGAATTCCAAAGGGGGTGCCGTTGCTTTGCTCACTACCTGCAGGGTTGCCTACTCCACCCCTAACTTTTCACTCAACAAACTTATCCTTGAAAATTTATTTACAAAGGTCAACGGCCGGTGGCCTACCCTGGGAGATGTGGTGATGAAAACCAAAGCACAACTCGTTCAGTCGAAATATTACGCTAATTTTCACCTGTTGGGCGACCCGGCAATGCCTTTGGCTTACCCACAAAAGAAAGTGGCAACGTCTAAGATCAACAATGTGTCTGTTACGATCTCGAGTTCCGACACACTGAGCGCACTGGCAAAAGTTACTGTGAACGGTTTCATTGCCGATACATCGGGAAACAAACTTTCGAATTTTAACGGCATAGTATATTCCAGTGTGTTCGACAAAGAGAAAGTAATGAGCTGCCTGTTGAACGATCCTGAATCTGCTGTCAATTCATCCGGAGCTCCTTTTCAGTTCACTACTCAAAAAAATATACTTTACCGCGGAAAATCGAAGGTCACAAGCGGGGATTTTTCATTTACCTTTCTTGTTCCAAAAGATATCAGTTTCGCTCCGGGCCAGGGAAGAATCAGCTATTACGCCACCAACGGCCAGATCGACGCGGCGGGCTCCTACAGCAATGTGATCGTGGGCGGCGGTTCAGAAAACATTGTGATTGACAACGACGGTCCGCAGGTTAATTTATTTTTAAACGATAAAAATTTTATAGACGGAGGTACTACGAACGAGAAACCAATTCTGTATGCCGACCTCACCGATTCGAGCGGCATTAACACCGTGGGCAATGGTGTTGGCCACGATATTTCTGTTGTGCTCGACGCCACGGGCAACAACCCGGTGGTGCTTAACGACTATTACGAAGCCAATTTAAACAGCTACCAGAGCGGCAGAGTGCGTTATCCGTTTAATGAGTTAAGCGAAGGAGAACACCGTCTCACGTTCAAAGTCTGGGATATTCAGAATAACTCCAACACAGCCTATTCGGATTTTATTGTAGCTAAAAGTGCTGACCTGGCTTTAAAACACGTATTAAATTATCCGAATCCTTTTACCACACGTACCAAATTCTTCTTCGAACATAACCAGGCGTGTAATCCGCTTAAGGTAACCATACAGGTTTTTACCATCAGCGGAAAAGCTGTGAAGACCATTCAAAAATCGATCACCTGTGAAGGCTTCAGACCCGAAGGTATTGAATGGGATGGCAAAGATGATTATGGCGACAAACTGGCCAGGGGCGTTTATATTTACAAACTCGCCATTTTAGATATTGATAACAAAAAAGCTGAAAAAATTGAAAAATTGGTAATACTAAATTAGTAAATTTGGCGTTCATCTCTTTTGGCAATACCAATTAGAAAGCATCCTTTAATGAAAAAAATATTTTTTGCAGTAATTTTACTCGTTCCTAAATTATATAGTGCGCAAATTTCTGTTTTGGCCCTGAATGGTCAGACCATAAATCCTATTACAACGGCGGTACCTTTTTTGATGATTAGTCCGGACAGTAAACAGGGCGGAATGGGTGATGTTGGCGCCGCTACAGACCCCGATGTTAATTCCATTCACTGGAACGGGAGTAAGCTGGCCATGGCAGAAAAAAAATTCGGATTTGGTTTTACCGTTACCCCCTGGCTTCGACAGTTGGTTCCCGATATTAATCTTTATTACCTTGCCGGTTACTGCAAGATCAGTGACAGACAGGCTGTGGGCGCGTCGCTCCGTTATTTCAGTCTTGGCAACATCGAGTTAACCAACTCACAGGGTGTAAAAACAAGTGACTATAGGCCCAATGAATTCGCAGTTGACCTGGCCTTTTCTCAGAAACTTTCGAAGAACTTTTCACTGGGGATCGCAACCCGGTATATTAATTCAGGCATCAGCAAGGTGTACCTGAACCAGAGTTCAGGAAATGCAGCAAGTACCGCTGCCGCAGACATCAGCATGTATTTCAAAAGCAATAAGTTCAAAATCACCAAGGATAATTTAGCTACCGCTACAGCCGGTCTGGCATTCACCAATATCGGTGCCAAGATCAAATATTCCAATGACCAGAATTTTATTCCAATGAACATGCGCCTTGGTGGTGGCTTAAAAACCGAAATTGATAAATACAATACCATTGGTGTGTACCTGGATTTTAATAAATTACTGGTGCCAACACCTCCTATTTACCAGCACGTGCTCGATTCGGCAGGAAATGAAACCAGTGCCATAGAGATAGACGGAGCAACAGGCAACCAAAAGATCAAAGCAGGAAAAAACCCCAAAGTTCCTGTTCCTACAGCTATACTGCAATCATTCTCTGATGCCCCGGGAGGAATCAAAGAAGAATTAAAGGAAATAAATACCTGCGTAGGTCTCGAATACTGGTACAACAATATCTTTGCGGTGAGAACCGGATATTTTTACGAATCCAAAACAAAAGGTGGCCGCCAGTATTTTACGGTAGGGATCGGCGTAAAATACAGTATCATTAATATCGACGGTTCATATTTGATTCCCACCAAGCTCAACAACCCGCTTCAAAAAACCTGGAGGATCAGCATCAGCTTCGACTTTGAAGGCGTGAAGAAGGTGAAGGAACCGGTTCAGCCATAAGGCCCGCCACCCTCTTCACATCTGTTTGTGCATAATTGCGCCTTATCTTTCAGAATCAGGGTTTTTCAAATCGCATCTTTGCATATGCGCCGCGCTTACTTTCTCATTCCAATTGTAATTTTAGTTTTCTTAATTTCCTGCAATCCGGAAAAAAAGAACAAAGATCTCCGTACCGTTTTCAATTACAACGAAATGAACGGACTCACCTCACTCGATCCTGCGGCGGCAAACAATTTTGAAAATATATGGCCGGTTAACCAACTGTTTAACGGCCTGGTGCAAATGGACGACAGTCTTAACGTTGTGCCGTGTATTGCCAGAACCTATTCCATTAGTGAAGACGGCCTCAAATACACTTTCATACTGAAACCCGGTGTGAAATTTCACGACGACGTTTGTTTTGCAAACGGTATAGGAAGAAATGTAACAGCCACTGACTTTGTTTTTAGCTTCGAAAGGTTATACGACAGCCGGGTAAGCAGCGCCTCCTCGCTCATGGATAATATAGGTGGTGATCAAAACAACAAGGGTTTTGCGGCGATCAACGATTCGGTTTTCGAGATCCGTTTAAAAAAACCTTTCAGCGCCTTTTTAAGTGTACTCACCATGAAATTTTTCAGTGTCATTCCACGTGAAGCCATTGATCACTACAAAATGGATTTCAGAAGTCACCCGGTGGGTACGGGTCCATTTGTTTTTAAAACCTGGGACGAGGGTACCAAGCTCATCATGATAAAAAACAACAATTATTTTGAGCGTGATAAAAACAATGTAAGACTACCCTACCTCGACGCAGTGACCGTTTCTTTTATCAAAGACCGCGAAACTTCGTTCATGGAACTCCTGAATCAAAAATTTGATATGCTGAGCGGCGCCGACGCCTTTAACACCAATGAAGTGCTCGACAAAGATGGTAACCTGAGGGCCCTGTACAAAAAAAAGTTTTACCTGCAGAAACAAACGTTTTTAAAAACAGATTACATAGGCATCCTGATCGACGAGGATGTTGAGATCGTGCGCAATTCGCCGTTGAAGCTAAAAGCGATCAGGCAGGCTATTAACTACGCGTTTGATCGCGATAAACTCGTCAAATACCTGCGCAACAATTTAGGCGAAGCCGCCCACGCGGGCTTTATTCCAAAAGGACTAAAAAGTTACAATCCCGACCTTGTAAAAGGCTATCACTATAATCCCGATAAAGTAAAAGAATTACTGGCGCAGGCCGGGTTTCCCGATGGCAAGGGACTTCCTGAGATGACGATACACACCACCGACAATTACAAAGAACAAGCTGAATTCATTCAATCGCAACTGGCCGAAAATAAGATCAAAGTACAAATCAGTGTCGAAAAGCCATCCATTTTAAGGCAGGCGGTAAATAACTGCGATTATAACCTGTTTAAAAAATCATGGTTCAGCGATTACGCTGACGAAGAAAATTTCATGAGTTTATTTTACAGTAAAAATTTCGCACCTAAAGGCGTTAACTTCTTTCACTACAAAAACCCCGAATTTGATAAAGCGTTTGAGGAAGTACTGGCTGAAAAAAACAGCGCGAAAAAAATCGAACTCTACCAGAAAATGGACCGCCTCATCATTGAAGACGCGCCGGTAATACCACTCTACTACGACCAGGTAGTACGCCTGGTGAGTCATAGGATAAAAGGGCTTGGGAATAATTCGATGAACCTGCTGAATTTAAAAACCGTAGTTAAAACACCCGCCGAACGTTAATCGTTTTTGGAAACGATCAGCTCTTTTATGTTTTGGTAATCCTGTTTTAAAGAGAACAATCTCCCCGCGGGTAATTTACTGATCCTGAAAAAAGAAAAATACACCGTTATGGCTATAACCAGGTAAGCGATATTGGCTGTGTACGCAGCGCCGGGGATGTTGTACCTGGCAATGAGGATTGGTGCCAGAACGAGCGTGATCACAAACCCGAAACTGTTGCAAAGCAACACAACACTTAATTTGCCGATCGCCGAGAAATAATTGGTGATAATGCTAAAGAGACTGATCATTAATATGCCGGGGGCGTATAAAACCATTAGTTGTTTGGTGCCTTTAAACCCCTCCCCAAGCACGTACACAAAAAAATCTTCAGGCAATAAAAAAATAGTGCCTACTGCCAGCAGACTAAAAAGCAGGCTGGCTTTACTGAGACTCAGGGTCATCTCGGTGCTTTTCTGAGTGTTACCCTGGTTGGCAACCCTGGCCAGTAACACCGGTGATATACCATTGGCGATGATCAAAACAGACTCGATGAGCGACGACGCCGAAGAATACAATCCCACCTGCGCGTTGGTTGAGAACAGGTAATAGCTGTAGCGATTACAAAAAATATGCATCAGGATGCCGGCCTGGCAGAGAAAACCATTAACAAGGATGGGTTTAATGTCGAAAGTACTACCTGAACTTTCACGACGGATGATCTCAAACACTGTAAATCCTGAAATCAAAATAGCAATCACAAAAGAAAAGAGCAGGGGAAAAAGATAGGCGCTGAAAGTAAAATCCTTTAAAACAACAATATAAAAACCCAGTCCCAGTAGCAACAACATCGGCTGCAATAAATTCAGAAAGTTATATCGTTTCACCTTTTCTTTTCCGAGTATCAAAACGCAATTGAACGTATTAACGATAATGAGCAATGAAATTAAATACCCCAGCCATTCGAAGCCCTGCACCTGGCGGTTGAGAAAAACGATGATCACATTACTGAGCGAAGAGAAAATAAGGCTGTAAATAATTCCTGTGACAAAGAGTTTTTTAAGATCAAATTTTGGTATAAAATAAATGAGGGTGTAGCCGGTATATACCTCATTAACTATCTGAATGATGGTGAGGTTCAACACAAAGATACTGATCTCACCCCGTGAACTGACACCCAAATACCGCGCTGATACGATCAGCAGAAAAAAATTAATTACCGCCACTAAACCCTTCGTAAATAAACTGTGAAGAATGTTTTTAAACATAAACGGCTGTTATTTTAAAACAATTTAAATTAATTTCTTAAATTTTGTTATGACCAAACGAAGGTCAATACCTGTTTCAGGTCGGGGTGCAGACTCTTTGCTACGGGGCAGGTGTGGGCAGTATTTTCGTAGATTTTTTTCTCTTTTTCAGAATAGTTGCCTTTAGGAAAAACAATTTTAACATGGATCTCACCGATGCGTCTTGGTTCAGAATACATGACCTTCAGCGCTTCGGCTGTTGTGCCCTCAATGTCCGTCATTCCTTCTTTGGAGGCTTTAATGGCAATGGTGGTAACAATACAGGTGGCAAGCGCAGTTGCCACGAGATCGGTAGGTGAAAAAGCCTCCCCCAGACCGTGATTATCCTTCGGCGCGTCGGTTTGTATAACAGTGCCTGACTGGGTATGTGTAGCCTCAGTCCTCAATTTCCCGGTATATTTTACATCGCTTGTCGCCATATTAATTGTTTTTACAAAAATAGGATAATACCTCATAAATAATTAAATTTGTTATGATGTTTAAAAAACACTTTTTGGCCATATTTAGTGTGTGTGCAGGCAATTTTTTGATTGCCCAGGACCGGAGTATTACCGGTGCAGAAAATGGCACTAATTTAAACGTGTTGTATAAAAATGAAGCGTCGGGCAAAGTTTACGCTAACACAAGAGGATTTGGTGTAGCATTTAAAAAGGCAAAACATGTTACTGCCAAAACAAGATCCTTTTTCGAAATAGACGCGCAAAACTTAAGACACCCGAAAGAAATAAAAGTTACCGGCGAGGCACAGAACAAAAAAAGATTTGTGTACGGAAAGATCAACAGTGTATTTTTGCTGCGTGGCGATATTGGACTTCAAAATATAATTTTTACCAAGGCCGACAGTAAAGCGATAGAAGTGAGATACTCTTCGTCACTCGGTGCCACGATCGGTTTTGCAAAACCTTATTATGTACAGGTCGTGAGAAGGTACAACAATGCCAGCGAAAAAGCAGTCCCATTTAACTCCGACAGTTTTACACAAGACAGCGTTATTGGCCGCGGCGCTTTTACCGACGGGCTTGCTGAAACAAAATTTTATCCGGGCATTAATGCAAAATTTAATTTAAGTTTTGAATACGCGCCCTACACCAACCTCATCCGTGCTATCGAAACGGGCATTTCAGTTGATTATTTTCCAAAAGCTTTACCGATCATGGCCCGCAACCCCGCAGAAAATGTAATTATTACATTTCACGTAGGTTTTGTTTTTGGGCAAAGATGGTTTTAAATATGGAACTCACTCCCGAAATTCAGAAAATAAAGAAGCCAGACTGGCTGCGCGTAAAATTACCCACCGGCGAAGAATATGTAAAAGTGCGTGGCATTGTTAGCCAGCATAAATTACATACCATATGCGAAAGCGGCAATTGCCCCAACATGGGTGAATGCTGGGGTGCAGGCACCGCCACATTTATGATCCTGGGCAACATCTGCACAAGAAGTTGTGGCTTTTGCGCGGTTGCAACCGGCAAACCTAAGCCCGCAGACTGGGATGAACCTAAGCGCATTGCCAACTCGGTTAAACTTATGGGTGTTAAACACTGCGTTATTACAAGTGTAGACAGAGATGATCTCAAAGACGGCGGTTCCATCATCTGGGCCGAAACCATTAAGGAGATCCGCGCCATTAGTCCTGAAACAAAATTTGAATGTCTTATTCCCGACTTCGCGGGTAAATGGGACAATCTGCAACGTATTATCGACGTTAAACCCGATATCGTTTCTCACAATATTGAAACGGTAAGGAGACTTACTGCCGAGGTAAGGATACAGGCGAAATATGATCGAAGCCTTGAGGTTTTAGACCGTCTCGACAAGGCCGGCGTTAAGACCAAAAGCGGTATCATGCTTGGCCTTGGTGAAACAGAAGAAGAAATTTTTGAAGCGCTTGACGACCTCGCACGTGTTAATTGTGATGTTGTAACCATGGGACAATACCTGCAGCCTACCACGAAACACCTGCCGGTTGCACGTTTTGTTCATCCCGACGACTTTAAAAAATACAGGGAATATGCCCTGGATAAGGGTTTCAGGTTTGTAGAGAGTGGACCTTTGGTGCGTTCATCGTACCATGCCGAAAAGCATATTTTTTGATAAATTGCCCGTTTTTGTTTTTTCTGATCGTTGATATTTACCTTCGCGGTATACATGCCACTCAACGCCAGAATAATAATATAATAGGCTATAATACCTTTCACAAACCCAAGCAGATTTCATAACTTTAGCTTTTTACAGAAAAAAGTATGTTAAAAAGATTTTTCATCTTTACATCACTGCTCACTCTTCTCGCCGCTTGCGGAACGATGAAAGATTCTCCCAAGTGGCAACTGCGAAATGGTTATTATAAAAGCAATTCTTTTTCCGATAAAACAAAAGTCGTATACGTGCACAACCAGGATGACAGCCTATTTGTTTACGCCATTAGCAGCGATACAAAATCCGTCGATACCACTCAGGCCAGAATAATTTTTCCTCTGCAAACTAAATTAAAAAACTTTCCTTCAAAAACTCTCAGGAAACCCAGTTTCGATATTGATTTTGTTACGATCCCCTTCAAGTACAGGCCAACACAGAGAGGCTTTCCACAGCAATTAAACGCCAATTTGAATGGTGCCATTTATTTTGGGTTTCGCAACGACATTTACCGGATGAGGTATAACAATGATTTGTTCAGGCGTCTCCGGCAAATAGACCACTACGGGTTTTCCTTTGGTCTATTCACAGGTCTGGGCGGCACAGCGATCAACCCCTCGGTAACAAACTTTGTTGTGGCTTACGAATATGATGGCCTGGCCTGGTCGAAAGGAGTTGCTGCAATTATTGGCATAAATAATATGACATTTGGCCTTGCACTTGGTTTTGACGATCTTCTTGACAGTAACCGGGGCTTCTGGATCTATCAGCGCAAACCCTGGTTGGGATTTGTTTTCGGTCTTAATTTGAATTAAATCCGATTTTGAAAATAACCCGGGCACTCCAAAAATATTGAGAGATGAGACACACAGGAATTCTCAAAGAATTTTTGAACGCCTATATAATCCCAACGTCGCTCACCTTTACCCAACCTTCATTACCGTTGTCGAGTTTAATCAGGATCCAGTCGCCGTTGTTCTCCACTACCCTGATCTTGGTACCTTCATGAAGGCTGAACTTGGAGCTGGCACTTGAGGTAGGTTCATTCATGATCTTTATTTCCTTAGACGTGATGATAGCGAACTTATTTTCGATCTTTGATTTTAAAGCCGAATAGCCAAGGAAATAAGTAACCACAAAGGTGATCGCCAGGATGCAACTCAGCAAAAAAGAAACACGTTTAACGATTAAAATTCCCGAATTAACGAATACAAAAAACAAAATCGCCGAAAACAACAAAGCTGCTATGGTAAATCTTGCCCAGGTATCGGTTGTAAAAGACGACAACAGGTTTGATTTAACCGCGCTGATGAAAAAATTTTCTTTAGAATCGATCTTATCTATTGTCTTGGCCGAGGCAATACCGATATTGATCCTCACGTCCTCATCGTTGGGGTTGATCTTGCGGGCCAACTCATAACAATAAATAGCTTTGCCCAAGTCGTTATTCCTGTAATAGGCGTTTCCAAGATTGTAATACAACTGGTAGGATTTATATCCATCAGCGATCAGCTTCTCATAGCTGGCAATGGCTGCTTTGTAGTTTTTTGAATCGTAAGCCTTTTCAGCCTCTCGCAACAGGTCGTTGCTGTATGCGTTCATAGAAAAAAACAACACGCAGAATAAAATATAAATCCTGTTTTTCATTGTGCTTTTTTATTTAATTGTTCTTCCAAACCGGTAATTAAATCAACGGTGTCGCCGTAAACCGTTTTCAGATCGCCGCTCACCGCGCCGGGCGCGTATTTAGCGTATTCGGCGGTGTCAAGCGTCGAAAGTAGTTTCGCAACTGTGGCCGGCTCTATCGCTTTTTGCATTAAGGTACGGTTAACATTCTCACGCGACAGATCTGACACTGGTATGTTTAATTTATGACTCAGATAATTATTTAGTGCGGTGAGTATCTCCGTGTAAAACTCATCCTTCTTACCCTGTTCCATCAGCTTCTGTGCGCTCACCAGTTGTTTCTTTGCAAGCCGCGCCGCTTTTCGCTCCTTCACCAACACAACGTCGCTATTGTTGCTGATGTGTTTGCTTCTTACCAGTAACACAACACCCAGGGTACAAATGATGATGAACAGAAGAGCGAGGTGAGTAGTTGAATTAAAAAATTCTGTATCTGATTTCAAAAGCAAAAAGTCACCTTTCTTGATGTACCGGATATCGTTTTCAGTTGTTTTTACCTGGCTGTGAGGCGCATAAACCTGTGCGCCGGGGCTGTTCGGATCGGCCGGGAGCACTTTGATCTTTATTTCGCCGGCCGGTACGCTTACATACTTTTTGGTGTCAAGATTAAAATAACTGAAACCCAGATTGTCAAGAGTATAATCGCCCTCGTTCCTTGGGATCACCAGGTAGTCAAATGTTTTGGATGTGGCGTTTTCTGAAGTTTTGGGTTCATAGGTCTCGAAACCTTCAGGCAGGTTCAGTTTAGGTGCATTGATCAATTTTAAATTGCCTTTTCCGCTGATGGTCATTTTCAAATTAAAGGCTTCATTGGCCTTCAACTCATTTTTTGTGGCCTGCACTTTGTAAGAAAAATCGCCAACCGCGCCATCAAAATTTTCGGGTCTGCCATCCTGCGGAAGATCGAGCACTTCAACCGTCATGGGTTTACTTTTGAGGGTTACCGGAATATCTTCATAACCCGTAGCGCCAAAAAACTGCTCAAAAACATTTCTTGGTTTTGCAGCGGTTTGTCTCCTTATCACCACATCGCCCTCAATTGAAGTCAGGTTGATCTTGCCTGCTTTGCTCGCAATTGCAACAGTTCTGAACAACTCATACGTATAATAATTAACGCCATCGATATTTTCTGTGGCTAACTGCCCCTTACTCACCGACTCCTGAGCCTGCGAATAAAATCCATCGTAGGTAGGCTGGGCAAATTTCTGAAAACCTATGATCTGGTAACGGCTGTAAACTTTCTGCAAAATAGTGACCTGCTCGCCAAGATAACATTTGTTCTTGCTCATGCCGGTCCTGATAAAAAGATCGCTGCCATTTATTTTGGCACCGGCCTGCGCTGGTTCGTTCGGATTACCGGAGCCCTGCGATGCCGATCCCTTCACAACCTCCATTGCAATAGCGTTGGTCTCGAGCTTCTGGTTGCCCGACATCACAATTGAGGGGCCAATGGTGTACTTACCTTCCTTTTTCGCCGAAAGGGCATATGAAATAATGATCTGCTGGCTCATGGCCCCATTCACATACTGAACGCTGCTGCTTTGGTTCGGCCCGCTTACAATGTCGAAATCCTTAAAGTTTGGCGGCGTAAAATTCGACGCGCCAACTGAAATAACCACCGCGTATTCAAACGGCACGCCCACCTGTACTTTTTTGGAATTTACCTGGGCATAAACATTTTGGGCATGCGCGTCAACAGCGAAGACACACGCTAACAAAAGTACAATCCATTTATGTTTTACCAGGTTCATATCTGTTTGATGTTTTACTACCAGTCTTTTTCCACCGAAGTTCTACCAGCGTCTTCCTGTTTCTGCTTCCGTTTATCCTGTAATTTCTTTTCCGAGTTCATAAGCGCTTTTAAAAGTTGTTCGGCCTGATCTTTGTTCATTTGCGCCTGTTGCGGGGCCGAATTTTTATTCTTATCGTTTTTATCTTCTTCCTTCTGGTTTTGCTGCTGCTTACTACCACCCCCGCCACTTTTGTCCTTAGGCATATGTTTTAAGGCATATGCCAGGTTATAACGGGTTTCCTCGTCCTTCGGATTATATTTTAACGATTTTTTATATGCATCAACCGCCTCCTTGTATTCTTTCTTTTGCAAATAACAATTTCCAACATTGTGCCAGGCTCTGTGTAGGGTGTCTTTATCAGAAATGGTATTGGCTACCTGGGCGAAATTCTGGGCAGCCTCTTCAAAAACAAGATTTGCCAGCGAATCAGGCGTCACCTTTTTCCCGCCTTGTATAAAATTCTCCTTACTTGCTTTGATCTGCAGGGCACTTTTAAACAGGGAACTGCCGAGATTAAAGTGGGCTTTCTGGTTGTTTGGATTTTCTTTCAGTGCCTGTCTGTATAATTCCATAGATTCTACCGGTTTGCCGGTAAAATAAAGCTGGTTTCCATAATATATATTTTTGGCGTCTTTCTGCGCTGAAAAAGAGAGTCCTGCAAGAACAAATAATATAATTAGGTTATTTGTTATTTTATTTAACAGCATTTTCAAACAAATTAATTTTTTTAAACCATTCGCTCACGCGCTCACTGATGAGGAACTCAATAAAAAACAGGGCAAGTGCCAGCGCCAGGAACCACTGAAACTGATCTTCGTAATCGGTGTACATTTTACTCTCCAATTGCGTCTTATCCAACTCGTTGATCTTATCGAGCACAGCGCCCAATCCAACGTCGGCCTGACTTGCCTGCACAAAAACACCATTGGCCTTGGCCGCTATGGACTTTAAAAGATCGGCGTTGAGTCTTGTAACAACTGTTTGCCCTTCCTTGTCTTTTCTATATCCTTTTACAACACCGTTTTCAACGATGGGTATAGGCACACCGTTTAGAGAGCCGATGCCGATGGTATTGATCATGATTCCTTTTTTATTGGCCTCAGCCGCAGCTTCAATGGCTTCAGATTCGTGATTCTCTCCGTCTGTGATCAAAATGATCGCTTTGTTTTTCCCTTCATCCGTGCTAAACGATTCTGAAGCTTTTTTAATGGCATCCGCGACATTAGTGCCTTGCACGGGCACCATGCCCGGACCAATAGATTCGAGGAACATTTTAGCGGCGTTATAGTCTGTTGTAATGGGCAATTGTACATAAGCCTCACCTGCAAAAATCACTAGACCGAGCCGGTCACCCTCCAGCATATCGATCATCTTTTCAAGCGCGTATTTGGCGCGTGTTAAACGATTTGGCGTGAGGTCCTGGGCGAGCATACTGTTACTAACATCCAGGCACACCATGATATCTGCGCCTTCGCGTTTGATCTCAGTTAATTTACTGCCGGTTTGTAAATTACACAATGCCAGGATCAGACTGCTGAATCCCGCCAAAAATAAAACCACTTTAATAACTCTTTTCCTGCGGCTTGAATACGGAATCAATTGTTTGATCAGGTTTTTTTCACCCATGCGTTTTAATTTATTTCGCCTTGAAATAAAATACCACACAACAAGCAATAGCATCGCCGGTATTGCCGCGAAGGCATAAAAATAAATGGTATGTTCGAACTTAAACATCTATGGTACCGATCTGAAAACAGTAAAACGCAATAAAAACTCCAACAGTAATAATATAGCCGCCAACAAAGCAAAAGGTAAAAAATGTTCCGCCTTATTGCTGAAACTTTTTTCGCTCACAATTGTCTTTTCCATCCTGTCGATTTCCTGGTAAATGCTCACCAGGCTTTCCTTGTTGGTGGCCCTGAAATATTTCCCTCCCGTCATGTCAGAAATTTCGCTCATCACTTTTTCATCAACGTCAACATCAACATAGTCATACTCATATTCACCTTCAGCATACATGGCAACCGGTTGCAGGGCTTTGCCTTTCGATCCCACCCCAATACAATACACCCTGATGTTATAAGTCTTGGCCAATTCACCTGCCGTTAAAGGCGCGATCTCACCCACATTATTCACCCCATCGCTGATAAAGATAATGACCTTGCTTTTAGCTTTACTCTCCCTGATCCTTGCCACCGCGCCGGCAAGGCCTAAACCTATGGCTGTTCCCTGGTTGAGGCTTCCGGCTTTAATCTGAGGAAACATATTTTTTAACACCTTGTGATCGCTTGTTAATGGGCACTGTGTGAATACTTCGCCTCCAAAAATCACAAGGCCTATGCGATCATTTGGTCGGGCGTCTATAAAGTCCATCATCACCTCTTTGGCAACCTCTATGCGATTCGGTTTAAAATCCTTGGCGAGCATCGATAACGAAACGTCCATGCTGATCATTATGTCTATGCCTTCTGTTTTGGTGTTTTTCCAGCTGCTTCTTGACTGAGGGCGGGCAAGTGCCGAGATAATCAGTGCCAAAGCGCATAACCGGAAAATAAACAATACGTGACGAAATTTAGCACGCGCGGAAGACTGGATGCCTTTAAATAAAGTGAAAGAAGAAAAATTAAATTCTCCTTCCTGTTTTTTTAAACGCCAGATGTACCACGCAATCATTAAGGGCAGGGCCAGCATCAGCCAGAACCACTGCTTCTCCGCAAACTGAATATCATTGAAGTAATTCATCATGCCGGCGGGTTGTTTGTTGCTGGTTGAGGTTCCTGTGGCAGGTCCACTACATCCTCACGTTTGGTGCCATTCACAAAATCGAAAGCGTTTTGCAGCGTAAACAAATGTTCACTTTCTATAGGGAACTGTTTTGCAAATTTAACGAGGTCACTTAACATCAATAACTGCTGCAGTTTTTCCTTACTCAGTGGGTCAACCACCTGCGATCTGAAAGCCATCATGATCTCATCAGTAGTACTTTCTAAAGCGTTAACGTTAAACCTTTCTTCAATGTATAAACGAATGGTATCTGAAATTGAAGAATAGTATTCTTTTACTTTCTCTTCTTTCCAGATGCTCTCCGTTTTTATACGTTCGAGAGAAGCCAGCGCCGAGATGTGGGCCGGGATTCTTGGCTTTTCGGGCTCGGTAACTATTTGTTTTTTGCGCCGTGCAAAATAAAGCGTCACCATGATTACGATGATGATGAGAAGCAGAAAGGCAATCCCGCCATAGATGTAAGCTGAAAACCAGCGCCAGTTGAACTTTTCACCAAAAGGAGGTTTTATATCCTTTAGCTTCGAGGCGCTGCTGTCGGTTGGCACTGTGTGTACCTCCAATAAAAAATTCTCGGTGTAAAGCGGATGCGCCGAATCATCATTCACAACAAATTTAAAGCCTGGTATCGAAAAGTAACCGCTGTCGTAAGAACTTACTGTAATCTGCTGGTGCTGGAATATTTTAGTTGAATTTGTCTTATCAGGAAATGTAGTATCGATAGCTGAAACCGAAATCACTTCAATTTTTCCCGTAATAGTGTCGCCAACGGTTGGCCACTGAATTTTAAGATTCTTTTCGTTGGAGGGATAGGTCACATAGAGGTCGAGTTTAACCTGCTCCCCAATCCTGATTTTTGAAGAGTCGAGGACGGCGCTGACTTTAACGTCCTGTCCAAAAAACTTTTCAGAAGTCAGAAAAAACAGAAATAAAATAAAAGCCTTATATGAAATGTTCTTCACAACTATCTGTTTTTAAATAGATTCATCAATGGCTGCACATAACTTTCGTGCGTGAGGATCCTGGTAGAGTCAATTCCAGCCCGGTTAAAGATTTCTTTCAGATCGTCTTCAAACTTTAACTTGTTATGTACAAATTGTTTTCTGAATTGTTTATTGTTGGTGTCCACCCACATCAGCTTTCCACTTTCATTGTCCTTTAATTTGATGAGGCCAATTTCGGGGAGTTCGGTCTCTGTTTTATCAATGATCCGGAGCGCAACCAGGTCATGCTTTTTATTTGAGATCTTCAGAGCGTCGCTGTAATTATTCTCGGTTAAAAAATCACTGATCAGAAAAACAACACTTCTTTTTTTGATCACATTGGTAAGGTACTTCAAAGCCACCTCTATATTAGTTTGTTTATGTTCAGGCTTGAACTCTATGAGCTCGCGAATGATCCTCAGGATATGTGATTTGCCTTTTTTCGGCGGGATGAATTTTTCTATCTTGTCGCTGAAAAAAATAATGCCAACCTTGTCGTTATTCTGAGAAGCCGAAAATGCGATAACCGCGCACAATTCAGTGATAAGATCCTGTTTAAATTGTTTATTGGTACCAAAAAATCCGCTGGCGCTTACATCCACAACCATTACCACGCTCAACTCCCGTTCTTCTTCAAAAACTTTCACAAAGGGAGTACTGAACCTCGCGGTAACGTTCCAGTCAATCGTTCTTACATCATCTCCAGGTGTGTATTCACGAACTTCAGAAAATGCCATCCCGCGACCCTTGAAAGCGCTGTGGTATTCACCGGAAAAGATCTGACTGCTCAAACCCCTGGTTTTGATTTCGATTTTACGTACTTTTTTTAAAAGCTCTGATGTTTCCACTTTCCTGATTTACAATTTATTTTATTTACAATCTACAATTTGGATTACTTTACATATTGTATAATCGTCAATTGTCACCCGATAGCTATCGGGACCAAATTGTAAATTCCTTTAAGGAACTTCAACAGTGTTCAAAATTTCAGTAACGATATTTTCCGATGTAATGTTTTCAGCTTCGGCCTCATAGGTGAGTCCAACACGGTGGCGCATCACATCTACGCAGATGGCCCTCACGTCTTCAGGGATCACATAACCCCTGCGTTTGATAAAAGCATAGGCTTTGGCCGCCAGAGCCAGGTTAATACTTGCCCGCGGAGATCCGCCGTATGAAATTAAGCCTTCAAATTTCTGAAGTTTGTATTCTTTTGGAAAACGCGAAGCAAATACAATATCAACAATGTAACGCTCAATTTTCTCGTCCATGTAAACATCCTTTACAACGGCACGTGCCTTCACAATGTCGTCGGTATGCAAAATGGTGTTTGGAACCGGCATTCCCTGCGGTTGAATATTTGAAGCAATGATCCGACGCTCATCTTCCTTGTTGGGATATCCAATAACAACTTTCAGCATAAAACGGTCCATCTGGGCTTCAGGAAGCGGATAGGTTCCCTCCTGCTCTATTGGGTTTTGAGTGGCCAGCACGAGAAATGGATTTGGTAATTTAAAGGTCTGGTCGCCAATCGTTACCTGCTTTTCCTGCATGGCTTCGAGCAGCGCCGATTGAACTTTAGCGGGTGCACGGTTGATCTCATCGGCTAAAACGAAGTTGGCGAAAATTGGTCCTTTACGGATAGAAAACGCTTCCTGCTTCTGGTTGTATATCTGAGTACCGACCACGTCGGCCGGTAATAAATCGGGGGTAAACTGAATACGGCTGAATTGCCCGTCAACACACTTGGCTAAAGTATTAATCGCCAGAGTTTTTGCAAGACCCGGAACACCTTCCAGTAAAATGTGGCCATTGCTGAGCAGCCCGATAAGAAGGCGTTCAACCATGTTTTTCTGACCAATAATTACTTTATCCATTTCGACCGTGAGCATATCTACAAATGCGCTCTCACGCTGGATGCGTTCGTTAATTTCTTTAATATCTACCATATAGTTTTTTCCTTGAATGACTGGTAAAGATAGCAATGGTAGGCGCCCCGGAAAATTTAACCGTAGTTAAAATTTGTTAAGCTGCTAACCAAAAAAACACAACAGAAATCCGTAAAAAAAATGGTGGTGTTGGACTTTATCTTTCTTTTTTTATGTGGCCGATACTGAGAGGATTCTCGGTAATCTCTTCGTATAATTTACGGCTCTTAAAAATATCTACCGCGGCGTAAACCGCTTTTTTGAAAGACTGTTCGTCGGCTGAATTTTTTCCGGCAATATCGTAGGCGGTTCCGTGGTCGGGACTTGTACGCACCACATTAAGGCCAGCGGTAAAATTAACGCCTTCGCCAAATGACAGTGTTTTAAAAGGAATTAAACCCTGGTCGTGATACATAGCCAGCACGCCATCAAATTGACTGTAGGCACCACTTCCAAAAAAAGCGTCAGCTGAATACGGGCCGTAGATCAATCCTTTAACTTTGGTTTTTTCTATGGCGGGAATAATAATGTCCCTGTCTTCGTCTCCAATTGCGCCATTGTCGCCTGCGTGAGGATTTAAACCGAGCACGGCGATCTTTGGTTTCCGGACCCCGAAATCTTTTATCAGGGATTCATGGAGCTGCGATATTTTTTTTGAGATGAGTTCACTGCTGAGTTTCGACGATACATCCTTTACCGGAATATGGCCTGTAACTACGGCCACCCTCAGACCGGCATCGTTGCAAAGCAACATTAAAGGATCGCCTTCAAACTTCGCACCCAGGTATTCGGTGTGGCCAACAAATTGGAACTGCTCGCTTTGTATATTGCGTTTATTGATGGGCGCAGTCACAAGCACGTCAATTTGTTTCTCAGAAAGCGCTTTTACTGCATGTTCAAGCGATAAAAAAGCATATTTACCTCCGGTATCTGTCGCTTTTCCCATTTCTATGTTCACTTCCTCCTCGTAACAAATAAACACGTTCACTTTTTTAGTGTTTAGTTGTGTGAAATCACGCATGGGGTTAAAACTAAACTCCTCAAGACCCAGAACTTTCCTGTAATACGACACCGTTTTCTGCGAACTAAAAAGAACCGGCGTGCAGATCTCCGCAATGGTGGGCTCCATCAGTGTTTTCAGAACAACCTCCAATCCAATGCCATTAATATCTCCTTGTGAAATGCCTACTATTATTTTATTGTCACTCATGGTAATGCTGATTTATTTGATATTGTATTTACTTTTATATTTCATGTACAACTCTGTTTGCCTGTTGACGAGGTTTACCGGTTTACCCGCAATATATGCTAAAATAACAGAATTGGATTTCATATCCAAAAGGTCGCCGTTGCTGATCACAAGTGAAGCCAATTTTCCTTCAGCGATACTACCCAATACCTTATCCACACCTAAAATTTTTGCGGCGTTCAAAGTCACTGCTGACAAGGCCTGGCCGGTGGTTAAACCATATGCTACGGCAGCGCCCGCGTTAAACGGCAGGTTCCTGCTTTGCATCGCTTCCATATCGCCCTCAAGCTGCAAACAAAATAACACACTGTCTTTTTGCAATAAATATGGCAAACGGTAAACAATGTCCACATCATCGTCAGTGTAATCAGGCAGATCATTTACACGGTTTAACATCACAGGTATGCCATTTTTTTTCAGCAAACCGGTCACCTTATAACTTTCTTTTCCCCCAACAATAACCGGCCTTATAATGTTGAATTTCTTTGAAAAATCGATCGCGCTTACAATGTCTTTCACTTTGTCGGCATGCAAGTAAAGGTTTGCTTTGCCGCTGAACACGCTTCTCATCGCCTCGAACCGGATATTCTTTTCCGCTCCGGGACTGCTGTTACAATAAGCCAATGCATCGTCAAAAAATTTCGTGAGTGCGTTAATTTCATCGCTATATTTTTTATTCGCACCTGTTGTGAGTCCGCTTTCTTCACTCCATTTTCTTTCCACCATTCGTGGAAAATTCAGATGGATACCATCGTCGGCTTTTAAAACCGCGTCTTCCCAGTTCCATCCTTCAAGAGCAAGTACCGACGATGATCCGCTGATCCTCCCACCGCGTGGCGTGGCCTGTGTATAGAGCACGCCGTTAGTTTTTACCGTTGGAATAATAATATTATCTGTATTATAAGCAATTAACGACCTGATATGAGGATTGAATTGCCCTACCTCGGCGAAATCGAGTGTGGCCCTCACCGCTTCAGCGTCGTGCAAGCCCAGGATGTTGTTTGTATTAATCAGAGCCGGATAGACGTGCTTTCCGGCGAGATCAATAACAGTATCGTAATTGCTATAATTCAACTTAAAGTCTTTTGTTGACGCCACTGTTTCAATCTTATCTTTATTAATTACCACCAAACAGCCCTCAATAACGGTACCATCACCTATGTGCGCCACAGCGTTCAGGAGCGCGATGTGCTGATGAGTTTTTTGAGCGAAAGAAATTTTCGCAGCAAGCAATAAAAATATGATATAATGTTTTTTCATCTCCTTTACCTTTGCCCGGTTTTTTCTTCGTCGAGACCTTCAATGGTATTGCAGTGATACAGGCGTTGTTGTTTGACCTGCGGTTTCACAGTCTTCGCTCCTTTTAATTTTTCGGCCAGCAATTTTGCAATGATACGCGCTCTTTCCGTCTTTATTTCCGCACGTAATTTCGCGTCTTCCTCGCGGTCGAAATAAATCTGTCCATCTATAATTGTTTTATCCACTTTTGCGTATACGCTCATGGGATTTTCTGTCCAGAGCACCAGGTCAGCTACTTTGCCTACCTTAATGCTTCCTACCTTATCGTCGATGTGCAACATTTTCGCGGGGTTCAGGGTAACCAGTTTCAGTGCTTCGGTTTCAGGCAAATTACCATACTTAACCGCTTTGGCTGCTTCCTGGTTCAGGCGTCTTGCCATTTCGGCATCATCGCTGTTCACAGATGTGTTTACCCCGACTTTTGCCAGCAAAGCCGCGTTGTAGGGAATGGCATCCAACACCTCGTTTTTATAGGCCCACCAATCTGCGAACGTAGAAGCATTTGCTCCGTGCGCTTTCATTTTGTCTGCAACTTTATATCCTTCTAAAATGTGGGTAAAAGTATTTATCTTAAAACCAAAACTATCAGCCACGTGAATTAACATGTTTATTTCACTTTGCACATAACTGTGACAGGTAATAAATCTCTTTTTGTTTAAAATTTCCGCAAGCGCTTCCAGCTCAAGGTCGCGTCGGGGTGGTCCAGTCCCGGCTTTTTCGATAGCATGACTGGTGAGTTTGGAAAACGAGGTCCATAGCCTGTCATATTCTTTGGCCCGCGTAAAAAAGTCCACGTACAGTTGCTCCACTCCCATTCGTGACTGAGGGAATCTCACGTTGTTCATGTCACCCCAATTGCTTTGTTTTACATTTTCGCCCAGGGCAAATTTCATAAAAGGATCGGCCTTTTCATATTTCAGTTCCTCCGCCCCATGACCCCATTTCAGCTTTATCAAAACACTTTGTCCGCCTATCGGGTTCGCTGATCCGTGAAGCAACTGCGAGGTGGTTACGCCACCCGACAACTGGCGGTAAATATTAACGTCTTCGGGATTGATCACATCGCCCATTCTCACTTCAGCGCTGCTGGCCTGCGCACCTTCATTCACTCCGGCCGTTAAAGCAATATGACTGTGCTCATCAATAATGCCGGGCGTAAGGTGTTTTCCGGTTCCATCTATTATTTTTGCATAGGCGAATTTGGGCGCATCTATATTCGGCGCAACCCTCACTATTTTTCCTTCAACCACATAAACGTCATGGTTTTTTAAAACACTGTCACCTTCATTGGTCCAAACCGTTGCATTCTTGATTAAAATGGCCTCATAACGATTTTTGAATTTGTTCCAATTGTCTTTGAAAAAGCCCTGTTCTTCGGGCATTGGCTCGCCATACGCGGTAAATGGATAGATCACTTTTCCGAGATTGAGATCGGCCTTTTTAGGCGGTGTTTGTTTTTTTGTAGTATCAAGCGCTGAACTGTAGGCTAACCTGAATAAAAACCAGCCGCCTTCCGCCCACTGGCCCTGACCCTCGAATTGTTTTGCCTGTGTATTGTAATTACCGCTGGCTCTCGCTACATGAACGGTATCATACAAAAAACTAAAGGTGAGCATGTTATTTGATAGAGTGTAGCTCAGGTTTTTCCGGGTTGTGTCAACAACGATCTGAGCGACAGGTTTTGCCGCGTCGCCCGAAAATTTCACCTGGTAAATTTTGGGTCCAACTGATAACACGTAATTGCCGCGGATATCAGGCGCATTAAGTTCTGCGTAAACCGAGGGCTCTCCATTCGTCCAATGATTAAGGATGGCGGCGTCTTCTTCAAAAACAGGTTTGCCCGTTACAAAAAAATTAGCGTAGTACCCCGGCTTTAACGCACCTATCCTGTCCTGCGCGTTGATAAACGATGCAGGATTGTAGGTGAGCGCTTTAAGCGCCGTTTTTTCGGTAAGGCCGTACTGCACTGCTTTCCTGAGATTCTTAAGAAACATGTTTTTGTCCTTAAGGTCTGAAGCCGTCAAACAAAACTGCACATTGTTTTTTTCAAGTGCTGCCGGATTTGACGGCGCAAGTTCCCAGTGTTTCAGTTCTGTGAGAGTAATAGCTTCAGTGTCGAAGGGATCTTCAACATCGTAATTCTCGGGAAAATTCAGCGGAATGATAAATCTTAAATAGGTATTTTGAATATCATTGATGCGCTGATACTCGTTACCAGATCCCTTGATGATGTATTTTACATTGAACTCCTTGCCTACTCTTGCAGCGCGCAAAGAATTAAACTTATCGTTCGCTTCAAAAATACTCGGCAGGGTTTGCAGTTTATTAAATTCATCAAGGGTGATGTTGAACTCATTTTTGTTTTGTGCATACCAGGCAGCGTCGTAATAAGTCTGGCGCAAAAGCGCTATGCCGCCTGTTAAAGAGCTGGGGTAGTCCTGTGGAGATGATCCTTTCGAAAAAGAATAAAACCCCGCGGCCCTGTCGATAAGAACACTTTCATTTTCTCTGCCAGTAGTATTTAAATTCACCAACACACCGCTGCCTCTTACTATCCCGTCTTTTGGATTGCTGAGCACCGTACCAAAACCGGCTTTTTTAAATTCATCCGCTTTTTCAGCATTGTGCCAGAAAAGTTTGTAGGATTCAACATTTGACCTTATCGCCTGGTTCCAGCCGTATGCCCCTTTGTAATTGCTTTCCATCTGTGGACCAGGCTCCTTCTTTTGAAATTTATTTGCCTGAAGACCATAATCGGTGTATAGATCGATAAACGAAGGATAAATAAATTTTCCCTTTAAGTCATACACCGCCGCGTTTTTTGGAATTTCGATTTTTTCCCCTACCGCCAATACGCGGTGATCCTGAACCAAAAGCGTGGCATTTTTGAGAACGGTTTCATAATCAGCGAAAATGGTCGCGTTAATGAATGCATATATACTGTGTGGATTTGAAGGCGCGCCATTCGCGGGAAATGTGGTTTGGGCGCCCGAACCAAAAACCGCAAACACACAAAGAAATGATCCAATAAACCTTCTATACATAAGCAGCCAAATTTAATTAGATTTAATAATATATCACCTGAGGGTCAGGGTTTTTATTACCGCATTTATTTGTTAATTTTACGGGAAAAATTATCAAATGGCTACGGGAATCCTTCACACACATTATCTGGTTGTTACGCTTTTTTTATTGATCTACGTCATAAAAACAATTTTGTTACTCAGCGACAAAAAGGAAGCGCTTGCCACTTTTACCAAAAAAATAAAAGTGTTTGAAATGATCGTGAGTTTTTTATTCCTGGCCTCCGGCATTTACCTGGTAACGCAACTTCCTTTCAACGGCAAATTCGATTACCTGTTTTACATAAAAATTGCAATGGTATTTGCTTCGATACCACTTGCCATCATTGGCTTTAAAAAATCGAACAAGGCCCTTGCGGTTTTAAGTTTATTGCTTATCGTTGGTAGCTTTGGCCTGGCGGAAGTTTACCATAAAAAGAAAGGAATTTCAAAAGACGCCGAAATAACCGCGAACTCAACCGATGGAGCAGAACTCTACAAAGCCAATTGCACAAGCTGCCATGGCGGCGATGGAAAGCTGGGGCTTTCGGGCGCAAAGGATCTGAGCGTGTCGGGTCTTGATGAGAACGGCATTAAAGAAATTATTATTCACGGTAAAGGCCTGATGCCAGCTGCCCAGGTGAATGAAGAACAGGCAGCGGCCATTGCGCATTATGTTGATGGCAGCATTAAAAGCCATTGATCTGTAAATGAAATCTGAACTTATTTCCACTGCTATTCCCGAACATTACTGTGTGCTGATCGGCGTTATCAACAAAATGCAGGACGACGGCCTTTCGCAGGAATATCTTGCCGAATTGGCTTTTCTTGCCGAAACATACAGTCTCACCACTAAGAAGGTCTTTACACAAAAACTCGAAAAACCCGATAAAGCCACCTTTATCGGTAAAGGTAAACTGCTCGAGATTAAAACATATGTTACTGAGAACGCTATTGATGTAGTGATCTTCGACGACGAGTTATCGCCCTCGCAGCAAAGAAACCTGGAGAAAGAACTGGGTAAGAAGATCCTCGACAGAACCACGTTGATCCTCGAGATATTTGAACAGCGCGCGCAAACCGCGCACGCTAAAACCCAGGTACAACTAGCGCAATACCAATACATGCTGCCAAGGTTGACTGGCATGTGGACTCACCTTGAAAGGCAGCGTGGTGGTACGGGGACGCGTGGAGGCGCCGGTGAGAAAGAAATTGAAACCGACAGAAGAATTGTACGTGATAAAATCGCCCTGTTAAAGGAGCGGCTACGTGAAATTGATAAACAAATGGCCACCCAGCGTAAAAACAGGGGCGAAATGATAAGGGTAGCGCTTGTTGGATATACGAACGTCGGAAAAAGCACGATCATGAACCTTCTAAGCAAAAGCAGTGTGTTCGCCGAAAATAAACTGTTTGCGACCCTGGATACTACGGTAAGAAAAGTGACCATTGATAATATTTTTTTCCTGCTCAGCGACACCGTAGGATTTATCAGGAAATTGCCCACCGAACTTGTTGAAAGCTTTAAGTCAACACTTGACGAGGTCCGCGAAGCAGATGTTCTAATTCATGTGGTTGATATTTCTCACAAAAATTTTGAAGATCATATCAACGTTGTAAAACAAACCCTGCAGGACATAGGTGCCGGAGATAAGCCAACCATCCTTGTTTTTAATAAAACCGATGCTTTTACCTACACACACAAAGAAGCCGACGACCTTACCCCCGAGACCCGTGAAAATTTATCGCTGGAAGACATTAAAAACACGTGGATGAAAAGCCTTAACAATCCTTGCCTTTTTATCAGCGCACTCAACAAAAACAACATTGATGAGTTGAAAAAAACGGTTTACGAACTTGTAAAAGAACTCCACATGAAACGTTATCCTTATAACAACCTGCTGTATTAATGAAAGTCGATTTCCAATACGCTGAACCAAAAGACCTTGAAAGAATAGTAAAAACCTACAATTCAACCGTCGCCTCAAGACTGGTTACAGCCGACCTGGCAGAAGTAAGCGTTGAAAGTAAAAAGGAGTGGTTTAACGCTCACTCAGCCAGTCGCAGGCCCCTATGGATAGTGATGTGCGATAACCACTATGCCGGGTGGATGAGTTTCAATTCGTTTTACGGCCGGCCGGCCTACGACGCCACGGTTGAAGTAAGCATTTACCTTGAAGAACAGTTCCGCGAAAAAGGACTTGGACGCATATGTCTGCAAAAAGCAATAGACGTTGCTCCGGGGCTCAACATCCAAAATCTGCTCGGCTTTATTTTCGGTCATAACACGGCGAGCCTGAAATTGTTCGCTGCCTTTGATTTTAAAGAATGGGCCTGCCTACCGGAGATAGCAAATCTTGACGGCACTTTAAGGGATTTGATCATTGTTGGGAAAAAAATCTGATTGGCATCACATCCGTATAAAACGCTTTAAAATTAGGGATGGCGCTGAATCTTTACCTCATAACATCATATTTTCAATAAAATAGTTAGATTTGTTTATTACTTATTCTTATGACACATTTATCAGACAGGGTCAATAAAATATCAGAATCTCAAACTATTGCAATGGCGCGCAAGAGCAGGGAATTAAAAGCCCAGGGAGTTGACATTATCAGTTTAAGTTTAGGCGAGCCTGATTTTGCCACCCCTCAAATTATTAAAGACGCGGCAAAAAAAGCCATCGATGATGATTTCAGTTATTACACACACGTATCGGGTTACCTGGAGTTAAGAGAAGCCGCCTGTAAAAAATTCAAGCGTGACAATAATCTTGATTATACACCCGACGAGATAGTTGTTTCAACCGGCGCCAAGCAAAGTATTGCGAACGCCGTTCTTTGCGTTGTCAATCCCGGCGACGAGGTGATTATTCCAGCGCCTTTTTGGGTGAGTTATCTTGAGATCCTGAAACTTGCGGAGGGTACTCCAAAAATAATTGACACCACGATTGACTCTGATTTTAAAATTACTGCCGCGCAACTCGAAAAAGCAATCACGCCAAAAACGAGAATGATCATGATCAGTACGCCATGCAATCCTACCGGCAGTGTTTACACAAAAGAAGAATTAAGAAGCCTTGCTGAAGTGGTAGCCAGGCACGACGAGCTCTACATCCTGAGTGACGAAATATATGAACACATCAATTTTGTCGGTGGTCACGAAAGTTTCGCGCAGTTTGATTTTATTAAAGACAGGGTCATCACCATCAATGGTGTTTCAAAAGGATTTGCGATGACCGGCTGGCGCGGCGGTATTATGGCGGCACCAAAGTGGATCGCGCAGGCCTGTGATAAGATGCAGGGGCAGTTTACCTCCGCCACTTCGAGCATTACTCAAAAAGCCATGCACAAGGCACTTGAATTGGATTACGAAACGTACATCAGACCAATGCGCGACGCGTTTTTAAAAAGAAGAGACCTGGTGCTTCAACTGATGAGTGACATACCCGGTTTAAAAACAAATGTGCCACAGGGCGCCTTTTATGTTTATCCTGAAGTATCTTATTATTTTGGTAAGAAATACAAAAGTCACACCATCAACAACGCAACCGATCTTACGATGTTCCTTTTGGATGAAGCACACCTGGCCCTGGTGCCCGGAGCGGCTTTCGGCCAGGACATCTATATACGTTTTTCATACGCCACAAGCGAAGAAAATTTAATCAAAGCGCTTACAAGAATGAAAAGCGCACTCGCTAAACTTCAATAATTCTGACAATCACAAGAGGACATGAAAAAATTTTCAGTTAAAAAAGAGCATATCCGCGAAATTTTTAAATCTTTTAATAACCTGAACGTACTCATCATTGGTGATGTAATGATTGACAGTTATCTCTGGGGCAAAGTAAACAGGATCTCCCCTGAAGCGCCGGTACCCATAGTTTCGGTTCAAAAAAAAGAAAGGCGTTTAGGCGGGGCCGCAAATGTGGCCTTAAACATACAGGCCCTCGGCGCTAACCCGGTGTTATGTTCGGTGATAGGCGTTGACATGGAAGGTCAGGCTTTTATGGAACTGCTTAAAACGCAAAAATTAAGTCAGAAAGGAATTCTGAAAAGCCGCGACCGTATCACAACGGTTAAAACGCGTGTTATTGGCAATAATTCACAGTTATTGCGTGTTGACGAAGAAGAGGAGTCTGACATTGTCCCGTCTGAAACGCAGCAACTATTGACTCTGATCTCATACATTATCAGTCACGATAAAATTGATGTGATCCTGTTTGAAGACTACAACAAAGGACTGATCAACCCAAAATTAATTTCAAAAGTTGTTGAGCTGGCCAAAAGTAAAGGCATTCCAACCTGTGTTGACCCAAAGAAAAGAAATTTTAATTCTTACAAGGGCGTAAGTCTTTTCAAACCCAATTTAAAGGAGCTTCGCGAAGGCATCAAAATTGATATCAGCGCTGATAACATCAACGAATTGCAACGAACCGTAAGCAGTTATCGCGTCAAACAAAAAATTGAAACCGTGCTTGTGACCCTGGCTGAAAAAGGCGTCATCACTAATTCGAGAAAAGTAAAAGAACACATTTCGGCCCATATCAGAAGTATAGCAGATGTGAGTGGCGCTGGCGATACTGTGATCAGTGTTGCCGCCCTCTGCAGGGCACTTGAATGCAATGACATTTTAACCGCTGCTATTTCCAATCTCTCCGGCGGACTGGTATGCGAGCAGATCGGTGTGGTGCCCATCAATAAAGAACAGCTGCTTGAGGAAGCCTTAAAACTGGAGTTCGTACGATAAATGCAGCACGACAAGGTTACGCCATACAATAAAGGAACTGAGAAAAAAGAACAGGTAGCAGAGATGTTCGACAACATTGCTAACCGTTACGACCTTCTGAACAGCATCTTATCGCTTGGGATCCACAAAGGCTGGAGAAAAAAATGTGTTAACCTGCTTAAAAGCAACGGGCCCGAAAGCATCCTTGATGTGGCTACCGGCACAGCAGATTTCGCGATCGCGTGCCTTGCCCTTCATCCAAAAAAAATCACGGGTATCGATATCAGCGAGGGCATGCTAAAGGTGGGTCGTGAAAAAATAAAGCGCTTGAACGCCGACACCATTGTGGAGCTAAAAAACGGCAACGCAGAAACCGTTGACTTTCCCGACAATTCGTTCGACGCCATTGTGGTTGGTTTTGGCGTGAGAAATTTTCAGAATCTCGAAAAAGGACTTGCCAACCTATACAGAATACTTAAGCCTGGAGGCCAATTGGTAATTCTTGAGTTTTCCTATCCTACCAACTGGCTCATAAAGAGTGGCTATAACTTCTATTTTTCCTACATCACGCCCCTCGTTGGCAAAATATTCTCCAAAGACACAAGGGCATACAGTTACCTCACCGAAAGTGTAAAAGCTTTCCCAAACAATGAAAAATTCACTGCAGTCCTGCAATCCTTAAAATTTAAAAACACATATTTTAAACCACTTAGCCTGGGAGTCGCCGCCATTTACTATGGCGTTAAATAGAGTAA
>JAZKFC010000027.1:0-20714 GCA_040386615.1 Bacteroidota bacterium
TGAACGCATGAGCGCTGTAAAACCTGAAGATTTTTTTAAAAACATTATTTCTCACAGTAAAGAATATGGCTTTATTTTTCAAAGCAGCGAAATTTATGACGGGCTAAGTGCAGTTTACGATTACGGACAGCTGGGTGTTGAACTCAAAAAAAACATTCGTGATTACTGGTGGAAAGCAATGGTACAAATGCACGAAAATATTGTTGGGATCGACGCTGCCATTTTTATGCATCCTACTACCTGGAAAGCAAGCGGGCATGTGGACGCGTTTAATGACCCCCTGATCGATAACAAAGACAGTAAAAAACGCTACAGGGCCGATGTTTTAATTGAGGATCACCTGGCGAAGACCGAAGACAAGATCACTAAAGAAGTGGAAAAAGCGGCGAAGCGCTTTGATAATTTCGACGAGGCGGTATTTCGCAGCACCAACGCGCGGGTGAAAGAATATCAGGATAAAATTGACGCAGTGAATGAGAGGTTTAAAAAAGCGCTGAACGACAATAACCTCGAAGAGGTAAAACAAATCATTATTGATCTCGAAATTGTTTGTCCTGTAAGCGGCACTAAAAACTGGACGGACGTACGCCAATTCAATTTAATGTTTAACACCTCTACGGGGGCAGTAACCGACGAGTCTAACATCATTTACCTGCGCCCTGAAACGGCCCAGGGCATATTTGTAAATTACCTTAACGTACAGAAAACCGGCAGGATGAAAATTCCTTTCGGTATCGCGCAAACAGGCAAGGCCTTTAGAAATGAGATCGTGGCCCGACAGTTCATTTTCCGCATGCGTGAGTTCGAACAAATGGAGATGCAGTTTTTTGTAAAACCAGGCACCGAGATGGAATGGTATGAATACTGGAAGAAAGCGCGGTTGAACTGGCATTTATCCCTTGGGTTGGGCAAGGAAAAATACCGGTTTCATGATCACCTTAAACTGGCCCATTACGCCAACGCGGCCTGCGACATTGAGCACCATTTTCCATTTGGATTTAAGGAACTGGAAGGTATTCACTCGCGTACCGATTATGATTTGAAACAACACGAACAGTTTTCAGGAAAAAAACTGCAGTATTTTGATCCTGAACTCAATCAAAGTTACGTGCCATACGTAGTTGAAACATCGGTGGGATTAGACAGGTTGTTTTTATCAGTGCTGTCGTCGTCTCTCGTGGAAGAAAGCCTGGAAGGCGGAGACACACGTACCGTTTTAAACCTGCCGCCTGCCCTGGCGCCATACAAAGCCGCAGTATTTCCGCTTGTAAAAAAAGACGGGCTACCCGAACTTGCCGAGAGCATTATGCAGGAGCTTAAGCTCGATTACAATATGGCTTACGACGAAAAAGATACAGTAGGCAAACGTTACAGGAGACATGACGCTATTGGTACGCCTTATTGCATCACTGTTGATCACCAAAGCCTCGAAGATAAAACCGTAACCGTAAGGCATCGTGACAGTATGCGGCAGGAAAGAATTGCTATTGATGCACTGGCAGCATTCCTAGAAATAAGGGTGAGTATCAAGAGTCTGTTAAAGAATTTGTAGATTCTTAATTGTAAGGTACCCTATTTTTTGGGCGCCCTTCGCCTTTGCGTAACCGCTCCGGCGGAGCAAGGCGGGCGGGCTTTCGCCACTCGCTCTTTTTATTCGCCTGATCCCGATAGTTATCGGGAGGCTTCATAAAAAGGAGCTCAGACAATGGCTCAATCCCTGGCGCAGGAACCATCAAATCTAATTTTCTCCTAATCTTATTTCTGGCGTTTCAAATTGAAATTCGGTTCATAAGAAGTGTGAAGCAATAAATTTTGCAGTCTCCTCAAACTCTTCTTTTGTGAGTTTGAGTTTTTCGTTAGAAAAATTGCAGTCGTTCATTGTGTTGATGGGGATCAGGTGAACATGCGCGTGCGGCACTTCAAGGCCAATGACCTGAACAGACACCCGTTTACATGGCACCGATTTTTTAAGCGCTTCGGCAACCCTTTTTGTGAATTTCATCAGGCCCAGGTAAGTATCATTATCCAGCTCAAAAATATAATCCACTTCCTTTTTAGGAATTACAAGGGTGTGACCCTTTCTCAGCGGCGAAACATCCAGGAACGCAAGGTAAGAGTCGTCCTCTGCGATCTTGTATGCCGGAATTTCACCTGAAACAATTTTTGAGAAGATACCGGGCATTTTATATTGAGATTTCGGAGATTTCGAAAGTGATTTTGCCGGCCGGAACCTGCACATCCACTTTTTCACCCACTTTCCTGCCAAGGAGCGCTTTTCCGATCGGTGAGTCAACAGAAATTTTTCCAATTTTCATGTTGGCCTCGTTTTCGGCAACGAGAGTGTATTTCATGGTGGCGCCGTTAGTCAGGTTATTGATCTTAACAGTAGTGAGGATGCTTACTTTGCTGAGGTCAATTTTCGATTCATCCACTATCCTGGCATTCGCGATAACGTCTTCCAGTTTGGCAATACGAAGTTCGAGAAGAGCCTGCGCTTCTCTTGCGGCGTCGTATTCAGCATTTTCACTTAAATCACCCTTGTCTCTCGCCTCAACTATAGCCTGTGTAGCCGCTTTACGTTCTGAGGTCCTCAGGTGATGCAATTCAGTTTTTAATTTCTGTAATCCTTCCTCGGTATAATACCCTATTTGTTGTGCCATAACGCTCTGTTTTTAAAACAAAGAATCCCGATAATTACCGGGACCCTCAGTTATAACAAAAATAGTAATTTTTTCTATAGGTTCAATCTTAATCCTAAAGTATGAGTGCCTCCGAACGGATTTGTAGCGCGGTAAGCGTAATCTAACCCAATAGTGGCCTTTTTCTCAGTAAAAGGCACTTCGAAAGTCAAACCTGCCGCCGGGCCCGTATAAACGGTCCTGCTGTCGGAAGACTTAAAGATATTTTTTTCGGTATATAAACCACCTCTCACCATTATCATTTCCTTCCAGGCGTATTCAATGCCATAGAGCCCGTTATCGTAAGTAAATGAATTAGATGTGTAAGTTCCGTTTAAAGAGAGGCGGTGTTTTTTAGATAATCCTACAGAGTCTTTCGTTAAATACAGGTCGTAAGAAAAGCCTATGTTCACAAGCGCCGGTAATTCAAAAGCACCTGCGCGGTTGTTCACACTGAGCTGGTAGTTGCCACCATAGGCTACAGTCGCCTGGCGGCTTAACCCGTCGCCCTGGTAACGCATTTTAGGTCCCCAGTTCCTCAGCGCTATGCCTATGTGGATCTGATCGTATTTACCGGTGTGGTATTGAATCCCTGCATCCAATGCTATTCCTCTCGCGCTCAGATTCGGAATCTGTTCGCTGATCAGTTTTACATTGATACCTCCGTAAATATTATCAGAAAACATTTTGGCATAAGACAGACTTACGTTATAATACGTCGGTTCGTAAGTACCCAAACCACCTTCAGGTTGTTCTTCAGTGGTGATATCAATTTTTCCTCCGTTTACTCCAACAACGCCAAATCCGATGGTTCCTGTTTCGCCAACACCCTGCGTAAGACCGAAACTATTCACGAAAATACTTGTCCCCTGCAGGTAATTTGAGCGGGCAAAAATGATCTCGGTTTTACGGGTAAAAGCTGTACCGGCAATATTTAAGAATTGCGCTTCAAGTCCGTGCACTTTGGCAGAATTTGATCCAACCATACCTGAATTCCTTGCATAGGGATTGATCAATAAGTGCCCGGCACCTGCCTGTCCCACACGTTCAGGATTTCCGGCGTTCGAGACCACAGTAGCAGCCAGTAAAACCGATAAACCGATATATTTTAAATCTTTAATCATACTCTTCTTTCTTTTTTAGATTAGTAACTTTGAACGTCGAGTGGACGCATCACGCCAAACCATTTTACAATTTTTTCGCCTATTCCAGGTGCATCAATATGGAATACATACAAGCCGCTGGCAACTGTAATGTTATTCTGGTTCTTCAGATCCCAGTCGAGATAAGGAAGGCGTTGTGACTGTTTGATATCGTTACCACCTGTGTTCAATACGTAAAGATCTTCCTGGCCGCTTACATCGCGTTTGAATGTTCTTACAAGTACCCCATTCATGGTGTAGATTTTAACCGTACACTTGCTCGGCAGGTTAGTGATCCTTACCCTGCTATCGGTTCTGTTTACCAACTCGTAAGAAGATGAACCGTAATATGGATTAGGCACTACCTTGATAAGATCAAGCGCGCTTTTTGATACCGACTCCTGGCCAAATAACGCAGCAATATCGCTGGTATTGAAACTATACATCGGGAAGTTATTGTTCTTAGGATTAGCGCTTACATCAGTGGTCAATAAACTTGGTGAGTTTACACTGATGAGTTTATTAGTGCTGGCATAACTCTGTCCCACACCAAGTGAAGAAATAGGAATATTAGCGAGCCCTGAATAACCGTACCTGTATGGTTTTGATACATTGAACTGAAACCTTACATCAGACGGCATGTTCGCAGGATCTGCAAATTCGCGGTTTGGCCTTGGCATTGGAATGCTCACCCACATGATATCACGGATAATGGCATCGAGTGGTGCGAACGCCTGGCCCGACACCTGTTGTGTGAATACAGCTTTAGTATAAAAACCGTTCATGATGTCCATGATTCTCTTTCCATGATCATACCTGCCCACGCCATAAGGTTTTCCCAAAAGCGTAGCTTCCCATGGTGATGCCGTTGCCGGATCACTAAGGTAAAATTGCGAGGAAACAGAATTACCGCCAAAAACGTACACAAAGTGTTTTCCACCCATTGCGTATGCATATGGGAAATCAAAGTTGGAAGTCGGGTTCCAGATCATGTCATTACCACGGTTTTCCCTCTGGTAACTGTCTTCACCAAAAGCCATGTTCAAACGCTCACCTGTTTCGATATTGATCGCGTAGCCAGGGAACCAGCCCATGCCTGTTTCAGAAATAAAATTCGCACTCTCAGGGTTGGTCGAAACGCCACTGCCGCTATTTGCGTATGCACCGTTCTTGTCAACCGACTGATGTTTCCGGGGTTGCCAGAAAAACGCATGTCCTTCGCTCAATTGCGCTTTTTCCTGCATCTCTAAAACCACGCAACGGGTCCATTTGCTCTTGTCTTTTGTAAACACAATCAGGGTGCTGCCCAATTTCCTAAGGTCGGTGTTACCGCCATCAGGCCTGTTTCTTACACCATTCTGGCTTGCCAGGCCGCTATCAGCAAAAAAAGGATCCTGTTTCCACACCTCGTTATTAAATCCAGGTCCGCCAAAGATCCTGGCCGGGAAGCCGGCGCTGCTTGGCGAAATAGAATAGAAGGAAGCCACGAGCGGATAAGGTGCCCAGGTGCCGCCTAATATTTTAGCATACTGCTTCATAGGATCGTAAAATGCCTTAGGTGAAGCAGGTGGCGGGGTTAAATTGTAATACGCATCCTGTATGCCTTCTGTTTTATTGGTTCCGGAAAGTATCCAGTTATATGGAAATCCTCCGTCAATATCCGGTACCGGGTTCAGCCAATTGGCGTCGCCATTCACATACGACACAGATGCACCAAGCAAGGATCCCTCAGCAGGACCGGCGTAATTTATATCGAGTGTCTGAAAGTTTGTAAATTTATTGATAGTATCCTGTCCCGGGTCAGTAACCTGTTTCACATTAATTGAGAAACCAAGATCGGGAAAGTAAAACTCACTACCCACCCTGATGGTCTGGTAAGTATCATCACCACCAACACCGCTCACGTTATTCGGATAATAGGTTTTGTTGTTGCTCAGGTCTTTTAGTTCCCAGCTTGTTTTATCAATATTCACTGCTCCGGCAAGACCCAGGAAGGTATTAACGGTGGCGGTAGGCACCATCGCGTTATCGGTTGGCGTTGGTGTTGTAACGAACGCGTTGCTGTTAATGAATTTGAAAGTAAAGTCTGAATTTTTAACGTTCAAAGGATCCACCACTTTAATGCTTAAAGGCCCCTGCGCGTTTTCATAAGTGACATTGGTTTTAAAGAAATTACTAACGATCTCATCTTCCGACTCCTTAACAAGGGTGAGCAGATTGCCACCATTACCTTGTCCTTCTACCCTGGTAATCTTTGGTCCGAAACCAAATGCAGCCTGGGCAATGGTACCGTCTTTTTCAGTATCGACAATATGAGGAATACCAGCGGCGCGCTTAATCTTACGTCCTTCGAGGTAAGGTTTTTTCTGTCCTAAATAATTTGCGTTAGGATCAGCTGCAGGCGATTGGTCTTCTTTATAAGTTAAGTAATTGTTGTAAGCATAGGCCACAGCCACAAAGTAGTAAGTCTTGTTATTTACAAGATTACGGTTCTCCAGTGTTGAGAAAGCATCCTGTGTTACTTTAAAAGTTGTTTGAATGCCCTGGTCAGTACCACGCACTTTTTCTTTCGCGAGGTAACCACCAACCGAGTTGTCTAACTCATGATTGATGAGCCTGCTAACACCGTTCTGAATATCGCACTGAAATACAGGAATAGCCTTGGTAGCATCCCTTAAGTCTGTGGAGCTCACGTTTCCGTCTTTTGTCTGGTAAATGATATACCCTTCGAAACGGTACATTTTATCCGGGTTACTCAACTTAGGATTGTCTGAAGTTGGGTCAGATAAAATTGAAATGTCAGTTTCTGCGTAGTCGTTATTAAATTTCTTATAGTTATTGGATTTACCTTTTTCATTGGTAAGGTAAATCAATAGTTCGTTATTCATTTCCTGGATGGTCATCACCGGCGCTTCAGGGCCGTCGAGGATTTTAAAGCAGTTGTCAAAAAGCGCTTGTGCTTTATCATCCGCTAAAAACAACAATTCCACAGAGGCAAGATTTCCACCTTTTGAAGGACTTTGCGCCCAGGGCATACCAAAAGTGATCTCGTTTACTGCTCCTGGTTTTAAAGTGAAAGGTCCTGCCGATTGTAAAAATCTTCTGTCACCGGGAAGGTTTCCTGATGCTCTTTCGGTCCAGCCGGTTCCTGCAACCGGATTACCCGGGTACACGAAAGTGGCGGGTGAAGATCCGCCGTAGGCGTTTCCTCCGAAAGTAAATGGAGAGCTGTCTTTCCAAAAACCTGTCATGTAGTTATAATAGTGAATAGGGCTTCCATCATCCGGATTGGTTGTTTGTGCCGGGAACGCTCCATAATTGTTATTGTAATAGGTGAAGCGGCTCATCTGGATAGTTTCACCCGGTTCATCAACAGTACTGTCCTGATCATTATCTATCTTGTCACCAACATCTGCAAGCGGTCCTTTAAAGAAATCGCAACCGAGCGCCGGTGGAAAGTCACCGTAACCATTGGCGCCGCTGATTGTTTCATCAAATGGATCGGCGTTATATATATATCCTAAACCTCTCTTAACATCGCAACCCACATAATCATCCAGATAATAACCTAAATCCGGGTCATTCCACACGGTGAAATAAGTTTTCTCCAATTGAAAAGACGAACGGTTAAATACCTCATAACTGTAAAAAGTCATGTTGTTGATCTCATCGTTAGTTTTGAAACCAAAGGCCTGTGCCCTAACTTCAACACCGATAGGCACGCCCTGTGTTTCAGTGTGCACATTTCCTTTATCGTTAAACACCCAGAAAAGGGTATAATCACCAAACAATTTGCTTTTACAAAATCCTAAATTGTCTTTTTCAGCTTTGTTGTCAACGTCATATGCAGGATAATCTTTGTCTTTTGGATCGTAAAAGCCATCGTTGTTTTTGTCAATAAAAGGAGCCAGTCTTAAAGCCTGATTTTTGCTGATAGCGCCATTTCCCGGCCAGTTACGGATATCCACAGAGATATCAGCACCGTCTGTTGCCACAAAATTGTCAACTTCAGCCCTCGACACTGAATAAATTCCATCCCATTTCTGGCACTCATCGGCGTCGATGGATGTAGTAATGGTATCCAGTGGTCCTGGCCAGAAGTCCAAACCATTCTGACGATAGGTCATCGCGGCAATTTTTAATTGTCCACCCGCATCAAGACCGCCCAACCAAATGGAACCTCCGAAACAGGAAGATACACCGGTGGCCCTGTTATTGGTCGCCGGCACATAATAATACGCCTGCGTATTCCCAAAAAGGTCCCACCACATGTCGCCACCGCTGTAAATAATAGTTCTCACGTTATTTACCCAGAGTTCCTTACTTGCCCTTGGTTGCGTACAACCAGCCATCACCCTTCCACCAAGGTGGTTGACTTTGTCGCTGGCCGGGTTTTCTCTGCCTTGCATAGTCATGCAAGACAGCGCACCCAGTAGTATAATTAGCTTTTTCATATCGTTATCTCCCAAAAATTAAAATGTAAATAATAAACCTATGCGTATTTGACGTGGTATGCTATAGTTTGCCGCGTTTTTCATTCTTATCGTGTACATGTTTGAATAAGCCACCGCGCTGTTTGTTACAGCAAGTGCTGCCTGTGCTTGTGTAGATGATAAATAACCATCATCTTCTGCCGATCCGGTGTAGTTATAAACGCCCAGTACATTTCTTGTATTTAACAGGTTTAAGATCTGCAGGTACACATTTAAATTACCTGTTTTCCTGTTATCTGAATCTTCCTTACCAAAAGTGAGGGGAATATTCTTGTCAATTCTCAGGTTAGACCTGAAGTTCCATGGTTTGGATGAACCATTGATCTGTCCGAGGATTGTTGAACGGCCACCACCAAAAGAGTTGGCGGCAGAACTCCACCTTGTGTAAGGAGTACCTGAGCCCAAAAGAAACGACAGGTTAAATCCGATGTCTTCAAACAGTTGAACTGTTTTATCTTTTTTGGTTTTAAAAGTAGGGCCTTTATAATCTTTCTTTTGCCCAAAACGGTAATCATAACTGATCACAAAACTGTGTCGCTGGTCAAAATCAAGTGGTGTTAATACACGCAGGTTAGGCTGGCCAGTGGTTGCCAGGTTGGCGCCGGAGTTGTTGCTGGAACCCGAACCGTCTGCAAATTGTAATGTGTAGTTCACATTAATTTTAGATCCACCTGTTCTCCTGAAATCAAAAGTAGCTGATAAACCTTTAACTGTAGCAAAGTCAAGGTTATCATACATGATGTATGTTTTAGGGTAAGCGCCAGTGATCAAACGCTGGTTGATCATCCCACGCATTTCCTTGTAAAAAGCTGTTATCGTTAATGAAGCGTTCTTGCGCTCATTCAACACCTGCGCAAAGCCTAATTCGTAGTCGATGGTTTGAACAGGGCGCTGATTTGGATTTGAGATAAGAGGTGTGGTTTGTTTAGAATCGATGTAATAATAATCAAGTGGCGATAAGTTATTACCTGTAGGACGTTGCGTTAAAATGTCGTAATGTGCAAAGAAGTTGGCAACGTCAGAAATAGGGAACGAAAACGCTATCCGCGGCATGGCATTGATAGCAGCTACATAATTGGTAAAAGCGCCGGAAGACATTTTTTTATCGTAGTTGGCCCTGTCCTTAAAAAGTGGAATTGGACGGCCTTCAGCAGCCTGAACCAAACTTGGATCAGAAAGTTCAGCACCCTGAGCGCTATACCAGGTATCTTTAACCCTGTATCCTTTGATCGCCAATGGTGATTTTCCGCCCGCCGGGCTTTGCGCTACGTATACTGCCGCATCTTTCGGAATGTTTGAAGGGATGTTATCAGTAAAACCTGCCGGCAGGTTTTCAAGTGAACCCAAATCACCCACGGTAGCAATTTCATGGAAGGCATAATTGTCCTTCAGCACCTGCTGGTTGGCATCATAACGGTCAACACGCAAACCTACGTTAAACTTAATATCCTTAAAGTCAAATTTATCCATGATGTAAACCGAAGAATAAATCGGTTTGAACGCGCCTACAGGGAACAGGTTCCTTCCGGCCTCGTCTTTCTGATCGATAAAACTGTTGATGTCCAGGCGGTCTTTATTCCTTTTACCGTCGTGTGTGTAACCAATGTAGTTGGCAAGTTGCTGGCCATTCAGTAAATCCTCTGCGCTGAACATATCAACACTGAAAGTAGAAGGGTCCAGTCCGTCGGTATTTACAAAACCTGTGTAGTCTCTTGGAAGCCCTAATTTATCCAATAAACGTTCAGAGAACTGGGTTTGCCTCGACTGGTCGTAAGCGTAGTTAAAATAATAATAAGGCACGAGGCCAGAAAACTCCGTGTTCAGGATAGGATTGGACACATCCAGTTGTTCTGTGTGCGTGTTAGCGATCAACCTCATTTTGGTCCATAAACCACTCGCATTCAGGAAATAAAAACCGATGCTGCGCTGATCGAATTCCAAACCGGCCTGTATGGCATGGTCTTTCACGTCGGCGTTAAAACTTGTTACCACCCTGAAAGTAGAAGTGATCTGGTCGCGGTAGTACGTGGTATTATCTCCAAAGTTGTTAAATAAATTGTAGATCGGTGTTGGGTTATCGCCATTCCTGAGTCCGTTATTTCCCGCGATATAATCCAGGCTTATTTGTTGGAATGCAGGGGCGTGATCGATCAGATAACTGGTATACAGCGCTGCATCTGGATTGTCGGTACCCGGAGTAAATCTCACGGATTGCTCTCTGCGTTGCGAGTAGGTATATGAATTGATAGCCTGACCCTGGTAGATATAGCCCGGGGTAAAGTTGTAGTTGTAGGCCCAGTTTTCGTCGAGGAAGGTGCGTTCGAAATTACCTACATAACCGTATTTAAAGTAGTCTTTTTTAAATTTTGCACTTTGCTGTTTCTCATCTACTTTTTCGTAGCTCACCAAAAATTTAAAGAAGGCGTTTGACACCAGGGACTGTGATTTTTCTTTACTTTTCGCGTTGCTTCCAAATTTTTGTGTCACCGATAAATTGGCGCGCATCGTTTGGTCAACATACTGAATGTTTTGATTGTAGTTTAACAGCTGATTGGCAATTACCTGTCCGTTATCACCGGCACTAGGACGATTGTTGTAAGTGAAAAAAGCACCCAATGAAATGTTTGTATTCATTGTAGGGGCGTAATCGATTTTTCCGTTAATAGCCAACTGCCTGCTTGCTACGTTGGTTTTAGCCTTGTAGGTGTCGAAATCGGCGTTGGTAACAAATTCTGAAGAACGAACAAACCCTGTACCAGAGCGGGAAGGAATGAGAGGCGTTTCTTTGAGTTCTGCGAGTTTTTCGTCTTTGATGCGGTAGATAGGAACCGCTGAAGGCGAAGGGTCCTTAATATAATTTCCCTGGCCTGAAACGAAGAAACCTACAACAGTACGTTGGGTAGAGTCTTTCTTTTTGTAGATAGGGCCCCCTACGCTGAAACCCAATAAATTATAGCCATAAGGATCGGTCAACTGCGATGATACAAGCTCCACACCACCAAAAAACTTAGATTGTGGCCCCCTTGTTGAGATGGAAACAACACCTGAGGTGGCGTCGCCAAAATTGGCCGGCACACCGCCGGTGATCACGTTGATCTGTTCAATGGATTGTTGTGACAGCACCGGGGTTCCGTAAACCTTCACACCGTCAACAAAATAGGTGGTCGCGTTGGAGCGGGCACCCCTTACGTTGAGGCCTTTTCCTTCATCAGACTGGTAAACACCTGCTGTTGTTGCTGCAACTGAGTTAATATCCTTAGTAGCGAGGTTCTGATAATCTTCACGGGTAATTGTTGCCCCCGATTTAGTATCCGGGTCAATAAGTGGCACCTGGTAGCTTACTACTTCAACTTCATCTAGCTTCACACCCTCACCATTCGATAAACCCAGCGTGACATAGGCTGTTTTTCCTTCACCCACTACTACATCCTTGATCTCTTTGGCCTGATAACCAACGTACACGCCCTTAACAGTGTACTTACCGGGTGAAAGCGGCTTAATGATGGCCTCTCCGTCCATATTAGTCGTTGAAACCCCCACCTGCACACCGTCTTTATAGGCCACCACGTTGGCAAACGGAATGGCTTCCTTGGTTGCGTTATCCTGCAGAATGATTTTTATCGCACCATTATCGGTTTGAGCCCATGCAGAAAATCCTACAAATAGAGTGAATATAAATGATAAATAAATCTTCTTCATATATTGTTAAATTACCTTAATTTCTACTGTTTGTGAAACCTTAAATTTATGTACCCTTATGTTATCTAACAAAAAAAATCTTTCTAAATTTATTAATTTAATGGTAATCAACCAATTAAACTTTCCTTGTTGTATTAACATTTTTTTTCTCAAGAATAAATTTACTGACTTATTCTTTAATTAAAATTAACACATTAAAATGTGGTAAAATGAATTTTACAAGTGGGCTGTTTTACAAAGTAAATGGTGATTATACCCTTTTCCTTTTTTTGAACCACCTTTTTATAAAAAATTCGCGCTTATTTTCGTTGTACCTGATGGCGGATTTTTTACTTGCCTTCATGCGTTTGCGAACTGTTTTTGTTTGCAGGCGTTTGTGGTATTTTTTAACGGCTTTTCTTTCGGCCCTTTCTTTGCGGCGTTTTTCGGCTGCCGCGAAGCGGAGTTCCTTCCGCATTTTCCGTTCGCTTTTTAACGATTTTTCTTTGGGACCAGTGCTTTTTTCCTGCGCTTGTATATCAGATAAGATCAGGCAGGAGAGAATGAGGAGCGCTATTTGCCTAAGACGCATTGGTTTTTCTGTACTGAATGACTTCCACGCCGAAACGTTTTAAAAAATCAACACCCTCGTCGCTGGATAGCCCTTTGAATTCGGCGTAACTGTCTTTGTAATAAATTTTTTTAATCCCAGTTGTAAAAATAACCCGGGCGCAGGCTATGCAGGGCGACAAGGTGATGTATAAAGTTGATCCCTCCATGCTGACATTGTTTTTTGCAGCGTACAAAATGGCGTTTTGTTCGGCATGCAGGGCCAAAGAGCAACTGCCTTTGCTGTCACGAGCGCAGCCGGTTTCAGGCCATTCTATGTCGCAGTTGTGAGTGCCGGCGGGTGGACCGTTATAACCAAGGGATACGATCCTGGTGTCTTTTGTGAGCACAGCGCCTACCTGCGCTTTTACGCAGTGTGAACGTTTCGCCAGTTTTTCGGCCAGTTCCATGTAAATTTCATCAAAAGACGGTTTGAGCATACTCACTATTTAATTGAAATTAAAAAATACAAGGCAATTTAAGAATTACATTGCCTCACTTACAACTTCTTTTACATCATCGGGCAGCAAACGCTTTAAGAGTGCTTCGATACCCGCTTTTAAGGTCATGGTACTGCTCGGACAGCCACTGCAGCTGCCACGCATTTGTACGGTTACAACACCGTCTTTCAATTCCTTAAAGGTTATTAAACCACCATCCTGCTCAACTGCGGGACGAATATATTGTTCAAGCACCTCAATGATTTTATTTTCAACATCATTACCGGGAGCTACGTGCTGGGTGTTGATGGCAATTGTTTCTTTAAAAGAAGAATCTTTGGCCACACGTTGTTCGGGCAGTTTTGAGATCACAAGATTACCCTTGTTAAGGTAGTCGGCAATAAATACGCGCAACTCATCCCTGATCTCCTCCCATTCAACGCTGTCGGCCTTCGTAATTGTGATAAAATTTGACGAAATAAAAATGCGTTTTACAAAAGGAAACTGGAAAAGTTTTTTCGCGATAGGCGCATCGTTGGTTTCATCAGGATTGGTGTATTCGGCAGTAGCGCCGCTCACCAGCAATAGTTTATTTGCAATAAACTTCATGCTTGAAGGGTTGGGTGTACCTTCAACATATATCACATAAGGGATTTCGAGAGTATTCATAATTTAACTGAGACTAATTAATCAGCCCTGCAAAAATACGAAGATTTGCAGGGACTTCTCAATTTTAACTGCATTCTGCAAAATGATGTGACGTGAAGCCATCTCAAAAATACCTATTGTACTTTTGCGCGTCTTTTTCGTCCAGCCTTTCACGCACTTGCCCGCTCAAAAGCCCACCGGGCTTTTGCCGCTTTTTTCTCGCGTACTAAGCGAGTATGCGCTTCAAAAAGCGCCTTGCCTAGTCAAAAAATCCGCAGCAAAATCACTAAAACCTATTTTTGAGATGGCTTCTTGTAAAATGAGTATTTTTACGAACGAATGAAAATTGAAACGGATTTCCTCGTGATAGGCTCTGGCATTGCCGGGTTAAGCTTTGCCTTAAAAGTGGCCGACCGGGGTAAGGTGATCCTGATCACAAAAAGCAACGCCGACGAAAGTAACACAAAATACGCCCAGGGCGGTATCGCGGCGGTATGGGATGATTCAGACAGCGTTGAAAAACACGTTGCCGACACGCTGAATGCCGGCGCGGGCCTGTGCAATGAAGACATAGTGAGAATGGTGGTTGAAGAAGGCAGGAGCCGTGTAAAAGAACTCATCGACCTGGGTACCAAATTCGACAAAGCTGAAAATGGGGAATACGACCTTGCTAAAGAAGGAGGGCACAGCGAAAGCCGCATCTTGCACCATAAAGACATTACCGGTTTCGAAATAGAAAGGGCTTTGCTACAACAAATCCATCAACACAAAAACATTACGGTTTACGATCATTATTACGCAATTGACATCATTACCCAACACCACCTCGGTGAAATTGTAACCTCCAAAACCAGGGACATTCACTGCTACGGCGCCTACATCTTAAATACAAAAAATGGTGTGATTGACGTTGTGCTTTCAAAAATTACAGTGATGGCTACCGGAGGCATAGGCCATGTTTATGCTACCACAACAAATCCAACCATTGCAACCGGCGACGGAATTGCCATGGTTTACCGGGCAAAGGGACACGTTAAAGACATGGAGTTTGTGCAGTTCCATCCTACATCGCTTTATAATCCCGGCGAGCATCCCAGCTTTTTAATTACTGAAGCGATGCGGGGTTTTGGTGGCGTGTTAAAGACCCAGGACAATAAAGAGTTCATGCAAAAGTACGATCCGCGCGGTTCGTTGGCACCGAGAGACATTGTTGCAAGGGCGATAGACAATGAATTAAAAACCCGGGGCGAAGACTTTGTGTTACTTGATTGCAGGCATTTTGACAGAAAAGGATTTATAGAACATTTTCCAAACATTTACAATAAATGTATGAGAACCGGCATCGACCCGTTTTTAAAAATGATTCCCGTTGTTCCGGCGCAGCATTACCTGTGTGGTGGCATTATTGTGAATGACAAAGGTCTGTCGACTATCGCTAATTTATACGCCATTGGTGAATGCGCCTGTACGGGCTTACACGGTGCCAACCGCCTTGCCAGCAACTCATTGCTTGAAGCAGTTGTGTTTGCGCACCGCGCTTCAGAGCACGCGCTTTCGGCTTTCGAAAACATCGCAATCAAACGTGAGGTTCCTGACTGGAACGCGGAAGGCACTGAACATGCCGAAGAAATGATCCTGATCACGCAATCTCAAAAAGAGGTGCAACAGATCATGAGTAATTATGTGGGTATAGTGAGAAGCGAACTCAGGCTCAAGCGGGCGTTCGACAGGCTGGAAATACTGTACAAGGAAAATGAGGCGCTATATGACACCACCATTGTGACACAGAAATTATGTGAACTTCGTAACCTGATCTGTGTGGGGTACCTGATCATTAAACATGCAATGCGCCGCAAGGCGAGTGTGGGTTTACACTACATGGTAAAATTCGGCGATAAAAGTTAATCGCCTGCTTTGTCCTGACTGGCCAGCATGTACCTGATCTCTGCAAAAGAAACGTCGGCTGGTAAACGGCTTTTAACAGGATTTAAACCGGTTTCCTTTTTAAAATCCTTAAGCGCTTCGAGAATAATTTTTTGTTTTTCTTTTGAAACCAGCCGATTCACGTCAATTTCACCAGTAGAAATATACGGTGTTAAATGGCCCTCGAGCGTACTGACCGCGTAGCCGCGCAGTTGAGCTATTTCAGTCAAACTCATACCTTCCTTAAACAATTGAAAGGTCTGTTCGCGGCTGCTGGGCTTTGTTTCCTTTATTTTTCCCGGGTCTTTTTCTTTTTTTGTCCCGGTAGCTTTCGGGGTTTTTGATTTTGTCGCGCCAAGGCTGTCTATGTTGGTGTTTAAGTCATACTCGAGCATGTACTCTTTGATGACACTCAAAAACTGATCTCCATAGGCCTTCACGCGTGCCTCCCCAAAGCCGCTGATCTTAAGTAAATGCTCGTGATTGGTTGGTAAAAACTCGGTTAGTTCTTTCAATGCCTTGCTGTTGGCAACCATGTAAATTGGCTTGTGTTCGTCGTTGCAGATTTCGTCACGCAGGAGCAGCAATTGTTTGTACAAAAGCGGATGCTGAACATCGGTTAAAGTCCTGGCGTTTTTCGCGTTTTCATAAACATTTAACCTCGTGGATGGAAAAGAGATCTTAAGCCTGGCTGTCAAAAAACCATTCAGTTCAAAACCCTGGAGGCAGTTAAAAAAAAGATGATTTTTTGAATAGAGATCTTCAAACAATTTCTGAAGTTCCCCGTTAAACGCCTCGGCTGCCTCCTTACTTTCTGTAAATGCCGGAAGGATTTTAAAATCTGCAAGCAAGGCATCGGTTTCTTTGTTAAAATAATGTGCTGCCTGCCTCACCCGGGTTTGTAAATTACTGTCTGTTTCTGGATTTGCCGAAGCATCGATCAACTCGCTCAACTGGTTTTTGAATTTATTGCTTACCTGGTAAAGGGAGTCGACCTTTGAGAATAATGCGGTACACCAGCTTGTTCCATTTGCGTGAATCCTGGTTTTATAGGCCTGCAGAATTCCCCCAAGTTCCTGGCGAATCTGAAGGATTTCGGTGAAGTCAAACAAGGCGACAAGTACCGTTTTGATGTAAACGATCTTTGAGGAATTAAAGATAGAAGCAACTTCTTCATCTTTTTGTTTGGAGGAGGAAAAATGAAGTATGTTTTTATCATTAAACAGGCTGTCGGGATTTATCCTGGAGCTTAGCGTTAAGCCCGACAATCCCCTGCAGCGGCTCAAAGCCACATATACCTGTCCTGCGCTGAACGATTGCGCGGCATCGATAATGACTTTGTCAAAAGAGAGGCCCTGGCTTTTATGAATGGTAATGGCCCAGGCCAAACGCAAGGGAAACTGGGTAAAGGTTCCTATGATCTCCTCTTCCAATCCTTTCGTTTGTTTGTTGATGGTGTAGGTTACATTTGTCCAGCTTTCCTTAACAACTTCTATTTCCGCCGCATCTTCCTCACATTTTACTTTTATTTTTTCGTCGTTGATAAATGTGACGATCCCTATTTTGCCGTTATAATAATTTTTTTCGGTGTTGTTTTTAAGGAACATCACGCGCGCCCCGGTTTTAAGCTGCAGCTCTTCTTCGGCGGGATAATTTTTTTCACCAAAAGAACCCTCCACCTTACAACGAAATTTATAGATGTTCCCTGGTAAAGCAGTCAGCAGGGCCGAGTTAATATCATCAGCCTTTTTGTTGTGGGTGGTGAGTGTGATATTTGATTGTATAAATTCTGAAGAAAGGTTGGGTTTAAAATGGCTGTTGAGTAGTTCAAAATCGCGCTTATCAAGGTTATTACTCCTGACCTTGTTCAGCACGTCTATAAAATCCTGCTCCTTTTGCCGGTAGATCTTTTCAAGCTCTATGTACACCGGTTTGTTGTTCCTGATGGCCAGGCTATCGAAAAAATAAGGACTGCTGTACACGCCGCTCAGGAGTTTCCACTCTTCCTGCTGAACAACGGGTGGCAGTTGATGCATGTCGCCTATCAACATCACCTGCACGCCTCCGAATGGCATGTGCCATTTTCTCCGTGTTTGGCGCAACGTTGTGTCTATCTGGTCGAGCAGATCGGCACGCACCATGCTTATTTCATCTATCACCAGCAATTCAAGTTTCCTGAAAATTGAAAGTCTCTGACCGTTGTATTTAAGGGCAGGTAAATTACTTTTAGAAAAATCCTGTGACATGTTTTCCTTTAAAACCGGTAGAAAAGGGGTAAAAGGGAACTGAAAAAAAGAATGGATGGTAGAGCCGCCGGCGTTGATCGCCGCTACACCTGTTGGCGCTACCACTGCGATTTGTTTCATTGTATTCTCACGGATATATTTAAGCAGGGTGGTCTTACCTGTTCCAGCCTTTCCGGTTAAAAACACCAATTGATTTGTTTGATTAACAAAATTTAAAACATGTTCGAATTGCGGATTGATTTCTATTGTGTTCATTCGTAGTGACAAAGTAAATCAAAAATTCAATTTAAAATTATACATGGTAGATTATATGCTGTTTTGTGCCGGTGAATTTATTTCATCTGACAAAAAATTAGAGGTCACCAATAAATTTACCGGTGAAACATTTGCTACAACGTACCTGGCAGATGAAGAAATTTTTGAGAAAGCGGTTTCCGGGGCGCTGGCGGTTCGGCAGAGTTGCCGGGAGTTTTCGTCGCTGGAAAAATTTACCGCGTTGAGGTTCATTTCAGACGAACTTGAAAAAAATAAACAAAAGCTGGCTGAGATCCTTTCAGTGGAAAGCGCAAAACCACTCAAATATGCCACCGCTGAAATTGAAAGATCGGTTCAGACCTTCCTTATCGCCGCCGAAGAATGTAAGCGTCTGCCGAAGGATTACATGTCGCTGGACTGGACGACCAATGGCAAAAATAAGGAAGGCATCATCAATTATTTCCCAATTGGCATCGTAGCGGGCATCGCACCCTTTAATTTTCCAATGAATCTTGCGGTACATAAAATTGCGCCTGCCATCGCTGCGGGCTGCCCCATTATTTTAAAACCCGCCTCATCAACGCCTGTTTCTACACTCGAACTGGCCAGAATCATCAGCAAAAGTGGTTTACCAAAGGGATCTGTTTCTATCCTGCCAATGAGCAGAAAGACCGGTAATCTCCTGGTAACAGACGATAGGATCAGTCTTTTGAGTTTCACCGGTTCTCCCGCGATAGGTTGGGATCTTAAGAAACAAAGTGGGAAAAAGAAAGTGGTGCTTGAATTGGGAGGCAACGCTGGTGTGATTGTAACAGAATCGGTTAACAAACTCGAAGAAGTAGTGGCCAAATCGCTCACCGGTGGTTTTTCTTACAGCGGACAAATTTGTATTCATGCTCAGCGTTTTTTTGTGCACGAAAGTATTTTTGAAGAATTTATTTCTTTGTTACGTGCGGGAACAAAAAAATTAATAAGCGGCGACCCCTTAAAAAGCGAAACAGATGTGAGTGTAATGATCGACCGCGAGAACGCCGAGCGGGTTGAAACATGGATCAATGATGCTGTAAAGGCCGGAGCGGAAATAATTTGCGGCGGAAAAAGAAATAATAATTTTGTTGAGCCCACCATACTTACAAACACAAAACCAGATATGAAAGTTTCGTCGGAGGAAATTTTCGGTCCTGTAATTTGCGTTGAGAAATACGCGACAATCGGGGACGCCGTAAAAAAAATCAATAATACCAGGTTTGGCTTGCAATGCGGTGTGTTCACCGACAAAATATCTGAACTGGATTATTGCTTCAAAAACCTTGATGTGGGCGGTGTGATCCATAATGAAATGCCAACATTACGGTTTGACCAGATGCCCTATGGCGGTATTAAAGACAGCGGATTGGGCAGGGAAGGTGTAAAATACGCGATCGCCGACATGCTTGAAGCAAAAGTTCTGGTTAAATAGATGATTCACTTTAATTTTATTATTTTTATTTATGGATTACAGGAGACTTGGTAAATCGGGCTTGCAGGTGAGCGCGCTTTCGTTCGGGAGCTGGGTAACTTTCGGGAAACAGATTGGTGACAATACCGCTGATGAATTAATGACCATAGCGTATGATAGCGGTGTCAATTTTTTCGATAACGCAGAAGTGTATTCACGCGGCAAATCAGAAACCGTTATGGGCGACATACTTAAGAAAAAAAAGTGGGCCCGCAGTTCTTATTGCCTCAGCAGTAAGGTTTACTTTGGATTTGAAGACGGCAAGCCCAATCAAACCGGGCTTTCGCGAAAACATATTACCGAAGGCTGCCACGCGGCATTAAAACGCCTTCAAACAGATTACATCGATCTTTTCTTTTGTCACAGGCCCGATAAGAATACACCCATCGAAGAAACAGTGCTCACGATGAACACGTTGATCCAGCAGGGCAAAATCCTGTACTGGGGAACCAGCGAATGGGCGAATGACGAGATCATGGCCGCGTTTGTGTTTGCCGAAAAAAACCGGCTGATCGGCCCAACAATGGAACAGCCGCAATACAATATGTTTGAACGCACTAAAATGGAAAAGGATTTTTTACTCCTGTTCCGCGACTTCGGTCTTGGAACCACTATATGGAGTCCATTGGCTAGCGGCCTTCTTACAGGTAAATATAATAACGGGATGCCTGCCGATAACAGGCTGAGCATGGAAGGAATGGAATGGTTGAAAGAACGTACATTGAGTGATCCAACCCGCATTACCAAAACTACACTACTCGACTCGCTTGCAAAAGAGTTAGGAACGAGCTTGTCTAAATTAGCTATTGCCTGGTGTATTAAAAATCCTAATGTGAGTACCGCTATATTGGGAGCCAGTAAACCTGCGCAGTTAAAAGAAAACTTAGCAGCCCTGGAAGTATTGCCATTACTGACTTCAGAAATAACCGAAAAAATTGACGGGATACTGCTAAATAAACCTGTATTGCCTTTGTTTTAAGTTCCGGCAGCGAATAAAAACCCTCTAGCGATAGAGCAACACCGTTCCCTGCATTTTTTTATCCATCTTTCCGCTGGTTGAAATATCTTCATTTTGTGAGATCACAAACAGTTTCCAGATATACA
>JAZKFC010000028.1:0-26619 GCA_040386615.1 Bacteroidota bacterium
TTTATACTGGAGATCAGTAAATCCAGCGCAAAGGTTGCCTCAGCCGGCAAATAAGCAAAAACGACCGGACCCAAACCAAATACCTATTAATCCGCAACTGCGGAAAAACAAAAAGACTACTCCATTTGGGTAGTCTTTTTGTTTTGTATCAAATCGTTAAGGAGTTATGCCTAACAAATCATCATTAACCTGATCTGACCGGGCTTTTCCTTTGGTGCACGGTGAACACAGGGAAGTACCCGGCTTTCAGGATGATCAACGGCCAGGCGCCATAAATGACCCTGACCCATGTTGATGATATGCGCTTCGGCTTTAGCCTGGTAATGCAGATCATAGAAATGTTCACTTAAAAATGAGTCAAATCCTTCACTTTCTCCGCCATACTCTTTTTTAAGAGCCTCTTGAATTTCGGGAATAAACGCTTTTTTTATGGCCTGTGAATTGGGCAGTATTTCGCTCGCCGTGCCATAATATGTGCATAAAAAGGTATCGGTTGGCACCGGAGAACGATCTACATGAAAAGAATAAACATCGGTTGGAAAAACCGGGTTGCTCTCATCCCTGTCGTAACTCCTGATCAGGTTAAGGATTGGCGAGGCACCATGTGCTTTCAAAATATCAAGGTCGTTAATAATAATTTCACGTGCCAATCGTCCCTTCACGCTCAACTGAAGCTCTTGAAGTTCATCCTGTTCAACTGTTTTTATGTTTCCGCTTAGTTCTATCTTTTTCACAATCTCTGAAAAATCACCAATGAGTTCACGCGACCAGCACATTGCGTTAATTGCACCCTGAAAAGGCGTGGAAACCAGGTCGTGAAAATTCATGACCCGGTGAATTTGATGCGCGTGCTCAGGTAAATCTTTCATGCCAGGAATAATCAAATCAGTAAAAAGGACTAAAAAATATTTAATAATAAAATTCTAAAGTTCAATGCCCTTTATAGAACAATTGCACATGCGATAAAATTAAGAGAAACTGGCAATTATCAGGAGGCAAATTGTTAGTTGTTTGAAAGCCAGACAGAAATAGATCCCCGACCGGAACTTGAAATGGCAATCACATTTATACCCTCCGGGATCAACCTCAGCTTTTGAATCAGGAACGGTTTCAGCGAACTGGCACAAACTTTTCTGAACTCGGCTGTCACGGAGGCTAAAACTTCCCTGACCTCTTCATTTTATGTTTAACAACCTGAGCTTGCTTATCATTACCTTGTTCCTGCCTGTGGTGGGTTATTCGGCAGCGGACTCTGTCAGTCACGGAGCTTACTTCAACAGCCCTGCCGACTCTTCCGGTATCTTTTTAGCGCTGAAACTTTCGGCAAAGGAATTGAAGACGAAAACCGGCGTCTATACCCTCGAAAATGGTGGCAAAAGCCTGGCAGCGCGTTTGTGGTTGATCGATCACGCCGTTAAATCGTTAGACATCCAATATTATAGTGTTGCAAGAAATGTTACAGGCGTTATCACCTGCGAGCACATTGTGCGCGCCGCTGACCGCGGAGTTAAGGTACGCCTGTTGGTAGATGATGCCGCGAGCCGGATGAATGCTTACGAGGTTAGAGTACTTGACAAGCATGAGAACATCGAGATCAGAGTTTACAACGCGGGTCTTAAAGTGGGAAGGATCGACAAGCGCCTGACGAAACTTGCCGCCAACAGCAACCGCCTCCTCCGGCGCATGCACAACAAAACAATGGTTGTCGACGAACAGGTGACTATCGCTGGAGGACGTAATGTGTCGAACGAATATTTTGACTTCGGTAAAAAATATAATTTTCGCGACAGGGATGTGATGTTGTTTGGAAAAGCATCAGTTTCGGCAGAAAAAAGTTTCAATCTATTCTGGGGCGACAAACTCACAGTTACAGTGGAAGAGTTGGTGGGAAATATTAAAGGACCTTTCGATATCCGCGAACTATTTGACAAAGTAAAAAAACTCTTCAACGATACGCTGGCTTACGGTCCTTCTATCCGTGCGCATATAAATGCCTTTCCTGCCGAGATCGCAAACGCACGCCGCGATGGCAGGTTTCTTTTGCTGGAAGCAGTTTCTTTTGTGTCGGATGTACCCGGAAAGAATGAAGAAAAGAAAGAACGCACAGGAGGCGCCACAACAGACACTATCATCGCTCTTATCCGTTCGGCACGGCATACTGTCGATATCCAAAGCCCGTATTTTATCACAAACGACGAGACTAAAAAACTGCTTCGCGAAACTGTTGATCGGGGTTTGAAAGTGAGGATTATTACCAACTCTCTTGGTTCAACCGACAATTATGAGGCATTTAGCGGCTACCAGAGAGACCGAAAAGGCAACCTGGCAACGGGTGTTGAGTTGCACGAGTTCAGGCCCAACGCGGCGGTGCGTTTTGATCTCATGATTCCTGATGTACAGGCTAAGAATCAACACAGGTCGGTTTATGGTTTACATTCAAAAACCATGATCATAGACGAGTACATATCTGTGATCGGCTCTTACAATCTTGATCCCCGGAGCGCCAATCTCAACACCGAGTGCATCGTGATTATCCGCTCGAAGGAGGCGGCAAAGAATCTGGCCCGGTATGTGGAGGAAGAATTTCTTCCACGCAATTCCTGGCTCACGACATCTGACTTCAATCCTGATTCGGAAGCCTCGTGGAAAAAGCGGTTCAAGGCCTTTTCAAGAAGGATCTTTCCAAAAAAACTGCTCTGAATTACGGTGGCGCTGAATAAGGTTGCTCGTCGCGAGTTCTTCCGGAGAATTGGGATCGGGAAATGAATGATTTTTGACGTTGAAATTTTACTATTTTTTTCTGATCACAAGTTCATTAAACCCTGTGTTTTGATCTTTCGCCCGGCTGAAAACAAGATCCGTAAGTTCCACTATCACAAGCTCCGCCGTAGTAAACACGGGGCAGCCTTCAAGCAAATGTCCGCCGGTTACCGAACCATTTTTATCTGAAAGCGAAATGTGCAAATGACAGCCCTGTTCAGACAGTGTGCCCACAAGTGACAGGATCTCAAATGTTCCATCAAGGCGTTGCGCCGTTTTAACATTGGCCATTCTAAGGGTGGCATACTGCAGGCTGCCAACACAGGTAAGTACCGCGCCACTGGAAATACCGTTTTCACGGATAAAGCTTTCCAGTGATTTTTTCAGGTCATCGCCGGGATGAAGACGGATAGCATGAGGTTTCATAGTCTAAAATATAAATTGGTGGGAGGTTTTTAATGAGCAGGTTTTACGTCTGCTTCCTCAAAGATCATTTCCCGGTTCAGCATCATGCCCGCGGTTGCGCCCATAGCCACGGCATTTGCCACCGTCCGTACGCGGGTAACATTATCGCCGCAGGCGAATACACCAGGCACCGTAGTGGCCTGCATAGGATTTATTTTAATGAAGCCTTCTTCCGTTAATTCACAGCCCAAAGTTTCAGGGATGCGGCAATGCTGCTCAAATGGTCGTGGCCCGTACAAGGCTTTGACCGGCGCCTTCGAACCATTCTTAAATAGGATGTGTTCAATCTGGCCGTTGGTGTGCTCAAGCTTTTCTATTTCTGCTTCTACAATAGCAATGCGCATCTCTTTCAACTTTACGAATTGCTCCGGCGAAAGCGTGGCCGGGCCGTTGGTATAGAGGGTGAGATCCTTTGTCCAGTGCGAGATCATGACAGGAAATTCATAGCCAAGCAGATCGCCATTGCCTAAAATACCAGTCTTTTGGTTTCTGACCTCGTAGCCGTGGCAATACGGACAGTGAATCACGGTAATACCCCAGCATTCTGCAAAGCCCGGGAGCTCAGGCATCAGGTCTTTTATTCCCGTACCAAAAATGAGTTTTTTTGCCTGTAATAATTTTCCTGAAGCTACTTTTAACTTGAAGCCATTCGCTGTCTTCGTGCCTTCCGTTGCTGTATCATTTAAAAACTCAACGGTCGTGTAAGCCTCTACTTGTTGTTTCGCCAACCGATGGATTTCATTCGGTGTTTTTCCATCGTGCGTGAGAAAATTATGAGAATAAGGTGTTTGCCTGTTGCATGGCAATCCGCTGTCGATGATCAACACACGTCTTAAAGACCGCCCCAGGGCCATGCCAGCTGCGAGCCCCGAATAACTGCCGCCGATAATAATTACGTCATATGCGTTTTTATCTGTCATAAGATTAAAGGTAAAAAAAATCCCAGTCTTTCCTCTCTACCAATCCGTACAACTACAAAGGAAAGGGTTCATAAATTAAACTCGTTTGAAAAGCGAAGGCAAACAAATGGTGTGGCCTTGCCCCTTCGTGTTAGTGAGAGATGGATCAGTTCGCTACTGCATTCCATTAAACCTTGTAACTTATTGTTTGCCAGGTAAGGAACAATTATGAGCAGGCAATTAATACCATAAAGCAGGTAAATAACACTATAAAAATGGGTGTTAATAAATAATTTGCATTACTAATAAACAAATAGTATATTTGCACCTCAAAATTAACAAGCACTTTTTTTACCTCAAAGATATAGTGCGGGATAGAGGTCTAAAGCAGAAGTTTCATTTCACTTCAGACCAAACAAAAGCACTTAAAAATATAGTGCGGGATAGAGGTCTAAAGCAGAAGTTTCACTTCGCTTCAGACCAACAAAGGCACTTTAAAATATAGTGCGGGATAGAGGTCTAAAGCAGAAGTTTCACTTCGCTTCAGACCAAACAAAGGCACTTAAAAATATAGTGCGGGATAGAGCAGGGGTAGCTCGTTGGGCTCATAACCCAAAGGTCGTTGGTTCGAATCCATCTCCCGCTACCAACAGAAACCCTTCAGCTTTGCTGAAGGGTTTTTTATTTGGACTAACGCGTCGAGCGAGCTCGGCAGTGGTAGGGCAAATAAAAAAACAAAAACGCCGAGGAACGAGGCGGACGTAGGTCTTTTGGAATAGCCCCTACCCTAAGGATCAGCGAGAGACAGCGAGCTAATCCATTTCTTACTTTCAACAAAACCGCGCAAATAGCTGCCATTATTAATTTTGCAGTGAGTATCTATGCGAAAAAGGTGGAAGCCTTGTTAGAAAAAAGACGTAGCGCACGTTACGCTGGCATTCTTTTTGAATATTGTTTCTTGGCGTTATCGTCCATTTAATAGGTAATCAGACAATGAAAAAATCTAAAACAGTGAAGGAATATATTGTGAATTCATCACCTGAAGGAGTCAAAATCATGAATAAACTTCAGGCAATAATAAAATCTACAGTCCCGGAAGTTGAGGAAAGAATTGCATGGAACGTTCCAAATTACACCTATCATGGTGTCTTATGTGGTTTCGCTGCGTACACCAAACACATCAGTTTTGGTGTCGGTTCGTCAGGATTGTCAGCGACAGTAAAGGATGAATTAAAAAAACAAGGCTATAAAACCGGGAAGGCAACTATTCAAATTAAATTTGAGCAAAGTGTACCTGAAAAATTAATTAAAAAAATACTCATTTCAAGCGCGAAAAACAACAAATCCAAAGATTGATCTTCCTCCTCTGAGCCAGGCATCTCGCCCACTCTGGTTCGGTTGCGTTGCAGCCCCCATTAAGGCCTGCGTAAAAAAGATATAACTCGTGGCAACGAGTCTACTGCCAGTTAACAAATTTTAATTCCTTATTGCTTTTTCGTTCTTTATCTTTAACAAGTTGAAAAACGTAAAAATCATACTCTGCATTATACTTGCCTTGTTTTTCTTTTCGAAAAACCTGTTGCCTTACGCTTCAGACTCCCTTAAATCTGCCTGTTATGCAATGGATTTTGAGGAAAAAGAACCTTTGGAAAATGAGGATGAAGAACCATTGAACGGAAAAGGCCAATGTGACGATTGGTTCTCAGGCCAGTCGCTCTGTTCACTGCAAAAAAACACCTGTTCCCAGGCTTTTTTATACGATCAGGAAATGATTTTACTGATTCCTTTTATTGAGATCACTTCCCCTCCTCCCGAACTTCCCGTTTCTTCTTAAACGTTCAGACTTATAGACTGACGCTTTTATCCGCCGTATTCATGGTGGAGAAATTCTTAATTCAAATACATTTAAAACACTCACCTACCTCAACAAATTTATATTTATGAAAACGCTTACCAAAGAAATGCAACAATCTATCACCCCGGCTTTCGCGCTCGATCTTCTTAAAAAAGGAAACGAAAGGTTTCAGAACAATTTAAAGGCTAACAGAAACTTATTACAACAGGCAAACGAAACTTCAGACGGTCAACATCCCTTTGCGATCATTCTGAGTTGCATAGATTCAAGAACATCTGCTGAACTCATTTTCGACCAGGGACTCGGTGACATTTTTAGCGTGCGCATCGCAGGAAATATCGTTAATGAAGACATACTGGGCAGTATGGAATTTGCCTGTAAAGTTGCCGGCTCGAAGATTATCGTTGTTTTAGGACATACTAAATGCGGTGCGGTTAAAGGCGCCTGTGATCATGTAGAAATGGGTAACCTCACCACGCTGCTCAATAAAATACAACCTGCTGTGGTAGCGGAAAAGACAACCAAAGACGAACGGAACTCCAAAAACAGCGAGTTTGTCGAAAAAGTGGCTGTTCTCAATGTTAAAGCTACCGTGAACGCAATTATGGAGCGCAGTCCCATATTAAAAGAAATGATTGACAGTGGCGCTATTGGCATAGTCGGCGGCATGCACAATATTGCAACAGGATCGGTTCAGTTTTACCCTGATACCATGCGATTGGATACTGATCCGACAGCTGAAAAAACAAACCGCTTAAATTTATCGAAGCAGCACACCATGGTCTCCCACTAAAATAACGGCCTGATGATTGTTTGGTTTTTATGACAATTAAGATTATCCATTGTGTTAATCTTCACACAATCAAAAACCTAAACTATAAAAACTGACAGAAGCTGTCTCAATCGATTAAAACCAATTTGAGGCAGCTTCTTTATTAATCAGAAAATTTATTTAAGAAACAATTAACGTGAAGCTGTTGATCCGCTCCCTGGCTTCACCGTGTTTTTGCTTATCTCCACCACAAATCTCTTCTCACCGGATGCCCTGTTAACGCTATAGGTATAGCCCTGCTCGGTATTCATGTTGAAATATTTACCTGTCAGCAGGTCTTCTATCACCACGTTATATTCGTCTGAAATGGTGAGCGATGAATCTTTTTTAAATGTATAAATTCCTTTAATGGTGTTGGTTAAATCAATGGGCGTATAAGCCTTAGAGGCCGGGGGGATACTTTTAATCACCATATCTGTGCAAACATGAGGCGAAGGGTCCTTGTGGGTAATGATCCATTTTTCATTGCTGTAGTTTAATGTACAGCGCGAATCGATGCCTGAGTTAGAATCCGGATTAACCGTACCCTGGCTAAATGCCACACTTTGGGTCAAAATAATTAAAAAGATTGTACTGATTGTTTTCATGATTTCTTTTAATGTGATTTGTAATTAATAATTTCAGCAAAGTAACAGCATCGATGTTGTACTTTTTGACCTCTTAAGCACAGCCTCTTTCAGATGTAAGATTTTAGGGAATTTTGATACAAATCACCGTGAGCTTCATTGGGTCAAAGTCATTTTATGTTTGAACGCGAAAATTTAAGCAATGGAGAAAGTATTGATCCTGGCTCCCTCCCAGTCGGAATATACATGGCTGAAATAAAAAATGAGACTCACCGGTTAAAATCAAATTTACAAGGCAATGATTTACTTCACGAAGGAAGCCGCGATAGCTAACGAATTAAAACACCGCTTTTAACTTAAATTACCGTAATTTTACCTCACAAATGAGTACTGTTAAAACACACAAAGCCGGTTTCGTCAACATCATCGGCTGTCCCAATGTTGGCAAATCAACCTTAATGAACGCCCTTGTGGGAGAACGCCTGAGCATTATCACCTCCAAGGCGCAAACCACCAGGCACCGCATTATGGGCATTGTGAGCGGCGAAGACTACCAGGTGGTTTTCAGCGACACCCCGGGCATCATCAAGCCCTTGTACAAACTGCAGGAAAAAATGATGCAGTTCGTGATCACCGCCTTTGCCGACGCCGACCTTTTCCTGCTCATCACCGATGTGTTTGAGGACATCCAGTTGGAAGACTCTTATCTTGAAAGGCTTCAGCACACTAATGTGCCCATTTTACTCCTGATCAATAAAATTGACGTGGCTACCCAGCAGCAACTGGAAGAAAAACTCACCAAATGGCGTGAAAAATTGCCAAAGGCTGAGATCATCGCCATTTCGGCACTTCAGAAATTTAATATCGACCGCATCATGGGCCGCATTATCGAAATGCTGCCACCTTCCGATGCTTTTTACAGCAAGGAAGAATTCACCGACAAGTCTGAACGGTTTTTTGTGAGCGAGATCATCCGCGAAAAAATACTGCTGAATTATAAAAAAGAAATTCCCTACAGCGTTGAAGCTGTTGTGAACTCTTTTAAGGAAGAAGAAAAAATCATTAAGATCCAGGCCGATATTCTGGTGGAACGCGACAGCCAGAAAGGCATCATTATTGGCGACAAGGGCGGGGCTTTAAAACGCGTGGGCACACAGGCGCGTAAAGACATGGAGATCTTTTTTAAGAAGCAGGTCTTTCTCGAATTGTTTGTTAAGGTGGATAAGGATTGGCGCAACAACGAGAACAGGTTGAAGAATTTCGGGTATTAAAAGTTTCGGGTTTCTTGTTTCGGGTTCGTTTCGGGTTGGTTCAACGATCACCAGAAATAAAAAACCCCTTCTAAAAATTATTGAAGGGGTTTTAATGCAGATAAATAATTTGTTTATTTCTTTTTAGCCGCTTTCTTCGCAGCTTTTTTCGGACTTGCTTTTTTACTGGCAGCTTTTTTGACCGCCACTTTTTTCACAGTAGCTTTAATGATCTTCTTCACCACACCGGTTTTAGCCGGCGCTTTTTTCTTAGCTCCGCCGCCAACTGCTCCTGCTGACTTAGCAGCACTCTTCTTGCCCTTTTTATCAAAGGCTTTAGGATCCTGAGCCACGATCATTTTCTTTACATCCTCAAGGCTCAGTGACGTTAATTCTTCAGGTGCAAACTTGCCCCCTTTATCATTGATAAGCTTCAGCATTTGTTTGCCGAAACGAATAAAAGCACCCCAGCGGCCGTTTTCAATGGCTATTTTTTCATCATCCCATTTTTGAATAAAACGGTTTGATTCCTTTTCGAGTTTTTTACTTACCAGTTCATCAATGTCTTTTTGCGAAAGCGCATCGAAATTATAAGCGCGGGGCACATTGATGTAAAGGCTTTCGTATTTAATAAAAGGACCAAAACGGCCCTTGCCCTTGGTAACTGGCTTGCCTTCATAAAAAGCCACTGGCGCGTTGGCGATCTCTTTTTCACCGATCAGTTCAATAGCCCTGTCCATGTCCACTTTCAGTGGGTCTTCGCTTCTTGGGATAGAAATAAATTCTTCCCCGAACTTTACATAAGGTCCGAAACGACCAACACTCACAATTACTTCTTTGTCTTTATAAGTTCCCAATGTCATTGGTAATTTAAAAAGATCCAGGGCATCTTCAAGCGTTATGGTTTCGATACTTTGTTCTTTTCTTAAGCTCGCAAAGGTGGCTTTTTCGCCGGTTTCTTCGTTGGTTTCGCCGATCTGTGCGAGGGGACCAAAACGGCCAATCCTTACAATTACCGGTTTTCCTGATTTTGGATCTTTACCCAACGCTCTTTCACCACTTGCCCTTTCGCTGTTATCAATCGTATTTTCAACTACTTTATGAAAAGGCGTGTAAAACTCTTCGAGCATATCTGTCCATTTCATTTTGCCTTCTGCAATTTCATCAAACTCCTCTTCTACCCTGGCGGTGAAATTAAAATCCATGATGTTGGGAAAATACTGGATCAAAAAATCATTTACCACCATGCCGATGTCGGTAGGAAATAATTTTGACTTCTCGGCTCCGGTAGTTTCGGTTTTTGTTTGTGTGGTGATCGTGTTACCTTCAAAAGTAAGCAGTGTATAGTTCCTCAGGGTACCTTCCCTGTCGGTTTTTTCCACGTAATTTCTTTTCTGCACCGTGCTGATGGTTGGCGCGTAAGTACTCGGACGTCCAATGCCCAGCTCTTCGAGTTTCTTCACGAGGCTCGCCTCTGTGTACCTTGCCGGGTGATAAGTAAAACGCTGTGTGGCCGAAATTTCCTTCACCTGCAACTTATCGCCCTGGCTCATCGGAGGCAGCATGGATGATTTTTCCTCATCGTCCTCGTCATCAGTACCTTCAATATATACCTTTAAAAAACCGTCAAATTTCAGAACTTCACCCTGCGCTACAAATTGTTCGCCTGTTGTGTTGATACCGATCTTGGCTGTGGTTTTTTCCAGTTCAGCGTCTGCCATCTGGCTGGCAATGGTGCGTTTCCAGATGAGTTCATACAAACGTTGTTCATTGCGTTCGCCGGCAATTTCACTTGTTTCAATATAAGTGGGGCGAATGGCCTCGTGGGCTTCCTGCGCGCCTTTGCTTTTGGTTTTAAACTGGCGTGGGTGGTGGTATTTGTCACCATAATTTTTAGTGATGGCTACCCTGGCCTGGCTCATGGCTGTTTCCGATAAATTCACCGAGTCGGTACGCATGTAGGTGATCTTTCCCGATTCGTACAAACGTTGCGCTACCACCATGGTTTGCGACACACTAAAACCCAGTTTGCGGGAGGCTTCCTGCTGAAGGGTAGAAGTTGTGAATGGCGCGCTTGGTGAGCGTTTGGCAGGTTTGGTTTCAACGCTGTTAATGGTATAAATGGCGTTTTTACATTTTTCTAAAAACGCATTGGCTTCTTCTTCTGTTTTAAAACGGTTATCGAGTTCAGCTTTTAAAATGCCTTTGCCCACTATAAATAAAGCCGAAACTTTAAAAGCGGAGGTCGATTTAAAATTCTGGATCTCGCGCTCACGTTCCACTATTAAGCGTACAGCTACTGATTGTACCCGTCCGGCAGATAAGCTCGGCCTGATCTTGCGCCAAAGGATGGGCGATAATTCAAAACCCACCAGCCTGTCGAGGATCCGGCGGGCCTGCTGGGCATTCACTAAATTAATATCGATCTCGCGGGGGTTTTGTATGGCTTTTTCAATGGCCCCTTTTGTGATCTCATGAAATACAATTCTTTTGGTCTTTTTTTTCTCCAGGCCCAGGGTCTCATATAAGTGCCAGCTGATGGCCTCTCCTTCGCGGTCCTCATCGGATGCGAGCCAAACCATATCGGCCCCCTTGCTTAACTTTCTTAATTCAGCGATTACCCTTTCCTTATCGGGCTGTACTTCGTAGGTGGGAGTAAAATTATTTTCAACATCAATGCCGTAACCCTTTTTAACCAGGTCGCGAACGTGGCCGAAACTCGACCTAACTGTAAAATCCTTCCCTAAAAATCCTTCTATTGTTTTTGCTTTAGCAGGTGACTCAACTATTACTAAATTTTTACTCATCTTATATTAATACGTCTCTTCAAATTTTTGTGATCTTCCTTAACTCAGGTTTGAAGGTTGCAAAGAAAAAAAATAATTGATACAAATTCCAAACTTTTAATTTTATTGGATAACATTTAGAACAATTGGAGCATAAAATTGTTAAAAATATGTCAAATTGTCACTAAATCCTTAATTTTGCATTTCATAAAATCAAAATTCAGCAGCTAAATCAATTTTGAATGGAGTTTGATTCTACTTATTAGCTTAAAAAGAAGTACTTAACATTAATGAGCTCAGAAAACAAAATAATTGAAGAAAAATTGCAGGGACAGGCTTTTATGCTGGAACCCAAAAATACCCCCACGGTTAAAGGTGGAAAAAAGCTTTTTTTAGAGAGTTATGGTTGCCAGATGAATTTCAGCGACAGCGAGATCGTGGCTTCTATTTTAATGGACAAGGGCTTTAACACCACGGAGAATTTTGAGGAGGCAGACCTTATTTTTCTGAACACCTGCGCCATTAGGGAAAATGCCGAACTCAGGGTGCGCAACCGCCTGCATGATTTTAAGCGCGCCAAGAAAAAAAATCCAAAGTTACTGGTCGGTGTGCTGGGCTGCATGGCCGAAAGGCTGAAATCGCAGTTGCTCGAAGAGGAAAAACTGGTTGACCTGGTGGTTGGGCCCGACGCATACCGCGATCTTCCCAACCTGATAGATGAAGCCGGCGACGGCCGTAAAGCCATTAATGTGATCCTGAGCAAGGAGGAAACTTACGCCGATCTTACCCCCGTAAGATTGGGCAGCAATGGTGTTACTTCTTACATCAGCATCATGCGTGGCTGCGATAATATGTGCAGTTTTTGTGTGGTTCCATTTACCCGTGGCCGCGAACGCAGCCGTGATCCCGAAAGTATTGTGAATGAAGCCAAAGACCTTTTTCAAAAGGGTTATAAAGAAGTTACCCTGTTGGGACAAAATGTTGACAGCTATTTGTGGACCGGTGGTGGGTTAAAAAAGGAAGGTCTTAGCGAAGAACAAAAAGCAGAGGCAACCAATTTCGCGCAATTGCTCGAAAAAGTAGCGCTCGTTGATCCTAAGCTAAGGGTGCGTTTCTCTACTTCCCATCCAAAAGACATGACCGACGATGTGTTGGAAATGGTAGCCAAACACCATAATATTTGCGATTACATCCATTTACCGGTGCAAAGCGGCAATAACCGCATTCTTGAAATGATGAACAGGGGTTATACCCGCGAATGGTACCTCGACCGCATGGCGGCCATTAACAGGATCATTCCCGGCTGCGGCATCAGTACCGATATTATTACCGGTTTCTGCAGCGAAACAGAAGAAGAACACCAGGAAACAGTGAGCCTGATGAAAACAGTTCAGTTCGATTATGCTTATATGTTCAGTTATAGCGAAAGACCAAAGACCCTGGCTGAACGCAAGTATAAAGACGATGTTCCTGAAGAGATAAAAGGACGCAGACTGGCTGAGATCGTGAGCCTGCAACGCGATAACAGCGGTATTAAAACCGCCCTTGCGGTAGGAAAAATTCATGAGGTGCTCGTGGACGGCTTTTCAAAAAAATCGAACGAAATGCTTAAGGGACGTAACAGCCAGAATATGGTGGTTGTTTTTCCAAAGGGCGATCATGAGATAGGAGATTATGTGAACGTGATGGCAACCAGTTGTACAACCAGCACTTTGATTGGGGAAGCTGTCAATTAAGTTTCGGGTTACGAGTTATTCGTTTCGGGTTTAATCCGCGGACTAACACGAAACACGGAACACTAAACCCGAAACACAAAACGTTGAACGCGAAACCCGGAACTTGAAACATTAAACATTGAAATGAACACTCAGGATCTTAAACAAAAATTCGGCATTATAGGCAGTAATATTCTGTTAGAGCGTGCTGTTGATATTGCCAGGCAAGTAGCTCCCACCGATTTAAATGTTGTGATAAACGGAGAAAGCGGTACGGGCAAGGAAGTGTTTCCGCAGATCATCCACCAGAACAGTACCCGCAAGCACGGGCCATACATAGCAGTTAACTGCGGTGCCATTCCCGAAGGCACCATCGACAGTGAATTGTTCGGACACGAAAAAGGGGCTTTTACCGGCGCCACCGAGGCCCGCAAAGGTTATTTTGAGGTGGCTAACGGCGGTACTATTTTTCTTGACGAGGTAGGCGAACTTCCTTTGGCCACACAGGCGCGTTTATTACGCGTGCTCGAAAGCGGCGAATACATTAAGGTGGGCAGTAGTAAAGTACTTAAAACAGATGTGAGAGTTGTAGCAGCCACCAACATTAATTTTTACCAGGCGCTTGAAAAAGAAAAATTCAGGGCCGACCTTTATTACCGGTTGAATACGGTACCAATTTACCTCCCGCCTTTAAGGGAAAGAAAAGACGATATTCACCTGCTCTTCAGAAAATTCGCAAACGACTTTGCAGATAAATACCGCATGCCTGTTATTCGTTTGACCGGTGATGCCGAACAGGTTTTAACCAGTTATTACTGGCCTGGAAATATCAGGCAACTGAAGAACATTACCGAACAGGTTTCCATTATTGAAAAATCGCGCGAAATAAATGCCGATACCCTGTTAAAATACCTGCCGCAGTACAACTCGGCCAACGTGCCTTCCTTATTGAAGAACGATGGTTATACCAACACCTCGCAATTTGAAAATGACCGGGAAATTATTTTTAAGGTGCTGCGCGACACAAGATCTGAACTGAGCGATCTCAAGAAGGTCGTTTACGATTTTGTTTCATCTGCCGGTAAACCTTCGAATTTAAGCGGCGATGGCATGCAGATCATCAACCGCGTATACAATGATAATAATGAGGGATTAAACGGCGGCAACACAAAAAATCTTTCACTGCATTCGCCGGTCATACAAAGCAGTCCGCAGGTGATAGAAGTGGAAGAAACATTGTCGCTCCAGGATAAGGAAATTGATATGATTAAAAAAGCCCTGCGCAAACACAAAGGCAAACGCAAGAACGCCGCCAAAGAACTGGGCATTAGCGAAAGAACGCTGTACAGGAAGATTAACGAATACACCATTGAAGAATAAATAAAGATGAGGCTTTTTCTTTTTATAGCATTACTGTGTTCTCTTGTTTCCTGCAGTCCTCATGTGTCTCTTAGCGGCGCCAGCATTCCCGAGGAAGCAAAGACCGTGAGCGTTGGCTTTTTTACTAATAATACTTCACTTGGCGCCCCCAGCCTTTCGCAGCGTTTTTCTGAAAAGCTCCGCGACGTGGTATCGCAACAAACGCGTTTGGCGCTTACCAAACAAAACGGCGACCTGCAGTTTGAAGGATACATCTCTGATTACAACGTAGTACCGGTGGCCATACAAAGCAACGACCAGGCGGCGCAAAACCGCATGACCATTTCGGTAAGTGTAAAATTCACCAATAAATTCGACGCCGCTAAAAACTTTGAACAGGTGTTTACAAATTTTAGTGATTTCGCCAGCAATAAAAATGTTTCGAGCGAAGAACCTCAACTGGTGCAGGAAATTTATCGTAAGATCACAGAGGATATTTTTAACCGCGCTTTTAATAACTGGTAATGCAACCCGCTGAACTATTAAAATATATAGAAAATCCACAATCGCTCACTAAACAAAGCGTTAAACAACTGCAGCAACTGGTGACTGATTTTCCTTATTTTCAGCCTGCCCATATTTTACTGAGCATGGCCTCTAAAAAATGTGACGCCTCGGCTTACCAGCAAAGCCTTAAAAAAACGGCTATTGTGGTCACTAACCGTTCGCACCTGTTTAATCTCATCCATCAACTTGAAGTTGAGGCGCCGGCGCTGAAGAAAGAAACCATTGAAAAGGTTCCTGAAGTTGAGCTTGAAGAAACAAAACAGGAATCCGGAGCACATGAACTTAACATCTTAAAAGCCACCGAGGTTTCTGTTGAACACACGCAGGAGCAGAAAACGGTAGTTACAAATAAACCTGCGTTAAACCCTGAAGAGATCCTTGAAAAAGAAATCGGTAACCAGGTGGTGAACGCCTTTGTTGAAAAAGAGATCCTGAAAACACCCGAGCTCAACCGACCAAAACCCAAAGAAGCTGAAAGTTTTGTTGAGTGGTTGTCGCTGCTGAAAAAAAATAACGGTCAAAGCTATCAGCAGATAGAAGAACAGGTGAATGCTGAAAAACAAAGGCACAGGACTTTAAAACCAAGGGAGGAAAAAACAAATCCCGATGAAACCCCGGCAAGCCAGAGCAAAAAAGAGAAGAACAGGGCGCTGATTGACAAGATCATTGAAAGCAGCCCGGGGATAATCAGGGGCAAAGAAGACCAGAAATTTTTTGCGGCTGAAACTAAAGCAAAAGAGAGCCTGTTGGAGAATGAACACCTGGTAACAGAGACTTTGGCCCGCATTTACGCTTTGCAAGGCAGTGTAAATAAGGCAGTTAGGGCTTATGAAATATTAAGTTTGAAATTTCCGCAAAAAAGTGCTTACTTTGCAACCTTAATTGAAAAATTAAAACACGGTCAATAACCAGATTTAAAACAAGCAACAAAAATAAAACAACATGATTTTCTCAATTTTAACGATACTGGTATGTATTTTACTGGTTTTAGTGATCTTAGTTCAGAACTCAAAAGGCGGCGGTATTCAAAGCCAGTTTGGCGCTGCAACACAAATAATGGGTGTTAAACGCGGCACCGAATTTATCGAAAAAGCAACCTGGGGTCTGGCTTTCGCGTTGATTTTATTAAGCATCATGATGACGCCCAAAACCGGAACCGTTTCTGAAGAAGATAGCAGTTCAGTTGCCAAGAAAAAAGCGGCTACCGCAGTTTCTCCTGTACAGACACAACCGGCACCTGCGCAACAACAAGCGCCAACACAGCAAGCGCCACAATAATTTTCATTTTACTATATTTGAACCATGCTTTCCAATACCGGGAAGCATGGTTTTTTTTTAATCTATGATTTTTAAGCATGCAGGTTTTTAAGTTTGGTGGCGCATCGGTAAAAGATGCCGAATCCATAAAAAACGTTTCCCGTATCGTCGGTAAATTTGCCGAAGGGCCTACTGTGATCGTGATCTCAGCCATGGGCAAGGTCACCAACCAGCTTGAAAAACTCGCGAACGCCTATTTTTATAAGGAGGGTGATGTCAATCTTTTACTCTCTGAAATAAAAAATTACCACCTTGGTATTTTAGATCAACTGTTCAGCAGCAAAAATGTGTCAGCTTATAACGAGATTGAAAATGTTTTCGTGGAACTGCTCTGGGCCCTTGAAGAAGAGCCCGCCTTTTCATACGACCACCATTACGACCAAATAGTATCACAGGGCGAGATCCTGTCCACCAGGATAGTTTCTGCTTACCTCAACCACGCCGGAATCGACAATGCCTGGATAGATGCCCGGGGCATCATACAAACCGACAATACCTACAGGGAAGGAAAAGTGGATTATGACCTGAGCGGGAAACTCGTGAGGTCAACATTGATCCCTTTATTAAAAACACGTCAGGTGGTCATTACACAGGGTTTTATCGGCGGCACTTCAGAAAACTATACCACTACCCTCGGTCGCGAAGGAAGCGACTACACAGCCGCTTTACTGGCTTATTTCACCAACGCCACAAAGGTCACGATTTGGAAAGACGTACCGGGTGTATTGAACGCGGACCCAAAATATTTTAAGAATACCAAAAAAATTGATGAGCTCAGTTACCACGACGCCATTGAACTCACTTATTTCGGGGTATCAGTGATCCATCCCAAAACCATTAAACCCCTTCAGAATAAAAATATCCCGTTGTACGTTAAATCCTTTCTCAATCCTGAAGAAAAAGGAACAGTGATAAGGGATGTGGACAAACGCAACCAGGTAACCAGCTATATTTTTAAGGCCGGGCAGATTCTTTTATCCATACAGCCCAAAGACTTTAGTTTTATTGCTGAAGACAACCTTGGGGTGATTTTTAATTTGTTTTCAAGGCACGGGGTACGTGTGAACATGATGCAAAATTCCGCCATCAGCTTCAGCGTTTGCACCGATGACGATGAGCACAAAATCAATAACCTCATCACGGACCTGCAACAGCACTTCAAGGTATTGTACAATAAAAATGTGCAGCTAATGACCATTCGCAACTACAACCCCGAGATCATTTCTAAATTAAGCGCAAATAAGATCATCCTGATAGAACAGCGCAGCAGAAACACGCACCAGATGGTGATGAAGGAAGAATAGCTCATCGAATCACGCGAGATCTAAATAAATAGTGTGGAACTGTATGTTTATCAACCAGGAAATATTAACCACATAGAAACATAGCGGCCCTAATACCGAAAAAATATAGAAACACATACATTTTGAAGCAATGCTTCAAATACTCTGTGTCGCTGCTGAGCTAACCAACTCATATTATAACTATGTGCCTACATGGTTAATTTGTCACCACTCATACGCACAAAAAACCTAGCCCTTAAAGTAAACCACTTTCTTGGTCTCAAAAAACTCCTCTTCAAAATAATCCTTCAAAGGATAAAATTTTGCCCGCTCGTAATATTTTCCAAACTCAGCTTCAAGGTCGCCACCTTTTAAATACAAAATGCCATTAGGCAGATCATTAAAATTCTCTTTCAGGAATTTATTCCTGATCCACGAATAAAATACAGGAAACTCTGTGACAGCACGGCTCACGACAAAATGGAATTTTTCATCCACTCCTTCTGCTCTCTTTTGTATGGCTTTTACGTTGGTTAATTTCAGCCCACCGGCGACCTCATTCACTACCTTAATTTTTTTTCCGATGCTGTCAACCATTAAAAAATCAGATCCCGGAAACATAATCGCCAGAGGAATACCCGGAAAACCACCGCCTGTGCCCACATCCAGGATTTTGGTATTGTCTTTAAACGACATCACTTTGGCAATGCCCAATGAATGCAATACGTGTCGTTCATACAACAGATCAACGTCTTTCCTGGAGATCACGTTGATGCGGCTGTTCCAGTAACTATACAATTCGTGTAATTCACCGAACTGTGAGATCTGGGCCGGGCTTAATCCTGTAAAATATTTCTGAATGAGTTCCGTCACCGGTCACGAATTTTCTTCTCTCCGTATCAGGGCGTTGTACAAAAGGTCCCTGGCCCTGAACAACTGGGCCTTGATGGTTCCCAAAGGCATATTGAGCTTCACCGAGATCTCTTCGTGGGTCATCTCCTGGAAATAAAACATTTCAATCATGCTTTTGTAGCGTGGCTTCAGGTTTTCAACCAGCAACTGGATCTCCTCAATCTTTTGTTTTTTAATAAAAGACTCTTCAGGATCGGGCGTTGTGGATTTAATATTTGCTGAATGGTCTGTGAATTCAGAATTGTCAGACTTATGATCAAGTGAAATAGAATAGTTTTTTTTCTTTTTCCTGATAAAATCGATAGCATTATTGGTGGCGATCTTAAAAAGCCAGGTACTGAAAGCAAAATCGGGACTATACTGGTCCAACTTCTTAAAGGCCCTGCCGAAAGCTTCAATGGTAAGGTCCTCAGCATCGTCCTTATTATTACACATTTTAAGCATCATAAAAAAGATGCTGTCACGGTAACGGTGCAACAACTCCGCGTAGGCTTTCTGATCGCCATGCTGCAATGCGGCGAGAACGAGCTTATAATCATATAGCCCTTTGGTCGTCAGGTTTTGTTCCTTATCCTCTAGTTCGTCCACTTATTGGGTTTGTAGAAAAGTTTTGTTATGTGAAAGATAGGATAAATAAACAAAAGAATCAACTCATAAAAAAAGCTCGCCGCCAAAAGGTCTTTTTCATTAAGTTTTTTTGTGACCTTGTTTAATACCAGCCATTGCACGATGGTCTTTAGCAGAAACAGGATGGGAATGAGCAGCAGCGTTTTTACCGAAAGGGTAAGCCCCAGTAATGAAAAGTAAAAATAATACTGTGAGAGGTACGAAAAGGCTATTCTCGACCTTGAACCGGAAGTGTATAATGGCGCAGTTGTTAAATGCCTGGCTTTTTGAATGCGCCATTGTTTGAGGGTTTTCTTGGGCTTTGAATAAGTAATGGCTGCTTTGTCAATGCAAACATTCACGTTGGCAGGCGTTGAAGCCTGGTTCACAAAAAGATCGTCGTCGCCCGAATTGATATGGTAGTGTTTTGAAAATCCCTTTTCCCTAAAGAACAGATCCTTGGTATATGCCAGGTTGCGGCCAACACCCATATACGCATTGCCTTTAATGGCCGAAGAAAGGTAGTTCACCGCAATGATAAACGTATCGTACCGGATGAGCTGATTCAGGAGACCTTTTCCCTTATCGTAAGCGCCATAACCCAACACGATTTCTCTCTCTGCCGAAAAGCCGGCTGCCATTTCCCTGAGCCACTGATCGCTCGCTGGATAACAATCTGCATCGGTTAATATCACCCTGTTGTGTTTAGCCGCCTTGATGCCAACCAGCATGGCGAATTTTTTGCCATGTTTGTAATAGGCGTCCTCCTTGATATTGGCTTTACGCAGGTTTGGAAAGATCTTCGCGAATTCATCAATCACATTCTCGGTATTATCAAAACTGCAATCGTTTACCACTACTACCTCAAAATCAGGATAATCCTGGCTCAGCACTTTTGGAAGAAACTCAGTGAGGTTATCGTCTTCATTGCGCGCGCAAACCACAACTGACACACTTTGAAGATCGGCTTCGGTTTTAAACCGCGTTGATTTAAAAACTGAAACAGGCAGGTAGTTTAGCAGGTAGTTGATCACAATTAATAAAAATCCGGCAAAGGCCAGGATGGCCAGTAATTCGGGCAAAGCAAACTCTTTAAATTCCGGGAAAAGCATATGGGGCAAAGGTACTGTGCCGTTTACATGCAAAATACAATATCTTTGCAATTATTAAACAAAATAATTAACAATGCAGAGTTCTTTAAAAGCCGTGATTTTTGATATGGACGGGGTTTTGATCAACAGCGAACCCCTGTGGAGAAGGGCCATGATCAAAGGATTCACCGGTCTGGGGCTCGATTTCACAGAAGACGACTGCCGCAAAACTATGGGCAACAGGTTTCCGGAAGTTGTGGCTTACTGGCTTGATTTTTACAAGCTTAGTGATGTAAAAGCCAGTGACGTTGAAGAAACTGTGATGAATGAATTGTATGCGCTGATCGAAGCGGAAGGCAAGTTCATAGAGGGCATTCCCGCGATCCTTGATTTTTGCAGTGCCAAAAAACTAAAGACCGGCCTGGCAACTTCCTCATCCAATCAGCTGATGAACCAGGTGCTGAAAAAACTCAACCTGCATGGCAGTCTGGATGCCGTTGTTTCGGCCGAACACATGAAATACGGAAAACCGCACCCTGAGGTTTTTTTACATTGCGCCGAACAGCTAAATATGCACCCCGGCCAATGCCTTGTGATTGAAGATTCTTTAAACGGTGTGATCTCCGCTAAAGCCGCGCAGATGAAGGTGATCGCTGTTCCCGACGAAGAACACCGGACCATAGCTAAGTTTGCACTCGCAGACTATAATTTAAATTCCATGCACCAGGTACTGGATGTATTTAAAACACTGTGGCCCGACTCCAAATGATTAAAATTTATTTTGGACAAAATCCATTTCTGATGCTGGCCATTGGTGTGCGGCGTTTCGCATCTTGTCGAGCGGAGCCTGGTGAGTCCAACAGAGTCCAGCGTCAGGTCGGGCGAAGTCGAGCGTCACGTCGGGCGAAGTCGTGCGTCAGGTCGAGCGGAGTGGAGTGTCAGGTCGAACGGAGCCGAGTGTCAGGTCGAGCGGAGTCGAGTGTCAGGTCGAGCGGAGTCGAGTGTCAGGTCGAGCGGAGTCGAGACCCTATACTACTAAAATTAAAACACCAGTTTACAATCTCAATTTAGTGCAATTTGTGAAATTCATGGCATTTTAATATACAAAGCTGCAAGGCCGCACGAAATTTTCTGATTAACTTTACTCCCGTTGAATTTCAACCTGCAACATACCGATAAAAACTCTGCCGCGCGCGCAGGCGTTCTCGAAACCGATCACGGGCCAATAGAAACGCCCATTTTTATGCCGGTGGGCACAGCAGGTACAGTAAAGGCTGTTCACCAGCGCGAGTTAAAAAATGATATTGAAGCGCAGATCATTTTAGGGAACACCTACCACCTGTACCTTCGTCCGGGCCTCGATATAATAGAACAGGCCGGTGGTTTACACAAGTTTAATGGCTGGAACAGTCCTATTTTAACTGACAGCGGCGGCTACCAGATCTTTTCACTCTCTGCCCAGCGCAAGTTAAGCGAAGAAGGTGCCACCTTTAAGAGCCATATCGACGGGAGCAAACACTTTTTTTCTCCCGAAAGCGTGATGGACATTCAAAGAACCATTGGCGCTGATATTATCATGGCTTTTGACGAATGTACGCCCTACCCCTGCGATATAAAATACGCGGCCAACTCACTTGACCTCACACACCGCTGGCTCGACAGGTGTATCCGGCGTTTTAATGAAACCGAAGCAAAATACGGTTATCAGCAGGCCCTCTTTCCAATTGTGCAGGGAAGCGTGTACAAAGACCTGCGCGTGAGGTCGGCTGAATACATCGCCTCAAAAAATTGTTTTGGAAATGCAATTGGCGGCCTCAGCGTAGGAGAACCGGCCGAAGAGATGTACGCCATGACGGAGGTGGTGACCAATATTCTCCCGAAAGACAAACCCCGTTATTTAATGGGTGTTGGTACCCCTGTAAATATTCTGGAGTGCATCGCGCTGGGCATCGACATGTTTGACTGCGTGATGCCCACCCGCAACGCGCGGCACGGCTTGTTGTTCACGCAAAACGGCATCATCAACATCCGAAACGAAAAATGGAAAAATGATTTTTCGGTACTTGATGAGAACGGAACAACCTTTGTGGATAACCAGTACTCGAAAGCCTATTTAAGACACCTGCTGGTGTGCAACGAATTACTGGCAGCGCAGATCGCCAGCGTTCATAATTTAGGGTTATATCTCTGGTTGGTAAAAGAAGCCCGCAAACGCATTATCGACGGTACTTTCATAGAATGGAAAAATAAAATGGTAAAACAACTGGCAACACGTTTATAATGTTTTTAAAAAAGCTGGACAGATATATCATCAGGAAGTTCCTCACCACGTTCTTCTTTTCGATCACACTGATCCTGCTCATCTTTATCGTTTTCGACATCAAGGAGAAAATGCCAACCTTTGCCGGGGATAACATCCCAATCAAAGAGATCATTTTTGATTATTACCTCATGTTCATCCCTCATTACGGGAACCTGTTCAGCCCTTTGTTCACTTTTATCGCGGTGATTTTTTTTACCTCCAAAATGGCGCAGCAAACCGAGTTCATAGCCATTCTAAGCAGTGGCACCAGCTTTCGGAGGATCATGCGTCCATATATCATCAGTGCGTTTATTCTTTCTTTTTCTTCCCTTATCCTCAATCATTTTATTTTGCCAGGTGCCATTCGCCGCGAAACCAATTTCGTTGATAAATGGATCAATAACGGATATAATACCGATGAACAGAACATCCACAAAAAAATAGGCGCCAACAGGTTGTTATACCTCGAAAGCTACGACAATAAGATCAACACCGGCTTTAAGATCAGCATAGAAGACGTGGTTAAAAACAAACAAACGTATTTTTTAAGCGCCGAAAGCATGAGGTGGGACAGTACTTCACACCAATGGATACTCACGAATGCCTATGAAAGAAAAATCATAGCGCAGGACCGGCTCGACACGCTAAAAAATCAAAAGCCGGTTTTCAAACAAATAAACACCTACAGTCCCTCAAAAAAAATAAAACTCGAGTTTTCACCCGACGACATGAAACGTTACGAAAGCAAGATAGAGGTAATGCCTTATTTCGAACTAAGGGACTACATTATCAACGAAACACGTAAAGGGTCCGACAGGATAGAGTTTTTTAAAGTAGAACAATACAAACGCACATCTTTTCCTTTTGCCACTTTTATTCTCACCATCATCGGGGTTTGCGTGTCTTCACGTAAGGTGCGCGGCGGGGTGGGCTTTCAGATTGCCCTGGGCCTGTTATTGAGTTGTGTGTACATCATGCTCATGTATGTTTTTAACACCATCGCCACCACGGGTTTTGCGCCTTCGCTGATCGCCGTTTGGATTCCGAACATTGTTTTTTCGATTGTCGCCATTTATTTTTACCGGACCGCACAGAAATGAAAAATTTTATCCTTTGGTTTAAAACAAAATACCCGCCGCTTACACAGCTGCTGATCATTGGATTTTTCCTCCGCATGTTTTCTGTTATTTTCAGCAAGGGTTTTGGCTGGCACGACGATCATTTTCTAATCATTGAAGCGGCAGGTAGTTGGGCCGATGGTTCCGATTACAATTACTGGTTGCCATCGGCATCAGATCCATCAAGGGTTCCACAAGGCCATCCCTTGTTTTATGTGGGCCTGCATTATTACTTTTTTAAGCTGCTCAATATGCTGGGCATCGCCGATCCTCAGGTGAAAATGTTCATCGTTAGGTTTTTGCACGCCTTGTGGTCACTGCTCATTATTAAATACGGATATAAGATTGCCACGCAATATGCCGGAAAAAAAATTGCCTGGTATGCCGGCGTCCTTCTTACGTTCTTCTGGTTCATGCCCTTCATGAGTGTCAGAAACCTGGTTGAATTTGTCTGCGTACCGCCTATCCTCATCGCCATTTATAATTTGGGCAAAGACCCTAAACAATGGAAGTATTTTATGATCGCCGGTCTGTGGCTCGGCCTGGCCTTTTCAATGCGCTTCCAAACGGTTTTTATCAGCGCGGGTATTGGCCTGGCATTGCTTATTAACAGGAGCTTCTTTAGAAACATCCTTGTGCTCGCGGCCTCTTTCTTTTTTGTGCTTCTGTTTACACAGGGTGTGGTGGATTACATTTTGTGGGGCAGGCCCTTTGCCGAATTTTTATCCTACGTGCAGTACAACGTCGATAATGCCGGTGTTTACGGTACCGACAACTGGCACATGTATTTCGACCTCATCCTTGGTTTATTGATCCCCCCGCTCAGTATATTATTATTCACGGGTTATTTTGTGAGCTGGAAAAAAATTCCGCTTGTCTTCTGGCCGGTATTGTTCTACCTGGCCTTTCATACCTACTTCCCCAATAAACAAGAACGTTTTATTATGACCATCCTGCCTTTAATGATCATCTCAGGCACTATTGGTATGTTCATGATTTACGAACGCTACCGGCAAAAATTCAGCCCCAGACTTTTCAGGTTTTCAAAAGTATTTGTAATCGGTCTCAATACCATTTTACTGATTGTGCTCAGCACTTCTTATAGCAAAAGACATAGGGTGGAAGCCATGAGTTATCTTTACAACAAACACGACTCGGGTAACTTTTTTGTGGAAGACAGCAACAAAGAAAATGATTTTTTAATGCCGCCACTGTTCTACTATGGAAAATGGATCTCAGTTTTTGGCATCAACAAAACACAAACCGCCGATAGCGCCCTGGTGTATTATAAAAGTTTATCAGAAAAAGAAAAACCAAAATATATGGTCTTCTGGCAGGCTGAAAACATCACCGCCAGGGTTGATTCAGTAAAGAAACGTTTCCCTGAGCTTAGATACGAAGCGACCATACAACCCAGCCTCATTGATAAAACGCTTTACTTTTTAAATCCTCTCAACGATAATCAAACAGCGTTTATTTACAGGATAAAATAGAAGATGAGAATTTAATTGACAATCACTTTTTTAACCACTGTTCCTTTTTCAGTAATTATCTGCAAGCCATAAACTCCGGGACAAAGACCGATCGTTTCAATTTTATATTCACCGGTACTGCTGAGGCTGATCTTTCCCAAACAATCGATCATTTGAATAGAAACAAGTTTTAGATCTGTTTTAATAGAAATTCTTTCTGACCCGTGTATAGGATTGGGATACACCATCACAACATCGTTCGTTGCGTTTTCAGCCATACCAACGCTGCTGTTCTCATGAATCACCCCTATAGCGTCGAGGTCGAAGCCGCCTGAGGGAAACGCCGTTGGCCAGGGATCGTTGATTTTATTGCCAAAGCTGTCGTATGTTGCATAGGCTTTCATTAAAGAACCCACAACGTCAATCACCCTTACGTGGGAAATGGCGTTGATATTCAGGTTAAAACTTCCAGCCAGTTCCTGCAGGTCGAAAGGTGTACCATAGGCTGCTTTGTATTTACCGGCCAGGTTATTGATTTTGGTTGCGTCCATCATCGCCGCATTCCCGAACTGATTCACGGTATCTGATAAAGAATGCGCCGCGAACCGCGTAAAATTGACGCCATCACTGCTCACTTCCACAAAAGCCAGTTCAAGGAAAGAATCAATAAAACCATTTTCAAAAACCGCGAAATCAAAACCAGGACCGTTCTTTATGGTATTTTTAAATGTACAGGTGGCTGCTCCGCCGTCGCCAAGGCTCACCACTCCGTTAGTGAGCGCCTTAGCTGTAGCCATAGAACTATCGCCAACCGAGGCCAATCCCAGCGAAGTATTTGAAATATCCTGGAAACCCCGGGTGACCATGCAGGCGTTTGCCCAGTTTACAAAAGCTGAGCTGTCTTTGTGCATGGCGCTTGTGCCCACCTGGCCCGCAGGAGTTGCATAGGGTTGCGCTTTTGTTGCAAAACAAAAACAAATAAATAATAGAGCAAGCGCGCCTTGATTTTTACTTTTAAGTGTCATAATGAAATGGTTTATTGTGATGATTAGCCAGGTAATACTCATATTTTAATTCTTTCAGGCATTTATTGCACAGGCAATCGACATATTTTGAATCGATGTATTTTTGCTCTTCCCCGCTGATGCTGATCTGCATGCAATCACAATCACTGATATTGTTGGCTTTGCACACAAACATCCCGCCGCAGCGCGAACAGGTTTGAGGTTGATATTTTGTATCGGGTACCGGCAAGGTTCAATAATTTTTTTGACCAGTCGCGGGAATGAATAATTGACACGCAGAATGCGCGTCCCTTCCTCCTTTTCCCGGGAGTGGTGGCGTTGTTGTTTAAGGCAGGTCTCCTGGCTTTCCTTCCCGGCGGTGGCCAGGCTCAGCGCCTTCCCATCCTATAAGAGACAGTGGCTTTCGCTGAATTTAATTGAAGGATCTACAGTTGCGGGT
>JAZKFC010000028.1:26629-28197 GCA_040386615.1 Bacteroidota bacterium
TACAGCCACGGCATTTAACCGTTGTTCCCTTTTAATCTTGTGTTAACAATGAACCCTAATCAGGGCAAATATACTATCTTTTTATACAGGATTCTGCGCTTTAACTAAAATATGCCCTGGTTTCGCAAATACTAAATTAACCGTACTTTCGTTGTATAAAAAATTAAAACCATGAAACATACAACAATTTTAGCGCTCCTTTTTACAGGAGCTTTGATGACGTCCTGCTTTAAAAAAGACAGGACCTGTGAATGCACAGATTATGTTATTTCAGAAACCTCCACTGAGCCCGGATATGTATTCGAACCGCAACCAGCTACCACCAGCTCTCAAACATACAAAAAGGTTAAAAAGAACAACGTTCTGGTGACTACCTGTGTTACCACCGAATCAACATACTCTTACCAGAACCAATATTATGATCCAGCCACGCAGCAGTTCAGAACCTCAATCGTAACCAGGACCACCAAAAGTGATTGTAAAATCAAATAGTTGTTTAAGGAACCGCATGAAAGTGCGGTTCCTTAATATTTAAATTTATTCGTCGCGAACTATATGTGTTTCGCGAACTCAAAAAACAGCCTTACCCCCACACCGGTTCCGCCTTTGGGCTTGTAATGCTCTTTGCCCGAAAGAAACGCCGGGCCAGCGATATCGAGGTGGTAATAGGGGTAGTCGGTAAACTTCACCAGGAATTTTCCAGCGGTAATAGCGCCGGCTAACGTCCCTCCTAAATTTTTCTGATCGGCGATATCACTTTTCATCAATTCATCATACTCATCCCAGAAAGGAAATTCGGCGATCCGCTCATGTACATTGAGTCCACTTGTATGGAGTTTATCTTTTAAACTGCCGGTGGCGGTTCCCATGCCCACGATTCCCGCAGTTCCTATGGCTGCCATTGCAGCGCCGGTTAAGGTGGCAATATCAATCACCAGCGCAGGTTCATAACGTTTGGCATAGTGCAGCGCGTCGGCAAGGATCATCCGGCCCTCGGCGTCAGAGTTCAGCATTTCTACCGTACTACCATCCATCATGGTAATAATATCGCCCGGCGCAAAAGCGTTAAAGCCCGGCCGGTTATCGGTAGCCGGCACCAACCCTATCACATGCACGTTGAGTTTGGCTTTCGCTATCGCGTAAATGGCGCTACCCACTGCCGCGCCACCCGCCATGTCACATTTCATCATGTCCATGCTGTTGGGGGTGGGTTTAAGACTGAGCCCGCCGGTATCATAAACAACACCTTTGCCCACAAGCACCAGCGGCTTTTTATTTTTTGCGTTCTTTGGTTTATACTCCATGATCGTAAAAGTGGGCTCATCAACGCTTCCTGCATTTACCGATAATAGGCCACCCATCTTCTGCTGTGTGATCTTTGCCTTATTCCAGATATCCACCTTAAAACCGGCGGTTTTTCCCATCTCTTTAAACGCATTGGCAAGACCCGAAGCGTTTAAAATATTTACAGGTTCGTTTACCAGGTCTCTTGCCATTTGGGTTGCTTCACAAACAAAATTCAGCTCGGCCACCCGTGCTTCTTTGATGCTGGTATTGGCTAATATAAT
>JAZKFC010000028.1:28207-74743 GCA_040386615.1 Bacteroidota bacterium
TCGACTCTAGCGTATTGCGTTTTATTTTAGTCCCCGTCTTATGCCCTATAAACTGGTAATTGGCCAGGTAAATGCCCTCGGCGAGCGGCAGCGATAAGTCAGGAACTTTGGTCTGGTTGTAAATATATACATCTTTACCCTTGTGCGCGTTTACTGCGTCAGCAACCATCGCGCCGTGCCTCCTCAGCAATTCGTCACTTTTATTTTTGTCTTTAACTTTGTCAACAATGTATATTGAAATGTACTTGCCAATATAATTGTAGGTAAGTGTTTTTTTCTCAGGCAGCTTTAACTGCGCGGTGATGTAATCATGTACCTTGTCGGGCAGGTTAAATTCATTCACGAATTTCTCGGTAATTACCACAATATTTGATTGATCGGTAATTTTATTTTTAATGAGGATATTTGTCATATAAATTATTTGCTTGATCCGAAGGTACTAAAAGAAGTTAAACAAAAAGATTACGATTTCACGGGAGAATCCTTTACATTTGAAATTAATAATGAATTTTATTCTTGTTTTTATCGGTGGTGGATTTGGTTCGTTGCTGCGTTACCAACTCGGCCTTTGGCTTCAGAAAAACAGCGCTTCATTGCCCTGGGCCACCTTTACAGCCAATGTGTGTGCCTGTGTTATTTTTGCAGTTACGCTTTGGCTCTGCTCCTTTAAGGTTGTAAACCAGTCAACCCTGAAGTTGTTGTTATTAACCGGGTTCTGCGGTGGCTTAAGTACCTTTTCAAGTTTTGGATATGAAACCTTTTTGTTGTTCAAACAGAGCTTTCATTTTTATGCCATCCTCAACATTGTACTGAATACTTTTTCGTGCCTCTTTATTTTTTACCTGTTGAGCGATAAATTATTTTAATCATTATCATATATTTAAATGGATTTTAACAGGCGAAAAGACCTGGTCTTTATCATCCTTGCCGGATTTTTTATTACGAACGCCATCGTGGCCGAACTCATTGGCGGCAAGCTCGTGCAGTTCTTCGGTTTGTTCACCCAAAGCATCGGTATTATTTTATGGCCGGTTGTTTTTATTTTAACCGACCTCATCAATGAACACTATGGTAAACAAGGCGTAAAAAAACTCACTTATATTACTGTGGGTCTGATCGCCTATACTTTTGTGCTTTTGTTAATAGGCGGCCGCATTCCCGCCATCAGTGGCAGCCCGGTGAGCGACGAAAATTTTAATACTGTTTTTGGCCAAAGCCAGTGGATCATCGTGGGTAGTATCATCGCGTTTTTTGTTTCACAGCTCGTAGATGTTTATGTCTTTTGGCTGTTCCGTAAAAAGACAGGCAACCGCATGATCTGGCTGCGATCAACAGGCAGTACCGTGGTGAGCCAGCTCATCGATACCTTCGTGGTGCAATTCATCGCCTTTGTTATTCCCGGGGTGTGGACCACCGACCAGTTCATCCATAATGCATTATGGGGTTATTCTTTTAAATTGCTGGTAGCAGTCTGCCTCATTCCACTTATTTACCTGGGACATTTTGCCATCAATAAATTTTTACTGGAACCCAAACAGGAGACCTGACATTAAAATTTTTATCTCTTCTCCATTCCCGGAATTACCTTAACTTAGGATCAAATTTAAAACAATGATCACGTATACATTTTTGGCCATTATTGTTGTTTTTTCAGTCTATTGTTTCTCAGACAGGAATGCCATGAATAAATACCTTTTTCATCCCTACTCCATTCATTACAACAAAGAACACTATCGCTTTTTAACACACGCTTTTATTCACGGCGACTTTATGCACCTGGCCTTTAACTGCCTGGCCTTATACAGCTTTGGGCTTACACTGGAAGAGGATTTTTTCGGCAATGAAACGGTTTTTGATCCCAGGCTGGGCAAGATGTACTATATTATTTTGTTTACCGGTGGCATCTACGCGGCTTCCTTTACTGAATACATGAGAAACAAAAACAATCCCGAATACTCATCGCTGGGAGCCAGCGGCGCCATCTCGTCTATTATGTTTTGTTACATTATTATTAGTCCCATCAGTAAAATATCGCTTTTTTTCTTCCCCATGCAGGGATGGATCGCCGGAGCCCTGCTGCTTGGTATCAGTTATTATCTTATCCGCAGGAAAAAAACAACCTCCTATACCGATAACATCAGCCATGAATCGCACTTCTGGGGTGCATTATTCGGCATCGCTTTTGTGCTCGTGCTAAAACCCGCGCTGGCAAAAGATTTCGCGCAACAGATTGTGCAAGCCTTTGGCGGTTAATTAAGAAATATTACGTTGTGAATTATTTGTCCAGGATCTTTTTAATATCGGGCCTGAAATAAAGGCTGGATTTTAAGATCTTGCCGTCTTCCCTGTAAATAGGGCTTCCCTGCTCATCGAGTTTGCTCATGTTGCTACGGTGAATTTCATCGTAAACCTCCTCTATTTTATGTTCCAACCCGTGTTTCAGGATGGTACCGAACAAAATATACAACTGGTCGCCCAGGGCGTCAGCGATTTCAACTATATCGCCATTTTTGCAGGCCTCAAGGTATTCTTCATTCTCTTCCTTAATAAGATTGTAGCGCAATACATAATCCTTTTCTTCTATCAGTTTCACCGTGTCGGCGTTGCCGATCTTAAAAACATTATGAAACTCTTCAACAGATCTTATTTTTTCAAGAAGTTTGCTCATCAGGCTTATTTTTTTGTTTTACTCTGTTTGTATTCAGCATTTAATTCTTCTATGATCTCGGAAGTGATCTCAAGCGTTGTATTTCCTAAAAGCATGCTCGGTACCGCGTCGCTGTATGACAAAATAAAATCGTACCTGCCTTTGTTCCACTTGATCAGAAAATTTTTCACGTTCTTCTGAAAGGCGCCGTTCTTCTCATTGATGTCAACAGAAAGACTCTCCATCTGAAGTTGTTTGTTCTGGGCTTCTTTTTCTATGCTCATGATTTCCTTCTCTTTCATTTGCATCTCGCTTGCCGGCGCTATACCTGCTTTGGCAGAGGTCTGGTACTCTTCCATCTTCTTCTGATACTGCAGGTTGAGACTTTCGAGACTTGCTTCGATATTATTTCTTCGTTTTTTGGCTTCGGTAATGAGGTCGTTGATCTCGAGACTTTTTTCATTAAGCTCGTCGATATTGATATAAGCTATTTTCCCGGTTGGCGCATTTCCTACCGGCGCAACCATTTTTACCGGCTCGGGCGCAGTCGTCTCTGTTTTATCTGCAACGGGTTCAGTTGAAGTTACATCGGTAGAGGTAAGTGAATTAACTTTAAAAAAAAGAAAAGCTACTGCTGCAACCAAAATGGCGTTAACGCCAATCAAAATTTTATTCATTATAGTTTTAAACTTTATACAAATATAAAATTACCTTATGGTTTACACAATAATTTCGTCTTTGGCGTCACGATCAATTGTAAATCTTTAACACCGCAACCCGACAAGGACGACAGGCTGCTATAAATACTGTTAAATACCACCGTTTCAGGATAACAATCGGCATGCAGCTCATGGCCGCTCCAGCGACCAAAATTAAAAACAAAAACGTCGCCCCTCGGCTCACAAAAATACCTGAGATAAAACGGTAGTTTCTGTTTCACTTTCTGGTTGAGAATGATTATAGCCGAAGTGTTATTGCCGCTTTTAAAATTCGACGACAGAAAATCGGGCCAGCGGTTGATGACGTTAAATGCAGGCATCACTAAAAATATTACAAGCACAACATAAAAAAGCGGCATTTTAAACAAAAATGTGGGGCTGAAATACCTTTGTTTTGTTTTCCCTGAAAATAACAGGGTGAGCATCACAATAAACGACAGGTTGCTGAACCAAAGTGCATAATTGGGGTTTTTTTGTGAAGGAAATAAAAAAATGAGGAGCAACAAATGGATACAAACCGCCATGGTAATTGCCAGGTACCTGAGCGGGGAAATGGTAAATCCAAACCCTATAAAAATGAAGAGGTACGGCACCAATACACCCATTTTTTTAAAAAATAGAAATTGCCGTTCGCTCATTAACGTTTTTAAAGGTGTGATGATCTCGGCATAGGTGGAGTCTATAAAATTACTGTTGAGCTGACTAACACCGCAATAAAAATACACCGAAGCGAAAATCAGTTGCATGATAATAAAAACAGAAGTAAACTTGTTGGGATCATCTACCCTGCCGTTATAAAAAATAAAAACAGCCAGCAAACTGTTATAAATAAAAAACCAGGGCTGTAGCCTGTTTAGATCATGAAGTACAAGAATGATGCACAATGCGAAGGACAAAAAAACAAAAAGGCGCTCTTTTTTGAGGAACAATGAACAGAGCCATCCCAGGATGGCGAAGCCGCTTAAGATGAAATCAAATGGCGCCAAAACAAATGGCTTCCCAAGCAGCGGCGCATATGGAAACGTACGGTAGCCACCCCAAAGGTTGAGGCTCAAAAAAATAGAAATGATCAGTGAAAAAATGAGGGTGATCCTTAACAGAACCATCCTTTGTGGAATAGATAATTTCAACCCGTCGATCATGAATTTTTAAGCCTTCCGCCTGAATGAAAATACTTTTTATAATAAGCCTCATCCATGCTATTAATGATTACGCCTTTGCTGGTGCTCGAATGAACAAATAAGTTGTTTCTTAAGTAAACGCCAACATGCGAAACCGAGTTGCCGCCAATTCTGAAAAAAATGAGGTCGCCCTCCTTCACTTCGTCAAGCAGGATCTTTTCACAGGCGTTGTACATATCGTCGGCCGATCGCCCGGTTTTTTTATTGTAAACTTTCTCGTACAAAAGATTGGTGAAACAGCTGCAGTCGATGCCGGTTTTCTGACAACCACCATATTTGTAGGGAACGCCATACCAATCGTTAATGAAAAGAAAAAGTTTGTTGTTTTGAATTTCTTTTTCCGACACACCTAACTTCTGACCAAGCAGCACTGAACTTTCGGTCGTAGGATGCGTGGCTGGATCGCCGCTTTTTTTGTCGTTTCCGGCTGGAGTTTTCACGACCAACGTTTTTTTGTTCTTTTGTTTTGAAACTGCCGATTTCTTGTGCCTGCAGGCGCTCGCAAAAATAAGAGCGCTAAAACAAATTATTGCGGCATAAAAACGTGTTTTCATTTAGATAAATATACCGGATGAAAAGAAGCGGTTTAAATAATTCAGAATCAATTATGTACACCCCCCTGTTAATTTCATTGTCCATGCCTTTTTTGGACTAAAATTTCTTAATTTTAAGCCTTATAACGTTATAAAAATGGATGATTTCATGTTGAAAGCCACGTCAGTAAAAACTAAAATACCGATAGAAATTTTAAAGAAAGCTTTTGGCTTGATGTGCACGGCCAAAAGCATGACTGAGTTGTATGAGGCCAACAAAGAAATTACCGCAAAATACGTTCATGCCACCAGTCGCGGGCACGAAGCCGTTCAAATTGCGTTGGGCCTCCAGTTATTACCACAGGATTTTTTAAGCGCTTATTACCGGGATGACAGTATCCTGTTAAGTATCGGCATGAGGCCGTTTGAGCTCATGCTACAGTTGCTGGCCAAACGAAATGATCCGTTTTCAGGAGGGAGAACCTATTATTCGCACCCGAGTTTGAAGCGCGATGACATGCCAAAAATTCCGCATCAGTCAAGCGCCACAGGCATGCAGGCCATACCTACAACCGGTATTGCCCTTGGATTACAGTACCTCGAAAAAATGGGCCTGGCACCCGATCACAAGGGTGAGCAGCCGGTAGCGGTTTGTTCACTGGGCGACGCCAGCTGCACAGAAGGAGAAGTATCTGAAGCTTTTCAGATGGCCGCCTTGAAACAACTGCCCATCTTATATTTTATACAGGATAACGAATGGGATATCAGCGCCCACGCTTCTGAATTCCGTTCGCAGGACATCACTGAATTTGCAAAAGGTTTCAAAGGGCTTGAAACCCGTACCATCGACGGCACCGATTTCATTTCCAGCTACAATATAGTCAGAGAATGTCTTGCCATTATTCGCGAAGAAAGGCGCCCCATGCTTATCCACGCAAAGGTGCCTCTTCTCAACCATCACACCAGCGGGGTAAGAAAAGAGTGGTACAGGGATGATCTTGCCGAGGCCGAAAAAAAAGATCCATTGCCACGCCTGCGCAACCAGCTTATCATTGGCGGAGTTGACGCCAGCGAGATCAAAACAATTGAAGAGAATGCCAGTACCCTGGTTGATGAAGATTACGCACAGGCTTTATTGGAAGAAGACCCCCTACCCGAAGACCTGTTTAACCACGAATTTGTCCCTACCCCGGTGACCGAAGAAAAAGGCGAGCGCAGTCCGAGCGGCAAGCAACCAACCGTTATGGTCGACAGCGCCTTATTTGCCATCAGGGAATTAATGACCAAACACCCCGAGTGTTTGTTATACGGACAGGATGTTGGCGCGCGCCTGGGCGGTGTATTCAGGGAAGCAGCCACACTATCACAGCAATTTGGAAGTCACCGTGTTTTTAACACACCCATCCAGGAAGCGTTTATTGTAGGGTCAACCGTAGGCATGAGCGCGGTGGGACTGAAACCGATTGTTGAAGTTCAGTTCGCCGATTATATCTGGCCGGGCCTCAACCAGTTATTTACCGAAGTCAGCCGCAGCTGTTACTTGTCGAACGGTAAATGGCCGGTGAGCATGATCCTGCGTGTGCCAATAGGCGCGTACGGAAGCGGTGGCCCCTATCACTCAAGCAGTGTTGAAAGCGTGCTGGCGAATATTAAAGGCATAAAGATCGCCTACCCAAGTACCGGGGCCGATTTAAAAGGACTCATGAAAGCGGCGTACTACGATCCAAACCCGGTTGTGATGCTCGAACACAAGGGTTTATACTGGAGCAAGATCAAAGGCACAGAAGATGCAAGAACCATAGAACCCGACGAAGATTACATCATTCCATTCGGTAAGGCACGTCTTGTGATGGAAGCTGAGCCAAAATTTATCAATGAGGGTAAATCCCTGGTGGTAATCACCTACGGCATGGGTGTATACTGGGCGAAAGCAGCCGCCAAAAAATTTGCAGGACAAATAGAAGTTCTCGATCTGCGCTCGATTTCTCCCCTCGACGAAACCGCTGTCTTTGAAAGCGCCCGCAAACACGGGAAAATAATTGTGCTTACCGAAGAGCCTGTATTTAACGGTTTTGCACAAAGCGTCGCGGCAAGAATCAGCGACAATTGTTTCAGGTTTTTAGACGCGCCGGTGAAAGTGGTTGGTGCCGAAAACCTACCTGCCATCCCTCTTAATTCTGTTCTTGAAAAAACAATGTTACCCAATGCCGATAAGGTAGAAGCAGCGATAGCTGATTTGTTGAGTTGGTAAGTTTGAAAGTTGGTGAGTTGGTGAATTGGTGAGTTGGTGAGTTGGTGAGTTGGTGAGTTGGTGAATTGGTGAGTTGGTGAGTTGATGAGTTGATGAGTTGATGAGTTGGTGAGTTGTTGAATTGCTGAGTTGCGCATGCTAATTTCCCGTTATTGAGAAGGTTTGCCTGAAGAATACAGATAAATTTCGACCCGACGGTTTTTACGGCTTTTGAGTTTATTTTCTATGGGATTATCGCTGCCAAAACCCTCAGTTAAAATATTAGAGGCGCTCACACCTTTGTTAACAAGGTAATTTTTTACATTGCGCGCCCTTTGCAGCGACAATGAATCATTTAATGCCGTGCTTCCCAACTGATCGGCATAACCCGCGACAAAAAACTTATAGTCGGGATATTTTACCATCCATTCAGCTACCTCATCCAGTTCCCGGTAAAAGCCCGGCATAATTTCTGAATTTGCCGAAGCAAATTGTATATCCATTAATTCAATATAATCTACTCCCCGTACTATTGCTTCCAGGTTGCTTTTGGCCTCGGCGTATGGTGTGACGCTGATCTCAGAAATATAATAATAGGCTTTTCGTGAATCAGGATGCATTTTGCTCACCATTTTTTCAACTATAAACCCCTCGTCTTTAAAACATCCGATGGTAATATATTTTTCTCCTCCCACAGCAATATAAGCCCCTGAAAGCACAACCCAGGCCGAAGTGTCGGAAATGACCCGGTGCGAAACAAATTGCGGAACCTGTTTGAGAAAGGTATTTGTGGCTTCTTTTACTTTTTCATTTGTGATCAGCGCGCCGATACAGGAAACTGCTCTCCCGCTTTTATCTGCGAGGTTAACCTTGAACGAAAGCCGGTAAACCACGCCTGCTACCATGGGTTCGCGGAACTCACCTTCGAGGTATTCGGTGTATTGTTTGTAGCCATTGCTTTTAGTAAATGAAGTCCGCCGGCGGTTCAAATCCTGTATAAAATAATTGTTGTCGCCATCATCGTAATATGCCACAATACCTGCGTAGTTCGTACCGTCGGTTGAAGGCTGTGTACCCATATAATTATTTGGGATGCCATTAACGGCATTTTTTCCACGGGTTTTTCTTTGGGTGAAAAGGTCCACCGTTCCGCTATTCGCGTTTCCCCATGCGTGTGCCTTTGTTATTTCACCATAACCCTTCCTCAGGTGCTTTGCTTCAAAAGTTGAATTCACCACGAGATTTTGTGAAAATGTTACCGCCTGGCTAAGTAAAAATATAGAAAAGATGAGATTGACAACGGGTTTTATCATAATAACAGCGTTTAAAACTCAGTGCCATTTGCTCATAGCGGGGTCAAAAAAGAGCGCAGCCACTATCAGGGTATTTTTTTTCCCAATGTGAAAGCATTTTCTGCAAAAACACCGCAGGAGAATAAATTACCCGGCTTGGGGAAAATAAGTTGCACATCGGGGCCAAAATACCCATAAATATGGCTTTTGTGCCAGGCATAGTGTTTGAAATCGTTCTCACATCTATTTACTCAACATATAGGGAGGTGATAGAATCTACGGTTCCATTAAAAAATATGCGTTTGTGTGAGCAAAATTTTTTAAACGTAAATTCTATCCCTCCTTCCTTGTTTTAGTACCTTCCCCTTTCCTTTTCAATTTCGATTCATAATGATGGCATATGCTTTGACCAAATGGTTATAATCATTTACCAATTAAAAATTACCATTATGAAAAAATCAATTACTCCCTACATACTGCTTTGCATAATCATCGCGGTTCTTGTATCGTCCTGCGGGTCCTCGACCTCTTTAACAAAACGCAGGTACACAAAAGGTTATTATGTTAGTCACAGCCCAGCCAGACATACAACTAAATCAAAAACCGAAAACACAGCAGTCGCAAAAGCTACACAGCCAGTGCTTGTAACGCCTAAAACAGAGAGCCAGCCTGCCACAGCCGACCTAAAAACGTTTTCGAAATCACCTGCTCCGGTTATTACTGCGAACAAAGCAACCGGTTCTCACAAAGTAAAAAAACCGGCTGTAGCCAAAACAAATTCCGATCCCGATCTGATCAACAATACATCGCGGCCGGCTGAATTGCTTGTAAAAAAGCCGTTTAAAGCCATCAACGGCTTGGCGTTGCAAAAATCGGCTGACGATGATGATGATGGACTGAGTCTGCTCTGGATCATTATAGTGGTATTGCTCGTACTATTCTTTTTGGGACTCATAGGCGACATACTCGGTCCACTCATTTACATACTTCTTGTGGTGGCAGTTGTTTTACTCATCCTTTGGTTACTGAGGGTACTGTAACATCTAAACCCATCCTGCACTTAAAGGACAAACGCTTATCAGCGTTTGTCCTTTTTATTTGTAGTGGATAGAAATTAAATAATTATCTTCGTTCGTACTAAATAAATACCACTGTCATGAAAAAAGCGCTCCTACTGATCTTTTCCTTTCTTGGATTTTATGTGTTTCCTCAATCAAGGGTTAAAGCTGACGATATAACAGGCACCTGGATCTCAAACCTTGAAAAAGGCCATGTAGAAATTATCAGAGAAGGCGACAAATACTATGGAACCATTGTCTGGCTGAAAGTGCCAACCTATACTGATGGCACACCAAAAACAGACAAAAATAATCCGGATAAAACAAAACGAACCGATCCTCTCATTGGTCTGCAGCCGCTGAAGGATCTTGTTTTTGTAAAAGACCATTGGGAAAACGGAACTATTTATGATCCCGAAAGCGGTAAAACATATACCTGCCGGGCGACGTTAAAAGACAACACACTCGAATTACGCGGTTACCTTGGCATATCACAAATAGGAAGAACACAAACCTGGACCAGGTTTGAAGGAGGTAAATAAGACCGGCAAACGCCCTTCAATTAAAAAGCCCGCGATCTTTTGATCCCGGGCTTTTTTTGTCTAGTTCACTATTTCTTAGATAGCAAAATCGACGGTATTACTTTTGTTTTCCTTTTTTACGGTCAGTTTTTAAATCAGCATTACTTTTTTTATTCTTTTCTGACTCCATTTTATGCGCGTTTGCGGTATGCGATGGTGCGGCCTTTTTTATCCGTTCACGGGCATCGTCTCTTCCTGGTCGTGACATAACTGTAATTTTTAATTGTTGATACATTTATGAAGCTGCAAAATAAAAGCCATTGAACGAAAGTCAAAACCGATGCCCCTGTTTTACGTTTTATGTGGAATAGTATAGGCATTAATAAACATTTTCCTCACTTTATAAATTAGTTTACATTTGTTTCTCAATTCCAACCCATGAAAAAAATACTTCAAGGCTTTTTATTCATCGCTTTGGTTTCGTGCCAAAATGAGCCGCAAACCAACAAAAACCAACATATCACACAGGACCCCGCTTTTGAAGTTTACCGTGAAAAATTTGTGGAGTCGCTCTGGAGATTATACCCCGGTTGGGCAAGTGGCGTGGGTTATCACCGTTACGACAGTATACTTACGGTTCCCAACCAGGCGCAAAGGGAAACGGAAATGGCTTTTTTTAAGGCCAATCTCGACTCACTCGGGCGCTACAATGTTGAAGGCCTTTCGGATAACAACAAAACGGATTTTTACATGATGAGGGATTATTTAAACGCCGGCACATGGGGGCTTGGCGATTTGAGGTCATTTGAATGGGACCCTTCCAATTATAACGTTTGTGGGAGCTTTGCCGAAATGCTCAACAACAATTACGATTCACTTGATACGCGCCTGGCCCACTTTTACCTGAAGATGGCAAATATCCCCGCTTATTACAACGCAGCAAAAATAAATATAAAAGATCCCACCATTGAACATACAGACCTGGCCATACTTCAAAACCTTGGTGGCATTTCGGTATTTGAACAGGATCTGGCTGAGGCTTTAAAAAAATCACAACTGCCGGAGGCTGAAAAAAATAAGATCAGCGCCCGCGCGAAAGAATCAGTAGCCGCCATTAAAGCCTATGCTGAGTGGCTCAAAGCATTCAAACATTCCTCACCACGCAGTTTTAGACTTGGCAGCGAACTGTACGCTAAAAAATTTGCGCACGACATTCAATCGGGCTACAGCGCCGATCAGATCTTTGAAAAAGCCATGGCTCACAAAAAAAACCTTCACGAAAAAATGTTTGAGATCACAAAAAAACTGTGGCCAAAATATTTAAAAGACCAGGCCATGCCCGGAGACAAACTAACTGCTATTAAAGAACTTATTAATATTATATCATTAAAACATGTGAAGCCGGATTCCTTTCAGTTGGCCATAGAAAGACAGATCCCCGCGTTGACCGAATTTATCAGGAAGAAAAATCTTATCGCGCTAGACCCCAGCAAGCCGCTGGTGGTGCGAAAAGAACCTGCGTACATGGCGGGACTGGCTGGCGCCTCAATTTCTTCGCCAGGGCCTTACGATAAAAACGGAAACACCTACTACAATGTTGGTAGCCTTTCGGGCTGGGATAAACAAAGGGCCGAAAGTTATTTGCGGGAGTACAATCACTATATCCTGCAGATCCTTAATATTCATGAAGCTATCCCCGGCCATTATATTCAATTGGTGTATTCGAATCAATCACCAAGTATTATCAAATCGATACTCGGCAACGGCGCCATGGTAGAGGGCTGGGCCGTATATTCTGAACGCATGATGCTCGAAAATGGGTATGGCGCTGTTGGAGATTCAAACGAAGCGGAGCCCGAAATGTGGTTAATGTATTACAAATGGAATCTGCGCAGCACCTGTAACACAATACTGGATTACAGTGTACACGCTAAAAACATGAGCAAAGAAGACGGGCTTCACCTTTTGATCAATGAGGCATTCCAGCAACAGGCCGAGGCTGAAGGAAAATGGAGAAGGGTTTCCATTTCACAGGTTCAACTCTGTTCTTATTTTACAGGTTATACAGAGATTTACGATTTCAGAGAGGAATATAAAAAACTAAAGGGCGGGCAGTTTAACCTGAAACAATTTCATGAAAAGTTTTTAAGTTACGGCAGCGCCCCGGTTAAATACATCAGGGAACTCATGCTGAAAGAACTTCAGCCCTGATCATACGCGGTGCAGTTTACAACACAAGAATGCCATTGGCTAAAAATCTAACCTGCCTTTTCGGTTCCTTAATAGCGTCAATCTCTGATTGTGGCTTTTTAGCGTCTTTAGCGTAGTGTTGCAGTTCTTCCACCGAGGTTTCTTCTATAAAGGCGATGCCATCGAGCACCACCGTTTTATTTTCTATGTCTGTTGGTACAAAAAACGCGTAATCTTTCATTTTTACAAAGGCCGTGCTTTTATCATCTACCTTTAAATTCATCCAGCATCCCTTTTTTGTGCATGAACTCACCACCAAAGCTTTTACCTTTACTGCCACCGTGTCTTTTGACTTTAAAAGAGACTGAACTTCGTTCATACTGATGGCTCCCTGTTCTGTTGTTTTAGCGCCGTAAACAGTTCCTGGCGTTGCTTTGCCTTTTGGAGGTTGCGCGTTGCCCGAAAGGGCGCAGAGTAACACGGCGAGTATTAAAATTGATGCTTTCATTGGTTTTATTGTTGGTTTAAACAGGTAATAAATCTACAAAAAAAATCGCCCCGGTAAACCAGGGCGAAAATTATTCTAATTATTATATGACATTAAAGTTCTTCTTCTTCGCTGCTCGCGCTGTCTATTGACACGCCAGTTGTAGAATGCTCAAGCACTTTATTTTTATGTTTTTTCAGTTGTGTTTTAAGCGCCTCACACACAAGATCGGTGGCTTCTTCAAAACTAACACATTGTTTTTTTGCAAAAAAATCAGTGCCTTTGCCAGAGATCTTCACCTCGGCTATCTTATTGTCGGTGTTACTACTTTTATCAAGCCTTAATATTACTTCGTGTTTGATGATGCCATCGTAAAAGGTATTTAACTTACTTACCTTATCATTCACAAAGTCTAATAATTTTCTGTCGGCATCGAAATGCACTGATTGAATGTTGATTGTCATAGCTTGTTTCCTCCTTTGTTTGTTTTTTGGAAAACAGATCCTTTACATTTGAGACCCGCTTCTCCTGGTTATTAATTACCAGACCGCGGATGGGCCTGGTTGTAAGATTTTTTTAATTTATCGATTGTATTGTGTGTGTAAATCTGCGTGGCCGACAAACTGCTGTGTCCCAACAGTTCTTTTACAGCGTTTATGTCGGCGCCGCTATCCAGTAAATGCGTAGCGAACGTATGCCGCAGTACATGCGGACTTTTCTTTTTATTGGTGGTCACCTGGCCGAGCACCGCGCTCACAATCTTTGTGACCAGACCGGCGCTTAGCGGTTTATTTTTAACAGTTACCAATAAACAAGGGTTTGAAAGCTGCCCTTCGTTTTTTACGTGAAGATAGGATTCGAGGTTACGTTTTAATGCGATATCAAATGGAATAACCCGCTCTTTGTTGCCTTTGCCTAAAACCTTCAGCTGAAGGTTATAAATATCCACGTCGCTTTCCTTCAAATTTATTAATTCAGCCCTCCTGATGCCGGTTTGGTATAAAATATCAATTATCAATTTATTCCTGACACCTTCAAAATCGTTGCCAAAACTCAGTTTCGAGAAAATATGCCGCATCTGATTTTCATCAGCAAAAACCGGCAGCCGTTTCGGTATTTTTGGACCTGGAATTCTGTTGGCAGGGTCGCTGGTAACGATTTCTTTGCTGACAAGGTACCTGAAAAAAGATTTTAAGGCGCTTAGTTTTCTGTTCACGCTGCTGGCGGCAATGCCCTGGTCCATTAAAGAGGCAATAAAAGACCTGATATCCTGGTAAGTGATATCCCCCAATTGTGAACGGGGAATTTCGTCATCAAGAAATAGAAAAAATTGTTTGAGGTCGGATTCGTAATTCAGAACAGTTAGGGGGCTAAATCTTTTTTGAAGATTTAAAAAGGATAAAAAGCCACTGACTGCGTTAGTCAGATAATGCCCCTTCAACCATATATAAAGAAAAATCCTAACCGAAATTATGCATTTCAAGTTAGGATTGCAATATAAAATACCCTAAAAAGGATTTATTTTTCGATAGCGCCGATCTGCAGTTTTTGCTTATAAGCGGCTTTAATTACCTGTTCGCGACGTACAATAGAAGGTTTAGTGAACTTTGAACGCTCACGCAGCTGTTTTACCACGCCAGTTTTTTCAAATTTCTTTTTGTACTTCTTTAAGGCTTTTTCAATATTATCGCCTTCTTTAATTTGAACTATTAACATTTTTGATCTATTTAAAATTAGAGGGGCAAATATATAAAATTAATTGCAGCCAGGGAAAAATATTTTACGAATTTTAAGTCATTTGGGGGCTAAAAACTCTAAATTTACCGATTTCAGACCAAATCCATGCAAAAAGACAGCTTCCAGAAGTTCAAAAACATCCTCAAAAAATCCGGTAATATTGCCATTGTTACCCACTGGAGCCCTGATGGAGATGCAATGGGCAGCAGTCTTGGCCTTTACCACTACCTGTTATCCCTTAAAAAGAATGTAAAGGTAATTGTACCCAATGCCTATCCGGAGTTTTTAAACTGGCTGCCGGGCAATAAACAGGTGTTAAATTTCCAGGCAAACGAGTCCAAAGTCACCAAATTCCTCCACTCTGCCGATTTGATCTTCACGCTCGATTTTAACTCATACAAGCGCCTCGAAAAGCTGGGCGAAGTGCTTTCCCAGACCCCGGCTCCCAAAATTCTGGTAGACCATCACCAGCAACCCGATAATTACGCGAGCCTGTATTTTCATGACGTGAAGGCATGCAGCACCAGCGAACTCATCTTCGACTGGATAGTGGGCATGGGCGGCAAAAAACTAATTGACAAAAAAATAGCAGCCTGTCTGTACACAGGAATTATGACCGATACAGGCTCCTTCAGGTATCCGAGCGTAAACTCAAATACCCACCTGATCCTTTCAGAATTACTTAAAACAGGTATTGTTCCCAGTGAGATTCACAGTGCCGTGTATGACAATTACAGCCTTTCACGGCTTAAACTGCTGGGCTATGCGCTGAGTGAAAAAATGAAGGTGATTGATGGGCTGCCTGTTGCCTATTTTACTTTAACCGAAAAGGAACTCAACAAGTTCAGCTACCAGAAGGGCGATACCGAGGGCCTGGTCAACTATCCCTTCTCGATTAAAGGAATAAAAGTTTGCGCCTTGTTTAATGAAAGCGATGGTTGTGTAAAAATATCGTTCAGAAGTAAGGGCAACATCGACATGAATACCTTTGCCCGCAATTATTTTAACGGAGGCGGACATATCAACGCGGCCGGGGGAAAAAGTCTTGAAAGCATTGAGGCCACAGAGACCAGGTTCGTTGAATTGATTAAAAAAATGTTCAAAGGCTGATGTTGAAACCCCTCGCTGAAATAATTCTCAATTCAAAAATCGCCAAAGGAAGTCTGAACCGGAACAAACAATTTTTGCCCTGGGACAAGATAAAAACAGTAGCACTGGTACTTAACAGCACCGATAAAATCAATAAAAGCGCCATCGATAAATTTGTAGAAGGCACCGGCAAACTGGTGAGCGTTTTTTATATTGAACCCACCTCAAAAACGGCCACCTACTCCGACTGGCAATGCCTTTCTAAAAAAGACCGTACTTTTTTAGGTCTGCCTCATTCAAAGTTCCTGCATCAGGTAAAAGATAAAAAATTCGATCTTGTCATCAATACCTCTCCCGAAACAGACCTCTTCTCTGCTGCGCTCACAGCCGCGCTCACAGCCACACTTAAGTGCGGGGGCGGAAAAAAATACGGGGAACTTGACCTGATCATACAAAAAGCAGATCCTTACCACGTAATTGACTATTTGAATGAAGTAATTAAATACCTGAAAATGATCAGGGCCTGAAACAAAATTATTTCTTAGTAAAAGCATTATTCTTTACATTTAAAGGATGATTTAATTTTTTTGAAAACGAATATGGATTTGGAATTTAATAAGAACGACGATACGATGCGCTTGCTCATAGGACAAATGGAGCAAAGGCTGCAAAAGATTTATTTGGGCGGTGGTAAAGAGCGGATCGAAAAATTACATGTCCAGGGAAAGATGTCGGCCCGTGAGCGAATTGATTTTTTACTTGACAAAGACACACCCCGGTTCGAAATGGGAGCCTTTGCCGGTTACGAAATGTACGAAGAGCACGGCGGTTGTCCGGGTGGTGGTGTGGTGATCGTTATTGGATATGTGAGTGGCAAACAATGCATAGTTGTTGCCAACGACGCTACAGTAAAAGCCGGCGCCTGGTTTCCAATCACCGGCAAAAAGAATTTACGTGCGCAGGAAATAGCGATGGAAAACCGTTTGCCTATTATTTACCTGGTTGACAGCGCGGGTGTATACCTGCCGCTGCAGGACGAAATTTTTCCTGACAAGGAACATTTCGGCAGGATTTTCCGCAACAACGCGGTTATGAGCAGCATGGGCATTTTACAGATCGCGGCGGTAATGGGCAGCTGCGTTGCCGGGGGCGCTTATCTTCCGATTATGAGCGACGAAGCCATGATCGTCGATAAAACGGGCTCCATATTTTTAGCGGGAAGTTACCTTGTTAAAGCGGCCATTGGCGAAAAAATTGACAACGAAACCCTGGGTGGCGCTACCACACACTGCGAGATCAGTGGTGTTACCGATTATAAATGCAAGGATGACGCCGATTGTTTAAAACGGATCAGGAACATCATGTCTAAAGTGGGAGATTACGACAAAGCAGGCTTTAACCGCGTAGAGATAAACCAGCCAAAAAAAGATCCAAAAGATATTTATGGGATCATTCCCGATTCGCGCGACAAACAGTACAACATGTACGAGGTTATTGAGCGCCTGGTTGACAATAGCCAGCACGATGAGTACAAGGAACATTACGGTAAAAGCATCATATGCACCTACGCCCGCATCGAAGGTTGGGCCGTTGGCATTGTTGCCAATCAAAGGGTAGTGGTGAAAGGCAAAAAACCGGGAGGCGCCAATGAAATGCAGTTCGGCGGTGTGATATACAGCGACAGTGCCGACAAGGCCGCCCGTTTTATTATGAACTGCAATCAAAAAAAGATTCCGCTGGTGTTTATACAGGATGCTACCGGCTTTATGGTGGGCTCACGCAGCGAACAGGGTGGCATTATTAAAGACGGTGCCAAACTTGTAAACGCCATGGCCAACAGTGTGGTGCCAAAATTCACTATCATAGTCGGTAACAGTTACGGCGCGGCCAACTACGCAATGTGCGGTAAAGCATATGATCCAAGGCTCATTGTGGGCTGGCCAACAGCCAAAGTCGCTGTAATGGGCGGAACTCAGGCTGCAAGAGTATTGGTGCAGATCGAGGTGGCGAGTCTCAAAGCAAAAGGTGAAGAAATTACACCTGAAAAGGAAAATGAACTGTTTGATAAAATAAAGGCCCGTTACGATAAACAAACTACCCCTTACTACGCGGCATCGCGCCTGTGGATGGATGCCATCATAGACCCGCTCGAAACCCGCAAGGTGATCAGCATGGGCATAGAAATGGCTAACCACGCGCCAATCACCAAACAGTACAATGTGGGGATATTGCAAACCTGATTTTATTTAGGTTTTTTGGTTATGTAGAGTTATTATGTGTTTGGGGATTATTTTTTAAATCCGTTTAATCACCAATTACGTAACTCATTTGCACCCACTTTACCAACTAATATATTGGCCGATGTCTTATGCTTTTTTATCATTTCTTTAGTATCTTAGGTGAATAATGGAGGAAACCACCATACCTGAAAGTGTAGTCAAGCAGGAATTTTATAAGTCTACCGAAAAGTTCCACATTATAGCTACCTGGGTGGGCCTGGCGCTTAACATCATCTGGTGTATCAGCGACTATTTTGTTATCGGTGAGGAGTATTTTGTTCCATTTCTGATCTTCAGGATTGTAGTGTCGTCGGTAAGCGCCGTTATTTTGCTTGGCAGGCATGTCTTCGGGGTAAACATCTATTCCTGCATGTTCATTCTTATTTTGGGAATTTCCATTCAAAACTCATACATGTGGAGTTTCATGGATATTTCGCACTTTCAGAAACACGCCTTCGCCTACATGGTGCTGTTTATCGGCGTGGGTATGCTGGTGTTATGGGAACTTAAACTCTCACTGTTACTGGTTGCCTCAACCCTGTTGTCGAATTTTATATTTTATACACTCTACAGCCGGTTAACGATCGACGAATTTATGATCAATGGCGGCCTGTTGACCATCACCGTGGTGGTCTTCTGCGTGTTTCAGATAAGAACGAGGTACCGGCTGGCATACAACGATATAAAGATCAGGTTGCAACTCGAACTCTCTAAAAAGGTAATTGAAGCCAAACACTCCGAACTGGTGCTGCAAAAAGTTGAGATTCAGAGTCAGAAAGATACACTTGAAGTAAAGAACAGGGAAATTACCGACAGTATCAATTACGCCAAGAACATACAAGACGCTTTGTTGCCCAGCGAGGAGGAATTTAAATATCATTTCAAGGATAGTTTTGTGCTCTTTAAACCAAAAGACATTGTGAGCGGAGATTTTTACTGGATCTATGAGAAAGACGACCTCATTTTTTACGCTACCGCCGACTGCACCGGTCATGGGGTGCCTGGCGGGTTTATGACCATGCTTGGCCTTTCGTTCCTCGACGACATCATAGAAGGGCAGAAAATCCAGAATCCTGCAGAAGCACTCAACCTGATGCGTGATAAAATTATCGGCGCACTTAAACAAACCGGGAACATTGGTGATAGCAAAGACGGTATGGATATTACCATTTGCTGCATCGACAAAAAGAAAAAAGAACTTAGCTTCGCCTCAGCCAATAACGATCTTTACATCATTAAAAACAACTCTTCAGGTAATCAGGTTAAAGAATTTTCTGAGTTTAAGGCCAACAGGCAGCCGGTAGGCTTTCATCACCTCAACAAACCCTTTACTAATCACACCATCGCGCTTGATGAGGGTGACTGTATTTACACCTTCACCGACGGTTATGCCGATCAGTTCGGGGGCCCAAAAGGCAAAAAATTCAGGTACAAACAATTCCAGGAAATCCTTCTTAATAATTCGCACATGAATTTTAATGTGCAAAAAAATATACTTCACAGCACGGTAGATCAGTGGCGCGGAAACCTTGAACAAATAGATGATATCCTTGTGATCGGTGTAAAAATATAAGGCCGGGCTTTGTAACGGCCGCCGTCATCAATAAACTATAAAAGTTTTATCAGCCTTCGCTTTTTCTAAAAGAAGTTGTTTGTATTCCTTTATTAACTGTGCTTTGCGATTGTTCATCACAAAGTTTTTGATGTTCTGACGTTGGAAATTAATGGGCGACATGCTGTTCTTGGTCATAAGGTCTTTCACTCTTAAAAAATAATAGTACTGCGCGTCTGTAAATTCGACGATCCTGCCCGGACTTAAATTAAAATCGGGCTGGTCCCTGAGTTTTGGAATTTCCTTTTTAATATCGTCAAGGAGCAGCCATGTGCTGTCATTCATAAAGAAATTCTCAGCGTTTTGCACGCATAGATTTTTTAACTGCTCGGCGTCTTTTGGATTATTAAAATAAAGGAGCCGTTTAATTTTATCAAGTGCCTGCGCCTTTACCGGGATCTTAAAATAATTTACTTTAATGATGTTCTCATTCAAAATAAAATTATCCCGGTGTGCGTTATAATAATCCTCAATTTCCTGTTTTGAAATGTTGGTATCGAGATTGGCTTCTACAATTTTAGTCTGGTAAATATAATTGACAAGCGTTTTGCGGTAATTCTCTACTTCCCGCTCCACCCGCTTCTCATCCTCATTTAACTTACCGGTTGCCTCCTCATAAAACAAAGCTTCCGTGGCCCAGTTTTCAATTGTTTTTTTGGAAAGGTAATTGCTGTCTTTTTGAACGCCGGTTGAAATAAAGTGCTCTTTAAACTCATCCATATCGAGACTGGCCGATCCGGCTTTTGCGACGATAACCGCCGCAGGCTCTTCTTCCTTCGAAAATGAGTTGCACGAAACAAGCGCGAGGCCAAGAAATATGACAAGGATATATTTCAAATAAAAATCTGTCGCCGCTAAGCTAAATTATTTTTTTTAACCCTCCTCGCTATTTTAAGGGTTTTTTCGAAGGGTTTCCGAACACTTTATACCACAGAAAAGTGCGCAGGTCCCGATAGCCATCGGGATAAAATCAAAAAGCCGTCCCGGTAACGATCGGAACGGCTTTCTGAAAAAATTAAGTTTTTACTGTATAGTATTCAATACGTCCTGGTTCACTTTTACAGTGTACTTGTTCTTCAAATAAGCCAACCATTCCTTTTCAAGAAAAACCTGGTAATCGGCGGTAACGGCACCACGGCATTCGGCGATAGTTTTAGGCGCTTTTGGTATGATCTTATTCACAACGATCACCAGCACCTTATTTTCCTTATCGTCTTTAATATCCTGTTCGGCAACGCCCTGTTTCCAGTTATTATCCACGTTTTTATTTTCACCTTTTAAGAAAGTAATATTTTCAACCGACACATTTAACTGTGATGTCTTATTAAGTGTTTCAGTAATTTCCTTTTCGCCTTTGCCTTCTTTGAGCATTTTACGCACATCCTTTGCTGTTTTTTCATTCAGGCATTTATAAGTAGATACATCAGCGCGCTCTTCCCACAGGTAGTTGTTCTTATTCTTTTCGTAAAAAGCTTTTAAACCAGCAGTATCCTTAACAGCTTTGCTCCACACCTTTTGATCGGTTAGATCAAACAATAAGATTCCGTCTCTGTATTCCCTGTAAAGGTTGGCAAACTCAACATATTTCTTTTCCAGTTGCGAATCTTCAAAATTCACAACGCTTTCATCAACCCAGGTTTTATAGATGGCTTTCATTATTTCAACAAGGTCGCCTTGTCCCCTGAAGGTCATCTGTGTCTCTAAAAACTTAGCAAATTCGTTTTGGGTATAAGATCTGCCGCCCAGGCTGAAGATCTCTTTATTACCTAGTTTTTTGGCCTTGTCGGCAGACCAGGTCGCTCTGAGGTAAGTTGAATCAAGCACTTTGGTGAGTTCATCCCTGTTCTTTAAATTCTCTTTAAAATTGTTTTCCTTTTTTACTTTTGCAACGAGCGCAACCTTACCGGCCTGCGACCTGCTATCGCGGGTAACACGCGTTTTTAGTTCATTCCTGATGTCGTTAAATGCAGGAACGCCTTTAAGATCGACCCGCTTAACAATGTGCCATCCATAAGGGCTCAATACAGGCTCGCTGTAATCGCCGTTGGCTTTAAGACCAAATGCGGCATCTTCAAAAGCTTTCGAACGACGACCGGTAGCTTTAAATGGTGGTAATAAGCCACCTTTATCGGCCGATTGTTTGTCGTCACTAAACTGACGCGCCAATTCCTCGAAATTCTGACCGCCTTTTAATTTTCCATACAATTCGTCGATTTTCTTTTTCGCGTTGGCCTTATCCTGCTCATTCGCGTCCTTGCGGATCTCAGCCATGATGTGTTCAACCGAGATCTCACCCTTGCTTGCGCGTTTGTCATATACCTTTAAAATGTGATAGCCGAAACGGGTCCTTACCACCGGGCTCAACTCACCCACTTTGGTGTTAAACGCCGCGCTTTCAAAAGGATAAACCATTTCAAAAGCCGAGAAATAACTCAAATCTCCTTTGTTCTCTATAACTGAAGGATCGTCGCTTGTGTTTGGCGCAATGGCCAGGAATTTATCCGCGCCGCTTTTATAATACTCAGCCAGGTTTTTAACCGCGTTGACCTTTATTTTGTAAATGGTGCTGTCTTTTCCTTTTAAATTTTTTGAAACATCAGTGCTGTTTTTTACCAGTTTATCATAGTTGGCAATTTCGGCCTGTGAAGGAAATTTCCCATTGATGGCGTCCCTGATAATATGAATCCTTGTCCAGGCCTCGAGCGTATCCTTTGGTAAAGCGGTCTCATCTACTCTCACAAGAATATGGCTGGCACGCACTTCTGTTTTTAGACGGTCGTACGCTTCAGTTAATAAATTTTCATTGGTGTTTTTATCTGTTAAATAAGGTGCCGCCAGCTGCCTGCGGTAACCGGCTAATTCACTTTTAAAAGTGGCCAGTGTATCAAGACCCATACTTTCTGCTTCAAACACTTTGCTTTTGAAAAGTGAAAAAAGATCCACGTATTCTTTAACCGACTTGGTGCTGTTGTTTACTTCCTTTCCATTATTTTTTTTGTAAACAGCCTCGAACTCCGATTTTTTAATTGGTTTACTGTTAATGGTCATAACAACCTGTTCCTGTCCTTTACCTGTAATAACTAATGCTCCTATGGCTAAAGCAACAGCAACAACCTTATTTGTTTTCATACTTTTTTTGAAATTTAATGGCAAATTTAATTTATTTTTTGATGAAGTGGATTTAATCTCCTTATATCATTTTGATAAAGTGAGTTTAATCTGCTTTACACCTGTGGATTTATTTGATTATTTCGGCGAGTTTTTCGTCGAGTTCGGCCCCACGGAGATTTTTGGCAACAATTTTACCTTCCTTGTCAATTAAGAAGTTTTGCGGAATGCCCTTTACACCATAAAGGATGCCTACTTCGTTACCCCAGCCCTTGAGATCACTTACGTGTTGCCAGGTTAGGTTGTCTGCCTTAATGGCTGCTGTCCACAATTCCTTATTGTTGTCCATTGAGATGCCTAAAACGGTAAACCCTTTGCTTTTAAAACGATTATAGGCCGAAACAACATTCGGATTCTCCATGCGGCACGGTTTGCACCAGCTGGCCCAAAAATCTATCAGTACATATTGCCCTTTAAAATCAGATAATTTAATCGGTTTTCCTTCCGGGGAATTCTGTGTGAAATTGGTGGCTTTAAAACCAACCATGGTGCCCCTGATGGCATCAACCTTTTTGTTGGCGGCCTTTACATAGGTGTTACCGGCTAAACTATTATCAAGGTAAGCCAAAGACTCAATCACATTCTCTATGGCGATGTTGTCGTTGTTAAAATCATTACCCACAATATAAGCGCTCATCACTGATTTTGGATGCGTTTTAATGAAGTTCTTCATGTCTGACACATACTGTGTATTCAATGTTTGAAATTCCTGCTGTATGGCCATAATACGGGCATTGTCACCGGCCTGTGAAGCTGTCTGATAGTCGGCCTGCATTCTTTGCTGCTGCGCCACCAGGTTGCTGATGATCATCCTGTATTCCATGTAGTCTTTCTGGGCTTGCCCGCCCTCCACTACTGAAAAAGGTAGCGAATCGCCTACGAGTCTCACTTTGGTGGGTGTTTCATCGGGGAAAAAGTAACAATTGGGCTGAGCGCCAAAATCAGGGGTCAATGTAAACCAGTACATGGATGGTTCATTGCTCTTTATGTTAAAAGCAAATTTCCCGTTGCTGATCTTCGCTGAGTCTGTAAACTGTTTCTCCGGACTTTTGTGATGGAGATAGATGGTTTTACCGGAAAAATTCCTGATACTGCCGTCTATTTTAAATGTGAGTGGTTTTGCCGGCTTTTGCGAAAAAGCGTTGTAAAAAATAAATGTCGAAACAATTATTAAAGTTCTTTTAATCATAATATCTATTTACCAGTAACAAAAATATAACATCCTCTAAAGATACTATAATTTGTTTTAGATTTTTTAACCTTTTTTCGAAAAGTAAAAGCCGCGGGATTATTGAATGAGTTCTTTTAACTTCTCGTTAAGCGCCAGCCCCCGGAGGTTTTTGGCTATAATTTTTCCGTCTCTGTCAATCAGCACATTTTGCGGAATGGTTTGTATACCATAAATAGTTGCAGCCTCATTGGCGCCTCCTTTAAGGTCACTTACATTTGTCCAGGTTAAATGGTCGGTCTGTATGGCAGCCAGCCATTGCTCACGGTTCGAATCCAGCGAAACACCCAAAATCGTAAAACCTTTATCTTTAAAATTATTATATGCCAGCACTACATTTGGATTTTCGAGCCGGCAAGGTCTGCACCAACTGGCCCAAAAATCAACCAACACGTATTTGCCCCTGAGATCAGAAAGTTTTACCTGCCTGCCATCCGGCGTGGTCTGCGAAAAATCGGTGGCCACAGCGCCCAATTGTGTTCCTTTTATGTCGTTTATTTTCCTGGTCGCCAGTCTCACGAACTTGGTATTTTCAATGCTTTTGTCTATGTAGCTCAGGCATTCCACGGCGTTTTCAATCGGAATGTTCGGACTGTTAAACTCTTTGTAAATGATATAACCGCTTACTGCCGACTTTGAATGGTTTTTAACGAAGCTTTTCAGGTCACTCACGTTTTGCGCGCTTAGGGCCTGATAATCCTGCTGTACTTTTGCTGCGCCTGCCGCATCTCCTTTCTGCGCCGCCAGCGTATAATCGGCCTGGAGTTTTTGTTGTGAGGCCGTGAGGTCGGTCATTATTTTCCTGTATATGACATAATCCTTCTGGGTAGGCCCTCCTTCGATTACCGACGCCGCCAACGAATCACCTTTTAGCAGGGTTGTAACGGTACCCTTGTCTGCAAAAAAAATAGCATTGGGCTGCGCGTTCACTTCCTTGGTAAAAGTAAACCAGTACATATTCGGTTCAGGGCTCCTCAGTTCAAATACAAATTGATTTTTGTCTATATCTGCAGAGTCGGTGAAGTCCTGGTCATCCCATTTATGATGGATGTAAACCTTTTGCCCGTTATAATTTCTTACTGAGCCTTTCACTTTAAAAGTAAAAGTTTTTTGTTTTTTGTTATTCTGAGAAAATACCGAACCGGCAAAAAGCAATAATAGCAGCGTGGCTAAGTTAATTTTAAGCATCATGAGAAACAAAGATAGCAGGCTTAAAAGCGCCGTGGAGGGGTTTGTTATTTTTTAACATTGCGGGGTCCTGACGGGTTTACACGCAATCAGGGATTGGTGAACTTGTTCCTGAGGCTGAACACTTTTTCTGAAATTGATTTAAACTTCGCGTCATCCATATCTTTGGAGGCTTTAATGTCGTTTATTTCCTTGTGGATCATTTTGAATTCTGCAGCGAGCTCAACAGCGTCTTTTTTGTCCTTGTATTCCTCAAGCACCGCAATTAAATTACCGAGGTGAAAACGCTGCTCCCACAAATGGTTATGAGATTTGGCTTTTACTTCAGGATTAGCCGACGTTTCAGAGATTTTGCCGGTAAGGTAAAAGCTCTCTATCCATGAGCCTGCAAAAACGCAGGTAGCTGTAAATACACGTTCGTTGGTGCGCAGGTAGGAGTCACTCTTCACAAAAATATCGTCCAGGATACTTAACAATGAATCTTTATTTCCAAGGTTTTTCTCGGCCCTTTTGCCAACCATCTGATCAACCGCGCCCTTAAGGCCCAACCCGTCTGACAGAACCAGAACGGTTTTCATATATTTAAGCACGTCGGCGCCTTTGTCATTTACCATAGCGTAACACAGGTCCATGTTATAGATCCCCAGGTTCACGGCTTTTGAAAACTCTGTACTGTAGGTAGAAAATTTTTTGGAGTCGTTAAAAAACTCGTTGTTGTAAGGCTCACCCCATTTTGAAACTTCATTCATCATGCCCACAGGTGATGGAATATTTTTGAGGGCGAAATCAAACTTTAGTTTGGTTTCCTTATCAACGGTTACGGGGGTTGTATCTTTTTCAACAGCAAGTTCGTCGCTGATGATTTCTGATTGCTCTTCCGCGCTGTTATTGCCACATCCCGCCGCAAGTACGCCTATAAGTATAACTGAAGCAAAAAAGCCTGTGTTTTTCATTCGTGGGTTTTATCGTTTTTAAATGTCATCGCCCGCTCAATTTTAAATACGGGTGCTACTATATCGTTTTTAGGATTTCCCTGCAAACGAATGGGCGTTTCATTATAAATTAATTGATTGTCAAATATAAAACAATTCGGCAAATCAAAAATCAGCAATGGTTCAAATATATAAACAAAAAACCCTTTGTCTTAACAAAGGGTTTTTCTATTACTGTTATCAGATTAAAATTGCCATAAATCGTGCTCCCATCTGAAAATATCGCCTTTTACGCGGTCAGATTCGAGCAGGGCGTCGATACCCCTTGAGTACTCATCAATACGCCTGTCGAAGGCGTTAGATTCCTTATAAACGGTACTGGCGAACTGTCTTTTCCAGAAAATATCATCATAGGTTCTGCGTTCGCTGTCGTTTTTAGGGTTAAAAGCTTCGTGTTTGGCGAAATATGGACGACAAGCCGGAAAATACACCCAGAACTGGTTAAATGGTAATTCCTTAACCGCATCATAGGTAATAATTCCCATACCAATGATCCTTACTTCGAGACTTGATTTTTGTTTGTCAAAGAACCAATCTTCCTTCAAAGCAATCTTCCTGAATTCCTGGAACATCCAGAGCGAATCGGCAGGTGGTAATATTTTGGTAGTTACTTCAGTTCCATCGGAGGTGTAAGATACCTGGTCGGTTGAATCGGCCTGGCGCATGATCCTTGTACGGATAGCAGAAAGTTCCAGGGGAACAAGAAACTCTTCATCAGAAAATGCGGTGATGGAACCACCAAGGATGTATTTCAAAAGCACCTGCAGGTATGAGATCCTGCTTGTATTAGGCTCCAAAGGATAATACAACTGGTGATTAACCTTTTCGCGCATATCAATTTCTCTCCAAACGCGTTTCTCCCAGGTAACATCTCCTTCACGAAGGTGCGTATATGGAATATAGCGCCTGTTTACGGCATTTTCCTTATCATAAACCCCATCTCTGTACTCACCCGGTGTAAAAATGCCTGGTTGAGCCTTTATACCCGTTACAAAGAACCCGATGGTAACGAATAAAAGTATGTACGCGATTTTTTTCATGTTTGTTCTTATTTTAAGTTCCTATGGTACTGCCGCTGCGCCGAAATGACCGGTTGTTGCTGGTTCCCGGAAAATTCCTTCGCCAGGCGGCTATTTCATATTAATTTTTAATTTTAATAGTTACACCCGGTACGTTCGAAACAATTTGTCCGTCCGGTTTTTTAACCCTAATGTTATCAAAAAATATCTTGCTTCCGGTTCCGGCTGCAGAAAGGATCGCTTTTGCTTCGCTGTTAAGGTTGTTACCGGTACAAGAAGTAAATTTGGTTTGGCCTTTAATACTGCCGGTTACGTCAAATGACATTACAATATAGTTTGCTTTAAAGTCGAAACCAGGCGCGTTAGCACCCACACCACCGATTGACGATAGTTCAGATTTTTTCATATCCACGGTTCCGAATTTTCCACCTACTGAAGCAACAGGAGGAGGCAAAGGTTTAACACGGAATTTAACCGGAGGCCCCTGTGCTTTCACACCGTCTTTTGTTTTGGCTGAAACCAAAATCGCGCACTCACCGGTTCCTGAAAAAGTAAATTCATATTTACCTGGTCCTTTTTGAACATATTTTACACCCGAACCAGATGGATTGATCATGATATCGGCCGGCGAAATACCCGCAGCAGAAGCCGATACAGGGTTTACCACCCCAGCATAAAACACGTTCATCTGATCGGCTGAAACCGCTACAGAAGGAGGTGCCACTTTATAAGTTTCTTCGAAAGGATATACCTCGTAAGTACCGTCTGGTTTTTTGAAACGGATAGATCCTTTAAAGGTTTGATCACCCTGTGAACTTGTTCCGGTTTTGTATTTACCCAAACCATCAACGATAGGTAAGCTTTTTCCGGAGGGACCGGTCATTGCTTTTGCCGCAGCCGAGTCAACACCCAATAATACTTCCATATCGCCTTCGCCCAGTTTAGAGAAAGCTGCAGATAAAAAGATATCAGCCGTGTACTCTTGTCCTGCCTGCACATATTTGGCCGGCGCAACAACCTTTGCTACCAGTTTGTCTGGTTTAATAGAGAGTTTACCGCTTGCAGCAGAAAACACCTGCAGCACTTCTGCTTCAGCGTTTTTCACTTCCACCTGTAATTTGCTCAGGTTAGCTACCACCGCAGCCATTGGCAAGTGATAAATGTTTTCGATCTCCCAGGTCATTTTGATACCATCTTCCACCTCACCGGTGCTGTGTGGTTTCAAATCCTGTAACTTTTTCTTAAGGTTGTCAAAATCGGCAGGAAATAAATGCTCACCTTCGGTTTTCTGCATTTTTTCGATCATTGAGATCAAATCTGCCGAAAGTTTATCCATTTTACCTTTCAATTCGGTTGCACTCTGAGGACCTGTAGTTGGACTTGTTGGTTCAGAACCAAGAAGCGCAAAACCCGGATCATCGTAATTGTCGTAATTCTCGGTATGCTTTAATTGCATGGTATCAACCGACTTTGGATTTTCAGGTTTCTCGGTTTTTAAGATCACGTATTTTTTGGTTTCCTCGATATACTTAATCATATCGTTGAATAATTTCTGAGCCTCCAATGATCTCTGGTAATAAGGCTTAGCGCCGGTATTCCCGTCAAGTGACTTTTGAAATGCCTCTGATATCCGCTTGTTGTTTTCAGCAAGGTTGTCTCTTGAACGCTCCATGCTTTCATTTACCCGTATATAACCTATCAGAACAGATTTTGAGATGTTTAACGCCAGAAGAGCGGTAAGTACCAAATACATCATACCGATCATCTTCTGCCTAGGAGTTTCTTTTCCGCCACCCATTTTTAATATTTCTTTTTAATATTGTTAATTAATTCTACTATAAATAATGTTTACGAACTGTTTGGTTACAACCTTTTAAGGTTTAACATTCATGGCGCTTAACATATTTCCATAAACGGTGTTCAGGGCCGACAAGTTGTTAGACAAGGTTGCCATTTCCTGACGGTATTTTTTGGTATCATCCACTGAATCATTTAAGTTTTTCATCAGGTCAGATAAACCAGCGTAGAATTTATTAGTGGCATCAAGGTGTGTCTGGCTTCCCTGTAACTGCAATTCATAAGTGGCGTTCAAAGAAGAAAGGTTTTTAGAAACTTTTGTAAGAGACTCTCCGATTGATGTACCGGCGTCGCCGGAATCAGCAAGCGTAGAAATAGAGTCTGCTGCTCTGCTGTATGTATCAGCTAATTGAGAAACGTTTTTAGAAGCGTTTTTCACGCTGTCAACGTACTCGTTTGTAGCTACAGTAGCGTTGCTGATGTCAGCAATTTTATTGGCGCTGTCGCCCAAAGAGCGCATACCAGAACCAAGGCTCTCTAGCAACTCAGGCCCGATCTTGGCGTCTGCCAGCAAATTATCGAGCTGTGCGCTCACAGGCAAATTATGGTTTTTCTCAACTTCTTCAATTTCCTCGTGCCCCATTCCAGCCAACTCAGGATAAGCGAGTGTCCAGTCAACATCTTCGTGAGGAATATCAATACCAAATAAAATAAATAATACCGCTTCAGTACCAAGGCCGCAAATGAGTGCAGCAGAGGCTCCGGGCCAGTGCATAATTTTAAATAATGCTCCAACAATTACGATGGATGCCCCAAAGCATGACGCCAGGTGTAAGTACCTTTTAAAACCTTTTACTTTTCCTAATTTACTCATAGCTGTTCTGTGTTAATTTTTTTGTGTTAGTTGTTTTTTATTTGTGTATTTATTGTGTGTTTATTGTGTGATTGTGTTTAAAGCTTAAAGGGCGTCAAATTTAGAACGGCCGAGGTAAGTCATTACGTTACGGAAGCCAAGGTATGATTTAGCTGTATCCTGGTATTCGTAAGTACGGGCACTGGTTTGCAGGTAATATCCAACATCTTTCCAGCTTCCGCCGCGAATCACTTTACGTTTTAGAACGTTCGCATCTTTTTCCTGCGCTTCGTAAACATAATCGGCGTTCAGGTCATGTTGAAAATCGTAAGCTGACTCATCGAAAGCGTTGCTGGTCCACTCAGAAGCGTTACCGGCCATGCAATACAGTCCAAAATCATTTGGATTGTAAGAGTAAACATAAAGGGTGTGGAAACCACCATCGTCGATATAAGAACCGCGCATTGGTTTAAAGTTACCCAGGAAACAACCTTTTGAGTTACGGATGTATGGTCCGCCCCAAGGGTAAGGAGATTTTTCCAGACCGCCACGTGCGGCATATTCCCACTCGCTTTCAGTTGGCAGACGGAAATCGTTCACAATAGACTGACCGGTACCGATCAGGAAGTTGTTTAACAGGTGAGAGCGCCAGATACTGAAGGCACGCGCCTGTTTCCAAGTAACCCCTACAACCGGGTACTCGTCGAACGCCGGGTGCCAGAAATACATATTTGTTAAAGGCTCATTGAATGAGTAGGTAAAATCGTGAACCCATGCCAGGGTATCAGGATAAACATTGATCACATCTTTGATAATAAAGGTAGAACGGTCGCGTCCCTTACGCTCCTGCGGCACATAGTTACCATTACCAACAGATTTTTGTTCTTTAATGGTATAGGTACCTAAAGTCTTGCTGTCTTTTGCAGGATCTCCAACAAGTGTTGAAGGTGAACCCGGAACCCCGTTTTGACCATCATTTAAAGTAACCCCGTTCACATATTCACCTTTTTTGTAGTCATGCGCGGCGTCCTGAATGTCGGGCGATTTATTAGGGATAAAACGGTTTGATTTAGAAGCCGCCATACGGATGTCTATCCTGTAGTATTCATAGTTCAATTTACGGGTATCGATTTCCTTACGGTTGTAAAAACGCTCACCTTCAGGTAGATACATAGGTTGAAGATCGGCCCTGTAATCATCGTCATCAGTTTCCCAGTTAATTCTTTCTTCCCAGTTGATATAAGGATCCTGTAAGTTATTATCACCCCTGTAAATAGGCCATAATCCCAAAAACTCATCCTGTTCGATCTTAAAAGCGTCGGCATCGGGTCCACCACCATTTGCTAATAGTTTACGGGCAATAGAGTCGCGCACCCAGAAAACAAACTGGCGGTATTCGTTGTTGGAAATCTCAGAATCGTCAATATAAAATGCCTGAACAGACACCATTTTTGATTTGGTAGTGTGTGCCATAGGACTTTCTTCATCATCTGGCCCCATGTGGTAAGCCCCCATAGGAATAAAAAGAGTACCAAAAGGATCTGGTTGATACCATTTTTCGCGGCCCGCCACACCAACTAATTCGCCGGTGCGTTTGTTGCAACCTGCAACAAGTGCTACGAATGAAGCTAATACCAAGAGTTTTTTCATGTTACTTATTTTAGTTTATAACCACACCTTTTATCAAGGTTACAATTGTGTTTTTTAATAAAGTTATTAACATAATTGTTAGTTGTAACTGGTTTAAACGAAATTTCTGGTTAAAGGTTACGTTAATTTTTATTTAATCTAAAAAGCGATCGTTTGAGTAAGTGGTCGTTTTTTTGATTTTTGGAGCGAAACATACCCCTGCTATAATCTCATGTGACCCAAATTTTTTGAATTCTGAGGTAACGGCGAAATCATATGAATATCCAACTTTTATAGTTGTAGTTCCTTTCACAACCGTTTGGTAGCCAAGCATTACTGCTGCTGCGGTTCCCACCCGGTAACTTCCGCCAATCCAAACCATATCGCTCCACATATAGGTTAAATTTAAATCCACAGCTGATGCAGCCATGTCTGATTTAACCAACACATTTGGCGTGATTTTGTTCCATTTATTGATCTGGAATGTTTTTCCGGCCATAAAATAGTAGTGGCGGCTAACCTGGAATTTAAGGCTGCCCCCGTCTTTAATTTCCTGGGCTGGCAGGTGGGTTGAAGAGAGACCCACGTAAAAGTTATTAGGGATCTGGTAAAATGCGCCAAAACCAACGTCAAATGCAGCTTTTCCAAAATCAGGATTACTCAGGGCGTCTGAATAAGCTCCGGGGATACTTGGATCAATTTTACCGAGTTCAGGCGGGATCCAGGTAGCAGTTATTTTTTTCTGGATCATACCAAGGTCTATACCGATGCCCAGGGTACCGGGTCCGATTTTTTTGTTAAAAGCGCCTGCAACCCTTAAAAAAGTGGTGGTCATAGGACCGATCTTGTCGGTCATCACGTTTAACCCAACTCCCAGGGGTAATCCCGGGATCGGCGCGTCAGCCGAAAGGGCGAAGGACTGCGGAGACCCGGTAAACCCGGCCCATTGCTGGCGGAATTGTAATACACCACAGATTGCATTAGAAGTACCGGCATAACCGGGGTTATAGATCAACTTATTGTGCATAAATTGTGTAAACTGGGGGTCTTGTTGAGCAACTGCAACCCCTGTAAAACCGGCTATTGCAATAGCAACCTTCATAAAAAGTTTTTTCATACGTGCTTTATAAGAATAAGTTATAAGTACATTTTGGTTATATACTTAGGCTGCTAAATTAGTTAAAGAAAATTAAAAAACAAATATTACAATAATTTTTTTCTGACTCGGAGCGTTTAATAAATGTCGATTTTAAAGTTCGTGATACTTTCTGCCGGATCAGATTTGGTGTTTGCAATAAAAGATGTATATTTGCAGCCCAATAAAATTTAATAAGTAGAACAATGAAAAAAGAAACTCATCCGGAAAGTTATAGATTATGCGCTTTTAAAGACATGAGCAATGGATATACTTTTCTTACCCGCTCCTGCGCAGACACAAAAGAAACAATCACGCTTGAAGATGGTGTTGAATATCCTCTTGTAAAACTAGATATTTCAATGACTTCACACCCGTTTTATACCGGTAAACAAGTACTTGTAGATACTGCAGGACGCGTTGATAAATTCCGCACCCGTTACGCTAAAAAGAAATAATTTTTTTCTCCTATAATTTTTAAAACCCCTTCTGAACGGAGGGGTTTTTTTATTGCTCTTTATTTTATTTCAGTGGCTCTCAGTTATTTTCTAAACACAGAAGTGGGGAGGCGCAGGGACACAGAAAAAATTGATTTCTCAGTGCCTTTGTGCTGCTGTGTTATTTGCAGCCGAACGGGAAACGTGTTTACAATTATTTTCCGATACAAAAACGCGTGAAGATCGTCTCCAGCAGGTCGTCGTTGGTTACTTCGCCTGTAATATTGCCCAGTTCTTCGAGCGCGTAACGGATGTCGAGCGCCAGCAGATCGCCTGGTATATTTGTACTTAATCCCTGCATTACATTTTGGAGGGCATTGCCGGCATTTTTTAGCGCATTGGCGTGGCGGGCATTGGTAACAATGGTGTCGCTGGTATCCAGTGTGCGGCTGTCGAACAGGGTAATCAACTTTTGTTTAAGTACATCAATGTTTTTTTGCTCCTTGGCGGAGATATAAATTATACCGGGAAAATCTTCAAACTCACTTTGCAAATCGCCCACATCTTCGGCGTCTATTTTGTTGGCAACCACTACCAGCTGCGAGTTGCCGATATGGTCTTTCAGCAGGTCGATTTCGATTTTTAAATCACCGTAACTAAAAGTATGGGCATCAAAAAGGTAAATAATAATGGCTGAATTTCTGATGGCCTCGAGGGCCCTGTTCACACCGATCTGCTCGATAATGTCGGTGGTAGTGCGAAGGCCCGCCGTATCGATGAACCTGAACAATACACCTTCGATAGTGATCTCGTCTTCGATTGTATCACGGGTGGTGCCGGGAATTTCACTTACTATGGCCCTGTCGTCTTCAAGCAGCACATTCAATAAAGTTGATTTACCCGCGTTGGGCCTGCCAACGATGGCGACAGGAATGCCGTTCTTGATCACATTTCCCAGTTCAAAACTGCTCACCAGCTTCGCGATCACAGCATTAATTTTACTCACCAGGTCTCTCAGATCGGCGCGGTTGGCGAACTCCACGTCCTCTTCACTGAAATCGAGCTCCAGTTCAATGAGCGCTGCAAAATTGACGAGGTGATCGCGTAGCACTTTGATCTTACTGCTGAAGCCCCCGCGCATTTGCTGCATGGCTACCTGGTGCGAGACCGAAGAGTTGCTCGCGATAAGATCTGCTACCGCCTCGGCCTGGCTGAGATCTAGTTTTCCGTTGAGAAAGGCCCGCATAGTAAATTCGCCGGGCTGCGCCATCCGGGCACCAGCGGTTAAAATTAGCTGTAACAGCTGCTGTTGTATGAAAGGAGAACCATGGCAGGAAATTTCGATGCTGTTTTGCCCGGTATACGAATGCGGGCCCATAAAAAAAGTGAGGAGTACCTCATCTATAATAACGTCCTGATGAACGATCAGTCCGAAATGCGCCACATGTGAACGTTTGCCTATTGGTTTTTTCTTTAGAGACCGGTTGTAAAAAAAGGGTGCTATTATTTCTGCCGAACGGGGGCCGCTCAGCCTTATTACAGCGATGGCAGCGCTTCCGTGGGCGGTGGCCAGCGCAACGATCGTATCGTCAGTGACAAACTTCATAAAACGAAAGTAGAAAAAATATCAGACCAGTGGCCATAATACTTAGCAGGTGTTGGGTATAAAGAACTTACACAAGGGCTGAATTAATAATTTTAGCTTAATATTGGCTCCGGGGTCGTTTATTTACCTTAAACCGGGGAAAATTCCGGATTTACGACTTCCCGTAAAAAAAAAATGAGGTGGGCAATTACCACAACTTAGCCCTTTAAAACGACATTTGGCAGGGTATATGAAATTAAAGGAATGTTTTAAACATAAATATTCTGATTAATAGCTGGAAATTTTTTTTTGCCCATATTATTTATTTTTGTTTATTTGCAGAGAATTAATCTATTTAAAACATCAATTTGTCGATGAAATTTTATAAACATATGTTTAACAGGCATTTCCTAGCGTTTACAATTGTTGCGAGCTTTTTCGCTTCGTGCAACAACAATAAAACCGATGAAAAAGAAGATCTAGTAGAATCACCTGATACGGTGAAGACATCGGTATTGAACATTGGCGGAGAACTTTTCAGTGTGCCTTCACCTATTCAGACGGCTTTGTTGATCCAAAAAAGCGGTATCGCTTATGATAAATCAGTACTAAGCTCGTCCAACAAGGTGAACACGTTTTCAACCGATTTTTCGCGCTCTTTAAATCTTGGTATTTTTGGAGCTGATCTTGGGTATGTTTCTTTATACAATCAAACACAGGATGCTTTAGGTTACCTTGGTTCAATTAAACAATTAACTGATAAACTTGGTATTTCTGCCGCTTTCGACGCGCCAACCATGGAGCGTTTTAAAAAGAACATCACCAATAAAGACAGTATGATGGTGCTTGTGGGGATCGCTTACCGCGGTAGCGATGCTTACCTGAAAAACAACCAGAGAACTGATGTGAGCAGCTTAATTCTTGCTGGTGGCTGGATAGAAAGCATGCATTTTTCGACCAGCGCCTACAAGACCAAACCGTCTGACGCTATTAAATTCAGGATTGCAGAACAAAAACAAGCGCTCAACGGCATCATAAAAATTTTAGGTGGCAGCACGGCGCCTGAGATCGTAGAGTTAACCGCCATGCTTGCTGACCTTGCAAAGGTTTACGACGGCATTGAATTTAAATATACTTTTGTGGCACCCACCACCGATTCATTAAAGAAGATCACCTATATCAACAGCACGTCTGAAGTGAGCGTTACAAGTGACCAAATCACGCAGATCACTGAAAAGATCATGATGATCAGAAATAAAATCGTTAATACAACCCAATCATAAAAATAATGAAGAAATTTATTTTAGCCCTGTCTTTTGTTGCAGCAACTACATGTAATCAATTAAATGCACAGTGTGACACAATTGCCAATATCTGCTATAAGCATATCGTATCAACTTTTGTATCCGATGGGCAGCAATACCGTGCGCTTTTATTAAACGCCGAGGAAACAGCAGAGTTCCACACTACATTTTTTGGTGAAACCACCTACCGTATCGCTGCCTGCAGCGGCACAACCGATGGTAACCTCATCTTTAACATTTATGATAAAGACCGGAACCTTCTTTTTACCAACCGCAATCAAAAGAACGCCCCTTGGTGGGATTTTAAAGTAAAATCCTCTATCGAAACCATTATTGAAGCACAATTGGACGGAAATAAAAATGCAGGCTCTGGCTGCGCGGTAATCCTGATAGGATTTAAACAAAAATAAATTCCGGAACCATTTTTTTTAAAAGGATAAAGCACCACTTTATCCTTTTTTTGTATATTAGAAATCTGTAAACCCACCATGAAAACAGGATTCGTTTTTTTCTATTTCATTTTATCGGCTTTTATTTTCAAGTCACAAAATAAATGTGAGATGAGTTCGATGACCGATACTATCATTAATTCAAAAAAAGAAAAAGTTACACGGGGAGAATTTATACAGGCAACTTTAAAAAACAAATCGGTTGTTCAGCTTTATAAATTAAGCGACAATAAATATTACCTAAAACTGATCGTTACCGAGAATTTATATTTTGATAAAATAGATAATCTTGAAATTCTTTCGGGAAGTAAAAGTTATAACGAAAAAAACACCAGACAATACGAATTAAATAAATCGGCGGGTTACTACGTGATTGAAATATATAAAAACTACGTGGCCACGCTTAGAGATGAGGGTATTACGGGCATAATTTTCGGGAAAGCTGAAACAAATTTTACCAAACAAGATGCCAACCAGGTAAAACAGATTGCGAAATGTTTCTACGAGCACATCGCTGTAAAAAAATAATTATATTAAACCATGAGTGAACGGATATTAAGGGCCCTAATGCAGATGTTTGCGATTATCGCAAAGGTTGACGGGATTAACAACACGGGAAGATTAATAGTTCAATCTTTCTTAAAACAACAATTAAACCTCGAACAGGTAGAAACCTATCTGAAAATTTTTGATGAGTATCTTGAATCGCACCAGAACGCGAGCAAAAGAAAAGAAGGCGCCGCAAAACGCACCTCTTTGAATTCAGTGAAGGTACTTAAGATCTGTACGCAGATCAACCAGGAACTTGAACAGCCGCAAAAGGTGATTGTATTGATCCGTTTGCTTGAATTTATTTATTCATCGAACGAGATTTCGGAGCAGGAGTTTGAATTCGTAAACACTGTGGCTGATGTTTTTAATATCCCCAATGAAGAATTCCATGCATTAAAATCGTTTATTGAAGACGGGCTGGAAGTAATCCCGGATAATCCAAACATCCTTGTGATCAACAACAAGGAAAACGGGTACGTTAACGGCAGCAAACATGTATACTGCGAACCAATGCAGCAGGATGTACGCATTATCCAGATCGAAAGTGTGAGCATGTACGCGCTGCGTATTTATGGTAATTTTGAATTGCAGCTGAACGGCCAGGGGATCTCGAAAGAACGCGTCCATATTTTTACGCCCGGCTCCTCTATTCGCTCTAGCAAGATAAAACCAATTTATTACAGCGATATCATTGGTCGTTTTCTTAGCGACGAATCGAGGCCAAGGATCACTTTTGAAGTGAAGAACCTTGAATACAAATTCAAGGGAGGCAAACTGGGTCTGCGCGACATTAACATCAACGAAGAAAGTGGCAAGCTCATTGGTATCATGGGTGGCTCAGGTGCAGGGAAATCGACCTTGCTGAATGTTTTAAACAGCATGGAAGTGCCCAGCGGCGGTTCGGTGAAAATCAATGGCAAAAACATTCATACCGAACAAAAAGATATTGAAGGTGTTATTGGCCACGTAAGCCAGGATGACCTTTTAATTGAGGAACTTACTGTTTACGAGAACCTGTTTTACAACGCCAAACTTTGTTTTGGCAACTTAAGTGATGAGGAGATCTCAAAGAATTGCAACGACCTGCTGGCAAGTTTAGGTTTAAGCGAAACAAGGCACCTCAAAGTGGGATCACCCTTAGAAAAAACCATTTCGGGTGGTCAGCGCAAACGCCTGAACATTTCACTGGAACTGATCCGCGAACCGAGCGTGTTGTTTGTAGATGAACCAACATCGGGTTTGTCGTCACGTGATTCTGAAAACATTATGGACCTTTTAAAAGAACTTGCTTTAAAAGGGAAACTGATTTTTGTGGTGATTCATCAGCCTTCGTCAGACATTTACAAGATGTTTGACAAACTCATGATCCTTGATGTTGGCGGCTACCCTATTTACTACGGTAATCCTGTTGACGCTGTAAGTTATTTTAAACGCCTTGTTAACCATGTTAACGCTGAAGAATCTGAATGCAGTGCTTGTGGTAACGTTAATCCCGAACAGATCTTCAATATTATAGAAAGCAAGGTGCTGGATGAATACGGTAACCTCACCTACAACCGCAAAGTTAGTCCTACTACCTGGAACACGCACTACAAGGAAATTATTGAAAGTAATATCCACAGCGATAAAAAACACACCGAGATCCCGGAAAGTATTTTTAAAATCCCGAATATTTTCAGGCAGTTCAAAGTGTTTTTAACACGTGACGTGAAAAGCAAACTCACGAATACGCAGTACATGATGATCAACTTCCTGGAAGCACCGCTGCTCGCATTTATCCTGGCCTACCTGGTGAGATTCTATAATACCGACGTAGATACCAGCAAGGGTTATATTTTCGGTGAAAACGAGAACGTGCCGGCTTATATGTTCATGTCGGTAGTAGTGGCCTTATTCATTGGTTTAACTGTAAGCGCCGAGGAGATTATCCGCGACAGGAAGATCAGGAAACGGGAATCGTTTCTAAACCTGAGCAAAGGCAGCTACCTGTGGAGCAAAATTACCCTTATGTTCATTTTATCGGCCCTGCAAACGCTTTGTTTTGTGATTGTAGGTAACCTCGTTCTGGGAATTGAGGGTATGTTCACCGATTACTGGATGGTGTTATTCACTACCTCGTGTTTTGCCAACATTCTTGGACTTAATATTTCTTCGGCATTTAACAGCGCTGTCACCATTTACATATTGATCCCCTTCCTTATCATTCCACAGCTTTTGCTGGCCGGTGTGGTGGTTAAATTCGACAAGCTCAACCCTACCCTCGCTAAGGTGGGTAGTGTTCCCCTGAGCGGTGAAATCATGGCCAGCAGGTGGGCATTTGAAGCCTTGGCGGTGAACCAGTTTAAAAATAACAAATACGAAAGGAATTTCTACAAGTTTGATAAAAGCGTAAGTGTTGCGCAGTATAAAAAAGATTACTGGATGCCGAAACTCGAAAGCAAATTATCGAAAATTGACAATGCGCTGAGGGACGGTAAGACATTAAATGACATGAAGGACGACATTGAACTGCTGTATAATGAGATCAGCAAGGAGTTAAAGTTCAATAAAAAAGTGACCACCAATGTAATTAACAGAATTAATGTAAAGGATTATAACGCAGAGGTTGTGGACGGTATTAAGACCTACCTTGGAAAGATCAAAGATTACTATATCAACGTTCAGAACAGTTCTTACAAGAAGATGGACGAGGTAAATCTTGCGATGCAAAAAACACCCGCAGACAAGGAACGTTTTTTACTTTTAAAAGCCACCTGCGACAACGAGAATTTAAATAACCTCGTGAAAAATGCCGGTGAGCTGAACCGGTGTATAGAAAAGAACGGTAAGCTGATACAGCAGATCGATCCTATCTTTGAAGATCCCATTGAATCCAAATTAGGGCGGGCTCATTTTTTCGCACCGCGCAAAAACTTTTTAGGTGTATATTTTTCAACCTATTGGTTCAACATATGCGTGATCTGGCTGATGAGCATCATTTTGATCATTACCTTGTATTTTGATCTCTTTAAGAAGGTGTTGGACGGGCTGGGCTCGCTGGTGTCGTTCGGAAAGAAAAAATAAGAACATTAAAATTATCAGAGGCCGGGCTTGTACCGGCCTTTTTTTTTGCTGTCACCGGGTGACAAACCTGCGGACCTGATCTATTCCCTATTTAAAAAAGCACCGAAATATTGACAACATAGACACATCGTGTGATTAATGTGTAAAGGAGCACATAGGTTTTGAAGCAAACTTCAAATGAATACAACTCCTGGGCCATGGTCGGGATATTTGCACCAATTCAGCAGGGAGCATACCTATGATCTTCGTGGTGACTCCGCAATGGAAAAATCCCGGTTGTTATCGGGATAAGCCGCACTAACACAGCAGGGCGCATACCTATGATCTTCGTGGTGACTCCGCAATGGAAAAATCCCGATTGTTATCGGGATAAGCCGCACTAACACAGCAGGGCGCCTTTCAGGCTTCTGCTGAGTAAGTGCGGCTAAAACTGGAAATAAATAAAGGGTTGCATCTCGCCGCTCATGAGCTGGTACATGCAGAATACAGCGGCAACGGTGATCAGTGCCATGACAACAAACGATCTCGAAGCAAACCAGGTGCGGTAAGCGATTTTTATTTTTTCGGGGATCCAGTGTATCAGGTAACCAAGTAAGAGTAAAGCAAAAACCCAGCGGTATCCTTCGATCACCTTTAAAAAGAGATCCTGGCCAAAGTGGTTGCTGATCCTGTAAAAAATTGTATTAACGATGTCGATACTGCTACTCCTGAAAAAAATTCTCGTGAAACTGATAAAGGTGAGGGTGATGAGCATTAAAATAAATTTTATAGCGAGGTTGCTGGTGTTTTTAAAAGGTGAGATCTTTGTCCAGTATTTATGAATGATGAGTCCTACGCCATTAAGACCACCCCAGATCACAAATAACCAGCTGCTGCCATGCCACAATCCACCCAGAAGCATGGTTACCATTAAATTGATGTTGGTATTGATGTTTCTGAGGAAGGTTTCGGAGAAATAAGCAATGATCAAAACAATCACCGCGATGGCGATGAGCACGGGTATCAACCAGAGCTTGCCGGTAAGAAGCACTATAAAAACACAGATAATTGTTATGGCAACGTATGATCCGATTGTTCCCTGCCTGTTGCCTCCCAATGGAATGTATAAATACTCCTGCAACCAGCTTGACAAAGAAATGTGCCATCTCTTCCAGAATTCGCTGGTACTGGTCGCCTTATAAGGCGACATAAAATTCATTTTGAGGCGGTAACCCAAAATCAGCGCCAGTCCTATGGCCATGTCGGTATAACCGCTAAAGTCCATATAGATCTGAAGAGAATAACCAAAAATTCCAATGACCGTTTCGACTCCGCTGTAGTATCCCGGACTGTCAAAGATACGGTCGATATAATTTACCGCCAGGTAATCGGCTACAATTTTTTTGCAAAAGCCATTAACGATCCAGAACAGGGCCATGCCGAATTCAAATTTAGCAAGGCGGTAGGGTTGGTAGATCTGGTCCACAAAATCGTGCGCCTTTACAATGGGGCCGGCAACCAGGTGCGGAAAAAAACAAACAAAAAAACCATAATCAAAAATTGTTTTTACAGGTTCGATACGTTTCCGGTACAGATCGATTGTATAAGAAAGGGATTGAAATGTAAAAAATGAAACTCCGACGGGCAACAATAATTTATCGACGCTGAAATGCGTTGAAAAAAAAGTATTTGAAAATGCAGCGTAGTGATTAAAAAATTTAAAATGATTGCCCGTTACCCCGTTAAAACTCTCGGTGAAAAAATAGGCATATTTGAAATAACAAAGCAGGGTTAAATTCAGAATAACACTCGCCGTCAGAAAGACACGCCGAGCCGTTTCGGAATTACTTTTATGGATCCTTTTCCCCCAGAAGTAGTCGCTACAAATAGTAAAGAGCAGCAGCGTAACAAACACGCCGCTTGTTTTGAAATAAAAAAACAGACTCACCAGGAGCAGGTAAATGGTTCTTACCTTACTTACTTTATATACAAACGAATAGAAAAAAAGAACAAGCAGAAAAAAACCCCAGAAAAACAACTGGGTAAACAACAGCGGTTTATCCTGGGAATAGGCGATTATCTGGTTAAAAAAATCTATTCTTTTCTCTTTTTATAGTTATTGTATGACTTAATAAGCGCTTCAAACATCAAATTTCCAACCAAGGTATAGCCTTTGGGTGAAAAATGAACCTTGTCTTTTGACGCGAGTCCAGACTTGTACCAGCGGGCCATTGATTTGTATCCACCCATAATTGAATAAAGATCCCACACGGCAAGGTCATATCTCTCCATTAATTCGAACATAGCGTCGCGGGCCATAACAGTGCGTTTATTGGAAGTTCTCCGCTTAATGTAATTATCGGTGGTGGTAGTGAGGATAATCGCTACCCCGGGATTCGCTTTCTTTGCAAACGTGATCAAACTGTCGTAGTGCTCAATGTATTCTTCCTTCGCAAAATTCTTTGATTGTGTATCATTTACCCCGAGTGAAAGGATCATAAGATCAGCATCCAGCGACTGCAACTGCGGGACAAGTCCGGCGCATCTCAGGAACGAACTTGTAGACGCGCCATTAGCACCCAGACCGGCAAGGTAAAAACCGGGGCTCATATCATTTTCGAGGCTAAATCCATAGAGAATAAAATCCTTTTGAAGTGTGTCCTTTCTCAGGAGGTTAAAACTCACTGAATCGATACTCGCGCTTAACTTAAAACTCGTATAACCCATTTTTTCGTGATCGGTTCTTTCGGTCATGATCATATTCTTAGCCGAAACATCAAATTCAAAACTTTTATTAAAATTGTGATAAACCCTCACTGAATTGAATTTTTTTAAAACCGACCTCTGCGTGATGGCAACGCCAAAATAATTAATACTGTCGTTAGTGTTTACACTCATAGCGCTCATGCCCAGTGGCAGGCAAAATTCCTTTCCCACTGCCCTGCAACGTTTCCATTTGCCGTTGGTAAAAGAAGTCACATAAGGCTGGCTGTTTGTTTTGGCTATTCTATAGGGAAACATAAAATACCCGCCGCCATCGGTCTTAAATTCATTTTGAAGCCCGGTCAAAAAAGTACTGCTCCAGGTACCGCCCTGCACGTGCGATCCTCCCATATGCACCACAGTGATCTTGTTCTTTTTTCCTTCGCTGAACTTATCGAGTTTTTTATACAGGTTTAAAAATGAGGCGCTGTCGTTTGAAAAATACAAATGGTTTAAGTTCTCAAGGATAAAAGGATACCTGGACGAAATCTCCTGGCCTTTGGTGTGCAGGCAAAGGAGAAATGAAATCAATAAAACGCCGCCATACCTAAAGCCGCTGGTACTGTAAATTTTCAATTTTTTGATTTTAAATAAGTGTTATAATCGTTAATAAGCGCTGAGTACAGCAAGGTTGCCATTTTTCGAGCTCCCTGCGGACTGAAATGAATGTAATCAGAAGCAGCCAATTTTTTTTCTACCCAGCCTGCCATACTATTTCTACCGCCCATACAATCATACATGTCGAAAAATGCGCAGTCACTCTCCAGCACCGTTTTTTTAATGGCATCTCTCATGGGTTCCAGGTAAGGATAGGTTACGTAATCGGTTCCTTCCTTAATGCTCATATCGGAAGGACCGATGAATAAAATGCTTGCTCCGGGAGCCAGTCTTTTTAAAATTGAGATCTGTGCCCGCAGATAACCCGCGTAGTTCACTGCCATGGTGGCGTCTTTAATAGCCGGCAAAGCGTTGCCACCAAACTGAAGGATGATCAGTTTTACATTGAGGTAATCGTAAAATTGTTTTAACTGGCCCTGGGTGATCTGGTGGAAAAATGTGCCGCTGCTCCCCCTCAGCCCGATGTTATCTACAATAACACCGTTGTCACTTTCGAGCGACATGCCATAAAAATCGGGACTGTCCTTACCGGTGAATTTAAAAGTATGGGTGTTTGATCCGGCGGCAACGTTGTATTCTTTTACCCTGAAATAACCCCCCGCCTCAAGACTGTCGGCGCTTATCAAAGCAGGGCCATCGTAAAATTCGGACCAGGTTTTTGCTTTTGCCCCGCCATAGAATAATTTTATTTTTCTGTAAGCCATGGCATTGGCGCCACCTAATTTGGTGGTTGTGACAATGAGGCTGGAGGTGGCGATAGTGTTTGTATCACCGGCCTTTTTGTATTCATGGAACCTGCTGAATCCTCCCAAAACGCCGTAATTGGAGTGATTCACACGTTTGTCTTTCATCGTAAAAATATTGTAACGGTCCCAGCCGGCGCTGGCGTTGATCCTGTTGATCACCCCCGGCGCAATGGGCGTGAGTGATATCATTCCTGGTCCACTGCCGCCAAACTGCCCCTGTAACTTCAGCCTGAGGTAATCGGTGATCCTGTCACCCTCAATCTGGCTGTCGCCATAATGCAGTACGTGAATGGCTTTGGGATTGGTTTTAAGGTCTGAAAGGGCGTCGAAGAAGTGTTTCAACACGTTTTTATTCTTCGCCTGGATCCACGTAATTAATTTTATTACCGAGTCTTTCGGTACTTCAGGGGGAGTTACCAGTGTATCGCCAATAGTAAAAGTTGTGTCGATCGCATTAACGGCTTCCAAAACCTTTGAAATATCGGTCTTTGTATTTTTAGAGAATAATGCCGCAAGGCCTGGAAATTTTAATTCCATACCATCGGCCATCTTAACACCATCACCCGGAAAAGTAAAACTCAGCAGCCCAAGCGTTAAGAATAATAATGCTCCAAAAATTAAGCTATGCCACGGTTTATGCATGTTATAAATATAGGCTTGCTTCAAAATCAAAACAAAGTTTTAATAAAGAGTTGTTCACAAACCTGTTTGAATAATTATTAAATTAAAGCGCCCGGTGCTACCTTTGCTGGATCAAAGCAGAAAACAAAAAATACCTGGTTGTTATTGCAGGTCCAACCGCAGTGGGAAAAACCGGCCTTGCCATTAAACTTGCAAGGCATTACAACACGCTGATCATATCTGCCGACTCGAGGCAGTTTTATAAAGAACTGAACATTGGCACAGCGAAACCCACCCAGGAACAGTTGCAACAGGCACCTCACCTTTTTGTGTCAACAAAAAGTGTGACCGAACTATATGGAGCCGGTCACTTTGAAAAAGAAGTGATAGCCACACTCGACGAAAAATTTAAACACCACAAAATTATTTTTATGGTGGGGGGTTCGGGTTTGTACATTGATGCGGTGCTGAACGGGGTCGATGACTTTATAGAAGTACCCGAAAAAATCAGGGAACAATTGAATTTAGAATTCAGCAAAAAAGGTGTCGCCTGGCTGCAGGCTGAAATTAAAAAGCATGACCCTGTTTATTTTGAATCGGTTGACGCTCAGAACCCACAGAGAATGATCAGGGCGCTTGAAGTCTTTCAGCACACCGGTTTCCCCTACTCTTCATTTCTTTCAAGAAAAAAAACCAGTCGCGACTTTGTTCCGGTTAAGATCATGATCAATACGAGCCGTGAAAAATTATACGGGCAGATTAACGATCGGGTTGATGAAATGATCAGGCAGGGATTACTTGATGAAGTGAAAAACCTGCTGGCCTTCAAAAATTTTAATGCGCTCAAAACGGTGGGCTACAAAGAACTTTACGACTACATTGAAGGAAAAATATCCTTTGAAACCGCCATAGATAAAATAAAACAACACACCCGCAATTACGCCAAAAGACAGATCACCTGGTTTAAAAATAAAGATCTTTTCAAAGAATTTGAACCCACAGAACCCGATAATATCATCAGTTATATCAACGAAATAGTTTCTGACTAAGCGGCTTCTTATACGACAGTACTATTTTTTCCTTGAGTTAAATCCAACGGTGACCGAAAACCTCCAGCCGGTTTGAAAGTACTTTGTCGACGTAATTCCTGTATCGTAGTTGGTTACATTTTTTTTACTTCCCACCGAAGGTACTACCGCTATGTTCACGGGAAAATTAATTTTCCCCGACCTAAAATTCATCCCACCTGCAAAAACCATTCCCAGACCTGAAACCGACAAGGAAGGGCCCATCGCAAATTCTGCAGATTGTTTTCCGCCACCTCTCAGGCCGATCAGCAAATTAGCGCTCGGTAAAAATATTCCCTGTTCCATTCCACCTATCATAGGAACAAATTCTATCAAACCACAAGCGCCATTATCTATCGTAAAAATGCGCTCTTCGAACTGCCAGCCCATTAAGGTGATCGCAGGATTCTTTCCTTTGTCGGCAAGATTTTGCGACATGGTACCGTCGGTAATAAAAGCAAGTCCTATGCGGGGTCCACCGAATTTTTTAGGTCTTGCGGTAATAAACTCACTGGTGTCTGTTACTACAGGCTGAGGCTGCCCGTACTGGTCGAGCTGAGCTAGTGGCGTACTCTTTTTTTCTTCGGCGCCAAACAGTTCGGTAGTGCCATTTGCGTATTTAACCGAAAAAACAGTCGATTTCAGAATCACATGCGTTGGCCCGTCAGGATTGTCACTTCTCTTAAATTTTATTTCCTCAGGCGTTGTTTCTATAACTTTTACATTTGCTTCTTCTCCACTTGTAAAAGTTAATTTGTCCTGACTTTT
>JAZKFC010000029.1:0-1631 GCA_040386615.1 Bacteroidota bacterium
ATCGAACCAGCGACCTACTGATTACAAATCAGTTGCTCTACCAGCTGAGCTAAAGCGGCTTTTTATTGCTATTTAAAAGAACTTCCCCTTAAAAAGGGATGCAAATGTACTAATACTTTTTAACTGAACAAAACAATATCAAAAATATTCACGTTTTTTTTAAGGTTTAAATTGTTGAGTAAATTCATAAAAATCAAAAAAATTATACCAGCAAAAATGATATCTGCAAAATTGCAAAAAAATTAAAAGAATGGATTTGCCGAAGGTAAAAATCCTGACGCAGACGGTAAGTAAAATACGTCCAGGCGCCTTTATGGCCGAGGGTTAAGACATTAACTAAATAATCGGGTTAGATCACTGGCTGATATAATTCTGCAGGTGATCGATAGTTTCTTTCTGAATGGTAATGGTTTCAGTCACAAGGTCCATGATACTCAAAAGCCCCACCAACTGGTTGTTTTCAATCACCGGCAGATACCGGATGTTACGCGTGCTCATCAGTTGCATACAATCGTCTACCGTGTGGCTGCGGGAAATGGATGGCAGATCGGTGGTCATAATGTCTTTAACCATGGTTTCATTACTGTGACGGCCCAATAAAATAACTTTCCTGGCGTAGTCGCGCTCGGTCAATAAACCGGCATACTTACCATTGTCAAGTACTACAACAGATCCTATATTGCGTTCACTCATTACTTTTAAAGCCTCGTGAACTGTAATTTCAGGCGATACTGAAATAATATTGGAGCCTTTTCTTGCTAATATATTCGATACTTTGCTCATAAACGATATGTGGTTAGTTAGTTAGTTTAAATAGTTATATTAAAATTGGAAAAAAAATATGCCTTTTGCAAATTATGATCCCATTATTTTTAAACAAACCGGGTATTTTCGACCGGCGCCAATTTAGGGCTTCCGGGATAATATTCTCAACTCACCGGGGAAGTAATTGTTAATGCGGTTAGGCAGTATTTTTGCCCAGCCCAGGCCAAAACCTGCGTAGGTAACCAGTGTAAGCCCTTTGGCTGCCCCCTCAGCGCTAAAATTCTCTTTTCTCAGGAACTTTAATGCGTTCTCCAGGTCCAGATCCAAAATCCTCAGGTTCCTGCCAATAGCTGTGCTCCAGGCCAGTTCCTGGTTGGGGATCATATCGCTACCTTTAATTTCGCCGATAACGCGCCCGGCCTTCTTGAAATAAAAGTGTTTCTCAAAACCTGCCAGAAAATGGAACGCTGCCTGGTTCAACTCATGAAACTGATCACTTTCTCCCAGGAAGGGCTGTAACACCGTGCTTTCTGCAGCTGTGGGCAGGAATTCAGCGCCTGATTTTTTTTTCGACATATAAACCGGTTCTTCCGCCGTTTTTTTTCGTAATACAGCGCAGAAAAAACCTTCACTTTTTACCAGATGCGGGTAAAAACGATAACCTGTCCCGGTGTCAACAATACCCCAGTTACGCGGCACAGGCAATGGCACATATTCCAAGCCCTGCGTATCTATAAGAAATTTTACAATGTCTTCATTTCGTTCGTGATAAATGTGATATGATGATTCGTACATGCTTTGCTCCACAGCGCAGTCCTGTCAATGCTTACCTTGCCATGAGCCGCTTTATAAATAAAATCATCTCC
>JAZKFC010000029.1:1641-18841 GCA_040386615.1 Bacteroidota bacterium
TTTCTTTTTCGGAGTAAGAGCAGGTACTGTAAATGAGTAAGCCGTTCTCTTTCAGGCAGGGCAGCGTGTCTTCGAGGATCTTTCGTTGACGGGTGCTGCAAAGGTTCACATTGTCTTCGCTCCACTCGGCAATGGCTTCGGGCTGCTTTCTGAACAAACCACTGCCACTGCATGGCGCGTCGATCACCAGCACATCAAAAAAACCGGTGAGCGCGCCGAATTTAGCAGCCTCGCTATTGGTAACAACGGTGTTACGGGTTCCCCATTTGCCCAGGTTGTGGGCAAGAATACCCGCACGGCTTTTGATCAGTTCGTTCGCCACAAGAAGACTTTCATCATTAATGAGAGAATTGATCAGCGTGCTTTTACCACCCGGCGCGCCGCAGAGGTCAAGAACATTCAGGGACTGCGTGAGATCAACGGTGTTTTTGAGGGCAAATTCAATGAACATGCTTCCGGCTTCCTGCACATAATAACAACCCGCGTGAAACAGCGGATCGTGTGTAAATGATGGCCGTGAAGCAAGGTACCAGGCATCATCAGCCCACAGCACTTTTTCACCCAACTCAAAATCGGGCACTGCTTTTTTAAAAGGATTAAACCTGATTGAAGTGATCTTATGTTCGTCGCCGTGCGCTTCAACAAAGGCTTTTTCGTTGAAGCTTTCAAGCCCCGCGAGGCTGTTTAAAAGTTGTTTTGGGATTTCTCCTTCAGTTTTCAAGTTTTTTGTTTTGAGTGTTATGTTCAGGGTTTCCCGTTTCTTTGAAATCTAAAACATTAACAGTTTCTTTGTATTCGTGGATTTTTCAGATCACAAAGTAAACAAAATAAAGCTTTCGCCGTTGATGGCCGAAGCCAGGATTAAAAACTGGTGCGCTTACCAGGAAAGATCGCAGGACGAAACAAGGACAAAATTACGCAGCTACGGACTGCATAACGAAGATACTGAGGAATTGATTTCAAAACTGATCAGCGAAAATTTCTTAAATGAAGAACGTTTTGCCCTCGCATTAGCCGGTGGTAAATTCAGGATCAAACACTGGGGAAAAAACAAGATCAGGCAGGAGCTGAGAAAACACAAAATCTCTGAGTACTGTGTAAATAAAGCCCTGAAGAGCATCGATGCTGATGATTACGAGACCGTATTAAAAAAAGTGATAGAGAAAAAACTAAACGGTTTAAAACCCGGCAAGAATAAAACGGCTCCCTATTCTAAAAATAACGACTTTTACACGGTTTTAAAATACGCTGTGTCGCGTGGTTTTGAAAGCGACCTGGCGAGCGAACAATTAAATTTATTATTGAAATAGTATAGGATATGAATCTTGATCTTAAAAATAAACGCGCCCTGGTATGTGGCAGCACCCAGGGAATTGGCAAGGCAGTGGCAATTGAACTGGCGTTACTGGGCGCTAACGTTACCCTTGTAGCGCGCAATGAACAAAGTCTTAAAACGGCCAAAAATGAACTGCACAATAACGGCTCGCAGTTACACTCTTATTTGTGTGTTGATTTTAACGACGCCGCGGCGTTAAAAGAACTGGTAGAACAGTTTATCCAGCGCAGTGGTCCGGTGAACATCCTTGTGAATAATACCGGCGGCCCCCCGGCAGGTGCTATCGCCACTGCAAAAACAGAAGAGTTTTTATCCGCTTTCAACAATCACCTTATCTGCAATCACATCCTGGCGCAGGCTTGCATTGAAGGCATGAAAAATAATGGCTACGGCAGAATAGTGAATATTATTTCAACGTCTGTAAAACAACCTTTACCCAATCTTGGCGTGAGTAATACCATCAGAGCGGCGGTAGGTAACTGGGCTAAAACACTGGCCAATGAACTGGGCAGGTATGGGATTACAGTAAACAACGTATTGCCAGGCGCAACGGCCACGCAACGTTTGGCCGGCATTATCGAAAACAAGGCTGTTAAAACCACGGTAAGTGCAGAGGAGGTGAAAAAAGAAATGCTGCATGAAATACCACTGGGTCGATTTGCCGATGCGTCTGAAATAGCTGCAGCTGTGGCCTTCCTGGCCTCTCCTGCAGGATCCTACATTAACGGCATCAATCTACCGGTTGATGGTGGAAGGACTTCAAGTCTGTAACGCTTGCCCCGCGCAACCGCTGAAGCGGCACGCGGTGAAGAGAATGCGCCGCGAGTAAAGCGAAGTTAACAGTGGCTTGTTACTAAAACCCTATTACCTCTCCAAAACAGAGCGTTTAGTTAAGGTATTTTAGTGCCATGATTAAATATCTGTTTATCGTAATTAACTCACTGGCTGTTTTTATCTATGGCTTATTCAGTGGTGATGGCGGGATAACCGTTACTGGCAACATTCCAACAACTTTTAAGGCCGGTTCTGAAGTCCCCGTTGAAATAAAGATCAGTAAAGGCTCCATGGCTGGCTTTGCCAAATTTCAGTTAGAACTCCCTGACGGTATTGCAGTGAAGGAAACTGAGAACAAGGGCGCCAATTACACTTACAACGCGGGAATTGCCAAGTGGGTGTGGGCAAGTCTTCCTGCCGAGAACGATGTAACTATCAAAATGACCCTGATTTCATCTGTAGAGGCTGCCGGTGTTAAAACCATCAGGGCCAAATTTTCATTTGTTGAAGATAACGCTAAACAGGTAGTGGAAATGACTCCCGCCGAAGTGACCATCACTCCGCCGGATGCTGAAACCCTCGCCGCGGCGAATACCACAGCACCGGTAAGCACCGAAAATCCCGCAGCGGCAAAGCCAGACTCCATCAGCCCCGCAACGCCTGCACCCGCTATTCCTATTACGCAAAATAATCCCTCAAACGCCGAGCCGATTGGCAATATCAGCGTATCAAGAACCATTACAAAGAACAACAATGAATACCTTGTGAATCTTAAAATTAAAAAAGATGGCACCAAGGGTTTTGCGCGTTACAGCGATGATCTTCCTGAAGGCCTTATCGTGAAAGCTACTAAAACAGATGGCAGTTCATTTTCGGTTGGTGACGGAAAATTAAAATTTGTATGGGTGAATGTACCTGAAAAAGAAGACCTTGAATTGGAATACACAGTTAGCGGTAATTCTAAGGAAGTGCTGACTCTAAACGGTGAATATTCGTACCTGGAAGATAACCAAAGCAAAAAATATACACTCAAACCCGACCAGGCCGATATGTCGCAAATACAGGGCGCTGCTGTTGCTGCAACACCTCAAGAAAAAACCGAACCGAAAACGGAGCCTAAAACAGAAACCAAGCCGAACGAGATCGTTGAAAACACTAAACCTGCAGCGGAAACAAAAATGGAGGAAACGCTTTCAAAAAAGGACGGCGCCATCAATTACCACGTACAGATAGGTGCTTTTACAAACGCCAAAGTAACAGCTGATAAATTAAAAAAGAAATTCCAGGTTTCGGAGACCATTGCCAGCGAGATGCAGGGTGGCTTTTCAAAATTCATGGTTGGCACACATGGCGAATATAAAGAGGCGCGCGATCATCGTGAAGTAATGAAAACTTCCAACGGCATAAAGAGTTCATTCGTCGTAGCATACAATAGTGGTAAGCGAATTACAGTACAGGAAGCCCTGATGATCACCAGTCAAAAGTGGTTTAAATAAAAAAAAAGTCCTATTTTTACAGGAATTAGCCCATTATGAAGAAACTAATTTTATTAGTTTTATCCTTAGTTTCTATTTCAGTTCGCTCACAAACGGACACTTCCAATTATTCTCCTTTAGATAAACTGAGTTATGATGAGTTGATGCAGTATTACATCAACGAAAAAGACCCACCCAATTTCTGGAAAGGACCGACTGTTGGTGACTCCACGTTCAGGGTGCTTAATCCTCTTACTATTCCTACCGAGACGGTGTATGCCGACCCTTTGCTGCGTTATTACAAAAGTTTGGGCGGTGTAGGCGATGGGCCGCCTGATACCACCACTGATATCCCGATGGAAAAGTTCAAACCAAAAGTTTCATTGGGTGTTGGTCGCCTCGGTTTTTACGGTGACCTTTATAATAAGCATTTCCAGTCGCCTTTAACAGCGCGCCCCGCGGTTGATCTTAACATTTCACAACGGTTGACGCCATACCTGCAATTAAATTTTACCGCACTGTTCGGTAAATTGGGAGCACACGAGTGGCGCGAAAACAGGCAGGAGAATTTTCAATCAGAGATCAGGGCAGGTGGCGTTAACCTCTTGTATGATTTTGGTAACCTGATCCCGAAAAAATATGCGGTACGTCCGTATGTGAGTTTTGGGGTGATGGGTTTTGAGTTTTTAAGTAAAACCGACCTCAAGGACAAGAACGGCAACACCTATTATTACTGGAAAGACGGTAGTATTAAAGACCGGGCTGAAGGCTCGCCCGATGCGCAGTTTGCAAAAGACCTCAAGCGGGACTACAAATACGAAACAGATATCCGTGAACGCAATGCCGATGGTTTTGGCAAATACCGCGAGAGCGCCTGGGCTTTTCCTATAGGCGCGGGTGTGCTGATGAAAGTGACAGAGCGCATTGACCTGAGAATGAATTTTCAATTTTTTCTGACCACCACCGATTATCTGGATGGCATCACCAAAAACAGCATTGGTGACAGAGCCGGAACCAAGGGCAAAGACAAATTTACCTACAGTTCGATTTCACTTCAATACGATTTGATTGCCAACCCGGCTGCGAAAAAGGAAAAAAAGAAGAATCCTATGGCTGACACCCTGAGTGATGCGTTCTGGGCAACTCTCGATAAAGCGGATGAAGATCATGACGGCGTGCCCGACCTCAGGGACAATTGCCTTGGAACCGCGCAGGGCGCTTCTGTTGACCTGAATGGTTGCCCGGTGGATGACGACAGGGATGGTATTCCGAATTACCGTGACGACGAATTGGCAACGGTTGCTGGCATGCCGGTGAACGACCGTGGAGTGGGGCAGAGCGATGAATACTGGGCTTCGTGGTACGCGGCTTACCTGAACGATAGTACCGATAATAATACTGTGACCGAAACCGTTGGCAATTTCTTTGCCAAAACCAAAAAGCCTAAAAAGGAAAAGAAGGCAGAGGATACCTACGCGGTTGAGCTCGTTAGGTACAAAGGCGCTATTCCAACAGAAGAACTGTCTTTCCTTCTCAGCATAGGTGACATTAACTCCAGAACACTTTCAGACGGCACCACAGTGGTTTATACTACCGGTAACAACGAACGGGTTAGCGCGGCCGTAAAAAGAAGAGATGAGTTCAGAAGCGAAGGCCATAAAAGCGCCGGCGTTTCGAGGGTAACCGACGGTGACATTGTACAGATCTCAGACGAAGAACTGGAAGCCTTGTTAAAAGCTGAAAAAGCAGCTGAGGGCGGCCCAGGATTTGAGTTTAAGAAGATAGACGTAAACGTGGACTCCTTATCCAGCGCCACGAACTTTTTTGTGAAAGAAGACGTGGTTTACCGCGTTCAATTAGGCGCGTTTAAGAACAGGATCTCTACCAATGTATTTAATACCAGCGCGGGCGTTCTTGAATTAAAAACAGGTGAAAGCATTTACAGGTATGTAACCAAGGGGTATAAGACCATTGGAGAAGCAGCCGCGGTTAGAGCGGACCTGGTATTACAAGGCTACAGTGATGCCTTTGTGACTTCTTACAAAGAAGGAAAACGGATCGCCCTGAATGAAACAAAAGCCACGGTAGATAAAGGTTACAAAGAGGATCTCGACGAAACCATCATCTTTAGCTCTGTAGATAAAAAATTAGTGTCCTTTAAAGTTCAGTTGGGTCCACTTAAGAAACCAGCTTTGGAAGCCATGATGGATGAAAAGGTAAAGGGGCTTGAGAATACCGATAAACAAACCACCGCTACCGGCAGCATCCGTTATACGTCAGGTAACTTCAGTAATTTTGATGAGGCTGAAAAATACCGCAAGAACCTTGAAGATAAAGGATTCAGCGATGCGTTTATCATTGCTACCTTTAAAAAGGAGATCATTTCTATCCAGGAAGCGCTGGAGTTGATGAAGTAGTTTGCCTTGTGGTCACGTCGAGCGGTTCGATATACCTGAGTTGATGAAGTAGCTAGCCGCGGTCACATCGAGCGTAGTCGAGATGGATTGCCGTTAAAAAGAGATATCTCATTTCTGGAAGAGACAAAATCTTCGGTGCAGTTTCATTGGGCGAGAATCACAATTTTTGTTTATGTATTATTCCCGCAGGATTGCAGATCCAGCATAGCTGTTATGGCCCCACATTTGCCATGCTGCAACTCCTCACGCAATGTTCCAAACTTTCTTTCCGTACTTTTTGCTTGATCAAAAAGTACTGCAAAAAATCAAGCCCGGCGATCTTCCGCGCGCTCTTTAATTTTGTAAGAGTCGCTCACGCAAAGTAGCCAAGGCCCTTTGCGACGCCTCTAACAAAATTAAATTCACCCCGCATCCACCTCAGCGCCGGGCCAGGCCCACGCACGCAGTGGGTGCTTACGCGGTTGTTGGCAAGGGACCAGGCAATTCATTCGTATTTTATTGCCCATCCGTCTTCATCTAACTCCTTAATGGTGTAGCTAAAGTGTTTTTCAAACAATTTTCGTTTCTTTATTTCTGCGTCAGAATACCTACCTAAGGTTGAATCTGAAAAAATATAAAAATGGATTTTCCTGTTTGGGCAGTTATTGACAAAATCAAGCCATGCATTCCGCCCTCTTTTTTTTATATTTTTAAAGGAGTTCTTTTTAATATATTCATTAGCTGTAATGTGGGAGCTATCTCCCCTTGAGTTTTTATAATAACCGTTTCTCAGGAAGGCCAGGTTATTAGGAGTAGTATCACATGAACAAAAGAAATAGATATCAGAATTTGAATTATTTATGATCTTTAAACGGTTGTCAGCCATATCACAACGATTCAACAGTAAAACAAGAAGTATAATTTTAATGCAGTTCATTGAATCCCTCCACCGTGCGCTTTAAATCCGCATTGATAAACTTATTTAAACAATCTCAAAACCCAAACCCAATCACTAAAATATCATCTACCTGTTCGTTATCGCCTTTCCAGTGGAGGTGCGCGTTCCGGATGTTTTGTTCCTGGGTGTTAAAATCAAGGTTTGAATTTTGAATAAGGAGGTCCTTGAATTTACCTGTGCTGTATTTTTTGTCCTTAGGCCCGCCAAACTGGTCGGCATAACCATCGGTAAAGATGTAAAAGGTATCGCCTTTTTTGAGTGGGATCACATGGGTGGTGTAAGCGATGGTTTCCTCGCGGTCTTTTTGTTTGGTGCCAATAGGGATCTTATCCGCCTTCACCTCCGTTAATTCGTTGGTGGTTCCCGCAGACTCCTTGGCCTTTACCTGGCTTAAAAACCCGTTGCTCACGATCCATAATGGGCGCATGGCACCGGCATATTCAAGTGTGTTTTTATCGTGGCAGATCTTGCAAATGGCAATGTCCATGCCGTCTTTGCTTTCGGATTCGTTTTTATGGAGAGCGTCCAAAATGCCGTTGTTCAGCTGAAGCAGGATATCTTTAGGATCGGTTATCTTTTGTTCGTTCACGATCTTGTTCAACACGTTGTAACCAATAAGGCTCATAAACGCGCCTGGTACACCATGACCCGTACAATCTACCGCAGCAATTATGCTGCAGCCATCAATATGGCTGAACCAGTAAAAATCTCCGCTCACAATGTCCTTGGTCATGTACAACACAAAGGAATTTGGTAAATAGTTTTTGATCAGGGCGTTATTCGGTAAAATAGCGTGCTGGATCTTGCGTGCATAGGAAATACTGTCGGTAATGTCTTTGTTTTTCTGAAAGATGATCTGCTCCTGCTTTTTTCTTTCAGTAACATCGGTGTCAATAATGATGATCTTTTTCAGGTGTCCGCTATCATCAAACAAAGGGGTGAGGGTAGAAGACTCCCACACTTCAGAATCGGGGCTGATCTTATTGAGCGACTCATAGTTGACTGAGCGTTTGTTGGTGACCGCGTCGTTAATAATGGCGCGGATGTTTTCGTTATTACTCAGGTCGTAAATAGTGTCACCATATTTTTGCGTGATCTCTTCAAGATTCATTTTGTTGAGCTTCACAAAACTTTCGTTCACGTATTCAAGTTTGCCATTGGCGTCAAGGATCAACACCACGTTATCGGTTTTGCTGGCAACTAATGAGAGTTGTTCCAGTTCCTTGTTCTTGGTTTCAATGATCTGAGATTGTCTTTCTATCTGGTGTGTTCTTTCCTTTACACGCCTTTCCAACAACAAATTTTCCTTTTGCAGTGCCCTGAGCCTGTACCGCACCAAAAAATAAACGCCGAGGGTCAACCCACCCACCACGAGCACCCAGAACCACCAGTGGTGCCAGATGGGCGCCTTAACGATAAAGGAATAACCGGTTGGGTCGCTCCAGATCTCTTCCTCATTTTTTACCTGTACAATAAACGTATAATTGCCGGGATCGAGGTTGTTGTAGGTTACCGTTTTACCTTCATCGGCATATAGCCAGTCCTTTTCAAAGTCATGTAACTTATAACGGTAAAATAATTTATCGGGATTTTTCAGCCAGATGGCATCGAAAGCAAAATCAAAATTATTCTGGTTGTATTTAAATTCAAAAATTGAATCCATCTTAAATGGTTTGTAATTCAATTTCATGGATTTGATAAATACCATTGGCTTAATGGAATCGCATTTTTCGTGGCTGGTTCTGTAAACAAGCAAACCGTTATTGGTACCGCTGTAGATCTTATCGCCTTTAAAGAAAACTGCGTTCAGGTTGGGTTCCAGGTCACCGTCAAAAAGGTCGTAATAGGTTACGCTGTTGTCTTTACAATCTATCTTATCAATGCCTTTGGAAGTGAGGGCATAAACTGTGTTGTCTGAAGCAATGATCTGTTGTGGCTGCGCGTCGCGCAGGCCGTTCTGAAGGTTAATGGTTTGTAGCGTTTTTCCGTCATATTTCAATACGCCGTCGGCATTGGATGTAGCCCAGATGGTATTGAACTGGTCACGGCAAAGTGAAAAAACGGTATTTGAGGTCAGTTTGAAACGTTTGGTGAGATCTACAAATTTATCGTTTTCCAACAGTTGCAAACCTCCACCGTCTGTGGCTACATAAAGTTTCCCGTTATTGTCGGTAAGGGCGGCATAAACATAATTGCTGCCCAGTCCCTCGTCTTCGGTATATATTTTTTCTATCTCAAAGCTTTTGTTTTTATTATCGGGGTCTACCTTCGCTTTAATTAATCCACTGCCCAGCGTAGAAACATATACCGTGTTTTTGTTGGCAAAATAGATATTGCTGATGTTGTCCTTCATCACCTGGTTATCTTTCATTGCCAGGTTCACACTGTTTTTAGTTTCCGCGCTTAAAACAACAATGCCTGTGCCATAGGTGCCAAACCAGATGTTGCCATCGGGCGCCTTTGTGGCGCAGGAGATGGTGGCTTTCTGAAGGCCCTGCATTTTGTCAATTACCAGCTTGCCTTCATTGTCGCTCTCTATTTTTGATATACCCAGGCTGGTACCAATCCAGATGCCGTTATCGTTGTCTATAGCAACTGCAAGGATGTCGTCGTCGGTTATCCCCTTGCTGGCGTTAATGAATGAGAACCTCTTTTCACTGAAGCGGCTGATTCCTTTTTTAGAGGCTACCCATACCTGCTTTTCACGGTCAACCAGCAACTGGTTGATGGAACCTGACTGAAGGTAAGTTTCGTAGTTGTAGGTGAACATGCCACCTTTATCAAATAAAAGCAAACCATTTTTTTCGGTAGCGATAATAAGTTTGTTTCCCGCCATGTCGCTTGCATTGACTATGGCGCCCAGGCTCCAGCCACTTGAAAACGTGTTTTTTTCGATCCGTTTTTTGGCAATGTTGTAATAACAAAGACCCGAATCCTGCATGGCCACCAGCAAACGGGTTTCCTCGAAAGAAATGTCCCTCACGATGTTGTCAGCCAGACCATTTTTATCGGAAATGATCTTAAACACAGGTTGCGCGGCACCTGTTATTATCTCAGTAATGCCTGCATCGGTACCGCACCAAAGGGTGTTCATGCCATCGCTGGTGATCTTATAAATTACATTGTCGCTCAGGCCCGACGCGGCGTCAAAATGTTTGAGATCGTTTTTGTGAAGCGCGTAAACACCGTTACCATAAGTGCCTATCCATAAAGTTGAATTCAATTCACAAAAGGAAGTGATTTTATCTTCGTTGGGTTTGGCAGGCTTCAATGAATCAAGCCTGTTGTTGATGAGAAAATAAATTTTCCCCGATTTCGTCCCTATCCAGGTGGTCTGTTTTGCATCAATAAAAATTGCGCTGATGTCCTGCTTTAAAACAGGATATTCATTCCCTACAGAAACCGCGCTGCGGCCGTCGAACTTAAAAACGCCATCGTTGGTTCCCAGCCACAGAAAGCCACCGTTATCCTGCATGATGACGTTAACAGGCACGTCTTTTTTCCCGGTAAGGGAAAAGTAATTTTTAACCTGCAGTTGTGGAAATAATAGAAAGGAATAAACGGCTAAAACAACTGTTATTGTATATCGTTTAAGCACGCGGTAAATCAGGCTTTTGGTTTAAGGGTGGCTTTTACGTCAACCATAATAACCGACGCGATCTTCTGGTTCACCACTTTTGGAATCTTAATGTTATGGTCTTCCAATGGTACTTCAAAGTTGGTTTCTATTGTGACTTCTTTATCCTTTATAGTGATCTTTACCTTTACCAGTTTTTCCTTTTCGGTGCCGTGAATATTAAAGGTGCCTTTAGCCCTTACGGTTACCGTGCCCGATTTTGTAAAATCAATATCTTCAATGATCTTGCCTTTAAAGGTCGCCGTCCTGTACTTGTCAGTTTCCATATAGTTTTCACGGAAATGTTCTCTCTGGAGGCCGCTGTTAAAACCTTCAAAAGTGTCTACGTCTACCGAGAAAGCCACATTTTTGTTGGGGGCGTCAATAACCCCGGCTGTTTTGTTCGATTGTGCCTTGATCAATTCCAGGGGCGCTTCGGAAGTAAATTTTGTAAGTCCGTCTTTACACATAAAAATCTGTGAAGAGCAGCAAGCGGTGATCAGAAAGAAGGAAAAAACAAGGATATTTTTCATATAACCTGATTAATGAAAGTAAATATATGTAATAGTTTATTAATATCCCATTAATAAATTTTAATAATAATGGATATAAGATTGCTTCGTTCGCGGCAATGACGAGCTACCCGGACTGCTATCCCAGCGCTTGTTTTAAGTCTTCCAACAGGTCCTCAATGTCCTCAACACCCACGCTTAAACGCAATAGGTTGTCTACCACGCCTGCCTTTTCGCGTTCTTCTTTTGGAATGGAAGCATGGGTCATGGTGGCAGGATGATTGATAAGGGATTCAACGCCACCTAAACTTTCGGCGAGCGAGAATACTTTAAAGGAAGCGGCTGTTTTAAAGGTATTGTCAACGTTTTTGTCTTTTAAAACGATGGCGATCATTCCGCCAAAATCACGCATCTGTTTTTTGGCAATGGCGTGGTTAGGATGATCGGGAAAACCCGGCCAGTAAACTTTTTCAATTTTGGGATGGGTCTTGAGGTATTCAGCAATTTTTCTTCCGTTAAAACAATGGCGCTCCATGCGCAGGTGCAGGGTTTTAATACCCCTCATTACCAGGAAGCTGTCCATTGGTCCAGGGGTTGCCCCGCAGCTGTTATGAATAAAAGCGATTTGTTCATAGAGTTTATCGTCATTCATCACCAATGCGCCCATTACCACATCGCTGTGGCCGCCAAGGTATTTTGTAACACTGTGCATCACGATATCGGCACCCAGTGCAAGAGGATTTTGCAGGTAGGGCGAAGCAAAGGTATTGTCAACGGCAAAGATCAGTTTGTGCTTTTTCGCGATTTGTCCGCATGCTTCAAGATCAATGATCTGCATGGTTGGATTCGTCGGTGTTTCCACCCAAAGCATTTTTGTATTGGCATTGACATACTTTTCAATATTAGTCGCTTCACCCATGCTGATGAAATGGAATTTAATGCCGAAGTTGGCAAATACCTTGGTAAACATGCGGTAGCTGCCCCCGTACAGGTCATCGCCGGTAATCACTTCGTCGCCGGGTTTTAAAAGCTTGATGAGCGCGTCAATGGCTCCCATGCCGCTGCTGAAACACAGGCAATATTTACCATTTTCCAGGGCGGCGATATTTTTTTGCAGGGCATCACGCGTAGGATTTTTTCCTCTTGCGTAAGCGTAACCCTTGTGTTTGCCGGGATACTCCTGCACGTAAGTGCTGGTTTGAAAAATTGGTGTCATGATGGCGCCTGTAGTAGGATCGGGCTCAGCACCTGCGTGAATGGCCCGTGTGCCAAATTTATGTTTTGAAAAGTCGGTCATTTGAAACGTGTTTTTGGCGTTTGTCAATAGTTTTTTTGATAAAGAGCTTGTAAAAAAGTTTCCGGGCGTATTCCAGGAAGAAGGATGAAATGGAGCCAACAATGACCCAGAAAAAAGAGAGATTGTAGCGTTTGTCGCGGTAGATCACCATGGCGTAATCTCTGAAAAGTCTTGCCTGTGATGATTTGAGGATACTCGCGCTGTTGGAATTGGCCGATACCCTGAATTTACCAAGTGTTTCAGGTATCATCCAGGCGTCGCCCTGCAACATCAGTTCCATTTTAAGATCCAGGTCGGCGGTCCAGCCGTTGCCATTCACAAATTTAGGTTCCTTCAGTTTCTCAAAATTCTCACGGCGCCACATCGAACCGTTAGGTTCACCAACTATGTTTGAGCCATAAATAAAATTTGAGCGGATACCCCAGTAGGAGCGCATACGGCCACCGCCGAAAATGTACTTTTTGTTCATGAGGTGTTCGCCCTGGGCATTGATAAGCTCAATGTAAGTGTTCACCAGCACCACGTCGGGATGTGCCTCAAGGATCTTTACAGCCTTTTCATAAGTATCGGGTTCTACTTTATCGTCAGACGAAAGGTAGGTCATGTATTTGCCCGTGGCGTAAGTAAACACCTGGGTAAAGTTATACATGCCCCCCATGTTTTTTTCATTCGAGTATACTTTTACACGGGGATCGTTAAAGCTGTTAATGATCTCCACAGAGCGGTCGTCGGACGCGTTGTTGGAGAATATAACCTCAATGTTTTTGTACGTTTGGTTGAGCACCGACGCCAGCGCCTCGCCAACATATGTTTCGTCATTCCAGATGGGAATGCAAACGCTCACTAGAGGACCTTCAGTCATAAAAATTATTTTATTCGTTTAAGATAACCGTCTGGTGCCACGGTAATAAGCAATTTACCATCTACATTTTTGTCGATCTCAAATTCAGGGTGCGTTTTGAGGTATTCGAATACCGCGGTTTTAGGATTATTGCCTACTCCCCATGGTCTTGGACCCCAATCCCAATCGGCTGGCATATCTTCCACCGCCGTGTCAAACACCACGCAGTAACTGTCGACACTGGTCAAAGGCGCGTAAAGTTTTAGTTCCTGAAGTACGTGTTCATGTGTATGGTTGGAGTCGAGGCAAACCATAATTTTTTTGCGGGTAGCCGCTATTTTTTTCACTTTGTTAATGATCTCATCGCTCACCGAAGATCCTTCCAGTAATTGTATGCGTTTCATCATGGGGTGAGCTTCAATGAGGTCACGGTTGTGTTTGCGGATATCGATGTCGATCCCCAGTACCAAACCGTCGTTACCAATCAATTCGAGCAGAGAGGCGTAATAAACTATTGATCCGCCGTGCGCCACGCCTGTTTCAATGATCAGGTCCGGCTTTACCTTCCAGATCAATTCCTGCATGGCGATCATGTCCTGGGGGTAGGCAATAATCGGTCGCCCCATCCAGCTAAAGTTATATGAGTATTTTGTGTCAGCGGTTTTGAGCAAAAAATCCATACCGAGCTTGAACAGGTCTTTACTCTGGCTTTGCAGCCTGATGTTATTTATTTTGTCGTTTTCGAATTTCTCAAGTTCATTCATGGTTTTGATTTTTGATATTTGGGTTAATTGGATTGTTCTAAAAATTGTTTCCAGTACACGGCGCCCGAATTAATGTACTTTAAACCTTCCTTGCCGGTATTGGCGATCAGGTCCAGTATCGAAACATAAGGGTTAAAAGGCCCAAGCAACTGGGGGTATTCATTTTTTTTGTAATTGATGTATTCAACGGCGATGCCATTATTGTCGAAAAGCTCATGATCAAAGTATTTTTTTGCACCATGGCCGGTAATATAAACGTTGCAATTGTAGTGCTTTACTATGTCAAACACGCGTTGTGTGCTTTTACCATCGATGGCCAGTTCCGACGATCTTGAAATGGTAAGTTGGTTTTTAAAACCATAATAATCCATCACCAGTTCCATACTTTTGATGGTGAGTTCTGACAGTGAATCTGTTTTATAATCAAAGAGGTTTTCAACTATCTCTCTCATGTCCTGGTAAAACGGCGCCTTTTCGTAAGAAGATTTAAGAATCTCACTGTGTTCGGCCTGCCATTTTTTAGAATGATCTATTTTCAGTTCATTGATGTTAACGCCCAGGTTTAAATTAGATGCAGGAACCGTGAGCCATTTAAATCCTTCTTTGTTATTGTACTTTACCTGTACCCGGTTGGTAAAACTGCCTTTAGAGAATTGCACGTCGTCGTAAAATACAAAGATGTCGCTCAGCCTTACCTGCTCAAACATGCCTATCCAGGGAAAATACATGGGTTGTGAGATCACTATCTTCATCCTTTGTGAAAGCTATAATTGTGCATTACAAGATTTTTTTGAAAGGACGCGTAAAAAGTTTCTTTCACCAGTTCGGTTTTGCGGAAACTGTTCTTTAAAAAGGTATTTACCGACGCCACATTGGGTTCTATGATCCACGACTCAATGTTATATTCGGGGTAAAACGTAAGACAGATATTGGTGGCGTAGTTGATGATGGCCGAGCCTATACTTTTGCCCGCGTACTCTTCCTTTACACCATGACTGAGGTATACACTCTGGTTTTCGAAAGTGAGATAGAGGTAGCCGACCGTGATTTCACTGTTCTGCATTTCACGCACCAGCCAGATTTTGCGGTCGCTGCGTTTTAGCTGTTCATTGTACCATTCGGCAAACTTTTTTTTATCGGGGGCAGTGGTATAACCCGACCAATAAACATCGCTGTTTTGTGATTTCATCTCAAAAAGGCGCTCCAGGTCAGCCTCATTATCCCTTATTATGTCAAAACGCAATAACACTATACAAATTTATTTTTTTTTCCGGAGTATTTGCTTTTTAATTATTACAAAGGGTAGGGTGAAAAGGTTTGCCAATAAAGGGCAAGAAACTCAGAGAAACAGAAATTTTAAATTTTTGTCTTTCCATGCGTCAATTTCCCCAATCACTTTTTTGGCGATCTTGGGATTAAGTCCAATGTAAACGTGTGTAATATCCGCTGGCAGATCTTTAGGCGCATACACGGGTTTGCCGAGTATTTTTTCGTTGCGCAACAGATCATTCTGATCGATAAAACAGTCTACCTGCGGTAGATTTTTAAGGCTGGTAGCTATAAAGTTGCCGTAAACCCCGGCCCCGTATATCGCTGCCCTGCCATTGCCGGCTGCGCTTTCAAATGCTGTGATCCTGTCCTGCAGGCCGTTCCAGTAGGCCGCTATCTGGAGGCAATCTTCTTTAATTGCAGACAATTCCTTTGGGTCTGCTTTCATTTCGAGTGTTTCGGATCCCGATTTTTTACCAATGGCGATATAGGCGCCGAAATGAGACGAAGGATCGATCTCTTTTACTTCAAAACCAGCCTTTAAAAGTATGTACCTCAATGAAACCTGGCTATAATGATGGGTATGATCACTTACTATAAAATCGGCAATGTTATCGAAAACGTTTGGCACAATAAGATATACAAGTCCATTATCATTAAGCAATTTCCTGATGGCTCTCAGTTCCTTTACAGGATCGGTCATGTGCTCAAAAGCAAAAAAAGAGGTAACAATGTCCATTTGTCCTTCCCATTCCTTCCTGGTTTGATACGAAGCGTACTGTTCTGTACCAACAATGCGCTGCCACAAATGCTCATACATCTTACTCACGTCGAAAAGATGCGCGGTGATATCGCTTCTGCGCTCGAGCAGCCTTTTCATTACTGTACCTTTAGCGCAGCCGTAATCCAGTATTTTGGTGCCGGGCTTCATATCTGTTTTGCCAAGCAGCGTCTCTATCTGGTGTTGTTGGCGGTATATTTTTTTGTCGCCTTCGGTTTTATAAAGTATATCTTCTTCCTCACTTTGGTTGTAAAGATCGTATTGTTCGTCGTAATACTGTTCAACGCTCTCAGGCTCCTGCGTTTGCAGGTGCGCAATCTCATCCTCAAAATAAACAATTGCCGGAGTGTTGTTAACACGGCTGAGCGAGGTAATGGATTTATCGTTGACCGATTTGTAGATGGGTGTGGAAAGAGTTTTTCCGGTTAATGTGCTTTTTATCATAATACTTTATTATTAGCGCTTTACAACCAGTTCGGGGTGTACTTCTTCAAGTTTGAGGTTGTTGGATACGCCTCTCCAGCCTATGTTGATGCCGCTGGGATGATCAAAATTAAAATACCTGAACTGCATGCTCCAGCGCGAACGGTTGGATACATTTTTCCCGGAAGAATGCAGGGTCAGGAAGTCCATGAGCATGAGGTCGCCAGGCTGGCTGAGGGGCTGCACCACACCATATTCCTTTATGAGTTCCGCTTCGTTCTCCAGCCGCAGGGCATAAGCGCCTGTTTTATCAGGATTTTCAATATCATTCAGGAACGACCGGCGTAAGCCACCGAGGTGTGATTTAGGACACATTTGCACGGGGCCCATGTCGGCTGTTACCGGTACCAATGGGCTCCAAAACACCAGGCCGTCTGTACTGCGGAACTGGTCCCTGTATTCATAATGCCACAGTGAGCGGTATTTTTCTTCGTTGGGATTGTCGATGCGAATGCCGTAACCGGCTGCCGAAATACCGGAGTTAGCGGTGCCGCGCAAGGCGTTAAACAGGTCTTCATTTTTTTTATTGGTCACAAGACGCATAAACGCGGGTATTTGCTTAACCGCGTCATACACTTCGCCTCCCAGTTTGCGATCGAGCTGGATCAGTTCCTTATAACCATGTTCAAAATTATCGGGCGAAAAGGGTTTTGAAGAAACAGGCAATTTGTATTTAGTGATCAGCAGAGACATGATCT
>JAZKFC010000029.1:18851-21521 GCA_040386615.1 Bacteroidota bacterium
GTAAAATTTTTCAAGAAGCAGGTAGCCGTTCTCTTTCAGGTATTTAATTTGCGCGTCTGTGACCATAAATCTTCGGTTATTTTTTTCGGTTAATGTAATCGATCGTTGAATTTACGATCAGGCTAATTTCATCATTGGTTAGGTCATGGTAGCTTGGCAGGTTAATGCCTCTTGTATAGATGTCGTGTGCGGTTTTGTTTTGTTCCTGGCTTTCGAACATTGGCAGGGCCGATAGTGGAAAGAAGAACGGCCTGGTATCTATGTTTAATTTTTTATGCTCAAGGAAAAGACCTTCACGGTCGAAATTCAGTTTTTTGTCAAACACAACCGTTGGTAACCAGTAACCATTTTGGGTATTGGCCGGTTCAGGGTTCAGTATGCAGGGCACATCTTTTAAGAGTTTTTTATAAAGGTCAAAGATCTCTCTTTTCCTTGCAATGAGCTCTTCGATCCGCTCAACCTGAGCGCAGCCCATGGCAGCCTGCATGTTCGACATCTTGTATTTATAACCGTAGTTCCTCATCCAGAACATTTTGTTTTCAGGATCTTTGGCATTGCGGCCATGGTCGTTAAGGATCCTGGCCTGTTCATTGAGTTCGGCGCTATTGGTGGTTAACATGCCACCTTCACCGGTTGACATGGTTTTGGTGCCATGAAAAGAAAACACGCCTGCATCGCCAATACTGCCCACTTTTTTACCTTTGTATTCAGAGCCAAGTCCTTCGGCTGCATCCTCCAATACTTTAAGATTGTGTTTTTTCGCAATGGCCATAATGCGATCCATGTCGCATACGTTGCCATACACGTGTACGGCAATAATCGCTTTTGTTTTGGGCGTAATGGCTTTTTCAATAGCGGCAGGGTCAATACACCAGCTCTCGGGCGACACGTCTACAAACACCGGTTTGGCGCCAATGTATAAAACCGGCTCAGCCGATGCTATCCAGGTAATTTCGGGAACTATGACCTCGTCGCCTGCTTTAACACCCATGGCCATTAAAGCCAGGTGAATGGCCCCGGTGCAGGAAGAAGTAGCGATTGCGTGAGGTGTTCCTATGTGTTCGGCAAATAACTTTTCGAACTTAAAGATGTAGTCGTAACACTTTTCCCCCCAGCCATTGGTGATCGCGTCGTTCACATAACTGATCTCTTTTTCGGTGATGGAGGGCTTATTGATATAAATTTTTTTACGCGGCGTATTGAGTGTGGGTGTGTCCATGGTTCGGTATTTAGGTTCCTGAAATGAAGGTAAAAAATAACAATCAAATATAATGCAAAATTTTTATAACACCTCCAATTTGGGCACTGGCACTACAAACTTACAGCCCCAGTTGTTAACATAACTTAATTGTTTCGTTATCTCCTCCTTAATATTCCATGGTAAAATCAAAATAAAGTCGGGTTTGGTTTCCCTGATCATATCTTCGTTGCATATAGGGATATGACTGGCAGGCATAAATTTATTTTGTTTATGTGGGTTGGCATCCACTACAAAACTCACCAGGTCTTTTTTCACCCCGCAATAATTAAGCAATGTATTACCTTTTGCCGCCGCACCATATGCCGCCACTGTTTTTCCGGCCTTTTTCTGCTGTAAAAGAAATTCAAGCAGGTTCATTTTAATGGTTTCAATCTTGTCCTGGAAATTGCTGTAATAGTCAATCGACAGCATGCCGGCATCCTTTTCCTTTTTAAGAAGGGCTGCAACGCGTTCAGACACCGGGTTGGAATTGTCGTTATTGTGTTTCGCGAAAATGCGCAGAGAGCCGCCGTGGGTTGGAATTTCCTCCACATCAAACATCACAAGTCCCTGGGCGTCAAAGATCCTGCTAACGGTACTGAATGACAAATAAGAAAAATGTTCGTGGTAAATGGTATCGAACTGGTTGTTAAGCACGAGTTGGTATAAATGAGGGAATTCCATGGTGATTACACCATTGGCTTTGAGCATCACTTTCATTCCTCCCACAAAATCATTGATATCGGGCACGTGGGCCAACACATTGTTTCCTAAAAGAAGGTCGGCTTGTTTGCCTTCACCCGCCAGTTTTGTGGCCAGCTTTACACCAAAAAAATCAACAACGGTAGGGATGCCCTTTTCTATGGCCACGGCCGCGGTATTGGCCGTTGGTTCAATACCGAGCACAGGTACATTTTTTTCTTTGAAATACTGTAACAGGTACCCGTCGTTGGAGGCTATTTCAGCAACCAAAGAGTTGGCGCCAAAACCGAAACGCCCGGTCATCATATCAGTGTACTTTTTGCAATGGGCCAGCCAGCTGGTCGAAAACGAAGAGAAATAGGCGTAATCGTTATTAAAAATATCGGCCGACTTTTTGTATTCATCTACCTGTACCAAAAAACATTTTTCGCAAACCATTACTTTTAATGGAAAGAAAACCTCGGGTTCGTTTAATTGCGCGGCCCTGAGGTAAGAGTTGGAGGCAGGGCTGTTAATGAGATCAGCAAATTGTTTGTTGACAGTAGTTTTGCAAAAGCGACATTCCATAACGTGTAATTTATTGATTATATTCCTTTAAAAGTGGGATCGATGTATTTATTTGTTTTATCTTTTTCAGAGATGACCGAAACGGGCAGGGGCCAGTTGATCTTGAGCAGGGGGTCGTTGTAGTTGAGCCCCGCATCAGCCTCCGGTGTAAAATACTCAGT
>JAZKFC010000029.1:21531-39599 GCA_040386615.1 Bacteroidota bacterium
GTAAGGGTTTGAAAACCGTGTGCGAAGCCTTCGGGAAGATAGATCATTGTTTTATTGTCTTCCGATAGTTCAACAGCCAGGTGTTGCAAAAAAGTAGGAGAGTTCTTTCGGATATCCACCACCACATCAAGCACTGCTCCTTTAACGCAGCGGATCAGTTTAATTTCAGAAAATGGCGGCACCTGGTAATGCATACCCCTGATGGTGCCTTTTTTAGTATTCCAGGATTGGTTCAACTGCACAAATTCCTTTTTATGACCTATCTGTTCAAATTCACGCTTGCAATAGGTACGTGCAAAACCACCCCTGTCATCTTTTAAAAGATGCAGCTCAACGAGGTAAACACCAGACAAAGACTGCGGGGTAAATTTCATTTTCTTAAAAAATCGTTTATCTGTTTAAACGTAAAATCGGCCTGTTGATCAGCGGGCTGACGGTACCAGTCAATGGTCCATTCGATGGCGGTATTTGCCGACAGGCGCGGATGCCAGTTAAGCTCATGCATGGCACGTGAAATATCGAGTTTGAGTAGTGTGGCCTCGTGCTGCTGACCTGGGAGCGAGGCGTCTTTCCACGCACCTGAACCCCATGTTTTTACAGCAGATTCAGCCAGTTCCTTCACCGTGAGATGATCGCCAGGGAGGGGCCCAAAATTATAAGCCTTTGAATATTTAGCGGGATCGTTGTTTAACAGACCACCCAAAAGCAGGTAGCCGCCAACAGGCTCAAGTACGTGTTGCCACGGTCTTACCGATACTGGATTGCGTACTTCAATTTCCCGGTTGGTCTGAAGCGCGCGTACAATATCGGGAATGATCCGGTCTTCGCTCCAGTCACCACCGCCTATCACATTGCCGGCCCTCGCGCTTGCAACGGCTTTGTTATGTGCCGTGTAAACAGCCGGATTAAAAAAAGAATCCCTGAAAGAGCTGATGACCAGTTCGGCACAGGCCTTACTTGCGCTGTATGGATCATAACCACCCAGTCTGTCGTCTTCGTTGTATAAAATATCCTGTTCTTTGTTGTGGTATACTTTGTCGGTGGTGATGGCCACTACCGTGCATTTATTCTGGAGTTTGGAAACTGCTTCGAGCACGTTGGCCGTACCGGTTACATTAACATCAAACGTTTCGGAGGGAATTTTGTACGAGCGTCTTACCAGGGCTTGCGCCGCCAGGTGAAAAACAAAATCGGGTTTAAAATCAGTGATCTCACTGATCATCAATTCCCTGTTCCTGATATCGGCGATAACCGAATTAACAATTTTTTTTGGAAGAAGGGTCTGATATAAACCATTCTCGTACTCAGGCGCAAGAGAATAACCTTTTACTTCGGCCCCAAGCACATTGAGCCATGAAACCAGCCAGGCGCCTTTAAAACCTGTATGCCCTGTAACGAAAACTTTTTTTCCTTTGTAATAAGCGCTGAGCTGATTAAGATTTACCAGATTTTCCATGGTGCCCTGTTTGATTCCCAAAGTTCTTCCAGCTCAATTTTATCGCGCATGGCATCCATGCATTTCCAGAAACCTTTGTGTTTAAAGGCCATCAGTTGGTTATCGTTGGCAATGGCTGCCAGTGGTTTCCGTTCCCACTGCTCTTGTTCCATATCGCCTTCGAGGTAGTCGAATATTTTTGGTTCCAACACAAAAAAACCACCGTTGATCCAAACGCCGTCGCCCTCGGGCTTTTCCTGGAATTTGTTGATGAGGCCTTTGTCGCTCATTTCGATGTTACCAAAACGACCGGGCAGCTGAATGGCTGTAAGCGTGGCCAGTTTCCCGCTGTTCTTATGAAAATCAACAAGCTTGCCAATATCCAGATCGGTTACCCCATCGCCATATGTGAGCATGAAGGTTTCACCCTCTACATGTTTTCTAATTTTTTTAATTCTTCCTGCGGTGTTGGTATCAAGACCAGTATCTACCAGGGTTACTTTAAAAGATTCTGAATTGGTGAAGTGAACGTCGATCACATTTTTTTCGAGTTCAACGGTAATATCGGAGTTGTAAAGAAAATAATTGATGAAGTATTCTTTAAGCAAATTGCCCTTGTAGCCTAAACAAACAACAAATTCCTTAAACCCATAATGGGAGTATATTTTCATGATGTGCCAGATGATTGGTTTGCCACCAATTTCAATCATGGGTTTTGGCTTAATGATCGTTTCTTCTGAAATGCGAGTGCCCAAACCACCGGCTAATAAAACTACCTTCATTTAAAATATCAGATGCTATAAAATCACGAATTTAGACTTTTTTTTTTACTTATTCGAATGTATATAAAGAATAATAAACTATATTTAGCTTCTTAATTTAATGGGTAAAAAAATCTCGATACTGGTTCCTGTCTACAACTCCGCGTCGTTTATGGACAAACTGTTGCAGGCTGTTGAAGAGCAACGTGAGAAGTTTAACTGGGACCTTGAACTGATACTTGTTGATGACGGCAGCAAGGATAACAGTTACCAGAAAATTGTGGAGTTATCTAAAATTTACCCTTACATCAAGGGCATAAAACTTTCAAAAAATTTCGGGCACCAGATCGCTGTAAAAACTGCTTTGAGTCATTGCACCGGAGATTATGTCGCCATTATTGACGACGATCTGCAGGATCCGCCATCATTGCTCCCTGTTTTTTTTGAATACCTCGACAAAGGTTACGACGTGGCTTATGGCATTCGTAAAAAAAGAAAAGAATCTATTATTAAACGCATCTGCTACAGCGCATTCTACCGCATTTTAAAGAGCATGAGCGATATTTATATCCCCATCGACAGTGGCGACTTCTGTGTAATGAAAAAACGCGTAGTCGACAACATGTTGAAGCTGCAGGAACAAAGTCCTTTTTTGAGGGGCATCAGGGCCTGGGTGGGTTTCAGGCAGATAGGCGTAGATTATGAACGTGCCGCGCGCCTCGACGGACAATCGGGATATTCTCTTAAAAAATTGTTAAAGATTGCCATGGATGGCATCTTCTCTTTTTCAAACGCGCCTATCAGGTTGATTACCATTTTAGGTTTGCTTGGACTTAGCTTCGCTTTGATTTATTCGGGAAAAATGGTCTATGCATACTTCATGCATGGCCTGGAGGTGAAAGGTTTTGCTACGCTGACTATTTTTATTTCCTTCTTCGGCTCACTCACACTTATTTGCCTTGGCATAATCGGTGAATATATTGTAAGAATCTACGACGAAGTTCGCCAGCGACCTTACGTGGTAATCGAAACAACCATTAATATATAATATGCGAAAAGTAGCAATTATAGGATCTAATGGTTTTATCGGAAGACATTTAACAGAGCGGTTGATGAAAGAGAAGGACCTTGCACTTTCTCTTTTTGGTAAAAGTGAAACAAGTGCGTTTAAAAAGGCTCTGCCGTATCAGCGCATCGATTTTTTTAACAAGACTGAACTCGAAAAAAACTTCGCCGGGATAGAGATAGTCTATTACCTGGCCTCTGAAACCATTCCCGCGACAAGCTGGGAAAATCCTTCGCTTGAGATTGAAAAGAACCTGATCCCGTTTATTAATTTTCTGCAGGTGGCTGCTACGACCGGCGTCAGGAAGGTCGTTTTTGTATCCAGCGCAGGAACAATTTATGGCACTACTACCAACCTGGTGACTGAAGACGCCAATAAAAATCCTTTTTCGCCATACGGCATTACTAAGCTCACAATGGAAAACTATCTGCGGTATTACAAAGTCAAATACGGCATACAGTGTGATATTTTCAGGGTTTCCAATGTTTATGGTGAAGGGCAGAACACGACCAAAGGACTGGGTATCGTGAACACATTTTTAGAAAAGATCATCAGGGATAAGGAAGTGAAAATTTTCGGTGACGGCAATACAGTGAGGAATTACATTTATGTAAAGGATGTAGCTGAACTGCTCAGCCGTTCTTTAAACGACCTTACATCGTCTGAAACCTATAACGTGTCATCCAATAATACGGTTAGCATCAACGACCTGGTGAAGATCATCAAGACTGTTGTGTCTGAAGACTTCAGGGTTGTTTACTCTGATCTCAGGCAGAGCGACAACTCCGCAGTGTTCCTCGACAATTCGAGGATACTGAAAGCGCATCCTGATTTTAAATTTTCGCCGATAGAGGATGGCATCGCCAAAACTTATTCTTACATAAAAGAACTTAAATAATTTAACTACACGCATGTCTAAAACACAAACTGCTGATAAAAAGAAGGTTGCTGCACAGCCGGGCAACGTTATTGGTTTTACCATTTTCGGAAAAAAATTTCAGATCAGCAGGGAGGAACAGGTAAGTTCCGCGCTTCTGGTCATTCTCCTGATGGTTGTTTATTCGATCCGGTCAAATTTTTTGTTAATGCCTTTTGAAAGGGATGAAGGCTTTTACAGCTACATCGGCACACTGATAATAGACGGCAAAATTCCTTACAAAGACTTTTTCGAGGTAAAATTCCCAGGCTTGTTTTATTTTTATGGGTTAATGGTGTCACTTTTTGGAGATACCGTAAAAGGGATGCATACGGGTTTCATGTACCTGAACATGCTTACCATCATCATTATTTATTTCGCGGCGAGAAATTTATTTTCACCCATCGCCGGCCTCATCTCTGCTACTACATTTGCAGTTGTTTCGTTAACCCCTAATCTCAGTGGTTTTACCGTACAGGCAGAGCACATCGTTGCATTATTCATCAGTTTTTCTATCCTGGTATACAGCGTTGCCAGAAAGACAAAAAAATGGTATTGGTATTTTATGATGGGGCTGGCCCTGGGCTGCGCCATTATGGTGAAAACAAGCGCCATCTTCCTTTGCCTTTGGGGTGGGGTGGTGATCATCATTGATTTTTTGTTTACCCGTCCACTCAAAATAAAAGACCTGCTTGTAAACGGTTTTTCATATACCATAGGTGGCGCGGTGGTGATAGGTACCATATTCCTGGTGATCTACTCGCAGGGGGCTTTTAAGGACATGATTTATTGCGCAGTTGAGGCGCCCCGGAAGTATATTTCAGGTATGCCTTATGAAGAAGGCATTAAGTATTTTAAATATACCAGGGATTCAATTGTTTTAAATTATAAATTCTTCTGGGTGCACGCCATACTTGCGGCCGGCGTATTTTTGGTGAGATCTATTGATCTGAAAATGGTGTTTTTTGGCATCACGTTAATGGTGGCTTCGTTTTTGACAATAGTTCCCGGATACTTTTTTTACGGACATTATTGGATCCAGATGCTTCCGGGCCTTTCGATAGCAGCGGGACTTACTTTTTTCGGCATCATATCTTTGCTTGAAAGAAGCATCAAGACCGGGAAATTCAACCTGCGTTATGTATACCTGGTTATCTTCGCTATGGTTACCATCAATCACGTGATGACCCAAAAGTCGTATTATTTTCACCCGAATTATGATATGATACTTCGCCAGGTATATGGCAGCAACCCGTTTCCTGAGGCTATGGAAATTGGTAATTTTATCAATGCCAACTCAAAGCCTGAAGACAAAATTGTTTTGATTGGTTCTGAGCCTCAGATTTATTTTTACACCAAAAAAAGATGCCCGTCGAGGTTCGCTTATTTTACCGGTCTGGTTACCAATACCGATCAGGCAAAAGACGGGCAGCGCGAATTTGTGAAGGACGTTGAAGCAGCTAAACCGCGATATCTGGTTTTCTTTAACCATCCAATTTCTTTACTTGTTCAGCCCGATGCCGACCGTTATGTGTTTGAGTGGGCCAATAAATACATCACCGAGGGTTACGACCTGGTGGGTTGTGTGGAGATGAAAGACGGTTTCGCCAGTACCTATGCCTGGAAAGAGCAATTGGTGAACTTTAAGCCTAATTCGCAAAACCAGATCTATATTTACGAAAGAAAAAAAGCGACCAGCTAAGAAGGAAGCCCGCAGATCTCGCAGATGTCCGCAGATAAAATGGCTTAATAATCCGCGTGATTTGGGGGAGAAAACAAAGCCCGCAGATCACACAGATCTCCGCTGATTAAATTTAACTACAAGCTGCGTCAATCCGCGCGATTTGTGGGAGAAATTTATCCGGGCAGCTCTGGTTTTTTGTGTTTCCAGCGCCTGTGACTCCAGAGCCAGATGTAAGGCTGCTCCTGTATGTTTTTTTCAAGGTGCCGGGTATGCATTTCAGAGATCTCACCATCGGCGTTTTCTTTAGGATTTTCAGTAATGACTGTTGTGCTGAGATGGTAATATCCCCGTTTGGCTTTTTTAATATTCAGATAAACAACCGGGTAATTAAATTTTTTAGCAAGTTTCTCTGTGCCATTAAACACAGGTGTGTCCTGGTTTAAGAATTTTGTCCAGTAAGCACTTTCAGGTGGCGGCGTTTGATCGGCAATCAGCCCGATGGTGGTTGAAATGTTCTGGTGCTTTAAAGTAATAAGCCTTTTGTACAGCTGGCTCATTGCAACAATGTCGCCACCAAACCTGCTCCGGAGGTTCAGCATAAAAGTATCGAAGTTTTTATTTGAGAGCGGGTGATAAACACCAGTGATCATGCGCGTGAAATAAACCTGGTGGGCAATTGCGCCCCATTCCCAGTTGCCACAGTGGCCCATAACGCCAACTATAGTCTGGTTTTTATTGAAAAAATACTCAAAGGTGGCGATAGATTTTTCGTCGATCACGCAACGCTTTTTAAAAGTGTTTTTTGAGATGGTGAGCAATTTTATTGTTTCAACAATAACGTCGCAAAAGTGCAGGTAAAAGGCTTTTGTTATTTTATTTATTTCTGTATCAGATTTTTCAGGAAAAGACTTCTTCAGATTATCAGTTACCACTTTTTTGCGGTAGCCAATCATATGGTACACCAGCACATAAAAGAAATTACTTAAGCCATAAAGCAACCAGAAAGGTAATACTGAAATAAAGTAGAGCAGGGGAATGACAAATATTTTAAAAAGCCATTTGCTCAATTTAGAAATTGGGTTTTAACAGGTATTTGCTGTAGAAATCAACAATGTGTTTTGCCGCGTCATCGGCAGTATCAACTATTTTAAACAGGTCGAGGTCAATGGCGTTGATGTTATGCTCCTGGTCGAGCATAGTACTTTTCATCCAGTTGATCATACCGCTCCAGTATTCGCTACCAACCAATACTACAGGAAACTGGGCGATCTTATTCGTTTGTACAAGTGTAAGTGATTCAAACAGTTCGTCCATGGTGCCAAAACCTCCCGGCATGCCTATAAATCCCTGCGAGTATTTCAGGAAAATGGTTTTGCGCACAAAGAAGTAATCAAAGTTGATTGACTTATCGGTGTCGATATAGTCGTTGTTTGTTTGTTCAAAAGGCAACACGATGTTCAGACCAACAGATTTTCCTTCGCCCCTGCGGGCTCCTTTATTCGCGGCTTCCATAATACCCGGTCCGCCCCCGGTGATAATCCCGTAACCTTCTTTTACAAGTTTAAAGGCGATCTCTTCCGCCAGCTGGTAGTATTTGTTTTCGGGCTTGGTGCGTGCGCTGCCAAAAATAGAAACGCAAGGTCCGATACGGCTCATTTTTTCGAAACCCTCTACGAACTCACTCATTATTTTAAAGATCTGCCAGCTATTCTGGGCTTTAATGTCATTCCAGTCTTTATTCGCAAACGCGTCTCTTATCCGGTTTTCTCCTTCTGATGTCATTTTAATTCCTGATATTTAATTTTTGGTTCAAGTTGACCTGTTCATTTTTTTGTTTACTCCCGGGTGATTATAGTCCGCCTTCCTTCAAACGTTCAGCGTTCTCTGCAAACTGCAGCTTATCGATCATTTCCTGAATGTCGCCGTTCATAAAATTGGTGAGATCATACAGGGTTACATTGATGCGGTGATCGGTGATTCGGTTCTGAGGATAGTTATATGTGCGGATCTTGGCACTGCGGTCGCCTGTGCTTACCATTGTTTTACGTCTTTTGGTTACGTCTTCGAGGCGCTTTTGGTATTCTATGTCATACAATTTTGAACGCAGCATCTGCATGGCTTTTTCCCTGTTTCCGAGCTGATTTCTTTCGGTTTGGCAGGTAACCACCAGGCCAGTAGGCTTGTGGGTTAAGATCACCTTACTTTCAACTTTGTTTACATTCTGTCCGCCTGCACCGCCACTTCTCGCAGTTGCCATGTCAATGTCAGACTCTTTAAGATCAACGTCCAGTTCCTCGGCTTCCGGTAAAACCACCAGAGAGGCGGCCGATGTATGCACACGGCCCTGGGCTTCGGTTGCGGGCACCCGCTGAACACGGTGAACACCACTTTCAAACTTCATGGTGCCGTAAGCGCCATTACCCTTCACATTAAATACAATCTCTTTAAAGCCGCCCATGGTACCAGGACTTGTATCAACTACCTCGAGCTGGTAGCCTTTTTTTTCGCAAAACCGGCTGTACATTTCAAAAAGATTTCCCGCGAATATCGCCGCTTCGTCACCACCGGTTCCGCCACGTAACTCCAGCACGCAGTTTTTAACATCCTCTGGATCTTTGGGGATCAATAACATCCTGATCTCTTCGGTAAGCGCAATTTCCCTGGCCTTGTTCTCATCGAGTTCGGCTTTAGCCATCTCTAAAAAATCCTTGTCTTTTTCAGTTGCCAGCACATCCTTTGCGCCGTCGATGTTGGCCAGCACTTTTTTATATTCGTTAATGTGGGTTACAATTTCTCCAAGTTCCTTGTATTCAATATTCAGTTTTTTAAACAGGCGCATATCGGCAATAACTTTGGGGTCCGACAATTTGGCCTCCACGTCTTCATAGCGTCTTTTTATTTCTTCTAACTTATCTAACATATTAATTTTAAGAGGGTAAAGGTAAGAAATTGATTAGTTATTCCGGGTTTAATTTTTGTGAATGTGGCCCTAATTAAATAAAAAATACTATTATTGATTTTAATATAAAAGGGTCATTTATTAAGGGCGGGTCTGGCCGGGAACAGATTTTTTTTATGCTTAAATACTTTAAACATTTAAACCCATCTTCCTTTTTTATAGTGGTCGCTGTTTTCTTTCAATTACTCCTTAATGTGGTCACCCCGCCCCTTCAGGCCCCCGATGAATTCAGTCACTTTTACAGGGCCTACCAGATCGCTGAAGGCCACTGGCTTCCCGAAAAAACCGACCAGCGCCTTGGCGGAAACATCCCGCGCGGACTGATAGATTTTTCGAACCAGCACAGGAATTCGGCCTATAACATGGAATACACCCTCGATCACAGGGAAATCATGAACTCCGGTAAAATAAGGCTGCACGAAAACGAAAGGCAGTTCCAGGATTTTGCCAATACCTCTTATTATTCTCCGGTTTCTTATCTGCCGCAGGCCCTCAGTCTTTTCGTTCTGAAAAAACTCAGCAGCAGAGTAGGGGTACTTTATTATGGCACGCGTTTATTCACTTTTTTAGTCTGGCTGCTTTGTATGTTTTTTGTGATCAGAACAGTGCCGGTTTTCAAATGGTTGATTACGCTGCTGATCCTGCTTCCCATGCATCCTTATATTACCAACTCTTTCAGTGCCGATACAGTAACAAACATCCTTTCCTTTTTATTTATGAGCATTGTTCTCAAACATGTTTTTGTTTCTGAAAAGATAAGGTTTCATGATATTCTTTTACTGTTGATAATAGTGGGCCTGCTGGTTCTCGCAAAGGTGGTTTACATTGGCATTATCATCATGTTGCTGCTTATCCCGCGCGGTAAATTCAGCAGCAGACTTCACCGGTTCTCGGTTCTGGCAGTGATTTTTGTTTTCTCGTTAAGCCTGGTGGTTGCCTGGTCGGGCACTATCATGCAGTTTTATATTCCTATAAAAGATTACAATCCTGCTTTTAAAGATGTTGCGAGTCTTTCGCCCTGCGGTGATTATTATGCTCAAAAAGACTATATCCTCCATCATGGTTTTTACTTTTTTAAAGTGATCTTTAATAGTCTTTTTTCTCATCCCCGAACCTACCTGTCGGGTTACATTGGTGTTTTTGGAAATGGCGATATTGGGATGCCTATGTGGATTTACATCCTATCGTATGCGTTCATTTTTGTTGCGGCCCTCACCGAAAAAAATGAATTTTCGTTTACAAAACTTCAAAAGCTGGTATTGATCGGCGCAGCACTAGTGGCTTACGTGTTGTTACTTTTATCGCAGCATTTGATCTGGGATTGCGTGGGTGAAGGCATCGTTGACCTGGTGCAGGGTCGTTACCTGATCCCTTTATTTCCACTGTTGTTTATGGTTCTTGAAAATAGGATCCCCGCCATAAAATATAATCTGGCCGGCGTAACGGTAATGTTTGTCCTGTTTTTGAATTTTTACGCCTGCGCTCTTATTTACCAGCGTTTTTTTATTGGACAAGCGGCTGATAAACGTGAGTTTTATTGCAACGCCGAAGAAGTTGATAAATACGGCGCTTTTAAAACCAGCGATCCGCATGTGTTTTTAAACAATGGCAATTGTATCAGGAATGCAATGCACAGAAGCGGTTTACATTCGGCCCTCATTTCACCGGCCTCACCCTTTTGTTTTACATACAGGTTCGGCGATGTAAAACCAGGCGACCTCATTGAAATTGAAGCCTGGGAAAAAGGCACGGGCGCGTTGCTGGTGATAGCGGGTTCTCAAAAAAACTGCGGCGAATTTTATTTTGCCGGCACTTACAATAGTTACCAGGATGATGCTGGGTGGCAACGGATCAAAAACGCTTATCAGGTTAAGCCCGACTGCGACAGTCTTAAAATAGAGATCTATGTTTGGAATCCCGGTAAAACAGACATTTACATTGATGACCTGAAGGTCAGGATCACAAAATTTAAATCTTTGAAATAAAGCCGGGTAGCGCTGTTCGCTTATATTTGCAATAAAATTTGTCATTGATATGAAGCCTGTTTTTAAGAACAATTTCCGGGAATCTTTGAAGACCCTGCGGGCAGAGTATTTTTTTCTGGTGACTGCTGTTTTTTTTGAATTGTTACTGAACCTTGTAACACCCCCGCTGCAAAGTCCCGACGAAATCAACCACTTTTACCGCGCTTACCAGGTATCGGAGGGTAAGTTTGCACCTGTTAAAAGAGACCAGCGGCTTGGCGGCGACATGCCATACTGTTTTAAAGAATTTGCCAGCATACTCGAACCCGTTTCGGGAAATGAGTATTACCGCATAAAACGTGAGGATCTGAACAGAATTTTTAAAGTAAAATTAGACGCGGGCAAAAGGGAATTCCAGGATTTTCCGAACACAGCTAACTATTCGGCTGTTTCTTATTTGCCACAAGCCCTGTCGATGTTCATTTTACGCCAGTTTGATGTTTCGGTTGGCACGCTTTATTACGGCGGCAGGTTTTCGATTTTTTTGGTATGGCTGCTGTGCATGTTTTTTGCTATCAGGATGCTTCCGGTTTATAAATGGTTTTTCACCCTGCTGATCCTGTTGCCCATGAATATTTACATCAGCAATTCCTTCAGCGCCGATACGGTGACCAATATTCTTTCTTTCCTGTTAATAGCGTTTGTCCTGAAACAGGCTTTTGGCACCGGCAAGGTGCAAATGAAACAACTGCTCGTAATTTTGTTACTGGGTATCATGCTGGCCTCTGCCAAGATCTTATACGTTGGTCTTGTGCTCTTGATTCTGATCATTCCAGCCGCAAAGTTCAGTTCCAGGCAATTCAGGTTCGCCGCAATGGCTGTGCTTTTTTTTATTACTTTTTTTACAGCTTACCTCTCATCCGGCGCGGTGATGAAGTATTATATTTCTTACATTAACTACAATCCCTTATACCGCGATCTATCAACCTTAGCCACCGACGCCGATTATTACGTGCAAAAAGCCTATTCACTTCAACACAAGGGCTATCTTTTAAGTGTTTTTTTTGAAACGGTCACCGATTACCCTTCGTTTTATCTTTTAAGTTACATAGGTGGTTTCGGCACCTTTTTGCACCTTTTTATGCCCTGGTGGATCTGCGTGATCGCATATGCTTTCATCCTTTTTATGGTGCTCACCGAACAAAAAAAACTATTTACAATATTTCAAAAAGCCGTTTTTCTGGGTGTCGCCTGTCTTACTCTGGGTTTGTTGATCCTGTCACAGCATCTCACCTGGAACGCTGTGGGCCAGCACGGTTTGCTTTACATACAGGGCCGTTATTTAATTCCCGTTTTTCCATTGCTTTTTTTATTGTTTAATGGTGCCTTTCTTAAAATTAAATTGAGAACAGAGCTCCCGGTAGTGCTTTTTGTTGTATTCGTTAATATTTATGCGATCTGTTTTCTTTATTACAGCTATGTGGCCGATCACCATTACAGTGAAACACAGTTTTTTTGCGACGCTGAACAAACCGATGCCAGTGGCCGGCTAACAACCACCAACAGTACTGTATCGCTGGGTGGTGGCGAAGGCAGAAGCACTCTTGAACACCGCAGCGGTAAGCATGCTGTTGCATTGACGCCGGCCAATGCCTTCGCGTTCACCTATAATTTCACCCAATTTGACAAAAGAGACATGGTAGATATTACTGCCTGGCAAAAGGGGGAAGGAGGAGTGCTGGTAATTTCGGGCAATGGTGACCAGTGCGGAGAATTTTATTTTCCCAACCCTAACATTTGTTATGAAGACAGCAATGGCTGGAAAAAAATGCATATGGTGCTATCCATGTGGAAGTCCTGCGGGAAGTCCTCAGCTGGATTTTATATTTTTAATTCGGGCCAATCAACTATTTATTTTGACGATGTTTCCTTCAGCATTAAAAAGTTTAAAGAAGGCGCAGTGTATTTTCACTAGGCCTGAACGGTGAGCTGGTCTTTTGAATTTATCAACTCTGACAAAGTTTTATAAACAGCTGCCGGTTAAGTTTAATCATTAGTTAATTCTGATATTTAAGTATATTTGTTATAGTCTTTAAAACAGCTGGATATGAGAAAAATTTTACTTTTTTGTTTGTGTCTGATCTCTACGCTTCAAATGAAATCTCAGGATTTCCTGGGTCTTCAAAGCAGCAATTATGCCGGGGTGGTGGGTGTTTACAGTAATCCCGCCAACATAGCCGATAACAGGATGAAAGTTGATATCGCGCTCATAGGACTTAATTTAAACGTAGACAATAACTATTTCGGCATAAAGCGCAAAGCCCTGAAATACTCTGGCAGCCTTTTAAGACCAAAATCGATTGAACTGCCTGCCTCATGGAATAATAACGACAAAAATTCTCCTGATTATTACAAAAACAATTACATCACCATCAATAATGGTAAGGTTAAATCTGCTTATACCAGCGCACGCCTGGTGTTGCCATCTTTTATGATCACCCTCGATAAAAAGAGTGCCATTGCTGTGAACTGGAGCGTAAGAAATTACGTAAATATCGACGGGCTTTCGCAAACACTGGCCAATATCGCTTTCGACGAGTTTGTTAACCCGAGTATTTTCCTTACCCGTTTTTCAAATAAGAACTTAAGCGTGCAGCAAATGTCGTGGGCTGAATATGGCTTCACTTACGCCCGGGTGTTAAAAGACGACAACCAGCATTTTTTTAAAGCCGGCGCCTCATTAAAATTATTGCAGGGACTCGAAGCTGTTTACCTGTATGTGAACGATCTTAAGTACCAGGTTGATACCCAGGACACGGTCAGTTTTTTTAATTCACACGTTGCATACGGGCATTCCGACAATCTTGATTTTACCGATCAGAACAATATTAAGTACAAATTCACGTCCTCACCGGGTCTTGGTTTCGACATAGGCGGTGTTTACGAATGGCGGCCAGACTACGAGAAGTACAAATACGACATGGATAATAAAACTGATCTGTGGCGCAAAGACCAGAATAAATACAAGCTTAAATTCAGTTTTGCGATCAATGACATTGGCGGCATCAGGTACAAAAAAGGGGGTATCTCGAATGACTTTAACGCGAACATTGACAGGTTCAATTATACAGAGTTTGAAAAGGTGAACGACGTTCATAGTTTTGATTCTACTGTTAGTGTTCATTTTGATCCCATCAGTAATAAAAAAACCTTTACGATGGCCCTGCCAACTGCCATTAATATGCAGATCGATTACTGCATCTGGAAACCATTTTTTATAAACCTTACCGCCAATGTTTCCAATTTTTTTCCAACCAAAGAATCAAAAGTGCATGATTACACAACCATCAGTCTTGCGCCAAGATTCGATCACAAGTGGTGGGGAGTCACCATCCCTGTTTCATATAACACCGTTGCGGCCAAACGCGACGAATACGCTTTAATGGGCGCTATGGTAAGGCTAGGGCCGGTGATACTTGGATCAAATGACATTTTTAGTTACATAAGTAAAGACGTTTACGGCGCCAGTTTTTATTTCCTGCTCAAAATACCGATTCCTTACGACAGGCCACGTGACCGCGATGGCGATAAAGTGAGCGACAGGAAAGACAATTGCAAGGATGTTCCCGGCGTTTGGGAATTCAAAGGTTGTCCTGATAAAGATGGTGACCACATTCCTGACACCGAAGATAAATGCCCTGATATTCCGGGTATCAAAGAAATGCAGGGCTGTCCTGATAAAGACGGTGACGGCATCACCGATGCTGAAGACGCTTGTCCTGAAGACAGGGGAACTCTTGAATTTAAAGGTTGTCCTGACAAAGACGGCGACAAGGTCATCGACAAGGATGACGAGTGTCCTGATGTTGCTGGTTTACTTGAATTTATGGGTTGTCCTGATAAAGACGCTGACGGAACGCCTGATAAGATCGACCTTTGCCCTGATGTTTTTGGTCCTAAGGAATATAAAGGCTGTCCTGATAAAGATGGAGACGGCATCCTCGATAAGGAAGACAACTGTCCTGATGTTGCCGGACCAATAGAAAACAAAGGTTGTCCGTATCTTGATACAGATAAAGATGGTATTTTAGACAAGGACGACGTTTGTCCTGCTGTTCCGGGTGTGCTGGAGTTTAAGGGTTGTCCTCCGCCTGCGCCGCTTAAAGCCGCTGAGCAGAAAATTATCGAGAAGGCTTTTGCCAGCCTGGAGTTCGCCACGGCTAAAGATATCATCAAGCCTAAATCTTTCCCTTCTTTAAATGCTTTGGCTAAGTTACTGGTAGAACACTCAAACGACTGGACTTTAAAACTGTCGGGTCATACCGATAACGAAGGTTCGCCTGATAAAAACATGGTTCTTTCTGAGAAACGTGCCAACGCAGTTAAAAATTATCTCATCAAGAAAGGTGCTAAAGCCGATAAGATCCTTACCGAATGGTTTGGGCAAACCCAGCCTATTGCCGACAATGCAACACCGGCGGGTCGTCAGAAAAACCGGAGGGTAGAAATGAAAATCATTTTTAAGGAATAAAACGCCGTGATTAATCTGTTTAAAGAAGCCATCGTTGAGATGGCTTCTTTGGTTTATAAAGAACCAAAGACTGATGAAGTCGTAAACCTTTCTTTCCTGCCGCTGTTAAAGTTAATGGTCAACTGATATTAATAATGAAAAAGAGTATAAAAATTACATTGTTCCTGGTATTGCTCCTTGCCATCGCGGGAGGAGTCTATTTTTTCTTAAATCCCAAAAAGGCGCTTAATATTATTGTTCCTGAAATTGACCAGGTAGAGAATATCTCTGTGAAGTTTGTGGGCGATACAGCTAAAATTGATGTTGATCTGAGGATGCAAAACAAAGGGTTTTTTAAACTGAATATCGACAGTTTGGTCTATTACGTGAATTTCGATTCGGCTACCTTGCTGGCAAAAGCACAATATTTGAATATTGAACTCAAACCCGGCCAGGAAGACACCCTGCAATTACCCCTGGATCTGCCTTACAAACGCCTGATGAAAAAAATACAAAGTGTACAGGACCGTGACAGCGTTGACATAAGGATTGATGTAAGAATAGTTTACGCGACTGTTTTTGGTCAAACAACCATTCCATACTCAAAAAAAATGCGAATAGAAGTGCCGCATCCTCCCAAACTTGAATTTGAAAAAATGGAATTTATAAAAAGGGAAGGAAAAACTCTGTATCTCCTGGCGCATGTAAAATTGCTCAACTATAGCAACATAAGCCTCAACGTTTCAGATATCCGATACAGACTTGTTGTTAAAGACTTGTTGACCGCCACTGGTACAGAAAATAAGGAGATCAGAGTGAAACCGGCTACAACCTATTCATTGGCGCTTCCCATCAAAGTAGAGCTCAAAAGCATTTTTAAAACACTTGGTTTAATTGTTACAGATAACGACAAGGTAAAGTATCACCTGGTCATAAATGCCATGGTTCAGAACGATAAGGTAGGAAGCAAAAAGACTCCCCTGGAAATTGAAAAGGACGGAATAATGGAATTAAAAAAATAATACCTTGCAAACAATTAATTCAGAACCTGATATGATACGCCTTTTTATTTTTGTAGTTTGTGGTTTCCTTTTTTTCTCATGCGTTGATAACAGCAATAAAAATCAGGCGATGGACCAGAATGTTGAAAAGGAGATCAGGGACAGGATTGTGCGAATTAAAGAGTACGCGCAAAAGAACGATACCGTTTTTATAGATCCTGATGAAGTGGATAAGAAGGTCCGTGACATGATCCTGCTTTCAAAGGATGTTGAAAACCTGGGTGCCTCGGTTAACCTTTCCAATCAATATTTTAACGGTTTGTGTATTCGGTTTAACCTGAACAGTACCGATTTCGAAAAATTAAATACCGGCATGCACGTAAATGATATTGCGTCTGTTTTAAAACGAAACGAAATGATCTTTTTTAACCATATTTTGCTCAAGAGCGGTACGGACGCTATTCCAATGCATACTGCGCAATAGTTCGGCTGCGGGCACCGGCCAGGTGTTTTTTTAATGCTGTGAGTCAAAGATATCTTAATCTAGATTATTTTATTTTGATGGCACCCGGCGTACCTTTACAGTATCAATTCAACAATTATGGAAAATACAGTTTTGCACAAGGCAGATACCCGCGGGGACGCCAATCATGGTTGGTTAAAAAGTAAACACAGCTTCAGCTTCGCGAATTATTATAATCCTGAGAGAATGCACTTTGGCGCCCTGAGGGTTTTAAACGACGACCAGGTTTCGGGAGGAATGGGTTTTGGCGCGCACCCTCATGATAATATGGAGATTATCAGTATCCCACTTGAAGGTGATCTTGAACATAAAGACAGCATGGGTAATACCACTGTGATAAAAAAAGGAGATATCCAGGTGATGAGTGCCGGAACAGGCGTGAAACACAGCGAATACAACAAGAATAAGGATGAGGCTGTAAAGTTTCTGCAGATCTGGATCATTCCCGATAAAAAGAACGTGAGCCCCCGCTACGACCAGGTAACGCTGAAAGAAGAAGACCGGCACAACCAATTGCAGGAAGTGGTTTCTCCCAATGAAAACGGCAGGGGAGTATGGATCCACCAGAATGCCTGGTTTCACCTTGGGAAATTTGACAAAGACAGAAGTGTGGATTACACATTAAAACGTGCAGGTAACGGGATTTATTTTTTTAACCTGGCTGGCGATGTTGAAGTGAATGGTCAACTGTTGAACGCCCGTGATGGTTACGGATTGTGGAACACCGATAAAATTTCGATCAGGGCAAAAAGCGATGCTGAATTCCTGATCATGGAAGTACCAATGTAAGCATGATTCGTCAGGCCGTGAACCTCATTGCCTGATGAATTTTTTACTGTAGAGGCGGCCAGCGTTTGTAAATTGCAGAATATAAAGGCCCGGCGACAAATGACGGGCGTCGATCGACGTTGTAGGGCCGTTCACGCGGGATGCGAAAACAGGTTGCCCGGCGGCGTTATAAATTGTAAGATCAACAGGTTCTCCAGGTTTTGCGTTGGCAAGTTCTAAAGTGATAAACTCAGTGGCTGGGATAGGGTAGAGGCCGAAATTTTCATCAGGCTCCCCCTCGGCCAAAGACACATAACAGTTGGCAATTAAAATAGAAACAGTGTCGGAAGTGCCGCTGCAGCCAAAACCGTCGGCTACAAATACAGTGAATTTGTATGTGCCCTGCACCGTAGTATTGCTGGTGACCAGCGGATTGCTGGTTGTGCCACTGACTGTTGGACGGTGCGGCCGCCGCAGCCGC
>JAZKFC010000029.1:39609-63526 GCA_040386615.1 Bacteroidota bacterium
TCGTTCCACAAATAAGTTGCATAGCCGTCAGTGGCAGTGAGGGTATTGTTGCCTATGCAGAGACTGGTGTTGCGGGGGCTAATGAGGGGTTCTATATCCATGCAAAATTTAGCAAGGTAACCATCCTGGCTGCCACCCGCGGTTGGTTGGTGAGACGCGAGGCTGCTGATGTTAGTGCCGCTCGTTGTTTCTCCAACGATATAGATCTTTCCGGTGTTGTTAACGGCAATTCCTTTTGCACTTTCGTTGGATGGACCGCCAAAATACGAAGCGAGTTTTCGTGCGCCACCATTTGAGAATTTCGCGAAAAACGCGTCGTAATTGTTTACCGTGGATAAGCTTGGCTGGTACGCGCCAACGGTGCTGATAGAATTTGTGCTGAGTGTTTGGCCGCATAAAACGAGATTCGTGTTGGCGTCGATCACCATGTCGGTGATATAATCGGTATCTTCTCCTCCAAAATAAGTTCCCCACTGCCTTAGGCCGGCGGTGTTAAAGGCCACAATAAATGCGTCGTCGGCGCTTCCTGTAGTTCCCTGGTAGGCATTTGCTGTGGCAATGTTGTTGCTGCTGGTAGTGGTTCCGGCCACATATACGTTGCTGTTGCCTTTGATCCTGATCACATTACCGTGATCATCAGATGAGCCGCCATAATAAGTTCCCCAGATCAACACATTACCCAGTGAATTGAATTTTGCTATGAAAGCGTCTGATAAGCCGCCGGCATTAGGCTGGTGGCTTGCAGGCGTTGAAATACCCGCAATGCTGCCTGTGATTCCTGTAATGTACACGTTGTTCGAAGCATCGGTAGCAACCCCATAAGCTTCATCTACACCCGAATCGCCGTAATAGGTGCACCAGTATAAGAAGCCACTGGAGTTGAACTTCGCGATAAAAACATCATAGGCTAAATTATATACCGTGCTATAAGCACCAGGCGTAGCCATGTTGAGGCTTTGTGTGTGCCCGGTGATGATCACGTTGCCAACATTGTCTACAGTAACCGATTGGGCAATATCGTGCTCGGTTCCGCCAAAATACGTCGACCATAATCGCTGGCCGCCGGATCCGAATTTTACAAGTATCGCGTCGTCGATACCACCACCGTAAACCGTTTGATGGGCACCGGCACTGGCAATATTGTTAGCACTAAAAGTGTCACCGGTCAAATAAACATTTCCATTGGCTTCCACAAAAATTGAAAAGATCTGTTCGAAGTTGTTTCCCCCGAAATAGCTGGCCCATTGGCGAACACCGCTGGCGTTGAATTTGGCCAGGTAAGCGTCGAGGTTGCCATTAAGGACAGACTGATAGGCCCCACTCGTAGCAATATTGGAGGTGCTTAACGAATGACCCGCAATGTATACATTGTCCTGCCCGTCGACACCGGTGCTGGTGCAATAATCATAGGCGGTGCCGCCGTAATAGGTTGACCATATGAGGTTAGAACTCGGATCTATCACCAGTGAACGTGTGGGATCATAATTCGCGGCGAACGAAAGCACCTGCTGGTCCAGGTGAAAATCTACGGGGCGGTTTATTCCCGGACTGTCTTTGTAATAGCTAAATGGAATTTTTTCAGTGATCAGGCCCAGCGGTGTAGCGATTTCAAATACATCTTCGTTTATTTTTAGCGCTGTAGCGCCGCTGATCATGAATTTTACATCATTTAAATCTGCGCCGGGACGAAGAATAATATTGTATTTAAAAGGGATGGGTCTATTGCCGTCGATCAAAAATTCTATGTCGATGAAATCATAAATGTCTTTATAAAGTACCCTGCCGTAACTGTGCACATTGGTTATTTCATAATTACCGGTGTAGTAATTGACATGGTCGCTGCTTTTTTTTGAGGGTGTGATTGCAGGGTGTAGGTTACAATTGATGAAATCAATGTCGACCCTGTAGTTTTGCATTGTAAAATTTAAACTGTCGCTTTTCTTCTTAATCACCTGCGCCTCGTTTAAAGAAAAAAGTTCGTATGAGTAACCCGTTTTGCGCAGTTGTACTTTTACTCCATTGCCGGTATATAAAAAGAGTACGTTTTCATTGTTGTTATTGTCCTGGTTTAAAATCTGCCCTTTATTTTCAAGAAAACCACCCTGAGCAAAACTGGTCTTTGTTTCCGATGAAAAAACCATGGCAGGCATCAACGCAAAAACATAAACGCAGTAAGTTCTTTTTAGGATGGTTAATGAAGTACGCATTGTAGTAAATGATAATTCAAATATAATTAATTCATTTTTTGTAAAACCCCGGCAACGATACGGTTTTTTCCAGAATATTGCGGTCAGTAATCGGAGTTTTCTTGTTCTCTCTAAGACCAAATCAGGTGAACCGGCCATTAAAATGAGTAAAACCTGTTTATAAATGAATAAAGGCGCTGGAATAGAGGCTGAATTTTCACTACATTAGGTAAAACTTTAGGATAATTATTCCGACATCTGAAATGAAAATTCTGTACAAAATTTTTCTTGTTGTTCTCCTCGGAATAAATTTTGGTTCTAAAGCCTGCTCACCCCTTAACGTTCCTACACTCGTATCTCAAGCTGTAGTTAATAATTCACTTATTTTAAACTGGCAAACAAACACAACCTATGTGAATTGTCAGAATGCCTGCTGTGCCAACCCGTTTTTGGGAGTTGTGTATGCGACCTTTACTACAACGGCGTTTGCAGCCACTGTTTCCCCGATGGCCTATCCGACACAATCCCTCAGTATACTTGGCTGGTGCCCCGGTTGTTATAAGTTCAGGGCCCGCGAACGGAATTCGGGCATGACCTCGTCGAGTCTTTGGACGCCCACCTATACGTTCTCTATCCCCGGTTTCCTGAATCCACCTCAGGTATCACTTTCATCAAGCAACCTTAATATTTGTCCGCCACAATCAACCACTTTAACGGCTAACGTGCTTGTTGACTGTGGTTTGCAGCCGTATACTTACACCTGGAGTGGACCCGGTTTAAGTTGCATCACCTGTTCAAATCCTGTGGTATCGCCAACGGTAACCACCACTTATACAGCTGTGGTAACCGGGGGCCAGCTTTCGTGCTGGAGCCAGACTGCAACCATAACGGTTTATATTGGACCCATACCCCCCGTCATAGGGCCCGCCAGCGCATATCCCCCCTCGGTCTGTTCGGGAAGTACCACGATCGTCGGGCTGGCCTTTTACAATGGTAATATCCAATGGCAGTCGAGCTCTACGGCCAATGGACCCTGGACCAATGTCCCCAACGGCAACGGCTATAATTTTACGTCCCCTACGCTCACAACCTCGGTGTTTTACCGTGCCCTGGTTGCCGGGTGTCTTACGATCGATTCATCCAATGTTGTAGCGGTGGCGGTTAATCCAAATCCTACGGTCACGGTACCTTCGGTCCTAATTTGTCCCGCCCAAACTGCAACTTTAAATGGTTCGGGGGCTGCTTCTTATTTCTGGTCCTTTGGGGCCTTTCCAACCGGACCCAATACCGGCGGCGCTGCGCCAATGACCACCACTAATTACACAGTCACGGGAATAACGTCTGGCTGTACAGGAACTACCGTTGTAACTGTATCAGTTGGGGCTACTCCCTTGGTTGCTGTGAGTGACCAGACCATTTGTTTTAACCAGAATATGAACCTTACTGCCAATGGTGGGTTCAGTTACGACTGGAGCGGGCCGCTGGGCTTCGCATCCAATATCCAGAGTCCCGTCATTCCGAACGCCGTCACGTCCATGTCCGGCCAATATTCCGTCACGGTCACGTCTGCGGTAGGCTGCACCAATACAGGTATCAGCAATATTACTGTCTTATCTATCATTACGCCAACCATTCACACCAGCGACCCTATCTGTTTCGGTGGGCCGCTTAGTTTTACCGCTGCAGGGGCTTCTACTTATTCATGGTCGGGACCAAATGCTTTTTCAACGCTTAATCCTTATCCTGTTCGCAATAACCTTACCTACGCCGATGGGGGTATCTATACCTTACTTGGTGCAATTGGTTCGTGTACAGGAAGCACAAATATGTTCATCCTTGTAAAAACACCGCCAAACGCTACTGCTTATAACAGCAGCCCGGTTTGTCATGGTTTTCCTGTAACATTTTCAGCCACTGGCGGAGTCACCTATACCTGGACCGGTCCTTCAGGTTTTTTCACCAGTAATCCTAACCATGTTATTCCTATCATGTACCTGAACAACGCGGGAGGATACACGCTTGCGGCAACCGGCACAAACAACTGTGTGTCGAGAATAGTCAGCAATGTCACGGTCAACCCACTTCCAATCATTCCTGTAATAAATCTTACAGTGTGTCTTTATTCGCCTGTCAATCTCACATCGGGCGGCGGTTCAATTTATTCATGGAGCGGTCCACACGGATTTAACAGTGGTTTTCAAAATCCGACCATCCCGGTTGCGAGTTTCTCGTTAACCGGTCAGTACTCCGTAGCAGTTACAAGCACGGCGGGCTGTTCCAATACAGCAGCTACCAGTGTAGTTATTATTGGCGTGCCCTCACCAACCATCAATGCACCGCTTTCCATTTGCGAGGGATCGACCTTGTCGCTGAGCGGCTTGGGAGGAAATGCTTACCTCTGGACCGGACCCAATAGTTTTACAAGCAATCTTCAAAATCCCAAGATCAACAACATAGGATTGCTGGGCAGCGGCGACTACACCCTTAAGGTCACCGGCGGCATCTGTTCTACCACCATCACAAAATCAATAACGGTGCTTCCACTTCCCATTGTAACGATCGGTACGAATTCGGTGTGTGAAACCAAGGCTTTGCAACTCACTGCCAGTGGTGGCGCAACGTATGAATGGTATACACCGGCCGGTGTTTATGCACAGCAACCCACATTTACAATTCCTTACGCGGCACCATCTCACTCCGGTACTTACTCGGTGGTGGTGACGAGTTCTAATAGTTGTGTTACCGCTACCACCTTTCCTGTAATTGTGTATCCAAATCCAACAGTTGTGGCTTCGGGTGCAACAGTTTGCGCGGGCGAGCCGGCAATTATTAAATCCAATGGCGGAGTTCTTTATAGCTGGACAGGCCCGGGGTTCAGTTCATCTAACGCCAATGCTACCATTCCCGTTGTAAACCACAACACCATAGGCACCTATATTATTACGATTACGGGCGTTAATACCTGTACCTCTGCCACCGGTGTGAATGTGGCGCTGATTGCTCTGCCACAGCCAAGTATCATAGTAACACCTACGGTTTGTTTTAACACCGAGGTAAGACTTGAAGCAAGCGGAGGGCTTTATTATAAGTGGGATGGACCTTTTGATTTTGTATCCACCCTGCAGAATACCACTTTTACCGCTTCAAGCATGGGCCTGAGTGGCACTTATACCCTGAGCGCATTTAATGGTTCGGGGTGTGTGGGCTATGCCACCACATCGGTAACGGTTCTGCCAATGCCGGAGGGGCTTTTGGTAAGCGACAATCAAAAACACTGTGTTCCTTTCTGCTCTGAGTACAGCTTTAATAATAAATACGGTATTCCGGTGACCAGCGCTGTTTGGCAAATCAACAACCAAACCTATCACACACCCACTTTCAGGTATTGTTTTTATGAACCCGGCGAATACAGAGTAAGCGGAACTTTTGGAGACGAGAACGGCTGCGCAAACACCTCTACTTTTATGATCGTAACGCACGAAACGCCCAGGGCTGACTTTTTGTTTTATCCTCAGCAACCGGTTGAAACAGTTGATGAAGTTCTGTTTAAAAATAACTCCCAGGGCAATAACATTGTTAAATACAGCTGGTCTTTTATTAATAACTATGGCTACAAATCTGAAGAGGAAAATACGGAGTATTATTTCCGTGAGGCCGGCAGCTATCCGGTAAGCTTGGTCGTTAAAAATATTTGGGGATGTGCCGATACCGTTGTGAAATCTATAATAGTAGAAGAAGACTTTATGCTCTTTGTTCCAAATGCCTTTACCCCGAATGATGACGGGCACAACGAATTTTTCTTTCCAAAAGGCAGGGGCATTGTGGATTACCATCTTTTAATTCATGACCGCTGGGGCGAGAAAGTATTTGAGACCAGGGATTTTTACGAGGGCTGGGATGGTAGCTTCAGGGGCAAGCCGTGCAAGACCGAAGTGTACCAGTGGAAGATCATCGCCCGCGATAAAAATGGCAAGATCAAAGATCTCTGGGGTCATGTGACCTTGTACAGGTAGCCTGATTTCCTTGCCGAATTCGCGTTGTTTCATGTTCATACAAACACAAAAGGTATTTGTCGATTTAATTGGCTCCAGCGTATGATTTTCCTTTTGTTTATTTTCTGTGCTAATAGCTTCAGTGGTTTTTAACGGCGCCTGTCATTAGCATTAAATGATCGTAAAGAACTTTAAGTGCCTGTAGCGTGGGTTCGTCGTGTATTCTGCCATTACGGATCTTATTCGAAATATTGGCTATACTCAGCGATGAATGTTCGTTCATTTTTGTTCCTAAAGCCGAGAGGGTGAGCAATAAAGACGCAAGCGCTTTTGACCCGCCTTCATACATAGGAGAACCGCTGATAGCTACTACCGGTTTTTCATTCAATTCACCTGAAGAAACGGTCCAGTCAAGGGCATTTTTTAAAGCGCCTGGCACACCAAAGGCATATTCAGGCGTGCTGATAATAACGCCGTCGGCATCTTTTAATAATTTCTTAAAGCGCTGTATGGCTTCTGTACCGGCTTCTTTATCAGGGTTAAAGGGAGGGAGCATTTCTAGCTCTTCGTAAATAGTATAAACACAATCACCGGCAAATGTCTTTATCTCGCGAATAATTGTGGTGTTGGAAGAAGTTGTTTTAAGGCTGCCTGAAATGGCCAGGATCTTTGGTTTTTTATCTTGTATCATGCTGATCCAAAATTACAAAACAAAAATGCTTATTTGAAGATTACAAAAACCGGGCTCGTAATAATATTATAAACTCTGATCTACTTTGCGGAGTTTGGAAGTGTCGTATCCCTTTTGTATCGCGCGGTTAACTATCTCTTCGTGTTGTAAGTTCCCCATCATGCCGGTACGATTCATAATATACAGGAATTTCTTTTTAGGATGACCAACCACAACGTAGGTATAGTCTTCGTTGATTTCTTCCACCAGGTAATCGGCTTTAAATGGCCACACAAACTGCACTTTCCAGCTAAGATTATTGCTCTCTTTAATAGGAAAGCCCTTTGAAGCTACGGATTTTTCTGTTGCTTTTTTTTCTTTTCTGTAAGTGGTAAAAATGTCAATATTGCCCTTCTTGTTTACGTGATACGATTCGGTAACATGGCTCCAGTCTTTATCAAACCTGGTGGGGATGCAGGAAATCACGTACCATTTGCCTGAGTATTTTTGAAGGTCGAGGTGACTCGGTTTTATTTGTGAGTTCGCAGTAATCATCGATAGAAAAAATATAATGGATAATATTGATTGTTTTGACAAGACCATTTGTTTGCAATTGAACAATGCAAAACTGATTCCTGTTGCCAAAACCGCTTTGGGGACTAAAATCCACGCATGACGCGCCTTAAAAATTACACGTATTTTTTGAAGATGGAAGTGGCTGTGTGGCCACCGAAACCAAAAGTATTATTCATCGCGAAATTGACGGTTGTTTTAAGCGCCTGGTTTGCTACGATGTTGATACCTGGTGGAATTTCGGGATCAGGTTGCATTAAATTAATCGTGGCCGGAATAAGATCATTTTTAAGGGAAAGTACGCAGATAATGCTCTCAATAGCGCCGGCGGCACCAAGCAGATGTCCCGTGATAGATTTGGTAGCGGTAACATATACAGGTGTGTCGCCAAACACTTTTTTTATGCCTGCCAGTTCGCTGAGATCTCCTATATGCGTTGACGTGGCGTGCGCGTTAATGTACGAGATCTGATCGGGGCTAACACCCGCCTCATGCATAGCCTTCGACATTCCCAGGGAGGCACCTATGCCATCGGGAGCCGTGCCGGTTAAGTGAAATGCGTCGGCTGCCATGCCGCCACCAACAATTTCGGCATATATTTTGGCGCCACGGGCCAACGCGTGATCAAGCTCCTCGAGTATGAGCGCGCCGGCGCCTTCACCTGCCACAAACCCATCCCTGTCTTTATCAAAGGGACGCGATGCTTTTGTTGGATCGTCATTTTGTTTTGACAGGGCCTGCGCCGCGCCAAAACCGCCGATGGAAGAGGGGGTAATGGCAGCTTCAGAACCGCCTGCGATGATAATGTTGGCCTTATTCAGCCTGATGCTATCAAAAGCAGCTATCACTGCTGTATTGGATGATGCGCAGGCCGAAACGGTACAATAATTGGGACCATGTAACTGATGACGGATTGAAATAACCCCTGCGGCAATATCAACTATCATTTTAGGAATAAAAAACGGATTGAAACGGGGCGTGCCATCACCTGAATAAAATTCTTTTAACTGCTCTTCAAAAGTACCAATACCGCCGTTTCCGGATGCCCAGATCACGCCGGTCATTGCGCGTTCTTCGAGACTCAGGTTCTTAAAATCAAGACCGGCATCCTTTATGGCTTCGTCTGAAGCTGCTACCGCGTATTGCGTGAAAAGGTCATATTTCCTTGCTTCTTTTTTTTCAAAATAATTTTCCGGCGAAAAATTCTTTACCTCTGAGGCGAAGCGGGTTTTGAACTTAGTTGCGTCGAATTTGGTAATTGGCGCGGCAGCGCTTCTTCCCGCAATTATGCCGTCCCAAAATTCATTAACCGAATTTCCCAAGGGTGTTATAGCGCCAAGGCCTGTAATAACAACTCGTTTCATACCTTTCATGATTATTTTTTTAGATTCGTTTTCAGTAAATTTGAATATCCACGGGCAATCAATCTTGTTTTGTCGGCATTCCAGATCTCACACTGCGCGTTAACTACCTGGTTTCCTTTTTTGATGATCCTGGTATCGGCGATGATCGTGTCGTTTTCGCGGGCCGTTGCAAAATAGTCTACCACATTGTTAAGTGTGGTGTAAAAATGTTGCTCATTCAACGAGAACATGGTGGCGCCAATTACATCATCCATAATAGCGGCAGTAATTCCGCCATGCAGAATTCCCATCGGATTGGTCCATTCCTTACGGACAGAGTATTTAAAACTCAGGCTGCCTGATTCGGCCTCTATCACAACCGGCTTCAACCAAAGCATAAATGGCGATGGCGACGCGGTAAATTCTTTTCCCTTGAATGAGCGCAGTAGTTCAAGCGCGTTGGTTTCTTTCATTTTGAAGTGTTTTTATTCTTAAATAAATGGTCTACCAATGCCTGTACCCGCGGACCAATAATGAGAATGGCAGGGATAACAACCAGATAAGCCAGCCCCCAGGACCGCAGCCATATCGCCAGAAATTTTTCGGCGAACCCAACATTAACGGAAACCAATGTAAATGAAATGATCCCGGTTGTTACGATGCCCATGATCATAGCGAAGGCGATTTTTTCTTTCATGTATGTGTCCGCTTGTGTCCTGTTGACGGATTGTTTTTTATTTCTGTGTGAATAATGGTGATGATACGGTCTAATGCCGCAAACAAAAATCTCGGGTTATTCATGCTTTTAGAAAGAAAGATGCCGCCTTCTACCATTGAAATAATGCCATAGGCATAATCAAGGGCTATAATATCTTTACGTATCTCACCATTTATTTTTCCGGATTCAATAATTTTAGCGAGGTTAGCTGCCCAGCTTTTGATGCTTGCCTGCACATGTTTTTTTAAAAAAAGTATGTTATCATCGGCTTCTACCGAGGCATTCTGAACCGGACAGCCGCCTTTGTCAAAAATTCTCCGCCAGTTCGTTCTGTAAAATTCAGTATAAGCCACCAGTTTTTCTATGGTGTTGGTTTTATCTGAAAGGTGTTCTGCGAGTTTTTTATTCAGACGCCTCACGCTATAGTTAAAAACCGCCAGTGCCACTTCATCCTTGTCTTTAAAGTTACCGTATATGGCCCCCTTGGTTAAGCCGGTTGCAAGCATCAGGTCGTTGAGCGATGTGCCCGAATAACCTTTAATATTAAATACCGGCGCCGATCTTTCGATAATGAAGGCGCGGGTTTTTTCTGCTTTTGACATTTTTCAGGGCCAAATTTACAAATTATACCGATCGGTATAATTTATTTAACAGTTTTTTTACCAGGTCTATTAATTTAAACCCGGAAGTGGGTTTCGAACCGAAGCTTTTAGCTTTATAACACGATGCTTATTTTAGAAACACCTGGTAGGCCTCTTTAAAAAACACGTCGAAATTAGTTTGCAAAATCACTTCCTGTTCTCTGAAGATCTTAACAGAATCCTGCAGGCGTACGCCATGACTCATGCGGTGGGACAAATGGGTTAAAACCTGTTCGATGCCGGCCAGGGCCGAGTAGGAGGTATAGATGTTGTTTTTAATAACGTAATCAAGAAACCTTGAACTGCTTTGTGGCAGCAGAGCCTGAGCCTGTTGATAGACCTTGTAAACCTGTTCCGAAAATTGTTTTAATGCAACAGTACTGTATTTGTTGAAGTCTTTTGCAAGAAAATAGTCAAAATAAATATCGATGAGAATGCCGCTGTAACGTTCGAAGCCGTTATAAAACACACGTTTACTGGCTTTAAATAAGGGATGTGCATCGGTAAAAGTGTCGATTCGCCGGTGAAGATAAATCCCTTCGATGACAGCGGGGGAGTAGCCTGTAAAATGATTGCCCCGTATGTGATCGGCGATAAAGTTACCAACCAGCAGATCGTGATTATTACCTGAAAGAAATGCATGAGCCAAATAATTCATTCCTGTAAAAATAGCTATTTTTGCCCTGTGAATATATTTATAGCCGATATCCGTGGCGGTAAGGCCGTTCTCACTGCCGATGAAAGCTGGCATTGCAGCAAGGTGCTGCGCAAAAAGCCGGGCGACCGGGTGCAATTGATTGACGGTCGGGGCAATTTTTATGAAGGTATACTTGAACTGGTTGCTGAAAAAGAAAGCCTCGTTAAAATTACAGGGGGACCAACCCCACAGGCAGGCAGAAATTACTACCTGCACCTGGCCATTGCGCCCACCAAACAGATCGACAGGATAGAATGGATGATTGAAAAAGCCGTTGAGATTGGCATAGATGAGATCAGTTTTGTTTTGTGCAAAAACTCCGAAAGAACGATTGTGAAAACGGACAGGGTCAATAAGATTGTTGAGAGTGCCGTTAAGCAAAGTCTCCAGGCATTGATCCCTAAGGTGAATGAATTGCGTTCTTTAAAAGACCTGCTCGCTGTCAGGGCAGATCAAAAATTAATTGCGCATTGTTTCGAAGGGCAGAAGGAAAATATAAGAACAGTTACGTTCAGCAATCAATCAACCTTGGTGTTGGTGGGACCTGAAGGTGATTTTACGCTTGAAGAAGTGGCATTGGCCGAATCGCATGAATTTAAGGCCATCACACTCGGTGAAAACCGCCTTCGATCTGAAACTGCCGGCTTGTTTATATGCCAGGCAGCAGCCTTACTCACCCCATAATTGTTGTCAGAGCAGTGAAGTGATCTCGGTGCTTAAGGGATCAACCTTGCTGTTAAAGAATTTAATCAGCCCGCCTTTTTCATCGATTAAATACTTGCAGAAATTCCATTTGGGTGCTTCATCAGAAACACCATTGTCGGCTTTGGTACTCAGCCATTTGTAAAGCGGATGCATATCGCCGCCACTCACGCTGATCTTTTCCATCATTGGAAAGGTTACACCGTAATTTTTGGTGCAAAAGGCCTTGATCTCCGGTCCTGATCCCGGTTCCTGGCCGCCGAAATTATTGGCAGGAAAACCAACAACAACCAGCTTGCCCGCGTATTGATCGCTGAGTGCCTGAAGGTTTTTATACTGGGGCGTATAGCCACATTCGCTGGCCACATTAACGATGAGGATTTTCTTCCCTTTAAATTTAGACAAACTGATTTGCTGACCGTCGATGGTGTTTACCTTAAAATCATACACGTTTTTTTTCTCAGACTTGATTTCTTTTGCAGCAGGAGCCACGGTTTTCTCAGGATTTTTATTGTGCATCACAAACGCCAATAAAGCCAGCACGGTACAAATGATAACAAAAATTAAAATAAAATTTTTCATAATACTAAAAGTACTTTTCACAAAAGTAACCTATAAATTTTAAATATTGTTGTTTTAGTGTTATGTTAAAGAAGTTAAAGTAATGTCTTACCACGTCGGGGATTAACCACAAGGAGCGCAAAGGGTCGCAGAGAAAGACAAGTATACCAGGTCGGGGGTTAACCACTGCTCCTACGCTGACCGCGTGACGCCTTAGCTTCAGCGGTGGCCCAAGCTCCGGCGTAAACGTAAGGGCGCAAAGAAAGACAAGCTATTAAACTTCTTTGAGTGCTTTGTGTAATACTTTGTGTTATTTGTGGTTAAACCTCCCTCTATGTGGTTAACCCCCCTCCAGCTGGTATAAGAGAGTTTTGCTCAATGATTAATATACTGTTTCAGGTTTTTTACATATTCTTCAAAGGCTTTGATACCCGTTTTTGTGATCTTGCAAATGGTTTGGGGGTAGTTATCCTTAAAACTCTTTTCAATTTCAATGTATTGGGCTTCTTTTAATTTTTGCAGTTGAACACTTAAGTTTCCCGCACTGGCATTGGTTTTTTCTTTCAAATAGGTAAACTCCGCTTTTTTAACGCTCACCAGCAACGATACAACAGCGAGCCTCAGCTGGGAGTGGAGTATGGGATCAAGGTCTTTAAACATTAACCTGCGATTTGTATTTTGACTGTAATAAATGGCCGGGAACAATATAGCTGAACAACACGGCACCCGAAATACAAAGGAATTGTTCATTTTCACCGGCAAAGACCGAAATAACCGCGAAAGCAAATGAAAATAAACTGCCAATGATCAATGGTTTGAAATTAAGCAATCCACCTGAGATCAGGGTTGCAATTCCATAAAGGATCATCAGAAAAAAGTAGGTCGCTTTCATGCCGTGAACCGAAATAAACAGGATAGTAATGAATAAAGCAATGATAAAGGCGGCCCACGAATACCCCAGGTAGATATCCATATAGGTTTTAACCTTTTCTTTTTTACTATGCCTGTAGCCGTAGATCATTGAGACTACACCACCAAGTGGCATTAAAACCGGCCATACCCAGTAACCATAAAAACTATCGAGGCGGACACTCACATAATTGACAAGCGCTGCGATAAATACCAGCCAACCCCAGAAGATGTACAGGAAACCATCATCAGCCAATTTGTTTTTAGCGGTGTTGATCATTGAATTGATAATTTGAAGACTTTCGGTGGGATTGATGTTTTTCTCTTCCATTTTGAATGTAGTTTTATAAATAGGTCACAAATATAAAGTAGTTTATAGTATAAACCAAATTTATTTTTGCAAAAAAAACCGGGACTTTTGAAAAATCCCGGTTTAATCATCAGTTAAATCTAGCCTTTTGCAGCAGCAGCCTGGGCCGCCTTGATTTTTGCTTTAATATTTTCGGTAGTTAATGATCCCGGCCTTTCGATAGGGGAGTTGGTTGCCCTGTCCCAAACGAGGCTGGCCAATACACCTAAAGCGCGACTCACGCCAAATAACACGGTGTAAAAATCAAATTCGTACATGCCATAGTGAACCAGCAATGCACCTGAGTGGGCATCAACGTTTGGCCATGGGTTTTTTATCTTACCCGTGCTTTCGAGTATGGGAGGTGCTACTTCATAAACCATTTGCACGATCTCACAAATGTCGTCGTGTTTGATATAGGTTTTATAAAAATCCTGCTGGGCTGTGAAGCGGGGATCGGTTTTGCGTAAAACGGCATGGCCGTAACCCGGTACCACTTTTCCTTCGGTCAGTGTTTTTTTAATGTAGTCAGCAATCTGTTCTTTGGTTGGTAATCCACCACCGAGGGTTTCTTTTAACTCCATGATCCAGCCTAAAACTTCCTGGTTGGCAAGGCCGTGTAATGGACCTGCAAGGCCATTCATACCCGCCGACAAGGCAAGGTAAGGATCGCTCAGGGCTGAAGCTACCAGATGGGTGGTGTGCGCTGAAACGTTTCCGCCTTCGTGATCAACGTGAATAGTTAAATACAAACGCATTAAACGTTTCATATCGAACTCTTCGTAGCCTAACATGTGCGCGAAGTTAGCAGCCCAATCGAGTTTATGATCCGGCTCGATATGTACATTGCCTTTGTATTTGCGGCGATAGATATATGCCGCTACCCTTGGCAGGCGGGCAATGAGGTTCATGCTGTCTTCATAGGCATAATCCCAGTATTCTTTTTTGCTCATCCCCTTGGCGTATGCTTTGGCGAACACAGATTCACGCTGCATGGCCATGATCCCGATCACAAACTGGGTCATAGGGTGGGTATCAACAGGCAATGCTTCGATCACGTCAAAAACGTGTTTTGGCACATTGCTGCGTTTTTGCCACTCAGTAGTAATAAAAGTAACATCGTCCTGGGTTGGCAATTCGCCTACCAGCATTAAATAGAAAATTCCCTCAGGAAGGGGCTCGGTGCCGCCCGGAGCTTTTGGCAGTTGTTTGCGCAGTTCAGGAATGCTGTAGCCCCTGAAACGGATGCCTTCTTCAGGATCAAGTCTTGAAGTTTCAGTGACCATGCCGGGCATGCCGCGCATTCCCTGGTAAACCTGCGCAACCGTTATTTCCCCTAATTTGAGATCACCGTGATTTTTAATAATATCTTTAATTTCTGCGGCTAAAACATCGGCTTTAGCTTTAAATTTTTCTTTTAGCGGATCCATGGTCTATTTACTTTACGGTTATAAATTTACAATCTGAACTGAATTAAACAAAGCAATTTCGTGTTATTTTATCGATAATTTCGGTGAGGCCCTGAAAACAACCCATCAACAATTCGATAATAAATTCAAAGACTTTACCTGGCGTATTTAAACGATTTACCAAGGTAACGGGCGCCGTTTCCGAGCTGTTCTTCAATTCTTAATAACTGATTGTATTTTGCGATCCTGTCGCTTCTTGAAGCGGAACCGGTTTTAATCTGTCCGCAACTTAGGGCTACAGCCAGGTCGGCAATGGTCGTATCTTCTGTTTCACCGCTGCGATGGCTCATTACCGAGGTGTAACTGTTGGTTTGAGCCAATTGCACAGCGTTAATTGTTTCGGTGAGGGTGCCGATCTGGTTTACTTTAACCAATATGGAGTTGGCTACCCCGTTTTTAATACCCTGAGAGAGGCGGTTCACATTGGTCACAAAAAGGTCGTCACCAACCAGTTGCACGTTATCGCCTATTTTTTCAGTAATGAGTTTCCAGCCGTTCCAATCGTCTTCAGCAAAACCATCCTCAATAGAAATAATGGGATATTTTTTGCACCAGTCTGCCCAATAATCCACCATTTGCTCTGATGTTAACTTGTCGCCGGTTGACTTTTTAAAATGATACATCTTTTTCTTTGGGTCATAAAATTCTGAAGCGGCAGCATCCATGGCGATATAAATATCAACACCGGGCTTGTAACCTGCCTTTTCAATGGCCTGCATCACCGATTTAATGGCATCTTCATTATTTTTGAAATCCGGGGCAAAACCACCTTCGTCACCCACATTGGTGCTAAAACCCCGCGCTTTTAACACGGCTTTTAAGTGGTGAAAGATCTCTGTGCCCATGCGGAGTCCTTCGCTAAATGATTCGGCTCCTACCGGCATGATCATAAATTCCTGGAAGTCGATGCCGTTATCGGCGTGCGCGCCGCCATTGAGGATGTTCATCATTGGGATGGGCAGCAGGTTGGCGTTAACGCCACCAACATAGCGGTACAAGGGGGTACGGGTCTCTTCTGCAGCGGCTTTGGCCACAGCGAGTGAAACACCCAAAATGGCATTGGCGCCAAGGTTTTCCTTATTGGGGGAACCGTCCATTTCTATCATCCTGCCGTCAATTTCGGCCTGGTCTAAGATGTATGAACCTTTCAGGTTTTCACGGATCACGGTGTTTACATTATTAACAGCTTGATAAACGCTTTTGCCCATGTAAATGGCTTTGTCGTTATCACGTAACTCAACGGCTTCATGCGTTCCGGTTGAAGCGCCTGAAGGCACAGCAGCCCTTCCAAGTGTTCCGCTTTCGGTTACCACGTCAACCTCAATGGTTGGATTGCCGCGCGAATCAAGGATCTGGCGGGCAGTAATATTATTTATAAATGACATAGGGTTTGATTAAGGGTATTAAATTAATAATTTTTTGGCAGATGGGTTTTTTAAATTATAAATTGTTTTTTGTTTGGCTGAAAGTCTGCGGTTTTTTTAAATTGTGAATACTATTTTAAGGATTTATACGTTTATATTTGCAGATTACAAAGATGTTACGAACCGTTTATTTATCAGCCCTGCTGCTTCTGATCTTTAATTTTTTTTCCTGTAAAAAAAATAAGGTGCTTACCGATTCTGATGCAAAGGTGCAGTTCTCGCAGGATTCTGTTTTGTTTGATACGGTTTTTACAACCATTGGCTCCGCCACCCATCACTTCCACATCAGGAATACCTATGACAAAAAGATCAATATTTCTTCGATACAACTGGCCGGCGGCAGCGGGTCGGCTTTTAAGGTGAATGTTGACGGTTCACCCGGCACTTTTTTTGAGGATATAGAGATAGCCGCCCACGACAGTATTTATGTGTTTGTGCAGGTGAATGTGAACCCGGGTAATGTTAACTCTCCTTTTATTATAAGGGATTCGCTGATTGTTTCGTTAAACGGCAACCAGCAGCAGGTGCAACTGGAGGCCTGGGGACAGGACGCCCATTATCACCGGCCCACAGAGGCCATTAAATTTAAAGACGGTTCTTACCTTCCTTTTTCTTATTTAAACAACGACACCAACGCCATCAGCGTTACCTGGGTAAACGACAAACCCCACGTGATCTATGGATACCTGGCGGTTTATACCGGGCAAAAACTCACCATAGACGCCGGTGTAAAAGTGTACATGAACTACAGGGCCGGGCTTTGGGTGTATACCGGTGGCGAGATCCACATCAACGGCCAGAAAGGCAACGAGGTGGTATTCCAGGGCATCAGGCGCGAAAAAGACTTTGAGAAGGAAGCGGGGCAGTGGGACAGGATCTGGATCAACGAAGGCAGCACAAAAAACGAGATCAATTACGCCATTATCAAGAACGGTTATATTGGTGTACAGGCCGAATTATTGGGTAACCAGTTTTTCGCGCCCAAACGCTTAAAGATCACCAACACCAAAATCCAGAACATGACCAAATGGGGTTTGTACGGCCTGGCATTTAATATTTACGGTGCTAATAACGTGATCAGCAACTGCCAGGAGCAAAGCATGAACCTTGTTTTAGGCGGCACATACACCTTTATTCACTGTACTTTTGCCAATTTCTGGAATGGCGAAAAAGTACGTGAAGCGCCGGCTGTAACCATTAATAATCACGCCGAATCACAGATCCTGCCGCTCGATTCGGCTTATTTTGGCAATTGCATCATCGATGGCAAACTCAGCAACGAGATCAGCCTTGACCTTTCACCCAGCTCTACTTCTAGTTTAAGTCCAAAGGCCATCTTCAGTAACTGCTGGCTCAAAACAACCATGAACACCAGTAATGCCAATCAGTTTATGTACATAGTAAAAGGCACCGCTTTAAAATACAAGGATGCTGAGGCCTATAATTTTGAACCTGACAACGAGGCCCAGGTGAAAGGATTTACCCAGGGTTATGCCTTTTCCGACGCCGCTAAATTTCCTTTCGATATCAATAACAAGCCGCGCAACACCAGTTCAAATGTTACGGTAGGGGCCTACGAAAGCCAGTAACAGTCAATTGTCATGCAATTGTAATGGTGGTAACTCTACACTAAAAAACTTCAATTTTATTGCTAACAAAGTAATTTCGCTTTAAATTTGCAGCGCCTATGATGAACCCTGTTTCAGCGTCTCCAAATAAAGCGATTATTTACTGGCTGCTCAGCGGCTGTTGTTTAATTTACCTGATGGTGGTAGTGGGTTGCCTCACGCGTTTAACGCACTCAGGATTGTCGATCACCGACTGGAGTTTTATGGGATCCATTCCACCCCTGAATGAAGACATGTGGCAGCAACGTTTTGAAAAATACCAGCAAAGTCCTGAATTTGTAAAGGTGAATTACAGCATGACCCTGCAGGAATTTAAACCCATTTTTTTATGGGAATACATTCACAGGCTCATCGGCAGGGTAATGATGTACGTATTCGCTATAGGATTTATTTATTTTTTGGTCAGAAAAAAAATAAAAAAGAACATGTGGCCCGCTTTTGTATTATTGTTTTTTATGGGTGCCATGCAAGCCGTGATCGGCTGGTGGATGGTATACAGTGGTTTGCAGGACCAGCCTGCGGTTAGCCATTACAGGCTCGCCACCCATTTAATGAGCGCCTTTACTTTATTTGCTTTTACCTTTTGGTTCGCGCTGCGTTTATTATACCCTAAAGAAGAAGTTGTTGAAACGGAAGGAAATAAATTAAAAGCGCCGGTGCTGCTGTTTTTTATCGTACTCATTTTCCAGATCATCTTTGGCGCCTTTACAGCCGGTTATGTTGAGGGGGATGCTTCCACTATAAGACCCGGACACATTTTTAACACCTGGCCAAAAATGGGCGACGAATGGATGCCTGAGCAGGTGACCATGAAAGAGACTTTTTTTGAAAACATGTTCGAGAACGCCAGTGGGATCCAGTTTGTGCACAGAACCACGGCTGTTGTTATTGTGCTGATTATTTGCCTGATCTGGTACCGCTCTGATAAACTTAAATTGAACAAACAACAGCACCTGGGTGTTACTTTATTGATCTATGGTGTTACCATACAGTTTATACTGGGTGTGCTCACTTTGCTGTATAATGTGCCGGTGGTAATGGGCGCCCTGCACCAGAGCGGCGCTTTCTTTTTGTTCGCGGCAAGCATCTATTTAATTTTTCATCTATTCAATAAAAAAACAACAGCCAGTGAACGAATCGCCTGAGGGTCAATCTGACCCGCATCAATTTTCATCTTCCGCGTATCCTCCAAAACCAATCATGGCCGAGAAGAGCAAGAACGCGTTGACCCGTTCGCTCATCAGTCTTTTTGTGTATGCCCTGCTGTTCTATTTTATATTTAACCAGAACATTGTTTATATCGCGGCCATCCTGGTGGTGATCATCATTCATGAAATGGGACATTTTTTATTTATGAAACTGTTCAATTACAGCAATGTCAAGATCTTCATCGTGCCTTTATTGGGCGCCTTTACCAGCGGTAAAAAACAACAGGTCTCGCAATGGCAGCTCAGCGTTATTATCCTTGCCGGTCCTTTGCCGGGCATTATCATCGGTCTTGTTTTATTCTGGCTCAATATGGACCTGCACAATGAAACGCTTGACATGCTCTCAAAATCTTTTTTATTCATTAACCTGCTCAACTGCCTGCCTTTTTATCCTTTAGACGGTGGGCGGCTGATAGAGACCTTGTTTTTCCGTGAGAACCATTTGATCCGCCTGGTGTTCGGCATTATCTCCATCATCTTTCTTTGTGTTTTGTTTTTGATCCTCCAGAGTTTTGTCATGCTCATCATTCCTGTTTTAATTGGACTGGAGTTGTTCAACGAAAACAAGAACCAGAAGATCAGGGACTATTTAAGGCAGGAAAAGATCAGTTACCACACAGATTATGAAAATCTGCCCGATAAAGATTACTGGCTCATCAGGGACTGTCTTATTTTTTCATTTCCGAAAAAGTACGCAGGGCTGCAGGCCGGCAGGTACGAATACAGCATCTCCGAACCGATATTGATTCAGCACATCAACAATGTGCTGCAGGTAAACCTGAAAATGGACCTCAGTGTTTTTAAACGTGTTTTAATGTTGTTGTTTTATTTATTGATGCTGTTTGGGCCGGTTGTGTTTATTTTGCTGAATACGACATTTGAATAAAGTTAGCATCGGGGGCAGGTAGCTGTCGACAGGTTGGTGACATTAGTTCAGGGCAGATGTCACGATCAGCGAGGAAATAAATGCATGTCAATTTTTTTGCAAAAATATAGTCATAATACTGATAGTTCTGAATGAAGTAGATGTAGAACTTTTAATAACAAAGCCGTTATTGTGCCACTTTTGAAGTTCCTGTCTTAATTTAACATCGTTCGCTTTAACACCTTCTTCGTCATCAGTAATTTTCGCTTTATCCAATAATTTCGTTTCAATCGTATCGTCAGGTTTTATAATAATCAATTTCGAATTGTCACCAAGGTGGTAGTCGATCATTTTAATAATAACTGTTTCAGAATATTTACCTTCCTGAGCAATTAGATCTCTATTGACACAAAATGTTAGTGTAAACAAGATAAGGATTTTCGTGGTTGTCTTCATTTTTTTTTGTTTATTGAACTATAATTATAAATTTAGATACAAAATAATCAATATTGTTCTAGAACCTTCGAATAAAATTTGCATAAGGGGTAGGTAGCTGTCGCGCGGATTGGCGACAGTAGTTCTGGGCAGATGCACCGACCAGCGTGGGGGATTTGCCGGTATTTTTAAATTCAGAGATCAGCAAATTCCTTGCAAGATTGATAAAAGTACATGGATGGTAGTTCGGGGCAGATGCCCCGACCAGCCGGGAGTCTTTTATTTAATTGTCATATTGAGAAAATGTCGTAAAAGTTTTACCGTCATAGCGACTTAGCCCAAACCATTTCGTTCCAAACCATAAGTTGCCTTCTTTGTCTTCTAAAACATTCATTACCGCATTGTTTACTAGTCCGTCCTTTTCGTTAAAGTTTTTAATGGTTTTGCCATCGTAACGCCATACTCCATCTTTTTCAGTCGTGAACCAAAGATTACCTTTTTTATCTTCCAAAATAGCATATGCGCCTCTGCTTAAAAAGCCTTCCTTTGTTCCAAAGTCTGTAAATATTTTGCCATCATAGCGGCAAGCTCCGTGGTCTCTTGTGGCAAACCAAATATTTCCTTCTTTATCTTCCATCATTGAAAAAATCATATCATCAGAAATATAATCTTGCGATGGAATAAAAGAGTTGTTGTTAGGGATAAAATCTAAAGAATTTTGAGTGTTGCCACTTCTTCTTTTGTCTTGGTTTGTTTTATAATAGTCTATAGATGGGAGAAAGTGCTTAAAAATCTTTCCATCATACTTCCATACGCCACCACCATTCCAGGAACTAAACCAAATGCTTCCACTTTTATCTTGTATAATATCACAAATATATTTCTCGTGCTTTTCACCAAAGAAAGGATGCTCGTACTTATAAATAAAATTAGAAAGCTTTGTTCCATCATACCGATAAACTCCATTTCCAATTGCACCGAACCATAGGTTTCCATCTTTGTCTTCTAAAAAGCAGGAAATACTCAATGTGTCAGTCATAGGAATATTTGTAAATTTATTTCCATCATACTTACATATTCCTCTGTTGGTTCCAAACAAAATATTTCCTGATTTGTCTTGAATAATTGCATCTATATTGTTATTGCATAATCCATCTTTAATGGTAAAATTGGTAAATGATTTTCCGTCGTAACGATAAACACCTTCTCCAATAATACTAAACCATAAGTTACCGTCTTTGTCAAGCAGTTCGCAATGCACAACCTCACTCTTTGTTCCTAAAGTCCGAACAATTTTTGGGTGATCGCCTTCGATTGGTGTTTGTTGATTTATAACGGCTTGGGGTGGGTCTATTTTGGCTTGGCCATTACAGGAAGTGATAAAAACCAATAACAAAGGCAAGCAATAGATTGACTTTTTCATAATGCAAAATTTACGGGCAAAAGTAGTTTTAATTTAGAAAGTAACTTGTTATTGAGTTGTTATTGTTGCAGCTAACGGACTGCCGCTAGCCGCCGGCCCTTTTCCTGATGCAGGCCGAATGCTAAATGGTCCGAATGTAACGATGAAGTTAAAGTAAACTGAGCAAACGCGCAACTATGTCACGGCCCGGAGGGCCACCTTAATTTAAACAGCGTTTGCATAGACTGAAGCTGCCTCTCGTCCGGGCTGGCCGGCTAGCGGCTGTTAGTGCCTAGTAGGCTTGCGTCCGCCCTTGTCCTTCGTCCAAAAGGTTGTGTCGATTTGTATGCTCTTGTCAGGGAAGATAGTCTTATTAAAGTATGCTATGGTGTCTTCGCGATAAACAAATTTGAAGCCTGTCAAAGGCTTTAGGAAGGAGTCGATGTCTGCCCGATTAACATTGAAAGATTTAAATATGAGGGTGTCATGTATCAATTTGTATTCTCCGCTGTCGCGGTTGCCCGATAAACAGGTGTGTCCATAAAATGAATAAACGTTGTCGTGATAAAATGTGAGTTTTGAAAAACGAATTTTAAAGCTGTCATTTATGGAATACGTTCCATAAAACTCGTCTGGATATTTGTCTGTGCAACGAGCGAAGGTCAGAAGGATTGTCGAGAAAAAAATTAAGTGTCTCATGGTTTAGCCTATTGGCACTAACTAGCATATACCCGCTACAAACCATCGCTTATCTCCACCCCTGTGGAGAGATAAGCGCAACTTAATAGCGGTTTATTAAATGTATGCCAATTTCTATAAATAATCAAATTGCGGTGGTTTTTTTGATTGGTCTTTCTGCCAGGTTTGGGATAACATTGAGGCTAGCGGCCCTAAACCCTCTGTTCCACAAATCTTCTCAACTATGTGTTAATTGAGATATGCCCGAATAGAAAGAACAAAAGACACTGAGGCCCAAAGTCGCAGAGGCACAGAAGGAAAGCCAGATGGGGCCAGGTCGCTATTATGCGCTGGTGTTTTTATCATAAGGTTTTTTTAGTAGCATAAAAATGGATATCATCCCTATGATTGTAAACGGAATAGTTGTAAAAAGATTATAATTTTCTCCAATCCATTCCTTATTTGTTTGATAATATATTTGATAAATTACATTTGTCGTTGTTAATGACAAAAAACTAATAACAAATAAAAATTTGTGATGTCGCTTTAAATCAGGAATAAGGGAAATTATCAACATCGCTAAGCCAAAAAAATAAAATAATGAAGTAAGTGAACCCTCAAAAATATTGCGGATGTCCAATAGCATAACAATAATTGTTGGCATGCAAAATTTGTTGCCACATTGTACCTGTAGGAGAACAAGTGTCAAACATGAAATCTTAAGAAGTAGCAGAGTCGTCTTTTTTGTCATTTCAATTGCGCATAACGTTCTCCGAGCAGGCGTCAGCTTTTTTTTAAATCTCAAGTTACACATTTGAGCGTTATCCCGCAAGAGTGTTCACCTTCCGGGGGTCGGGGCATTTGCCACGATCAGCGTGAGAAGCCCAGCTGACAAAGATTGCTTCTCCCGCGATCCCGATAGTTTCGGAATCGCGGGATCGCAATGACGCCCGAATCGATCAGGGATAAAAAACTATTTAATCTTCAACCTCAATCCCGCATACAACATCCTTCCATAAATAGAACCCCAAACCATGCTGGCGTCAAAATATTTACTGAAGGGCGCATCGCTGGCAACAATAGGAGAAGTCTGTTTGTAGTTCAACAAATTTTCAACACCCAGGTAAACGCTGAAGTCAGCCTTGTTGATCTTTGTCAGGTAAGTGATCTGGCCCAGCAGGTTAAAATAATCGGGTGAGCGGCTGCCACGTTGGTAATCACCTGGATTACCGCCTGTGTAGGGCAGACGTTTGGAGCCATTGAACTGTGTGGTAAAATCAAATTGCCAGTGGCTGTTTTTGGTTTCGTAGCTCATGTTGATAAAGGCCCTGTGTTTCGACACCATGGCTTTTTCCATCAGACCTTGTTTAAAAGTGACTTTGGTATCCACATAACGGTAAGCGGTTTTAACGAACAGGCGTTTTCTTGGCTCCATGTTGAATTCAAACTGCAGGGTGTTGGAGTAGG
>JAZKFC010000029.1:63536-72539 GCA_040386615.1 Bacteroidota bacterium
AAATTATAGATGAACACTTGTTGTGTATTGGCGTCTATATCCGTCACCACCTGGCTCGTGAAATCTGTGCGGTAGGCATCGAGGGTCACATAAGCATCGCGGTAATTGATCTTAAACCTTTGCGTGAAGTTCAAACCATAGTTCCAGCCGGTTTCAGGCTTTAAGCCATAAGGCATTTTCAGGTCGGTAGTTTCAATATTCCATAACCTTGAAGATGCCATGAGATAAGAGTTGTCGGTAAAAATATTCGCCGTGCGCAAGGCCCTGCCACCACTGAATCTTAAAACAGAATTGGGAGTAAAGGCGTAACGCAGGTGTAGCCGCGGTGTAAAAAACAGGCCGTAATAATTGTGATAATCGGCCCTGATGCCGGCCACCACGTTGAATTTTTCGCCATGGTTGTGCGCGAACTCCAGAAAGGTTCCGCTCACCTGTTCGGTTCTTTTGAACTTTAACTGGTTAAAAGCTTCGGTAACATCATCATTCATAAAACTGGCGCCTATCTTATAGGTATTGCTGGTGGTGCGGATAATGCCCTGGAAGATATAATTCGCGTAAAATGTTTTCTGCCAGCCCGAATACACATTGTTTAAACCATAAAAATTACGCTGGTTGTGATCGAGGTACGACAACTGCAGTCCCATACTGGTGCCGGGTTTCTTTCGAAACACAAAACCGGTCTTGCTGTACAGTTCCCATTTCTCATTGTTAATGCCAATGGCATACAAAGGAACCGAGTCATTGTAATTTTTGATCAGTTGTTTGAACTGGCCACCTTCGCGTGTATCCTTTAAATAACCACCGCCAAACTGCGCCTCAAAACTTTTCCCTGAATTGTAGGAGTACTTGTTCATAAAGTTATACTGCTTGCCAACAGGAATGTCTGCAAAGCCATCCTTGTTCAGATCCTGTATCAACGGATTATAACTGGCGTGACTCAGCAGCCCAACAGAGAACCTTGGATTCAGCCTGCGTGAGAGATTGAGGTTGTATTCGTTCCTGGCATTTTCATTCACGTATGTATTAAAGTTGATCTTGTCTGAACTTTCAGGATTCTGCAGTTCGGTATTGATCTGCCCGGTAAAACTTTCGTAGCCGTTTACCACAGAGCCGGCGCCTTTGCTGAGTTGTATAGATTGAATCCAGGTGCCAGGAATAAAGGTAAGACCATAATTGTTGGCCAGCCCTCTCAAATAGGGCATGTTCTCTTTGGTGATCTGCGCGTACTGCCCCGAGAGTCCGAGCATCTGAATCTGTTTGGTACCGCTCACAGCGTCCGCGAAATTGACGTCAATACTTGGATTGGTTTCAAAACTCTCTGAAAGATTACAGCAAGCCGCTTTCATTAAAGAACGTTCGTTGAGAATCTCTGTTTTGATGGGATTTAAATAGGAGATCTCAGTGCCTGAGCTGTAATAGATGACTTCTACCTCGTTTAACTCCACCCCACTTTTAAGTACCAACAGTAAAAACCCTGCATTTTCTTTTACCTGGATGGTATCGGCTTTATAGCCAATGGCGTTAATAATGAGTTCGTTGGTTTGAGAAGAAACGGGGATCTCAAAATCTCCATTTTTGTCGCTGGTAACTGCTAAAGCGGTTTGGCTCCAGAAAACAATCACACCGGGTAAACTCAGCGTATCATTGTTTGTTGAGACTTCCACCACCTTGCCACGTACCTGGGCTTTGAGGCATACTATATTTAATATGCCAGCCAAAGCAATTAAATACCTGATATTTTTCATGCTTACTTTTTAGGCGCTTCGCACTTTTTATCACGGTATTTACAGCATTCAGGCAGTTTATTGTAAGCTGCGGGATTGCTTTTGGCGTTTTTAGTATCGTGACCACTAGCAGCAACGGCTTTTTCTATCTGGTCTAAAGATACCTTTGCCGAATTATAGGTCACGCTGATGGCCTGCTTTTCTTCGTCCCACTGGGCCAGTTTTACGCCTTTAATATCGGCCGCGTTCTCGATGCGTTTTTTGCATTCCTCGCAATTGCCCTTTACAACAAAGGTTGCGGTTTTAATGCCTGAGTCCTGGGCGGGTGCCACAAACGCAGCGCAAAATAAAATAATGAATATGATGATTGTTCTCATAATAGGTTTAAAATAATAAATTTGAAATAAAAAAATGCTTAGACTGGATGAACCAGGAGATCCTAGACGCGGATAACCGATGTAGAGATGATCAGTTCATTCTGAAGCCCCGGTGGGGGCGATTTTAGAACGCTGAGAACAGGTTTTTGAACTGGATTAAAACTGAAATTTAAATAAGGTAGGGAGAGATAACACAATTCACTGTATGTTTTTACGATCTCGTAATCGTTTAGTTTTTTTATAGTAAAATCGGTAACGTTTTTAAGGACCATGTTCTCATCCTTGCAACAACCGGAATCTGAAGCTTCGTCGTCCATCTCCTCACCGCCACAGCAACTATCGCTTTTAAGCACATAGTTCACCTTTTCAAGTTCGCCACCGCAGTAATGGAAATAAATGGGAATGCCAATTACTGACACCACGTAGGCAGTCACGATAAGACCGAACAGATATTTTTTAAAGGGGTTGATGTTGTAAAGATAGATGCATTTTTTTGGATTACAAGGCAGGCGTTTATATATTTTGTTAAATCAGATTCTTTAAAACAGCAAGTGAGTTGCCCCGAATTGAATCTCTTAAATCATTGTTGGGTTCAGAACCTGATGCAACGATTGATGAACGAGCGCTGCGATTATTGCAGGCGCTGATTACTTGTTTTGGTTATTTAAAGTTTAATTAGTTAATTTGGTTTCTATATAAGAAATTCACACATGTCAGAACTATTCAGAAGAAAATCACTAGGTAAATTGCTGGCCGACGCCGCGTCGGGGGAGAAAGGATTAAAAAAGACCCTGGGAATGTGGTCGTTGATCGCTTTGGGTATTGGCGCCATTATCGGAGCCGGCCTTTTTGTGAGAACAGCGGCCGCGGCGGCTGATAATGCAGGATCGGGTGTAACGATGTCGTTTGTTGTAGCTGCGGTGGGTTGCGCTTTCGCCGGCTTGTGTTACGCTGAGTTCGCGGCGATGATCCCGATTGCGGGAAGTGCCTATACTTACGCTTATACAACCATGGGTGAAATAGTTGCCTGGATCATTGGCTGGGCTTTAATTATGGAATATGCCCTTGGAGCGGCGACAGTGTCTATTGCCTGGAGCGAATATTTAAATAATCTTTTAGGAGGGAAGATTCCTTATGCCTTGTGCCATTCGCCTTTTGAACACGCCTATAAAGTAATAGGTGCCGCTATCTCGCAGTTTCCTGAAGAAATCGCAAAAACTGCCAAGAATGGAATTCTCGTTTTATCGGAAGACCAGTACAACGCGCTGGCGGACGGTATGAAAAGCACGGTTGAAGTGTCGTCAGGCATGGTTAACCTGCCTGCCCTTGGTATTTTGCTTGTACTTACTTTATTGCTAATCAAAGGCACGCAGGAATCGGCCTTTGTGAACAGCATTATTGTATTCATTAAAATGGCAATCGTATTGATCTTTATTTTCATTGGCTGGAATTTTATTAACCCGGCCAATCACACACCTTTTTTAATTCCTGAAGGTACCGAAGGACATGATGGTATTTTTACCTGGGGATATGGCGGTATTTTGGGTGGTGCGGCTGTTGTGTTCTTTGCTTTTATAGGATTTGATGCGGTATCAACCGCCGCGCAGGAGGCCAAGAATCCCAAAAGGGACATGCCTATTGGCATTTTGGGCTCGCTGGTGGTGTGTACCATCCTTTACATTTTATTTTCATACGTATTAACAGGTGTGGCACACTGGAGCGAATTTGCGGCTGCCGGAAAAGAAGCTTCTGTTTCATACGCCATTCAAAAATACATGATAGGCTACGAATGGCTGGGTACAAGTGTTACCATCGCCATCCTGGCTGGTTTTTCTTCCGTGATCCTGGTGATGTTAATGGGGCAGAGCCGTGTATTTTTCTCTATGTCTAAAGATGGCTTATTGCCGCATGTGTTTTCACACCTGCACCCTAAGTTTCAAACACCTTATAAATCAAATATGATCCTCTTTTTATTTGTTGGATTGTTCGCGGCATTTATCCCTGGTAGTGTGGCCGGTGACCTGACCTCATTTGGTACTTTGTTTGCCTTCGTGTTGGTATGCGCCGGTATTCTCATCATGAGAAAAAGCAATCCTGAAATTCCAAGACCGTTTAGGACTCCGTTGGTGCCATTGGTTCCAATTTTAGGGATCCTGGTTTGCTCTTTCATGATCATTGCGCTTGACCTGTTCACTTTAGCTTCAGCGGCTGTATGGATGGTTGTGGGTTTGATCGTTTATTTTGCCTACAGTAAAAACAAGAGTATCCTTAACAAGCCAGATCCTTCTTAACAGGAAATTTTTAAGGGTAGGTCAACATTAAAAAAATGTTTCACTCTAGTCACTGATTTGAAGCAGTTTTTAAATTGAGATGTTTCCGGTTTTGTGTTTTATTTAACACCAGCTACATTATTCATTGTGTTTTTTTGAGCGTGCTATTTTGTCAACCCTCAAAAGTTCACAAGCATTATGGCTAAGCGTTATTAAATAGCTGAACCTCAAAAAAATCAGTTTTAATTTTTAGATTTAACTTTCCTACTCGATGAAGAAAGTAACAAGGAAATCAGGGTGAATTGGCTCCCGACAATTATAGAATTGGCGTCAGGTTAAGTCGATGATTTTTACGCGTAAGCCCACATAGCGAGCAGGCCTTATAAGATTTTGCGTAAAAACTCTCAGGCATTCAAATGCGTTTCGAAAAAGATTTCGAAGTCTTAAGCATTTCCGGTGGTCATCCGGCTTTTTCGAAAAGGCTTGTGCGTGGAGGCTATGCTGGCACAGTGGAAGGCCTTTGTGGGCAAGCGGGGCCATGATCATAGACTCCAGCTTGAATGCCTGATGAGTTTTAGCAAAATTTTATGAAGCCTTGAACTTTTGGTTCTTTTCTTTCAAGAGAAAAGAACGGACGAAATCAAAAGGATATTCAGAAATCAAAACACTCTAGTTATGCGACAGTATTGATATTTAGATGAAAGTTAGGTTTTTAACCTGACGCCTATTCGACAATTATCGGGATGCCACAAAAAACCATTAACAAATTAAATTTCAGCCAAATAATACTTATAATGAAGATTGTATGCGTCAGTTAAATTTGCGATTGACCATTAAATATCATAACTTGATTTTTAAAATCACTCCTCATTCTGCAACTATGAAAAAGACATTTACGCTTTTAGCAATCCTCTTATCGGCACCGGTGCTGTTGGCGCAGAGTGGTTCACAAATATTTACAGCCTCCGGTAGTTTTATTGTACCCACGGCAGTCACATCTGTTACTGTTGAAGTTGTTGGCGCCGGGGGCACAGGTGGCGGCAATGGCGGTGGTGGCGGTGGTGGCGGCGGTTACGCCGCTGGTGTGTATGCTGTTACGCCGGGAAATTCCCTGCCTGTAACCATAGGCCTGGGTGGAAGTGGTTCCGTTGGCGGCACTACCAGCCTCAGTTCATTGATCTCAGCCACCGGGGGTGGCAATGGCACCTCGGTATCCAACCCCAACCTTGGTGGTGGCGGTACAGGAGGTACAGGCGTTAACGGCAATATTGTTAACCGCACCGGCGGTACCGGTGGTGGTGGTTACTGGACTTATTTTGGCGGTGGTGGCGCGGGAGCTGGTGGTTCAACTGCCAATGGTTCCAACGGCGGCAATACCATCACTTATACACCTGGTTTCTGCATGACCCCGGGCGGGTCAGGTGGAGCAGGGGGTGGCGCACCCGGGGGAGGTGGCGGTAAAGGCGCTGGTTTTACTGATAATAGCTGCAATAATACAGATCCTTCAGCCGGTGGAAGTTTATACGGCGGTGGCGGCGGCGGTGGCAATGGTAACGGGGGACCGGCAGGTGTTGGGGCCAATGGCTATTGCAGGATCATCTGGGGATGCGTAACGCCGGCGACACCAACAAATATTACACCGGCAGCCAACTTAACTATTTGCAGTCAGGGTACTGCCACATTAATGGCTTCAGCCACCGGTTCTGTTGTCTGGTATAACAGCTCTACCGGTACCGGTTCTGTTGGCACGGGCACCACATTTATTACACCTTCACTGGCCGCGGGAACAACAACGTTTTACGCGGAAGCTCTTACCTGTACCAACAGCGCGGTTAGAACGCCTGTCACAGTAACCGTAGTTCCCGGACCAAGTGTATCGGCAACAAGTTCCAGCCTGACCATCTGTGCGGGAAGCCAGCCGGTTTTAACCGCCAATGGCGCCAGCACATATACCTGGTCGCCTTACATACCGGCCGCGATGACTGTTTCCACCGGCGTGTCAACCACTATAAGTCCTTTGAGTACAACGTTTTATTCAGTAACGGGAACAGCGACCAACGGTTGCCAGGGTACCGGAACGCTGATCGTTTTTGTGAATCCGGTGCCATCTTTAACACTCACCACCTTAAACCCTTCGGTGTGCCTGGGAGGCACAAGCACCCTGGTGGCTAATGGAGCACAAAACTATGCCTGGTTGCAAACCGGTCCAAATACGCCAACGATCATCCCGCCTAATGCAGCGGTGATAAAACCGACAGCCACAGCTGTTTATGTTGTTGCGGGCATTTCTGCCGCGGGTTGTACCAGCCAGGCTACCATCAATATTACTGTAAACGCGCTTCCCAGCTTAAGTGTTACCACATCCAGGCCGTTTATTTGCAAGGGTCTTTACTCTGCTACCATTACTGTTACCGGTGCTCTCACTTATACCTGGAGTACTGGCGCGATTAGTAACGCTATAGTAACACCTACACTTCTTAACAATACCACCTATTCCGTGACAGGTACCGATGTAAATAGTTGCAACGCTACTGCGGTATTCACACAATCTGTAGTTACCTGCATTGGGATCGATCCTGGTCAACTAACAGAAAACCTGTTTAAGATTTTTCCAAACCCAAACCATGGTGAATTTACCATTAGCGCTGATACGGACCTTGAACTGACCATCAGCAACGAAATCGGCCAAACAGTTCAGACAGTGAACTTAAATGAAATAAATAAACATCGCGCCAACGTGAAAAAACTGGCTGCAGGAATTTATTTTATTCATAACGCTAACAGTAAACACATCATCTCTAAAAAAGTAATTGTGTCTGACTGATATATTTACAAATGGAAAGGAATATCTCTTTTCGTCTATTTAACGTAAACGGCGTATTGGGCCTGTTCATAAAAGGCCTGCGCCTGGCTGCCACTTAAAAACTGCGTAAAATCAATGCCGTTGGTTGATTTATAAACAAAGGCGGTAGAATTTTGACCGTTATTATTTGAACAGATAATGTAAGTCACATTTTTTGATGCCAGGCAACGGTATTGAAAACCATTGCCACTGTTGGTGAGGTAGGGCACACCGGTAATTAATTTTGTTTGCCAGGTGGCGCCAAGGTCAAGCGAAGTGTTCACCGCATGCAGATTATGACCATTGCTTGTCATGCTGATTGCGCCATAGATCATCCACTTTGAATTGATATTCTTAAAGCCGCCGGCATATACATTGTAAACGCCAAAAGAACCCGAGGAGTCAGTTGTGTTTGTGTTACTTATGTTTTTACCTGTCCACACGGCGTTGTTAAAGTTTGTGCCTGAGGTCCTGTACAAGAACCCATCATAAGCCACTGTCACCCCGCTGCCCCCATCAAAATACTGAAAATTTCCTGCACCCGGTGAAGGCGCCAGCATCCATTTTAAACTATCGTTGCCAACAAAAGACGAAGCCAGGGTAGTGCCCAGGTTGGTGGAGAAATTTGTGAGGATGGCCCCCCTGATCTTGTATAAACCACTGTAGCTTTGATTATTTAAAAGGGTATACATGATCGCCGTTTCACCCTTTTTTGTATTACAAAGGCCAAGATACTTATTGTTGCCGTCGTAACTCAGGGCCACAATGAAGCCGTTGCCGTAAGCCACATCTGAAATGCGTTTTGAAGAACTTACTGTTTTATAGACCGAAGGGTTTGATACAGGACCATATTTCACTGAAAAGTCAGAAGAGCCGGTGAAAAGTACAGTGTCGCCGCTCAGATAAATCTCTTCTGCTTTTAATGCACTCGAAAGCTCATGATAAGTTGCAAAATCCTGTGTCCAGTAAATAGCATTTGAGTTTTTCGTGGTTAACCAGTAATCGCCGCTTGCCGGCGGTGGATTTGTTACTACAGGAGGAACCACCGGTTCTTCATCCTTTTTATCGTCCTTTTTTTTGCAAGCCGTCAGGCATAGCGATACCGTTAAAATCAACAGTAAATTAAATTTTGCTTTTTTCATTTTTTTTAAATTTATGTTTGAATCAGAGAGGTCAGTGTTGTTGGGAACTATTCACTGCGTAAATTTATTGGATCAAAGTGTGAGCGCCTAATTGTTTTTCGCAGTTAGCGACAAAAAAATTTGCAGTTTTTACCGTAGTAGAATAAAATATCCGGGTTGAGTTGGTAGTGAGCAGTTGGCAGGAGGCAGTGAGCATTGGGCGGGGGGCAGTTGGCGGGCAGAAACCACTGAGACACTCAGGGCACAGAGGAACACTAAGGAGGAGGGAGTGGGCAGTTGGCGGGCAGAAACCACTGAGACACTCAGGGCACAGAGGAGCATTAAGGAGGTGGCAGTTGGCAGGGGGCAGTGAGCAGTATTTAGTTGGCGGGTAGAAACCACTGAGACACTCAGGGCACAGAGGAGCACTAAGGAGGAGGGAGTGGGCAGGGGGCAGTGGGCAGGAAGTAGTTGGCAGTTGGCAGTGAGCAGGAATTAGTTAGGCGTACTGAACCCGGAACCCGCCTACGTATAAATACTCTGGCGGATGCAACCCGGAACAGGATACCTAGCGGTACAAAGTAACTTCCCCGGTCATGTCGCGTTCAAGCATACCTGTTTTAGAGGAATCGTTGTTGATGGCTTTCACATTGAGTTTCCAGATATAAA
>JAZKFC010000030.1:0-26518 GCA_040386615.1 Bacteroidota bacterium
CACACTATAAATAGTAGTAGCGGTTGGCGTTACAGCTATAGTAGCGCCTGTTAAAGCACCCGGGTTCCAGGTATAGGTTGAAGCTCCGGATGTAGTTAAAGTTGCAGTACTACCCGAACATAAAACAGTTGGATTACTAATTGCCGTTACGGTAGGAATTGGACTTACCTGTAAGGTAACTGTTCTTGTATTTGTACAGGAACCATTAGATCCTATTACAGTATATGTAGTTGTAATTGTTGGAGAAACCACGGTGGAGGAAAAGTTACCGCCATTACTCCAGGCATAATTGCTGGCTGCATTTGTGATCAGGGTTGCAGAATTACCAGCACAAATGGGATTACCACCCATCGCGCTAAGCGTGATCCCACAAATGGCTGTTATAATAAGGTAACCGTTTCCTGTAATATCGGGATTGGAAACAAAACCAGGTTGACCCGTTGAAACTGTGATGCCATTAATTAAACCGGTAACGAAGCCTGACCCGCCGCCACCGCCTATACCTGCGTTAACTGTTTGAGAGCCACCTGCTCCACCTGCATAACCGCCACCGCCGCCACCAGAGCCACCAGTAAGGCCACCTCCAAGTATAGCACCTGCGCCACCGGCTCCGCCACCGGTACCTTGCTGTCCAACTCCGGCCAGACCGGGACTATTTCCGCCGCCGCCGCCGCCGGTAGCAGTACCATCTGAGGACGCCCAGAACGGATTAGACGCACCCGGCGTTCCGCCAACTGCACCTGCACCACCCCCGCCAATGGTGAGAACGTTTCCCATGGTGATAAAATTTCCATTCCCTGCCGTTTGACCTCCGCCATTACCGCCTGCTGCGCCCTGATCATAAAATGACGCACCACCACCGCCACCGGCAACTATGATTCTATTCGTGGCAGCGATCCCACCTACACGAACATCTGTACCACCACCACCACCACCACCTGTCTTCCCGCAAGCACCACCGCCGCCACCGCCGTTCCAGCCACCGGCTCCACCACTGCCCATCGCTGCGCCTCCATTCGTACCCTTACCCCCAACAAGTATATTGATTTGTGTTCCTGCAACTGCAACATTAAACGCTCCAAATGAATAAGCGCCTACACCACCCGCGCCGGCTCCTGCGTCCCCGCCATTTGCACCCCATGACTGTATACCCCAGGCACCGGCCGAAAGGGTAAGTGTTTGTACGGCTCCGGTGTATGCAAAACTATAAGAGACCTGCGAAAGTGCCGTGCCCGACACAAACAATGCAAGAACAAACAAACCTTGTCTGGCACCTGACATTAAGTTGTAAATTTTTCTTTTCACGTTTTTGCTGTATTAAAACCTTCGTTGAGAAAAGAACGGATTAATAATTATTTTGTAGAGAAGGGGCGGTAAATAAAAAAACTATTTTCACATCTCGTTCGTCCTATGAAATATTACCGGGAGAGCACGTATTGAACTTAACCACTATATCAGAAAAAAATCAACAACACATTTTAATACCCAAGCACAATTCACTGTTCCTGATGTTTAAAGTTAGGGAAATTTATCAGAAAGTGAAAAACCAATTTTTAACTTAACAAATGTAAGGCAAGCAAAAAAATACGCTAAATGATGCTCCACATTGTCCTAAAATACAGGCAAATAAAAAGAGTAAAGGCAACAACAAAACATCTATTTGCAAATGAGCACCCGCTGCAATGTAATAAAATCAGAATCGCCCTGAAGTCTGAGTATATATACCCCGGACGGCATTCGTGAAAGATCAATTTCCTTTTCAGGGTCATTATCTGAATAAACAATTTCACCATTCACATTTATAACTTCCACACGCTTTATTTCTTTTCCATTCGGCGGTGAAAGTGTGAATTTTCCGGAGGAAGGGTTAGGAAAAGCAGTTGCCCTTGTACTACCCTGCTGCTCGTTAATACCCGTGACCGAAACTGATGAATACATTTCACCATCCATACTACCGCCACCTCCAACAAGGAATGGTCCGCTCGTTTTAAGGAAAGCGCTAGGTGCTATATTTCCTAATCCGGTATTGGACACCGAAACCCAGGTCTGCCCATTATCAGTAGATTTGAAAAGTTTAATTCCCGACGGAGCAAGTTCACGACCAATGATATAAACGGCACCAGAAGCATCCTTTGTAAAACAATTGTCCTCATAAAATTGCCAGGCAGCCGCAGGGGAATTGCTGGCCGTCCAGTTAACACCGCCATTGGTGGAATAATATATACTCCCTGTTGTTGATCCAAGGTTTTTCAGAGACATAATCAAAACACCGTTTACATTGGTGATATCAACCGGTATTTCCATGGTGGTGGGGATTCCTGACATGGTTACGTTCACCCAGGTTGCACCATTGTTAGTCGATTTAAATAAACTGGGAACGGCAATAGGTCCCGAGTTAGCGGAAGCAGTAAGAAAAACCGTACCATCGGGAAGAACGGTCATGCTACTCAAATCCAGGTTAGCTGTCAGTCCGCTGCCCCCAGCCACCCAGTTTTGTCCATTGTCAGTTGACATCCAAAGCGACGAAGAAACCAGCAAAAGATTGTTCCCGGAAAAGGCTATATCGTATGCAAAATCAGAGATTGAAAATCCGTTAGGATTCAGATTTGTCCAGTTTTGGCCATTGTCTGTGCTATGCACCAATCCCGACTTAAACTGCGGGTGATACCACAAACAATAAATTGAGCCATCGGGACCAATGGTAAGATCTGTTGGTGTTACAGGAGAAAAGTAGTTTGCAACCGGAGACCAGCTCAACTGAGCACTGCCAGTCAAAAAGCATATTCCCAAACAAAAAGAAAAGAGTATTTTTTTCATTGCCTTAATTTATGATTAAAACGAAGATAAAGAATTTTTGCAAAACACACAAAATGATAAAAGCCAACCGCGCCTTTGCATAGCCGCTGACGTGGAGCAACCGTGGGCTTTCATCTCAACCCATTTTTAGCCTGTCATTAATCGGTGCGATTTTTATGTATGAAGAGCATCAGATCAAATATAAGAAGCCATTGTTGAAAGCCGCTTAAACTTTCTATCTTTACTTAAGTCTAACGGTAAAGAAATTCATGAGAAATAACATTTACGTTTTATTGTTTATTCTTTCCTTGCTTCAGGTTAAAGCACAATTGCTACCCAGCATTGGCCTGAACACGATACCTGCTAACTCAGCATCGATTTGTGCAGAGCCCTTCTATTCAGGAAATTTTTATTCTTCGGGTTACCAACAAGGGGCTGCGGTCCCTGATTTTAAACTGTATTCGTTAAACGGTGATTCTCTTGTTCTGTCTCAGGCCCTGGCCGGAGGCAAACCCGTATTATTGATCGCAGGAAGTCTCACCTGCCCGGTTTTCAGAGCAAAGGTCGCTACGATCAACCAGGTCGTTGCAACCTACAGCTCCAATATCAGGATATACATTATTTATACCTTAGAAGCACATCCCACCGATACCTCGGTTTACTTCGGCTATATAAATGTTACATCGCAGAATATTTCAGCGGGTATTTTGTTCCCTCAACCACAAACATACGCCGACCGTAAGAATATGGCAGACACTATGAACACTTTGTTTAATTTGACCGCCCCGGTTTTTATTGACGGACCTTGTAATACCTGGTGGAAAAATTTTGGCCCTGCTCCTAATAACTCTTATTTAATTGGAACAAACGGAGTTGTTTTGACCAAACATGGATGGTTTCACAAATCACCGGATAACATTTTTTGCGATCTTGACAGTATTTTAAACTTAAATAGCGGACTATGTATTCCACCGCCGACAATTCCGGGCAGTTTTACACTAAACGTTCTTAATAGCAGTGTAACCGGCGCACCTAATGATCTTCTTTACGATTATGTTGATCTCATAAACACAACGTCGGTCACAACTACCATTAAAGTAAAAAAACTGATAAAGTCTTTACCGCCTGTTTGGCAGACTGCTTTTTGCGCTGATATATGCTACGGTTTTAACGACGACAGTGTAGAAGTCAGCATTGATGCTTATGATACACTCCATTTTAGTCTTGATTTTTTCACCGCTTCCATTCCCGATAGTGGAAGTGTAAAGGTTGGATTTAAAAATGTAAACAAATCAAATAATTCCTTTTCAATTTGGTTAAAAGCAAGTACCATTGTTAATGACGTTAGCATTCAAAACTATAATAAACGCGCTTTGCCTTTCAATGTTTATCCGAATCCCGCAACGAATCGGTTCTTTATAGAGACAAGTGAGAGTGAATTTTCATTAATCGTGTATGATGTCGTTGGCAGGCAAAAATATTTATCCCAAAATGAAAAAACAATTGATACAAGCCAATGGCATAATGGAATCTATTTTCTGGTTCTTAAAACTTCAGATGGGACATTTTGCGGGAAAGTACTCTTGCTGAAATAAAATACAAATCCCCCGTTCGCGCCTTGCCTATAGCTATCGGAATGCAATCCCCGCGCATCACTATACACCCACACCATCGGTGAGGTTCTTCTTCCCTTCAACCCCGGCCCCGAACGATTTGTGATGCGGTGGAAAGACTTAAATCCAAAAATTATGTGGCAGTTTTTCTTCGGATTCGCACCGTCGGTTGAGGTTCTTCTTCACTCAGACCCCCAACAATTGGGCGAGGCACTTGTATTTGCCTAACGCTTGCACCCTCATTGTTTTTAACAATTTCCTTTTCATTTTCCTTAGGAAGCTATTCCTCTTTTCACTATGTTTGTTAATAATCCCTTAAAATTAACGTAACATGAAAAAAAATTACACGCTTATTTTTTTCGCTCTCGTCTGTTTTTGTATGCCGGTGAAACTTGCAGCATTGAGTGGCGTTTATACAATTAATAATACAATTGGCAGTAGCGTTACTAATTACACTTCGTTTACAGCTTTTGCCAATGATTTAAACACACTTGGTGTCACAGGCCCTGTAGTAGTTAACGTTATTGCCAGTACGGTATTTAACGAGCAGATCAATTTTACCCAGGCGCCAGGCATCTCTGCCGTCAACTCTGTTACCATTAACGGGAATGGATCAACCCTCACCTTCAATGCAACAGTTGCAACGCTGATGCATACGATGTTGCTGAGTGGCGCCGATTATATGACGTTCAACAATATGAATTTTGTCGGGACCGGGTCCACATATGCCCTCACAGTGCACCTTTGGAATTCAGCCGATAATAATATTTTTAATAACTGCGCTTTTGATTCCCCGATCGTAGGAACGGTTACTTCTCTGACGCCGTTTTCGGTGAGTGGCACCAGTGTGTCGCCAACGGCTACCGGGATCAGTGGAAATAATAATACGGTGAGTACCTGCACCATGACTGGTGGGTATTATGGAGCAGCGTTTTCCGGTACCACCACGGCACCATTCAATACTGGCAACAGCGTTTTAAATTCTTACGTTAAAGATTTTTACCAGTCGGGATGCTACAACGCCTATTGCCAGGTCACTACCTTTAAAGGCAATCTGATTGAGCGCCCCAACAGGCTTACAACAACTACAACATACGGTATTATAGGTACCACCGGAAGTATCAACACCCTTATCGATGGCAACATCATCCGCAAATTGTTTAATAACATTTTTGGCAGTACCAGTACAACCTACGCAATATACATGCTGGGTGCGGCTACGCTGAACAATGAAAACATCATCAGGAATAATGTTATTTCCGACATTAACTCTATTGGTGCAATCATGGGGATCTTTGTATCAGGTGGCGCATACGCGAACATTTATCACAATACGGTTTCCCTCGATGACCTCACAGCCACCGGCGGACTTACTTATGGTATCCAAAGCACCAGCCCCAACAATAAGATCAAAAACAATATCATTACTATTTCACGGGCTGGCTCCGGCGCCAAGTATGGCTTGTTTCTTACGACCGCCGCAACGAATCTGCAATCTGATTTTAATGTCATCTACATGTCATCTTTATCAGGAACCGGCAATCTTCCATTTTACCTTGCAACCGGTTATACTTTATCACAGTGGCAACTCACCTATCCCGCTTACGACTTTGGGAGCAGCGTGGCAGACCCAATGTACACCAACCCGGGCATGATGAATTATGTACCAACCAATACCGTTATAAATAATATGTGTCCTTTTGTGGGTGCGACCACAGACGTAACCGGCTTTATCAGGAGTACTGCCACGCCTGACCCGGGTGCCTATGAATTTTATATCACACCTTGTACCGGAGCCGCTTCACCTAACTCAATTGTGACGCCAACTTACATTAACTGTCCGAATACAACATTAAACATCTCTCTCGCCAATACATTTACCAATACCGGTTATACAGTGCAATGGCAGTCTGCTACCAACAATATCCTCGGACCTTATACTGCCATCTCCGGAGCAACACTCCCGTCTTATAACACCGGGCTCTTGTCTACTACGATCTATTATAATGCACTAATATGGTGTTCGAACGGCGGAGGTACCATTACTGCGACGCCGGGTACCGTGCTGGTTTCTCTGCCAACCATCGATAACATTCCTTATTACGAAGGATTTGAAGGAATCAATTTCACTAACGAACTTCCAAATTGTTCGTGGTATACACCGCCGGGTGGTAGCGCCAGAACCTATACTACCAACCTATCGGGTAACCGTTACCCGAAAACGGGTACTAAATACGGTGCCTTTGTCAATCCAACTTCAGGGCCCACTTATGTTTATTCCAATGGCATCAACATGGTGCCTGGTATCACTTATTCCGCGGCAATATGGTATGTCAATGAAGCATTCGGTTATTATCCATGGAACGATCTTTCTATTTCGTTGGGTACTACCCAGTCAACAACCGGCTTAACCAGTATTGCTTCAACAACTGCTGCTACCTTTGGATATAATCTTTTATCCAATACTTTCACTGTTAGCACAGCCGGTGTATATTATATAGCTGTGAGTGCTGTTTCTGCCCCGGGAAGCTCGCCTTATCTTTCGTGGGATGATCTTTCTGTAACGATTCCCTGCCAGCTTAACTCACCACAGGTGTTCGTTAACAGTCTTGGTACCACTGTTTGTAGCAATCAACCTCTAGTTTTTACAGCTACAGGCGCCAATACCTATGTGTGGACCAGTAACCTGACCAACACAACGGTGATCTCCACAAGTGCCGTTACAATTGTGAATCCTTCCAACAGTACCACTTATTACATTACAGGTACCAACACATTAAGCGGGTGTTCAAGTTCTGTCACTCAGGTTGTCACGGTATTGCCGGCTCCCGTCTTAGCCGTTACCGGAGCCAGTTCCATTTGCCAGGGACAGTCTACCTCACTCTCAGTTCAGGGTGCCAGTTCATATAACTGGGCACATGGAGCCGTTGGTACTCCTGTTACAATAACACCCAGCACTACGAGCACCTATTCAGTGGTGGGTGTAGGCACCAACGGTTGTTCGAGTTTGCAGGCCATCGTCATCAACGTGAATACAGTTCCTACCGTTTCGGCAACAGCATCGTCGTATCAAGCCTGTAAAGGAGATAATATAACACTTACAGGATCAGGAGCCAGCAGCTACCAATGGTCGGCTAATGGATCTTTAGTGTTGTTTGGTAATCCGGTAGTAATGATTGTGCAAAGTTCGGGTGGTTACACCATGACCGGTACCGATGCCAACGGTTGTTCAGGAGTCGCCAAATTTGTTGTTGATGTTGACGCATGTACAGCGATCAACGAACAGGTTAACAATCAAAACAACGTTACCGTTTATCCTAACCCTACTACAGGATTTTTTAACCTCGCTGCGAAAGGCACTGAAATTAAATCTGTTGATGTTTTTGATGTAACCGGGAGAGCTGTCTTTTCAGATTCAATAAAAAATAATACTGCCGAAATAAATATCAGCCTCTTACCAAACGGTATTTATTCTGTAAAAGTTACCACAGGGGAAACAGTAAAATATCTTAAAATCATTAAAGCCCAATAATACTGACATAAGTCAGTGTTATTGGTTTAACGTTTATTCATTTTATAACTGATCTCATGAAACTCATAAACAAATTTCTTTTACGCCCCTGTGGTGAAATAATTATTAACCCGGTCCTTTCAAAAAGAGGACTTCAAAACAACAACATGGAAAGAAAAATATACAAATTATTATCAGGTGCACAACGAGGTTTGTTTGCATTTGCATTGACTGTATTTTTGGGTACGGCATATTCACAAACGTATACGCTCAGTTACACAGGAGGGCCACAAACCCTGGTGCTTCCCTCTACTGGTAATTACAGAATAGAGTGCTGGGCTGCTGATGGCGGATCCATAACTACCTTAGGCGGTGGTGGCATGGGTGGTTACTCAGCGGGAGATTATAACATTACAGTACCCGGAACAGTACTAAACATCTTTGTAGGTGGTAAAGGTAATCCGGGCACCGGAAACAGTTCCACAGCCGGAGCCGGTGGTTGGAATGGCGGCGGCGGCGGTTCTGCTGTTGGGTATTCAGGTGGTGGCGGCGGCGGTGCTACAGATATCCGCGTAGGCGGAACCGGAGCCCCGAACAGAATCATCGTTGCAGGTGGTGGTGGTGGTGCTGCATTTTATGGTAGTAACCTTGGTATTGCTTTCGTAGCACCAGGAGGAAATGGCGGTGCAGCAATTGCACAGAATGGAAGCAGTATCAGCAGTGGCGGCGTTATTACCGTTGGTGGTGGTGGCGTGGGAGCAAATAGTGGACTTCCGGGTGCTGCGGCAGTTGCTACATCAAACGGTACGTCTACCGGCGGCGGTGGCGGTGGCATTAGTGCTGGTTCGTCAGTAGGACAACCCGGTACTGGTGGCGGATCAGGTGGAGCGGCTGGACCTTCTTCAAGTGGTTCTACAGGTAGCGCCGGCGGCGGCGGTGGCGGTTTTGCTGGCGGAGCAGGCGGAGTTCAAACTGCTAATGGCGGTTTTGCAGGTGGTGGCGGTTCCGGTTACGTAGGTGGTGTAACTAATGGTATAACCGTTTCAACGGGTCAAACCGGTTTTGTTCCAAATCCTGAAATTAACGGTAACGGTAAGGTTCTTATCACCAGGTTATGTAATATTTCCATTTTCTCTTCTCAAAACCCAATGTGTACTGGTAACGCGATAACCTTATCTACAGATGCTTTAAGCGGTATTACCTGGTTTTCAGGATCCAGCGCTACGTCGGTAAACGTTTCACCTACAGTAACAACAACTTACTCTTTAACAGGTACCAGCACGGTTGTAGTAAATGCAAGTACAATTAGTTGTGTTGCCAACAGTTTTATTACAGTTACGGTTAACCCTTTACCGGCGCTCAGCATTGTACCATTTCCAACGGTAGCCTGTACCGGCCGGCCATCCTATTTAACCGGGTACGGTGCGGTTTCACCGACTTCGTATTCATGGAGCAACGGTATGAATGCTGTTCAGGTAACCTCTGTTAACCCGATCGCAAATGCTGTTTATACGCTCACGGGTATGAATAATTTCGGATGTTCAAACACACAAACCATACAGTTGGCAATGAGCAACAACAGCTTAACAGTGAATCAGAGTACTACAACCATTTGTTCGGGACAATCGGCTAACCTTACCGCCAGCGGTGCTGTTACCTATACCTGGAGTAACGGTTTGATGTTTCCAACGATTACGCCGGCGCCCACAGTGACAACGGTGTACACGGTCACGGCAACCGATCTGAATAGTTGTATTGTCAGCAATTCGTTAACCCTCACTGTATTTAATAAACCTACAGTGTCGATCTCACCAAATAAAACGGCTATGTGCAAAGGCGAGTCGATAACCCTCACCGGCGCAGGAGCAACCAGTTATTCCTGGAGCAACAATGCGCAGACATCATCAATTGTTCACACAGCACCCTCCGACATCACTTACTATTTTTCGGTGACCGGTACAGATGCTAATGGTTGTTCGAATGTTGCGAGTTTTTCAATTGCGGTTTCAAGATGTGTAGGCATAAACGAAAGCGGAGCGTTATCAACTGCTTTCAACCTCTATCCTAACCCGGGTACTGGCATGTTTGATTTATATGTTAGCCAGGCCAACGATCATTTAAACATGAAGGTATATAATGAACTGGGAATGCTTGTTAAAACACAGGCGATCGTTTCTACGGAAAGCAAGCTCGATCTTCAAAATGAAAAGAGTGGCATTTATTTCGTACAGATCAGCGATAACAATAATGTTATAAAGGTTCTCAAACTCGTTAAACAATAAAACATAAATAATCTGAATGAACAGGCTGCCTCAAAAGGGCGGCCTGTTTTGTTTTTGGACTTTCATTACCATGACGAGGGGAGCAGTGTGATTATGGTTATGCTGCGACTCGTTTATTAAACGCAATTATAACCTTACTACCCGGAAAAAGACTACATTTAGATAATTGGTATTGACTGGCGCAATAATCAACACATATTCCTGATACCCTGATCCCGCTGAAGTTCGTAAAAATTGTGGGAACCAACACCCATTTAAAAAAGGGGCGCCGCTGAAAAGCCATACGAGTAGGGAAGATTAAATTTATAATACCACGATCCATGAGAAAAATTTTTACTATGCTGTCAGTTGCCTTTATCTCAACTGCCTTTTCACAACCTGTTATTTCAAATGGAAATAATATTCCCGCGGCCGGGCTTTCCGCCCCCTTTTCTTCCAACATTGCCTCTTCAGGCACCGGCAACGCCGGCGCCAATCAAACCTGGAACTACAGCGCGCTGGCGTTCAGCACTTCAGGTACCGTTACCACCATCGACCCCGCCTCTTCAACCTTCTCATCTGCGTTTTCTTCGGCCAATTACGCCTACGTGCTCGCAAACACCTACAGTTACTTTAAGTCAACAGGCGCTAAAACAGAAGTTCAGGCCTATTCCATCACCTCGCCAGGATCAGGTAATGATTACACGCCCAACCCCAGGACACTTTTAAAATTCCCATTTAATTTTGGCGACACCGAAACGGATACCTGGCAGAAAGTGAACGGTTCGGTAAATACCGTCACCCTTACTTACGATGGTTACGGAACGCTTATTATGCCTGCACGCACTTATTCAAACGTGGTAAGAGTGAAAGAAGATTATGGGAACGGCGCCATTGATTACCAGTGGTATATTTTAAACCCCCTTATGAGTGTGCTCGCCTACAATAATGGCGGCAATATGTTTTATCATACAGCTGCCACACAATTGGTAAACACAGGCATCTCACCCAACAGCATCCTGCTTCCTGCAAGTGTTTTTCCTAACCCCGCAACAAATAAATTCACACTTGAATTACCGACGGCCTATGTTTTTACTGACTTAAAGTTCAACATGATCAACTTCTCAGGGGAGCAGGTAAAAGAAATCCTGATCCTGTCGCATCTGTCGGAAATAAACCTGACCGGTATTGCCGCGGGAATTTACCTCTATACCTTGCAAAATAACGAGGGTATTTTAAAGACCGGAAAAATCATTGTAGAGTAAGCTGCAATTTATTCTTCGTTTATCTGAAACCCTGCTAATAGCGGGGTTTCTGCATTCCGTGACCTGTAAGGCAAACATGTGTATCATACAGGCCTATACACCCCAAAGCGGGATAATGTCCAATTCAGGGAAAACACTGATTACCTGTAAGGCCATCAGGCAGGTCATTCCTCTTTAAAGTAATAGTGGGAACACGCTGGACTTTGATTTGTATGTTGATTTACCTCAGGTCAGTTAAATGACTTTTTAGAGCATTCTAAATTAATACATCACGTGAACAGATTGGTATCCGGATTTGAACAGGATAAAAAAACTAAACTCAAAGTTTGGCGATTTTATGTTGATACGAATCCGCATGGTCAGTACTTTTTTATTTTAATGTGTGAACAAAACCAGGAATTAAAACAGATCGTATGAAAGCACTCGTTTATCATGGTCCCGGCAAGAAAGCCTGGGAGGAAAAACCCAAACCTGTCATCACAGAACCAACCGACGCGGTGGTTAAAATTCTTAAAACCTCCATCTGCGGCACCGACCTTCATATTATGAAAGGTGATCTGCCGGAAGTTACCGACGGAAGAATTATAGGTCACGAAGGAGTTGGCATCATCGAAGAGGTAGGAACGGCTGTAAGTAATTTTAAAAAAGGTGATCACGTTCTGATCTCCTGTATTACCGCCTGCGGTAAATGTGAGTACTGCAAAAAGGCGGTGTACTCCCATTGCGAAAAAGGAGGCTGGATCCTCGGATACCTTATCGATGGTACGCAAGCCGAGTATGCGCGGATTCCCCACGCCGATACCAGCTTATATCCTATTCCGGCCGGTTCCGATGAGGAAGCTCTGGTAATGCTGAGTGATGTTCTGCCAACCGGATTTGAATGTGGTGTATTAAATGGAAAAGTAAGCCCCGGAGATACCATCGCCATTGTTGGCGCCGGACCCATCGGCCTGGCGGCACTATTAACCGCTCAGTTCTTTACTCCTTCTAAAATTATCATGGTAGACATTGACGATAACCGACTGGCAGTTGCCAAAACCTTTGGCGCCACCCATGTAGTAAACAGTAAAACGGGCAACGCGTTGGAAGAAATTATGAAAATCACAAATAATAAAGGGGTGGATACAGCAATAGAAGCTGTTGGAACGGCGACAACATTCGAGATATGCCAATCGATTATCGCTGTCTGCGGTCACATCGCAAATATCGGGGTACATGGCAAAAGCGTAACGCTTCATATGGAATCACTGTGGTCGAAGAATATTACTATCACCACCCGCCTGGTAGACACCGCCACCACGCCAATGCTTTTCAAAACGGTTCTTGCTGCGAGGCTCGACCCAAAAAAATTAATTACGCACCGGTTTAAACTCTCCGACATTGTTGAAGCATACGACACCTTTGAGCACGCAGCCGATAAAAAAACACTCAAGGTGATCCTGACCGCCTAATACATCTACCATGAAAAAAATAATTGCATCTGGTCTGCTGGCAGGAACTGTCTTATTGATCCTGAGTGAAACGGGGCTACATCTTACCGTACTGTTTTTTCCAGGCATTGCGGCAGAATACTTTGATGCAGCCTTTGACACCGAAGGCAGTAAAATGGGATTTTTTTATCTGCATCCTTTTGTTATCAGCATGGCGCTGTCCTGGTTCTGGACAAGGTTTAAAGGCGTTTTGACAGGCGGGTTCATTACCCGTGGCGTTGAGTTCGGCTTAATATATGTTCTCATAGCCACATTGCCAATGATGTGGCTCATTTATGCCACTATGAATGTATCTATGGCCATCATTAGCACCTGGTTTATACTGGCACTGTTCCAGGGAGTGATATCGGGATTGATATTTGAAAAAATGAATCCATAATTATTTAATACTAAAAAAATGAAAATTTTTGCAAAAATATTCCTGTTGCTTGCAGCGTTTACATTTGTCAGTGCCCGCACAGTGAAAAATCAGTATGTACTCACAAAAGACTACAGTGTTACTATTCATGGAACATCGAACCTTCATGCCTGGGACGAGACCGTAGGGAGTGTTTCAGGCAATGGCACCATTATCCCCAACAGCGATGGAAGCTTCGACCTTGAAGCCATAAATATTAAGATGGAAGTCCGCTCGATCAAAAGCAATAAAGGATCTGTTATGAATAATAATACTTATAAAGCCCTTAAAGCCGACGATCATCCGCAAATAATTTTTAGCATCAGTTCACCTGTAAAATCCGTTCAAATTAATACAGTAGAAAAGGCCATCACAGCGAAAGGACATTTGACGATTGCCGGTGTTACAAAGCCGGTTAATATGCAGGTAAAAATTGTAATGCTGCCGAAGGGCAAGTTGTTGTTCGAAGGTTCGCAGTCTATTAAAATGACCGACTATAATATTAAACCGCCTACAGCATTGCTGGGCACTGTAAAAACAGGCAATGAGATCACTATCAGATTTAAAACAAGTTTTACACATATTTAAATTAATCCCAAAAACATATGAAAGATTCATTGCGGTTATCCAAAAACATAAGCGTACTCAGCATGATAGTTCTCGGCCTTACGGCCCAGGCCCAGCAAAGTCCTATACAATTTTTCAGGCCAAATAATAAACTGGGCTTACACACTTTCGAAACCACTAAACACGATACCACTGCCTTTGATGGTATGAAGGTAAGGATAGGTGGAAATTTCACTCAGGATTTTCAGATGTTGAGTCACAGCAATAATGCGGCTCCGGTAATTGTAAACGGCGTTAACACCAACAAACTCGCTTCCATAACAAACGGCTTTAACCTGGCTATGGCCAACCTGAATGTTGACGCCCAGTTGGAAGACGGGATCCGCATGAACCTGACCATGTACCTGTCGACCCGGCATCATGAAGAAACCTGGGTAAAAGGCGGCTATATACAATTCGATAAATTACCATTTCTTAAAAACCCGAAAATTGACAGCGTCATGAAAAACTTTACTGTTAAAGTCGGGGACTACGAGATAGATTATGGAGACCAGCATTTCAGGAGAACAGATGGTGGAAACGCTATATACAATCCCTTTGTAGAAAATTATATAATGGACGCTTTTGCAACCGAAATAGGGGGCGAGATCTATTTCCATCCAAAAAGCGGTTTTATCGCGATGGCCGGAATAACAAATGGGCAGTTGAATCCAACAGTCATAACGCCTTCAAAAGTAGATTCTGCCACCGGCAAAACCAATAAATATCCTCCCGCTTTTCACGGCAAACTCGGTTATGATAAACAGTTGAGCCAGGATTTCAGATTCCGGATCACCGGCTCGGTGTACGCGGTAAAAAGCGCGGCGGGCAATTCTTTATTCAATGGTGACAGAACCGGATCGCACTATTATTACGTGATGGAAAATACAGCAGCAACCGCGGCAGGCAACGCATTTTCAGGAAGATTTAATCCACGGTTCAGCCAGCAGGTAACTACTTTTATGATCAATCCTTTTATAAAGTTTAGAGGATTTGAATTGTTTGGCGCTTATGAAATGGCACAGGGAAGGGTGATCACCGAAAAGAAAATGAGAACGGCCACGCAATACGCGGTCGATTTAATTTATCGTTTTCCGAAAGGAAAAGAGAATTTCTGGATAGGTGCGAGGTATAATTCGGTGACCACGAAACTTGCTTTAAACGCGAATGATGTAACCATCGACCGTGCCGTTGCTTCAGTGGGCTGGTTTGTAACAAAGAACATCGCGTTGAAAGCCGAATACATGCAACAACAATATCAGAACTTCGCTGCAACAGATATCCGCTCCGGCGGAAAATTTGACGGGATGATGATACAGGCGACTGTTGGATTTTAAATGTCCGGAGAAAGACCTCCTGGCAAAATCAACCTGAATTCATGTTGATGTACTGTTTTAAATAAATTAATACCTCCATAATGGAAAAACCTTTGTATTGCCTGCTGATTGATGATGATGATGACGATAAAGAGTTCTTCAACCGTGCGCTAAGAAACGTCGATCCCGAAATCCTGCTACAGTACTCCCCCTCCGGCAGCGATGCCATTAAAAACCTTAAAGCCGGCCATTACAAACCCGACTATATTTTTCTTGACTTGAATATGATGCCCATGTCGGGGATAGAAAGTCTGGCAGAGATAAAAACCATTGCAAGCTGCGCAGACACTCCGGTTATTATCTACTCCACTTTGATCAATGAAAATATCAAATATAGGACCCTGAGTCTCGGGGCCTTTGATCATTACCAAAAACCCGCCTCACAAAAAGACCTGGAAATCTACCTGAAAACGATTTTGCAGATCGAATAAAGGCGATGGTTTAAAATGATAATGCTAGCTCTGTCGCCCTGTTGCTGACATCAACCGCTATGCGGTGCATCGGTCCCATCGTAATAAATTCTAAAACCTGCTCGCATAAAAAAACACAACCTTGAAACTGTTCAGAGCATACGCACCTACCACCCGCTCAACTTTCAAATGTTTTCGTCGCTTTTTTTTACCGTTAACGAGCCGGTCCTTTTAAACTACTTATAAAAACGAACCACTTGTATAGCCGATCAGGTTAATTACGTTCTGTAACTATACCCGGGCAGGCGATTCACTATTTTTGATTTTGCATCCACAACCATTTCACAAATTCGAAACAGTACATGTCTATCATTGAATTTTTTAACCCCAAAAACCAAAATCATGAAAAAGTATGCCCTGTACGTTATTGCGCTCGCTGTGGCGGGTACAATAAGCCTCCATGCGCAGTACCAAACTAATCTGCAGTATTATTCCAATTCGTTCCGTGTTTGCGACGGAACCAAACAAACCTTTACCCCCGGTTTCCTTTGGTGGGGTTATTTCCCGACGCCGCCCTGGTATGGTACCGTGCACTTTGTGCTCTCGGGCGTATTGCCCAGCGGTGCCCTTAACACCACCCAGTCATACGTGTTCAGCGACAGTGGACCAGGGTGCCCGGCGGGCCCGCTGAGTGCTCCCGCCAACTGCGCGGGAATATCGGTTGCAGAAACCAACCTGCCCGCTAACGGGCGTTACGCTATTGCAGGCGCTTACGACAAAGGCGTGTTCTTTACCAGTCTTACGCCTGCGGGAGCCGTTATCAGCAGCATGCTCTACCCTTTTCCGTATAACCCAAGCGTGCCGGTTGGCAAGCCCATGATTGTTGAAGAACCAGGTGGCACCAACCAGTTTTATATCGCCGGCCGTTTCGACAAACACCTGTACATCCTCAAAGTGGACGCAGTGGGAAATCTTCTCTGGAGCCAGTTGTACCAGATGGGAACCAATATCGCACCTGAAGCCATCACTGTTAGTCCTCTTTCGCCAACCGATGTATACCTGGTAGGGCACACCGAAAGTCCGGCGCAAATCCCGCCACCTTGCTCAGGGCCCATCACCTACCCCATCTTTATGCGTGTTGACGGAGGTAGCGGTAATATCCTGCAATGCCGGGCCTACGCGAACCCATTACCCTGCACTTATAATGGCACATTTAACTCCATTATTCCGTCGGGTATCAATCCTGGTGTGCCGGAGTTTATCGTAGGCGGAGGTGTGGACCCTACACCCTTTACGGGCAAATCATGGATTCTTAAACTTGACGTGAATGGTGCCGTAATACAAAGTAAGGTGATTGAGAATTCCGGCGCACTGGGTGGTTCTCCAACGGGACCCATCACCACCGTGATTGAACGCAAAAACACCCTGGCTCTTTACGAGTACTATTGTCTCACAACCAGCCCGGCCGCGGGCATGAGCGTTCTTAAACTTGACAGCAACTTCGATCCTTTTCCATGGTCGTCGCCAAACGCGCTATACAATGAGTTCAATTACAATTCTACTTCTTCACCGCCATCGCAACCTACAACAATGACCTTTAACGAAACATCTATGGTGCCTGGACACAACGTAGGGATACAGGTTTATGGCACAAATTTTCCAACCGCCGCAGTATTTTTTGTGAGCGCGTATTTCAATGGCGAAACAAATTGTAATAAGAACCTCACCACGCTTGTGAATTCGCAGCCCTATAATGTAAACCCACTCCCCATAATGCCCTCATCTTTTAGCAACCTTAGCCAGTGCAGCAATTTTGTTGTGAATAATTATGGCGGTAATAATACGCTGAATACGCCCTGTTTTGGTTATATGGGTGCCGGCAGCAACCAGAAACCAGCCGGAGTTAACGGCTTAAATGCGGATGATGAAACTGAAAGCAGTTTCAGTTTGTACCCCAATCCAGTTTCAGGAAAAGCAATCCTTCGCTATACAGGTGCCGGAAACACCCCGGTAAAAATTACTATCTGCAACGCCCTGGGTCAGCTTGTTAGTGAAATAAAAAACGGCGGTGAAACCAGCGCCGGAGCAATGGAGACTGAGATTGATTTCGCTGTGCTTCAACTACCGGCAGGTGTATATTTTGTGCAGGCACTTATAAATGGTGAGCAAAAGCGGGAGAAGGTTGTTTACACAAAATAGTTTCTGATTCCTTTATTGTTAAGAAACCTTTTGCGGAAAACGCGGAAGGTTTCTTTTTTTATTAGGCTCTTACATTGGGTTATTGTGTTTTTAAAAACCAAAGCCCCGGGCCCTATTGAAGCGATTAAATTCAGAATGGAACAAATGGATGATAAGCAAAAAGGCCCGGAAAAGATCCTAGGTTACAAAGGTCACCTATAAACGCTCTGATTCAAGCTTATTGATTTGTTGTAAAGTATTCTCACTGGGGCCTGGTGTCGTTGCGTTACAAGATCGATAACGAATTGAAAAATGAACCGGATTCAGGGTGCTCCGATAAAAAACAAAAAGCACCACCTGCTTTTTGTTTCTTAATCGCAGCGTTAACCTACTTTTAACCGCTGCAATTTATATCATTTTGATGGAAGGAATACGACGCGCGTATGGAAAGTGCCATTCACTTGATAAGTGGTAGTATTTTAAGGATGGTTAGTTGGTACTGTTTTATTTTAAACTGGCCTCGCGTTTTGACCTGCGAAAACACGGGCGCAAGCCTGTTCATTAATGTTTCAGCGGAAGCGTAATCAGGATAGTGGTGCCTTTTCCTTTTTCCGATTCAACCTCTATGCTGCCATTGTGTTTTTTAACGATGGCCAGGCATACGCCCATTCCCAGGCCATTACCTTTACCAGCGCTTTTGGTAGTATAAAATTTGTCAAATATTTTTTCTTTGGCTTCTTCGGTCATGCCGTTGCCGGTATCCCTGATCGAAACCCGCACTTTATCGCCGTGGAGTTCGGTGTTCACATCAATGTACTCGGCTTTGAAGTCAGGTTTTGCCTGTATGGCCTCTACCGCGTTTTTGATAATATTGGTAAACACCTGGTTCAGTTTACCCCGGTAACTCATGATCTCAGGGATGTTGCCAAGGTCAGCACGTATCTCAATGCTTTCGCCTGCCCGCTCTTTGGCCAGCATCAGGGTATCTGTGATGCTTTGGTTCACGTCAAGTTTAATAGGCGTAGCCGCTTCGCGCTTTCCCAATAAACTAAGGTTATGCGATATCTCGTGGATGCGTTCCATGCCTTTTTCAATTACCATCGTTGAATCGGTCAATTCTCTTTTCGTAAGTTCAATGTCTATCTCTTCTTCAAGAGTCTTTAATTTCTGATACAGGGGCTGATCCTCAAAACCCTGCAACTGCTTATACATATTGATGAGTTCAATAAAATCGTTAACGCCTCTTTTAATAATGCTCAGCGATCCTGAAACAAAATTAACAGGATTGTTAATTTCGTGCGAAATTTCCGAAGCACTTTCACTGAAGGTAGAAAGGTGCTCCAATTTCTCAACCGCCTCTTCAGATGCCTGCAATCTTCTGAGCAGAGATTTTTTTTCCTCGTTTAGCTTTTCAATTTCAAGCTGCATGCGCCTGTTTTCGGCGGAAACGAGCTTAAATTGTTCTTCTGATGTCAGATCTTTGTTCATTGTTATTTCTCCCATCCTAATATTTAAAAATCATGTGTTTTAAACGGTTGTTTCATTTGTATTTCCTACCGGTAAAATCAATTCAATGGTGGTTCCCCTTCCCGGCTCCGAATTAATACCGATCTTCCCATCGTGCTCGTTCATGGCGCGGTAAGCGTTCGCCAGTCCCAGCCCTTTGCGCTGCGCACCCTTGGTGGTGAAAAAAGGATTAAAAGCCTTTTGTTTGATCTCTTCCGACATCCCTATGCCATTATCGGCAAAGGAAATTACAACGTGTCCTTCAAACAAACGCGTCCTTATTTCTATGAGCCCCTCCGACTCGGCAACGCCTTTGGCTCTGATGGCTTCAATCGCATTCGCAAAAATACTCTGGTACAGCTGATTCAGTTTTTGAGAATGACATTTAACGAGCGGCAGATTTTCGTACGATCTTTTTACATTAATACCGCCTATTTGCGACTGCAGCATATCCAACATCGCGTTGAGGTCGTTGTTGATATTTGTTTTTACCAGTCCCTCACTGTCTATTTTTGAAAAGGCCTTCAGTTCCTTGGTGATGGTGGCAGTTCTTTCAATACCATTTTTCGCCCTTTTAATGGCATTTTTGATATCGAGCGAAATCTCATCAAATTCCATTTCTTTTTTAAAATCCTGTAGTTCCTTTAACTCCTTACCAATATGTGCTGATTCCGAGAGTGTTTTTTCGAGTTTATCAATGTACTCCTGGTAAAGGTCCTGGCTGGCTTCTATGATATCAATGGCCTGGTTGGTAATGTGAATGGGGTTGTTGATCTCGTGAGCCACGCCAGCCGCCATTTGGCCTAACGATACCATCTTTTCCTGTTGGAGTAATTCAGCCTGCGCCTCCTGCAGATCTTTGTATGCGCCCTCGAGTTCGATATTTTTTTCCTGTAATTCATGTGTCGCCTCAGCCACTTTGATCTTAAGGGTCTCGGTTTGTTTTTCAAGGATTTCCTGTTTTTCGGTTCTTTCCTTTAATTCCATTTTCTGCGCTTCTTTTTTCTCTTTTTCAAGTGTGTTGATGCGATCGGCCAATGCAAAGGAGAGCATCACCACCTCGATGGCAGACCCAAGGGGCATGGTGTAGATGGTGAAATTATTGTAGGGGAGAATGCCAAAATCCTTGAGAACAAAAAGGCAGATCCCTCCCAGGAATATGGACCAGGCCAATAGAAAAAATTTCGCGGGCCTGTAGCCTTTGCGCGATATGTTTGCAGCCACAAATAACGCGTATAACGAAAAAAGCATCGCGAAGGGTTGGATCAGCGTTTGCCCGAGGTTGTACTGGCCGGCAATACCGATGAAAATAGCGGCAACGAAAAGAAAATTGGTAACATAAAATCCCTTGTGAAGTTTAGGGGCGTACTTTTTGGTGTTCATGAAGGTGGTCAGAAAAACAGCCAGAACAATTCCTACAATTGCAGGAAAAAAAATGGCGCTCTGGTTGGCCAGCCACGGTGAATCGGGCCAGAGGTACTTGAAGGTGTATCCAGAGAGGCTACCCTGGGTTAAGCCTACTAAAACTATATAAATAACGTATAATAAATAAACCTTGTCTTTAACCGAAAAATAAATAAACAGGTTGTAAAACAACATCACGAAGATAATGCCAAAATAGATGCCCCAAACTATGTCGAGACTTACGGTTGATTTAAAAACGGCTTTGTAGGTCCCCACCGAAAGTGGTAGCAAAATTTGTTCTCCCGCCTTTACCTTCATGAGGTAGGTACGTGACTCATTTTTGGGAATTTCAATTTCGTAGATGTAATTCTGGTGATCGAAATTTCTATCGGAATAATTCCTGCTGTCGCCCATTAAACCCTTTGAAGATATGTTTGCAGAATCGGTAACGTCATACAGTTCAACTTCGTCAATGATGGGGTAGGCCAGCTCCAATAACAGCGCAGGCATTGACGTATTATTCCGGACCTGAAATTTTATCCAGAAGGTTGATGGAGAAACCCCCAGGTTGGGAACGTCAGATTCATTCTTAAGGAAATCTTTTGAGGCCAGCGCGTCCTTTGCACTCATCGCGCTTGTTTTGTCTTCCAGAATATACAGCGATTTCCCAAGCCTGAGTTTGTTGTCCCTATCATTAAACTGCGCGGTATTTGCATGGCAGAACAGGTCGCTGCAGGCCAGCAACAAAAGAAAAATGATCTTACTGCATGGCAGGTGCTGTATCGAAAATTTATGGTACATATTTTTCACAAGTGGGTCCGGTACTGTTAGTGTTCATTTAATAATATCAAAATACTTCTTTTTTTAATTAGAGGTTTGTTCTTTTTTTGAGGGGTGAAATAACTGGCTTGCCGGAATCTTCAATTCAAAGTCAACATCCAGCAAAGCATCTTCGTGTTGAATGACCGTTCTCTGAACGGGGTTTTTTCTAAGGGAAAAGATCAGGCTCCTCATAGCGGCGGAGGCGCTGCTTACCGCGCCAGGATCCTTCACAATGATGGCCCAGGCCTTCAGGCCCTGCTTGGGATAAAAAAAATACCCGTCCTCTCCTATTGATGTTTCTATTTTATAACCTCCGTTCATCCTCATGGTATCGAGATTTCTTGTATCGCATAAACCCAGCATGGTGGTAATATTCAATTGGTTTAACACCGCCGATGATACTGTGATGAGCAGGTTGCTCAAACCAATGCCCTTGTATTTCCTGGCGTTCCATAAAGCGGTAACCTCAGCGGTCATGCCATAACTTTCGTAGGCGTCTATCACACTATACACGCGCGGGTCTATATGCCCGGTGGCGCCCGCTATGGGCAGTTCCTGGTTGCCCCTGGCAAGCTGGATCCTGATGCCAGCCATCATTTCTCCTGTTTCCAATGATTCGGCCACAATTACGTATATACCCGGGTTGTCTACCCACCTGTTATTGTTGGACGTGATCATTTGAATGCCAAATACCGCCAATACCTGCTGGTGTCTTTGCATATAGTCAAGGCAGGTGTGAGGCTCCTTTATAGCCTGAAATATCCTAATAGCAATCCGGTGTCTCTGCATACTATTTCCGACTATGCTTCAAAACAAAATATGTCTTTAACAGGTCGTCTTAATGACTTAAGTTCTGGCTCTTCAGCGTAACATAATCTAAAAAGAAATATTTCACCGCCATTTTTTTTCAACGAAAAAAGGCCGGCAAATTCTTCACGGAGTATTTTCAGTTCCCTGAGCATTTCGTCGGTCATGCCTATGCCCTTTCCATACACTAATCTTGGAAACAAAAACAAAGGTCCTGTCATGGGATAAACGGCAATATTATTTTTAGTAGCGGTTAACCACATGCGCTGAACAGCCCTGCCACCCATGAGATAATTATCTGGTGAATACTCGGGCATAGTAATGAGCGCAAACGCCGAGGCGCTGTCAATGGCTTTTTTGGATATTTTTTCAAATCCTTTTCCGCCCTTCCATTTACGAAGCAGCGCAATCACCCGTTCATCCTCAGCCAGTTTCATCCCGGCGCTTTCAGAAGCGGTGAGGTTCAACGACCTGAGGTCGATCCCGTCTCTTTTTAATTCATACTCCTCCTGGTTCCACCTCAGCTCATTTTTAAAAAACTCCTGGTGCCCCTGGGGATGCATGAACCTTAAGCGTTCAGCAGCCGTAATGATGTGTCCTGCTTTCTGAATAAAATTTTCGCCATCAACAAATTGAATGGCCGCGCCCGGTACACTTTTTACGGCCTCCGTCAGCACGGTCCTGTCTTCATCACGAAGCGGCGTCTTGTTACCATTCTGCCGGTTGGTGCATCTTTTATCAATAAATTTATTTAAACCGCCATTTAAACGCGGTTCAACAGGAACCGACGCATCACCTGTTTTAAAAAATCTGCATGCCGCCACAAGCGAAGCTTCTCCACTGAGTGGCTGAAGATCAACCGCAATATCAAAACCGAGTTGCTGAGCGGCTATCACCATGGTTTCGATGGTGGCGCCCAAAGAAACGTTAGCTGCTACATTATCATAGTCAACAAAGGATACAGAACGGCTCGCGTCGTGAAATAAGAATAACTGTTTATTGAAATAAAGCCACTTCCATGGCTGGTTGTTTCCGCCCGAGGGTGCAAGGGATGCCAGGGCGATCAACTGTTCGATTGTTGACCGGTCGGGTTCAGCCTGGTTTTGTTTAAAAGATGGATCTGCTTTACCCGCAATGGTTTTCATTTGTTGGTTTGTAAGCGGTAAAGGAGGAAACGACGCCGGGTCGGGTGTATAATTTAATTTTTCCACCGGTGGCTTTCTGTCTGTGATCAGCTCATCGATGTCGACATAATACCTGCCCGAATCACGGAATTGATCAAGGTTGATGCGGCGTGCGATGTTGGCCATAATTCCGCCGCCACCTGTCACCTCCGAGGCCAGTTGCGGCCAGGTGGTAACCGTTTGCTCTATCTCCAGCATGGTGGCTTTCAGTTTTGGAGAAACGGTGTCGAGCTTGAGCATCGCCAGGAGGTAAGGAATTTTTTCTTCGTTTGTGCGGGCTTCCCTCACCTTCGAAATATCCAGGTGATCGAGCCAGCCGTGCAAAATAGGCCGTTGTGGTTCAAGGTCAAAACGCTCCACATCAATAGCCGAACGATCGCTTGCTTCCATGATCACAGGGATCTGCAATTGCCTGGCCATGCTTCTCGACAATATTTTTATATCAAGGCCGTCACACTCGTCAATTAAAAGATCAAGCGCGCCTCCCTCTGTCAGAAAATCCTTCATATTGTTGTCGGTGATGCCGTCGGTAAAACATTTAACGGTTAAAAAAGGATCTATTTCAGCTATTTCACGGGCCGTTGACACAGCCTTGTTGATGCCCATGTTGTGCAAACCTGTGCGGATGCGGTTATAATTCGTTAATTCGAGCACGTCAAAATCAGCGAGGCGGATCTCGCCGAAACCTCTTTCCATAGCCATTGTAATGGCCACAGACTGTCCTACAGACAAGCCCATCACACCCACCTTTTTGCCGGCCAGCCGGTTCTGCTCTTCCCCTGTGATCTTATAGAGGTTGCGGTTGGTACGCACCGCGATAAACTCTTTTTTATCAAGTATGTGAAGCAACCGCGACGACCAGGGATAATATACCCAAACGCCATACTTCTCGCCTGGCGTGTCGCCCAGGTGTTCCCTTATTTTTTGTTCAAGTATTTCAGGGTTCTTTTTAAATTCGATGGTGGGATTCATGGACTTAACCAGCTCCTGCAATTGCCCATGCAACTCATCGAATACTTCTAATTTGTTTTCACCGGCTACCAACTGATCAAATTCCTTCTGGTCGTTTTCATCACTTAACCTGTAAAACGAAGGCAGATACAGAGACTTTTTTTTACTGCTTTTTTCAATGAGTGCCTGCAGGTTTTTGTCCTTTTTTGTAACTATCATTTTTTTATCTACTTTTAGTCTGGCGTTACTGAACTGCCTTAAAAATCATAGTATAAACCTAGCCAAAAATTAATTAAAATGCAACCTGAGGATCAAGAACGTCCCGAGCGTGAATCACAAATAAAAACGAGTGCGCAGGAAATTAAAGAAAAGTTCACCGAAGAGGAAATCAGGCAACAGATCTCTGAGTTCGGACAATTTCTTGGCAAAAGGGAAAAAATAAAAGTGCTTTATCTTGACGATGAGCAAATGGAACTCGATAACTTCCAGGGGCTATACAGGAGGGAGTTCAAAGTATTTGTTACCTCCTCTTATAAAGAAGCTCAGGAAATTGTAGCCAGGGAAAATCTGCACGTTATTTTAACCGATCAGCGCATGGACGAAATGACCGGCGTGGATTTTTTAAAGTCTATCATCGACAAATATCCCGACCCGGTGAGGATCCTGGTGACCGGTTACGCAGACATTACCGCTGTGATCGACGCGATTAACGATGGCCAGATCTTTAAATATATTTCGAAACCTTACAGGAAGGAAGAAATGCACCATACCATTGAAAGCGCCGCCGAAATGTTTTTTTTAAGGCGCGAAAGGGAAGAACTGGTTCAGATGTTAACCCAAACCACCAGGCAATTGGATTTTATGCTGAGGCAAAAACTGATTGATTAGAATTTTGTGGTGAGCAAAGATCGCCAATCAAATAATTTTCAATCTGCAGCATGACTCTCAGTCTTTCGGGCATCGGTCTTGCAGTTCTTTACCTGGCTTTCATCGCCCTGTTCCTTATTTTATTAATAGCGACTTCGTTGCGCCTGCTCGTTGAAAAAAACAACACGCAACAGCCATTCAGAAATTTAAAAACAACAAAGTTCTTTTTCGCGAATCTTTTTACCGGCGTTTTTATATTGCTGATCGCGATGACGCTGACCCTCATGAAAATAGAATGCCTGTTCCTTGATCATGCCGGACTTTTAACCCTGATCGCCATTCTGCTGACAGTTTATTTTTTACCTTTTATTTGTCTGGTTTACCTTTTTAAACGGGCAAAGAACTGAGCATGCCGCTGGGAAAAAGCGCATAAAATCAGTAGAGGAATTTAATAGTCATCACACTAGTTCCACATGGTGCCATTCAATCCCAACACCGTGCCCATCCAAAGTCCGAAAATATAAACGAGAAAACTCAGCACATTTGCCAGGATCTTTCTCCCGCCACCCCGTGAGCGTTGATGATCCATAAAATAATAAAAGGCGCCACCCATTGCCCCTGCAAAGGGAACAACTAAAAGCGGCTGAAGCATCCAGAACCTGGGCCAGGCCGGGTTTGGCTCGCCGGCACCGGCAAGAAAAATAACGATCAGCAATAATGCGATGGCGGCACCTATCAGCATGCGTTTAGCCAGGGCAGGCGTACTAACGGGCCAGGTGATTAAATTGTTTTTCTGTGTCATGATCATTTGTTTAAAGTGAATAATCTTTATACTTAAAAGTACTTTGAACCACAAAGTTCAATCAAATTTTGCAATATTACAAGAAATTTGAAAAAAGCTACTCATTTGCCACTTATTGTTCAAAAGGCACCAGTTATAAACACAGGCATCAGTATTGCAGAAAATATGTAATTTAAGAGGTTGATTCCAGAAGCCAAATCCCTGTGACACACATTTTAAAATATCTCCTGCTGTTTATTTTCATAGTATACCACCTGGCGGCACGGTCACAA
>JAZKFC010000031.1:0-14663 GCA_040386615.1 Bacteroidota bacterium
CCTTTGAGATGGAGATCTTCAACCGTTGGGGAGCATCGCTGTACCGTTCTAAAGACGTAAATAAAGGCTGGAATGGTACCATACAAAATAAAGGCACCGAACCTTTAAAAGAAGAAGTGTATGTATATAAAATTAAATACAAGGATCTGAGTGGAAATGTTTACAACCGTCTCGGCCATGTAACGCTCTTAAGATAGCCATACAGAATTCTTTATGTTAAAAGAAAAATGCCGTCCTGAAAAGACGGCATTTTATTTAAACCCAGATTATTCATTTAAAAAATTAAATGAATAAACGATGCAAGAAAATCAACCATTTGGTGCGTGGTCACGAGCACCCAAATGGTGATTTTCTTTATCGGGGTAAACCCAGATAATGCAGATAGCTCGGCTCATTCTTCGCCTTCTCCTGCATAATCTGGGTTAAAAATAAAAAAACCCGGCGGGGTGGGCCGGGTCAATTATAAGTGTAATAAATTTATTGATTCACCAGTAATTTGAAGCCTTTGCCGTGAATGTTGATGATCTCAACTTTAGAATCGTCCTTTAAGTATTTACGAAGCTTGGCGATATAAACATCCATGCTACGACCATTAAAATAATTATCGTCGTGCCAAATCGATTTTAAAGCAAAAGTACGGTCAAGCACATCGTTTTTGTGAATGCATAATAAGCGCAGCAACTGGCTTTCCTTAGTCGTTAATTTTTGTTCTACACCGTTGTGCTGTAATATTTGTTTTTCTGAATTAAACTGGTATTTACCTATTTTAAAATCAACGTCCTCTCCCTCAGAAGAGCGTATCTTATTGGTACGCCTTAAAACTGCGGTTACCCGTGCCATCAATTCTTCCATACTAAACGGTTTAGTAATGTAATCATCGGCTCCGGCATTAAAACCATCGATGGTATCTTCCTTCATGCTTTTAGCTGTCAGAAAAATAATGGGAATATTTTTATCGGCTACCCTGATTTCCTTTGCCAGGGTAATACCGTCTTTAACAGGCATCATTACGTCCAGAAGGAGAAGATCGAAATTCCCTTTAAAAAAAAGATCGCCGCCTTTTTTACCATCATCCGCTAATTTGGTTTCAAAACCCTTAGCCTCTAAATATTCCTGTAAAAGAGGACCTAAACTCTGATCATCTTCTACCAATAAAATTTTAGTTTTAACAGTATCCATAATTACAAATGTTAAATTATAAACTAAAGATACTCACTTTAAGGATCAATTTTAACATATTTAACATTTATTGTCAAATAGGTAGATGCACTTTAAAGGTGCTTCCTTTGCTAAGTTCGCTGTTTACTGAAATTGTTCCATGGTGTTTTAAAATCACGGCTAAAACATAAGACAGACCAAGGCCGAAGCCTTTCACATTATGAACGTTCCCGGTAGGAACCCGGTAGAATTTATCGAAGATTTTTCTTTGGTTCTCTTTACTGATGCCGATCCCGTTATCCTTAATTTCAATCATGATGCCTTCGGCGGTATTGTATGTGGTGATAATAATTTCAGGTTTTTCCTTCGAATACTTGATCGCGTTGTCGATGAGGTTAAAGATAATGTTGGTAAGATGCACGCGATCGGCCTGCAATTTGAATTTCTGAGCCTTTAAAAAGGTCTGAACCGAACCATTTCTCTGGGCGATTAAAAGATGGGTGTTATTGATGGCCGTATTGATGATTTCGTGAACGTCTATTTCACTGAGTTTTAAAATAAACTCTCCCTTGTCCAATATCGAGGTTTGTAAAATGCTTTCCACCAAAACACTTAGCCTTTTATTTTCGTCCCTGATCATCTTAATATACCTGTGTTGTTTTTCAGGGGTCTGCGAAATACTGGCATCGTCGAGCATTTCACTGGCCAGTGAGATCGTGCTGATAGGCGTTTTAAACTCATGTGTCATGTTACTGATAAAGTCATTTTTTATAACCGATAGTTTTTTCTGCTTCAGGTTATTGGCCATAATGTAGTAAAATGAAAAAATAAGGATCACGATCACTACGAATGAGACAATTAAAAAAGGCCACATTTCCTTGAACACATCGTTCGTTTGATTGGGAAAGCGCACAATCAGGTACTGCGGATCGAGGAATCTTTTTGTGGGCGAGAGACTGATCTTATAAACAACCCCAATGGAGTCTTCTGAAGTTTCGGTTGCGGTAAGGTCTGAATGATGAATGCTGCCGGGGTAAAGTGAGCTCAGGTAATAATCGTGGTCGGCCCTGATGTTTTGTTTTTTTAGTTCATGGGTAAGTATGGAATCAAGCAGCAATGTATCTACTTTTTGCCTGTAATTATTAAAGTAGTTTTTTGTTGAAGTTTCTTCAAAGTAACTGATGCCTTTCGGGGTTTGTTTAAAAAGGTCGTTACTTGCAGATTGCAGATCTGACTGCTGTTCTCTTAATTTGTTCAGAAAACTTGTGGCAGAAGGATCAAGTCTCAATGAGTCGTCGCTAAGATCTTTAAAAGTATAGTGTATCTCCTGGAAGCCGTTACTGTCGACACTTAACTCTTTTGAGACTTTAAAATTAAGATGCGCGTCCTTGCCTTTGATCACCGATGGAGGATAAGCGATACCCTGGGTGCGTGTTTTTATTCTCTTGTATGTGCTCAGCGTATCAAGGCGTTCAACTTTTTCTGAAGTGTTCCTCAACGCGGTGCCCACCTTTTCTTCGAAGCCCTGTTGCCTTAGGGTGAAATCGTTTTTTATCCAGTAAACCTGTATAGAGATTAAAACCAGTAACGCAATTGAAAAAGAAACAGATATAATTAAGAGTAATTTTTTGTTCATGGAGTTCTCAAAGGTAAGACATCTGTTTTTAGCCCGGGATTTAAAAAATGTAAAAATTCAGATTTAAACAAGACTTTCAATGGGTGTGCACACACCGTTTTCACACACATAACACTTTAACCGGTCATTAAACACATAAGGCTTGTAAATGGATTTATTTAAGAGCATCCGCAGACACTCCTGGATCCCTTCAATGATGCTGGGGTGGGGGTGCATCATGTCGGCCAGTTCTTTAATTCCCTGGTTGGTATAGATGAGGTAAGCCACTGCCTGTATGGCGCTGCTGGCATGTTCGCCTACAGCCCTCATTCCCAGTATCCGCATTTCACTGTCGTTGGTAACGATTATTTTAAAAAAGCCCGTGGTTTTGCGCATGGTTATTGCGCGGGCATTGGTGTTAAAATCGAGTTTTACCACTTTGTGCGGAATGCCTTTTGAAACGCATTCCTGTTCATTCATGCCCACGGCTGCCACTTCGGGGTTTAAGAACATGATGGTACTGATGTTTTTATAGCTTAAGGGTTTAACGGCAGGACCAAACATTCTCACCACTGCATGGCGCGCCTCTCTTTCACCAACATTCACAAGGGCCATGTCGGTGGTTACATCTCCGGCCACAAAAATATTGTCGACGTTGGTTCTTGTGTCTTCATTCCAGATGCATCCCCTTTCGCTCATTTTTATGCCAACGTTTTCGAGGCCTATATTTTCGACATTGGGTACCCGGCCAACCGATATGAGCGCTTTGTCTACACTTAGAATTTCGGTAACACCGTTTTTATATTCAAGTTCATATTCTACCCTGCCGTCTACTACAGCCATGCGCTTTAACGAGGCACCGTGGTGCACGTGCGCACCATGCGCCTCAAGATTGTTTTTTATCACATCGGCAATATCATGGTCTTCAAATGGCAGGATCCTATCAGCCTTGTCGATCAAATTTACTTTGGTCTTTCCAAAACAGGAGAAGATGGTCGCGAATTCGCAACCTATCACGCCGGCACCTAAAACCACAATACTTTCGGGAAAGTCGGTAAAATTTTTAATGCCGTCGCTGGTAACAATGATGCGTTCATCAATCTTGATGTTTGCTGGAATCCTGGGCCTGCCACCAGTGGCAATTAAAATAAAATCAGCAGTCACAGTCTTTGAAATACCGCCTTTGGTAATGCTTACGGTATTTTTGTCTACCAGCTTTGCGTTACCCTTCTCATAAAACAACAGCCGGTTTGTTAATTTCTGAAGCAGTTGAAGGTGAATGGTCATCTGGGTTTTGCGTTCAAACATGGCTTCGTTAACCACTTTTGTTACCGCCTCAAAACTGGTCTCGTAACCTGGAATCAATTCCCGGATGGATGCCGCTTTCAGGGCCTGGTCCCAGAGTGTTTTGGAGTTTAACACGCCGTTATAGATACCCGCGCCTCCCACTTTTGTTTTTTCAATCAAAAGCACCTTTTTGCCGAAATCGAGGGCACGCATAGCGCCGGCATAACCGCTAGGGCCGCCGCCGATAACAATAAGGTTGAAATGCTCCATAATAAACTGTGAATTTAGTATTTTATTTGTTTAATCGATGTTGGCGCAGCGAGGGTGATTATATTGTGGTTTTTGCTGAAAACAGGCACATGTTACTGAAAAACTAAAAAGCTTAACTTATTGTAAATCAATTGAGTGAAAAAATTTTACTATTCGGGTAATTTTTATATTTTTGCAACCCTAATTTAAATTTATGAATGATAGTGTTATTTATTTAATTCCTATTCTGGGAATTGTTGGATTGATAGTGATGGCGGTTAAATCCGCATGGGTAAGTAAGCAGGATGCAGGTGATAAAAATATGCAGGAGCTTGCGGGATATATTGCTGATGGCGCGATGGCGTTTTTAAAAGCGGAGTGGAAAGTGCTGAGCATTTTCGTGATCTTTGCTGCCGCCTTGCTGGCTTATTCTGGTACGGTGACTGAAATCAACGGCGAGGCCATTCACTCAAGCTGGATCATTTCTATTGCATTTGTTATCGGTGCTGTATTTTCGGCGACTGCCGGCTACATAGGGATGAAAGTGGCAACAAAAGCCAACGTGCGTACTACACAGGCGGCCCGCACAAGTCTTGCAAAAGCGCTGAAGGTTTCTTTTACCGGTGGAACGGTAATGGGCCTGGGTGTTGCCGGTTTGGCCGTACTTGGATTAGGCGGACTCTTTATCGTATTCCTTAAAATATTTAACGTGATCGGTGCTGAAGGTGTGAATGCCATGCACATGAAAACAGCGATCGAAGTGCTTACCGGGTTTTCACTGGGAGCTGAATCTATTGCCCTGTTTGCACGTGTTGGTGGTGGTATTTATACCAAAGCTGCCGACGTTGGTGCCGACCTGGTTGGTAAAGTTGAAGCAGGAATTCCGGAAGATGACGTGCGTAACCCGGCTACAATTGCCGATAACGTTGGAGATAACGTTGGCGACGTTGCCGGAATGGGTGCCGATTTATTCGGTTCTTACGTGGCAACTATCCTCGCTACTATGGTGTTGGGTCAGGAAATTACTGTCAATGATAATTTTGGAGGCATGTCGCCTATCCTGTTGCCTATGGTTATTTGTGGTTTAGGAATTCTTTTCTCGATCGTAGGCACCTGGTTTGTGAGAATCAAGGATGAAAAATCAAGCGTTCAAAACGCGCTTAACCTTGGCAACTGGTCATCGATGATCCTTACCGTGGTTGCTTCCTATTTCGTTGTAAACTGGATGCTGCCTGAAACCCTGAGCCTGCGCGGCTATGAGTTCTCCAAACTCAATGTGTTTTTAGCGATTGTAGTAGGTACGGTTGTTGGTGCCATTATGAGTATTGTTACCGAGTATTATACAGCCATGGGAAAAAAACCTGTACTGTCCATCATTCAGCAATCGTCTACCGGCCACGCCACAAATATCATTGGTGGCTTATCCGTTGGAATGAAATCTACCGTGATTCCTATTCTTACGCTGGCCGCTGGTATCATGGCCTCTTATTTCTTTGCAGGTCTTTATGGTGTAGCCATAGCGGCAGCCGGGATGATGGCAACAACAGCCATGCAATTGGCAATTGACGCTTTTGGTCCTATTGCCGATAACGCGGGTGGCATTGCCGAAATGAGCCAGTTACCACCGGAAGTGCGCGAACGTACCGATAACCTCGATGCGGTTGGTAACACGACAGCAGCAACCGGAAAAGGATTTGCCATCGCTTCGGCGGCATTAACCTCACTGGCCTTATTTGCGGCCTTTGTGGGAATTGCGGGCATTGATGCCATTGACATTTATAAAGCGCCAGTTTTAGCCGGCCTTTTTGTGGGCGGTATGATCCCGTTCATTTTTTCTGCGTTATGTATACAGGCGGTTGGTAAAGCAGCCATGGACATGGTACAGGAAGTTCGCCGACAGTTTCGTGAAATTCCGGGAATTATGGAATACAAGGCTAAACCCGAATACGAAAAATGTGTAGCCATTTCAACCAAGGCTTCTATCCGCGAAATGCTGATGCCGGGAGCAATAGCTTTAATAACGCCACTCCTGGTTGGGTTTATTTTTGGACCAGAAGTATTAGGTGGTTTACTGGCAGGGGTAACCGTGTCGGGCGTATTAATGGGAATTTTCCAAAGTAACGCCGGTGGCGCGTGGGACAATGCTAAAAAATCTTTTGAAAAAGGCGTTCTCATCAACGGTGAAATGTTTTACAAAAAATCGGAACCTCACAAAGCTTCCGTTACCGGAGATACCGTTGGTGATCCGTTTAAAGATACTTCAGGACCATCTATGAACATTCTCATTAAATTGATGAGTATTGTTTCTTTGGTAATTGCGCCTTATATAGCTGTTAAATCAGTGGTGGAAAAAGTAGGACCTGAATCACAGGCTGTAGCTGCGGTTAAACCATACGCTGACAAAGACTTCAGTGAACTGAATGGTATTTACAATGTTGATGGCGCTCACAGCGCGGTTGATTTCAGTATCAAACACATTATTACCAATACCAAAGGCAATATCAATATTGACAGTGGCTGGGTTAACCTGTCGGGTGATAAAAAGATCTATATTCAAATGGATGTAAAAACAATTAATACTCAGAATTCATACAGGGATGATCATTTAAAGGGCGCTGACTTCTTTGATGCGACCAAACATCCTAAAATTATTTTTGAGTCTTCCGAAATTGTAAAGGATTCTGTTTCCAACGAATACAATTATCTTGCAAAAGGCAAATTAACCATCAAAGGTATCACTAAGGATGCCGGTATCCAGTTTAACTATCTTGGTTCTGAAATCAAGGATATGGGTGAACATGGTAAATTCAGCGTGGGTGGTTTCGAAGGAAAAACTGTGATCAGGCGCACAGATTTTGGCATAGGCGAAGGCGGTGGGCTTGGAGAAAACGTGACCATCAACATCACATTGGAAGTGATGCAGCCGGCAAAATAATTCAGCAAAAAATAAAATTTATCAAAATCCCCAACCAAAGCGTTGGGGATTTTGTATTTATATTAAAAGCATTTAGATGCTTTTAAGTCGATTATATTTGCTGATGATAGGTTTTTTTTATTAATTTTAATTTAACCTTTAAACACGAACCCTATGAAAAGAACATTACTTATTTTGCTATTGGCGACTTTTTCAATTCATTTCAGCTGGTCGCAGTGTGTTTACACTTGCTCTAATTATGCTGTTTCCGAAATTACCTATACTACATTTCCGACCGGCACTACCAATCTCACACCCTCATTCACCAATACCTTCCTTGGAGCGTGGCCCGACGATGGGTCCACTGGTCCAATTCCAATTGGGTTCAGTTTCGACTTTTATTGTAACACTTATACCGCCGTACACGTGTGCTCAAATGGATTTATCATGTTTGACTATATGCCTTTTCCGTGGCCCACCCAATATGTGCATCCAACGCAGAGCCTGCCAAGCTCGGCCTTGCCCAATGGTATGGTCGCCTTTAATATGACCGATCTTGATCCGGGTCAGGGAGGAACTATTACCTACACAACAGTTGGCCTCGCACCTAACAGGATGTTTATTGTGACTTACAGTAACGTTCCTTGTTTTACAACGCCTTCTAATTTAAATACCGGGCAAATCATACTTTATGAGACATCCAACCTGATAGAGATTCACACAACGTCTGCCTTTCCTGACAGTAACCAGGGAACACTCGGCAGCTCGCAGGGCATAGAAAACACAACTGCAAGCGACGGGAAGCCAGCTCCCGGCAGAGAAATGAATAACGGCTGGGGAGGTACTGCCTCAGCCAACACCGCTTACAGGTGGGGACCCTACACACCTACGCCACCCATCCAGATCAATGGCAGTAACTTGTTATGCCAGGGAGCACTAAGCAATTATTCTATTGTGGCCATGCCGGGCGCTACAGGTTATAACTGGAGTTTCCCCACTGGCTGGATCGGAAGCAGTACTGTAACGGCGGTAACAACCACAGCAGGAGCGGCAGGCAGCATTTCGGCGACGGCAACATATAGTTGCGGTACTTCGGTGGCCACCACCTTATCTGTGACCGTACTTCCCGCGCCAGTAATAACAATAGTCTCTACTGATCCCCCGGTAGTATGTTCGGGCAGCAATTTTACAATCACGCCGGTTGGCGGCTTAAGTTATACACTCAGCCCCGGAGGCACCGTTAGCAACAGTATCTTTATCCTAAGTGCCCAAAGCAATACATTTTATTCAATCGTAGGTTCAGATGGCAACTGTAACTCTTTTAATACTGCAACTACCTCCATTCTTATTAACCCAAGCCCTACCATCTCAGTTAACAGCGGCACAATCTGCGATGGGCAACAATTTACCATTACGCCTACGGGTGTTGGTGCCGACAGTTATAATGTAACCGGCGGATTTTTGTCGGTAACCCCTCCGGTTGGAACCTACAGCTATCAGGTAATAGGTAACAATACCATCAATGGTTGCAGCTCTATGCCCGTTGTGAGTAACTTAACAGTAAACGCCAACCCATCAGTTACAGTCACATCGGTTCGTTCAATCATCTGTAAAGGAGAAAGCGTAAGATTGACAGCAAGTGGCGCCACTACCTACTCATGGAATACCGGGCTTACCACCAACACTATTCTTGTTTCACCAACCATAACATTACAGTATACCGTTACCGGAACAACCGCTGAGGGTTGCAGCAAGGCAAAAACCATCAACCTGATTGTAGCGCCCTGCACAGGAATTGAGGATCTAAATGGACATGCCTCAGGCATCTCTGTTTTTCCAAACCCTTCAAACGGATCGTTTAACCTGCAATTAACCAACGCGGGCGACAATACAAGCATAGAAATATATGACGCCTTAGGCAAACTGATTTTAAGCCAGAACACTGTTAAGCAAAATAATCATTTAAGCCTGGCCGATCAGCCAAACGGCTTGTACTATATTAAAGTAAAAAATTCATCAACCCAGGAAACACTCAAAATCATTAAGGAGTAAAACCTGCTTTTTCTCTTCTAAAAGTCCCGCTCATTTTTATGCAGCGGGACTTTTTTATTGGATTAATTTGAAAACCTTTTTTCCCTAAAGAATTTCAGGTAATTTTAAAACCTGATCCGGAAAAAATGCGTGTTATTACCTATAATGTGAATGGCATAAGGGCAGCCATGAATAAAGGCCTGCTCGACTGGCTCAAAAACGCCAATCCCGATGTGTTATGTTTACAGGAAATAAAGGCGAACCCCGAACAAGTGGACCTGAAAGGCTTTGAGGAACTGGGTTACCAACATTACTGGTATCCGGCCCAAAAAAAAGGTTATAGCGGCGTGGCTATTTTCACAAAGCTAAGACCTTTACACATTGCGTATGGCTGCGGCATAAAGGAGTATGACGACGAGGGGCGGGTGCTGAGAGTTGATTTTGAAAATGTATCTGTGATGAGTGTTTATCATCCCAGTGGCAGCAGTGGAGACCACCGGCAGGTTTTTAAAATGAAATGGCTGGAAGACTTCAAAAAATATATCACAAGCTTACAGTTAACTCACCCGCATCTTTTACTCTGCGGCGATTTTAATATCTGTCATAAAGCAATCGACATTCACAATCCCAAATCCAATGCCAATACCAGTGGATTTTTGCCGGAAGAACGGGAATGGATGGAGGAATTTATCAGCACAGGATTTATAGACACCTTCAGGCATTTTAACGATGGCCCACATCACTATACCTGGTGGAGTTACAGGGCCGGGTCACGTGGAAAGAACCTTGGTTGGCGCATTGATTACAACATGGCCACACGAAATCTTGAGCCCCGTTTGCGCCGGGCGGTGATACTGCCAGATGCCCTGCACAGTGACCATTGTCCCGTGTTACTCGAAATAGATTAAAAACTCAGCAAGCAACATACATTTTAGTAAATTAGAACTCTGGATCAATCAACTATTTTGAAAGAAGAGTACCTTATCATAGTAGCCGGCGGCACTGGAAGCCGGATGAATAATACCCAGCCAAAACAATTCATTGAAGTGGGCGGCGAGGCGATGATTATCAGAACCCTGCGCTGCTTTTTAAATTACAATCCTTTGATGCGCGTTGTGATCAGCGTGCATAAGGATTACGTGGAGTACCTCGACTCGCTCATCGCAAAAAGCAGTCTGGGCTCTGCCGGCATTCAGCTAACGCCCGGCGGGATGACGCGTTTCGATTCTGTAAAGAACGGGTTAAAGCTTCTGCACGGTCATAACGGCGTGGTTGGTATTCACGATGCGGCCAGGCCTTTTGTGTCGTTGCAAACCATTGAAAATTGTTTTAAAACAGCCGCAAAAAAGGGTAATGCCATCCCATGCGTTGAAGTTAACGAGAGTCTGAGACGTGTAACCGGTGCTGATAACACAGCCGTAAGTCGCGCGGAGTTCAGGATCATACAAACACCACAATGTTTTTTGATCGATGAGATTCAGAAAGCCTTTGAGCAGGAATACAGGTCGGCTTTTACCGATGACGCGACTGTTTTAGAATCTACCGGAAAAAAGATAAACCTCGTTAAGGGCAACGTCGAAAACATCAAGATCACATCTTCCCACGATTTACAAATAGCCAAAGCCTTATTAAACAATGAACAACGATGATATTTTAGACGCGCTCGACATCACTGCCAAATTAATGGAGCTGCACAATGAAAATCCGTTTAAGAGCAAAGCCTACGCCAATGCCGCCTACAAACTTTCGAAACTGCGTTATGATTTTGAGGGAAAGAGCCGTGAAGACATTGAGTCGATTGAAGGCATCGGGAAAGGGATTTCGGCAAAAATATTCGAATTGATGTCGACCGGCACCACAGCGGAGTTCAGCGAAATGGTGGGCAAGACACCTGCCGGCGTTATAGAAATGCTTGGTGTTAAGGGTCTTGGTCCAAAAAAGGTGAGGCAGCTGTGGCAGGAACTTCAGCTCGAAAGTGTTGGTGAACTGTTGTATGCCTGCAATGAAAACCGGCTCACCACGTTAAAGGGCTTCGGTGAAAAAACTCAGTTGCAGGTTAAACAATCCATAGAATTTAAATTATCGAACGATAAAAAGTTTCACTACGCCGCTGTAGAAAAACCAGTACTGGCCCTGATCGAAACAATACAGAAAGATAACAACGGTATTAAGATTGCCGCGGTTGGTCAGATAGCCCGGAAGTGCGACATTATTGATAAAATAGAGATCCTGGCTGACAGGCCATTTAGCACTGAAATTTCACTTGCCAATCATGGCATTCCATTGCCGGTGGAATATGTTTTTTGCACGCCCACGGAATTTAGTTATCGCTCTGTTGAATTAACTTCGACTCCTGAGCATCTTGAAAAAATTAATATCAGGGCTGCGACAAAAAAGGATTTCGCGGATGAAAATGAACTGTATGCATCGCTGGGACTTCAGTTTATTGAACCCGAGCTCAGGGAAGGATTAAATGAAGTCAGCCTGGCGAAAGAAAATAAGATCCCTGAACTCATTCAGTTCACTGATCTGAAAGGTGTGCTGCACAACCATACTACTTACAGTGATGGCGTGCATACATTAAAGGAAATGGCGGATTATTGCCGGTCTTTAGGTTACAGCTACCTGGGAATCTGCGACCATTCCAGGAGCGCGTTTTATGCCCAGGGCCTGAACATTGAAAGGGTGTTGGAGCAACAGTTGGAGATAGATCAACTCAACAAAGCAAACAACGATTTTACCATTTTAAAAGGCATCGAAAGCGACATTTTGAATGATGGTTCACTCGATTATCCTGAAGATGTGCTCAAAACCTTTGATTTTATTGTTGCTTCGGTGCATTCCAATTTAAAGATGGATGAAGAAAAAGCCACAGCGCGCTTGATCAAAGCCATTGAAAATCCCTTTACTTCCATACTTGGCCATCCCACGGGGCGGCTACTACTGGCCAGGAAAGGCTATCCCATTAACCATAAAAAAGTAATCGATGCCTGCGCGGCAAACAGGGTGAGTATTGAGTTGAATGCCCATCCATACCGCCTCGATGTTGACTGGCGCTGGATCCCGTATTGCATTGAAAAAGGGGTGATGATATCTATCAACCCCGACGCTCACCACAGGGAAGGTTTTCACGATATGTACTATGGGGTTTGTTCGGCGCGAAAAGGAATGCTTGACAAGAAAAATTGTTTAAATGCGCTTACTTTGGATGCGTTTTTGAAACAGATCAGGAGGTGATTTCAGACCCTTCTGATTCCTTTTAGATTTTAGGTAGAAACTAAGTTTTCAACGAGTGAATTGTAAAACAAACTTAGCTAACCGCTTGTAAACCTGTGCTTTTTTATCTTATCTTTATTCCGTAGTTACAATTTTAGCCCAATTGTTGATAAATCCTGGCACTTTTTAACAATTCCGCAAAAAATGCGCTTTTGATTATCGAACCTAAGATAAATAACCCATCTTCTTTTTTTAGAAAAAATGTTGTCTTTTTAACTGGCTTCATTTTTTTCTTAATTGCGTGCAATAATGTTGTTGCGAGTGTTGTTCCAGGATATAGTTTTTATAAAAAATTAACCACTCAGCAGACGCAGATCAGCGTGGGCAACACCAGCCTTTCAAATTTTCCGGTATTGGTGAGGTTTACAGACAATGATCTCAAACATGTTTCTAACGGCGGCAAAGTTCAGAACCTGAGCGGTTTTGACATTGTTTTTACGGCTTCCGATACGGTAACGGTAATCAACCATCAACTCGAAAAATACGACCCTGTGACGGGAGAAGTGGTAGCATGGGTGCAGCTCCCCTCTTTAAGCGCGACGGTAAATACCGACTTTTTTATATTTTTCGGCAACAGCCTGGTCATTTTAAATCCTTCGACAAACGTGACCTGGGACAGTAATTTCAAGGGTGTGTGGCATTTAAACTCCAATCAAAGCGATGCAACGGTTAACCTCAATAATCTCACGTCAAACAGCACTTCGGTACTGTCGCCAGGCTTAGCAGCAAATGGCGTAAGCATTGCACCTGCTCAATCACTTTCACAAATTACAAACCCACTTTTACAGTTGAATGGCAAATTGACACTTGAAACCTGGCTTAAGTTCAGTGATGTGCAACCTGGCGTTTCCAATAATGTAATCATTTCAAACGGCGACGCGGGTGAATTGGGCGCCAACAATTATCATTATTCACTGAATTTAATAGGTAACGGGGTCAATGTTAATAAACTAAGATTTTTTTGGGAGCACGGAGCCGGCACAGACGTAATTTTGGTTTCAACAGCACCGGCTTCACTGGTTTTGGGCACCTGGCATCATGTCGCTGCGGTGAGAGACACCGCTAACGGGTTGGTGTATTTTTACTTCGATGGTGCGCAGCTTGGCAGCGCCCTGACGTTCACGAATCTGCCGGACCAGGGCTTGTTGTCAAATTTCCAGATAGGCCGTGACCAGAATAACACTTCATTTGATATAGACGCCGGTTTTGATGAGGTGAGAATTTCAAATTCTGTTCGCATTCCCGAGTGGATACAGGCCACCTACGAGAATATCAGAACGGGATCAACTTTTGTTACCTTTTCAACTACCAGCTGTGTGCCGCCACCTGCCGCAGTTGCCGGCCCAAATCAAACCCTTTGTATCTCAACACCAACTACACTGCTGGCGGGCAGTATACCAACTCTTGGAACAGGAGCCTGGGCATTGGTTTCAGGTTCGGGCAGCATTTCAGCTCCCGGGTCAGCCATAACAATAGTATCCGGACTCGGCGCAGGACCCAACATATTCAGCTGGACCATTAGCAATGGCCTTTGTACATCGGTTGACCAGGTCACTATTACCGTTGATGCTTTACCGGGCGCCGCAAACGCAGGCAGTGACCAGACTTTGTGTATCAGCAGTCCGGGGACTAATTTAAACGCGACACCGGCCCTGGGAGGAATGTGGTCTGTGATCCAGGGATCAGGATCTATTGCCAATCCCTTGTTACCAAACACCGCTGTCACTAACATGAGTCTTGGTATCAATGTTCTGCAGTGGACCGTACTAAGCGGCATCTGCGCATCCAATACCGACACCATGGTGATCCAGGTCGACGATACACCAACACCGGCATTTCTAAGCACACCCAATGAAACACTTTGTGCCGCAGGGTCACCCAGCACCGTGCTCACAGCAACACCACCAACAGTGGGCACAGGCACCTGGACTTTTTTGCAGGGAACAGGTACACTGTCGAATGCCAATTTGGGCACCAGCAATTTAACGGGAATTGTATCGCCGACCACAATTTTAAAATGGACCGTTTCAAACGGAACAGTCTGTGCTTCGAGTTCGGCAACTATGACGATTGTTCTTGATCCTGCGATCAGTAACCCAACGATTAGTCCTGTAACACAAACCATTTGCGGTG
>JAZKFC010000032.1:0-27999 GCA_040386615.1 Bacteroidota bacterium
TGGCCACAATAGCGCCAAGGTTAACAGGGGGGTCGCTTACACACCTGGGAGCAAGGGTGCCCGTTAAAGCAGCTGTTTGGTACTTCGCCAGGATAATGTTGCCGGTAGCAGTGGCCGAGCAACTGCCGACGGTAACGGAGTACGACACCGGTATACTGCCATAAAATGTTGTGATATTCGGCGTAATGATGCCATTGGAACCAATAATAATGTTTCCATACCAGGTACCACCAGGAGGCGTGGCTGTGGCAAAGGTGCTCGACAAGGTGTTGCACATGGGTGCAGGCATGGTTAATGTGGGCGTCGCAGGATTGTGGATTACCACTTCCATGGTGGTTGTAAGCGGGCAATTCAACACGGTTGGCGTAACCACTACTGAATAAATAACTGAGGCAGTGGGCACATTTGGCGCAAGCGGAAAGGTATTGATGAGTGTGCTCGAATTAGTAGGTGTTTGGGCGGATATGGGCCCGCTCCATTGATAATAGTACATCGCAGGATTGTTGCTGGCGGCTACCACAAAAAACGATCCGTTCTGGCAAACTGTTGTTGACAATGGGGTAACAATGTACTGCGGCATAGGCACAACCGTTACGGTAGTTTGTTGTGTGATCGGACATCCACCGTTAGCTAAAGTCACTGAATACACGCCGCTTTGATTCGGCTGTGCGTTGCCTATTATTACCGCCTGGCTGGTACTTGTGTAATTAAGCGGCCCTGACCAGGTTAATGAAGGCAGAACAGTAAAAGAGGACGCAATGGAAATGCTCAGTGTTTGTCCGGCACAAATAGGGGAGTTACTGGTAACAGTAGCCGTTAGAGCCGTGGGTGCGGTATTGGTGCCCACAACAGTAACATCATAATCTTCTGTTTCGCTGTAACTTTGAGGACCGCAGGGAGTGGTGAGTAAGCCCGATGTAAAATAATTACACCTGATGCGCATCCTGTATGTGCCTAAAGCCTGGCCAGGTGGGATCACAAAATTAAGCGCTGTGAATACGGCTGCAGGGGGAAAGCCGTTGGTAGCTGCTACCTGTTCGGATGGAAAATCAAAAACACCATTGTTGTTCCAGTCGATAAACACAGCGAACCCTTGCGCGTAAGTAATACCCGATTGAAGGTTCATGGTGATGGTTTGCCCGGGAGCAACAACCATTGGATTGGAGTTGCTGTAATAAATATAATTACCCGGCAGTCCGTTACAGCCCGAATTATTGTTGATAATGTTGGTGTTGGCACCACAGGTATTAACGGAGTTAATAAAGTCATTGATGCCGTTACCCTGTGCGTTAGACGGGCCAGGTTGGTTACAGTTTCCGGTGCCGGCTGTTCCAACACAATAAGGCGCTCCTGGATTTTGTGAATACCCGATCTGGGAACATACCGTTAATAGAATGATAAATGACCAATATGTGATTCTTTTCATGACTAAATTACGGTTTATAGATCAGTTGATTGATGGGAAGTAACACTAATGCGTCTCTAAAGCCTGGCAGCACCAGAACAGCCTCTTCAGTTTCTTTTCTCGATGCCTCAAAGCGGTCAATCGCAATAGCCGAAGCATCCATTTCGATGCCCTCCTTCAGATAATTACGTTTGATGTAAAATGATTCTGAGTAATACCACAATTCCTTCAGGTATTCATGGGGTTTGTTCTTTTTAAATTCAGCCAGCCCTTCAGTACCGCCGTGTCTATAGACCATATATGGATTGTAAATCCTTTCTTTCTCAGGGTTTGCTTCAAGAGAGTTAACCTGTGCAACCGAGTTGAAAGAAAAAGCGATAAAACCTAAAAATAAAATTGTTCTGATACCTGCTTTCATTAGAGTAATTTAAATAATAATTTACCAAGTATAAAGATAGGCTTAAAAAGGAGAAACCGGCTAATTTTTGAATCATTGAAAAGGCCTTTTCACTCAAAAATTCGCCTTTTTTGTGTGATTGCAGCGGTTTTAATACGCTATTTTCAAAGTTTTAAGGGCTTAGGAGATCACCGGCGGTGGTTCCATCACCGTGCCACAACTCTTACAGGTTCTTAAGGACTGGTCGTTGTAAAACTTTTTAAATTCGGTTTGAAACTGCGACTGAATATCGGTCAGATTAAAATATACCTCGTGCAATTTTGAATTGCATTTTTCGCAAAACCACAACAAGCCGTCTTTTTCGTCGGACCTGCGCCTGCGCTCCATTACAAGGCCAATACTATTGGCGAAACGCCTCGGGTTATGCGGCACTTTTGGAGGCAGCAAAAATATGTCCCCTTCCTTAATCGGCACCTCAACGGCTTTACCATCTTCCTGAATCTGTACAATGATATCCCCTTCGAGCTGGTAAAAAAACTCTTCACTTTCGTTGTAATGATAATCCTTGCGGGAGTTAGGACCCCCAACCACCATCACTGTGAATTCAGCGTCTTTATAAACTACCTTGTTGTTTACAGGCGGTTTAAGTAAATGGCGATTTTCATCTATCCATTTTTTAAAGTTGAATGGGCGTGTTATCATAAAATAAATTTACGGATTTTTTATTGACCAGGTATAATTTTTAATTCTCACGGTAAATTCTTTTCACACCTTAAAGTACAACCGGTTTAAACGAGTTTTTGCGCCACAAGGTACTCTGCAATTTGCACCGCGTTGGTGGCTGCTCCCTTGCGCAAATTATCTGAAACCACCCAGCAGTTAAGGGTTTTAGCCTGTGACTCGTCTCTTCTTATCCGGCCAACAAAGACCTCGTCGCGGTTGTGGGCATTCATTGGCATTGGATACTCCTGGTTTGCAGTATTGTCTTGCAGAACGACGCCGCTTGTTTGTTTCATGATCTCGAATATATCCTTTACATCGAATTCATTTTCAAATTCTATGTTGAGGCTTTCGCTATGGCCGCCCATTACCGGGATTCGCACCGCTGTAGCGGTAAGCCTGATGGCATCGTCACCCATTATTTTTTTGGTCTCATTCACCATTTTCATTTCTTCTTTGGTGTAGGCATTGTCCAGGAAAACATCTATCTGGGGGATGACATTGAGATCTATTTTATACTTATACGCCATTTCCTGGCTCGAGCCGTTCTGGCGTTCGTTCATCAGCTGGTTCACGGCCTTAACCCCAGTGCCTGTAACACTTTGATAGGTAGATACCACAACGCGCTTAATTTTGTATTTTTTATGCAGGGGGTTTAACACTACCACCATTTGTATGGTTGAACAATTGGGATTGGCGATAATTTTATCTGAAGCGGTCAGCGTTCCGGCGTTCACTTCAGGCACCACCAGCTTTTTAGTGGGATCCATGCGCCAGGCCGAAGAATTGTCTATGACCGTGATGTTATTGTCAGCAAATTTCTGTGCCCATTCCAGTGAAGTGCCGCCGCCGGCCGAAAACAGCGCTATGGCCGGCTTGGCGTCAATAGCCTGCTGCATCGATTGGATCGCGTATTTTTTACCCCTGAACTCAATTTGTTTCCCAATTGACCTTTCAGAAGCCACCGGGATTAACTCTGTAACCGGAAAGTTTCTTTCTGCTAATACTTCCAGCATTTTTGTGCCTACAAGCCCTGTGGCTCCAACAACAGCGATTTTCATTTGTATTATTTTTTGAAGTTCAGAATTACTGATTTTTGATTCAAAAAATCAAAAGATCAACAACTCGGAAATTAGATTATTATTTTAAATAGTTATATTTCGTCTGTCTTCTCCTCTTCCTTCACCAGGTATACACCATCTGGTTTAATCAGAACCTTTTTATGCCTGTATAAGATGCCGATGGCTTTTTTAAAGGTGGCCTTGCTCATGCTCAGCCTGATCGAAATTTCTTCGGGTGTGCTTTTATCGTGAAGATTTAAAAAGCCGTTACTTTTAATAACTTCTTCCAGCACAACATCGGTAGAGTCAAGCACATTTTTAAAACCGCTTTTCTGAAAGCTGAGATCGATTAAATTATCGGGCCTGATTGTTTTTACGTAACCTTTTAATTCGTCGCCCACAAAAACTTCCTGGTAAATATCATTGTGATAGATGAGGCCCTTAAACCTGCCATTGATAATACTGCTAAAGCCCAACGGCGACTCTTCGTATACCAGCAGGTCAACTTCCTGCCCCGGCTCAAGGGTCATGTTTTCGTTGGAAATGAATTTATCTATCCTGCTTGAAGCAACCAGCCTGTTTGTTTTTTCGTCGAGATAAATATGCACCACGTAAAACTCGTCTTCCAGCATTTTTACTTTCTGCTCGTTGTAAGGAACAAAAAGGTCTTTTTCGAGGCCCCAGTCTAAAAACGCGCCAAATTCTGTAGTGGACGTTACACGCAGGTAAACAAATCCACCAACTTCGGCATAAGGTTTAGAAGGACTCGCTATGAGGCGGCCTTCGGCGTCTGTATAAACGAACACATCGCGCCTGTCGCCAACTTTATAATCGAAATTGATCAGGGAGCCTGGTAACAAAACTTCGTTGTGCTCATCATCACCAAGGTGCAAGCCTACCGGTGTTTCCCTGATAATGGTTAAGCTGTTTGTTTTACCGATTTCTATCATTGATCCTTCTCTTCCTTCTGATTAAGCAAAATTGCGTTTGCAAAATTATCAAAATTATCTTCTCATCTCAGGCATTAAATTTACATTTGTGCGAAATTATGAGATCAAAAACGGTCGCCTGGACCATTCTTATTACCTTGTCTGTAGTCTGGGGAAGTTCATTTATCCTGATGAAACGCGGACTGGAGGCATATAGCAGCGACGAAGTGGCCGCTTTGAGGATTTCGATCGCTTTTTTGTTTTTGATCCCCCTTCATATAAAGCATTACAAAATCGACCTTAAGAAGTACTTTTTCGGGCTCATTCTCATGGGGGTGTTTGGTAACCTTATCCCCGCGTTTTTGTTTACCCTGGCCGAAACCCAGATCAGTAGCAGCCTGGCCGGCATGTTAAACGCGCTTACACCTCTGTTTACCATTTTGATAGGTTTGGTATGGCTGAAGATCCAGCCCTCGAAGCAACAGGTTTACGGTATCATTGTGGGTCTTATTTCGGCTGTTTTTCTAATGTTGTTTGAGCGGGGCGACAATGTCTTCAGGAATGTGCAATTTGCTCTTTTACTGGTAATTGCAACGCTTTGTTATGCTGTTAGCGTTAATGGCATCAGGCAGTATCTTCAGGGCCTGAACCCGGTTACTGCCACGGTATGGGCATTTACGTTCACGGGCCCGCTGGCATTGGTGTACCTGTTTGGATATACCGATTTTACGGTTCACCTGGCCCAAAACCCAAAGGCACTTTCCTCGTTGGGATATATAGGCATCCTGGCCATTGTGGGTACCGCGCTATCGGTAATCCTTTATAATGTCCTGATCAGGAGCTCAGGCGCGGTGTTTGCCAGCAGTTGTACCTATCTTATTCCTGTTGTGGCGGTGTGCTGGGGCGTTTTTGACGGCGAAAATGTTAATTTAATGCAGATCCTGAGCATAGGGGCCATTATTTTAAGCGTTTATTTGATCAACCGGGAGTAAAATTTGCAGGTTCACAACAATTCAGTATATTTGCATCCCTTTTTAAAGGAATTTATTAACAATTAAAAATCAAAATTAATGTACGCAATTGTAGAAATAGCCGGGCAACAATTTAAAGTGGAACGTGGAAACAAAGTTTACGTTCACCGCCTAGAGGCTAACGAGGGCGAAAAGATTGAATTTGACAAAGTTTTCCTTTTGGATAACGGCGGCAAAATTTCAGTTGGAAACCCTACCGTAGAGGGCGCCAAAGTGGCCGCCACAGTGATCAGTCACCTTAAAGGCGACAAAGTGATCGTTTTCAAAAAGAAACGCCGTAAAGGTTACCAGAAATGGAACAATCACCGCCAGTACTTAACCCAGATCCTTATCCAGGGTGTGTTAGGTAAAGGAGATACTTTAAAGGAAGAATTAACAGCTGAGCGCAAGGTGCGTATTCAGGGCGCTAAGTCAAAACCTGTTGTGACCGATAAAGTTGAAGAAGTGAAAGCAGCGAAAGCGGCACCTGTAAAAAAAGCACCTGCAAAAAAAGCGGCGCCTAAAAAAGCAGCTGCTAAAAAAACAACAACTAAGAAAAAAGAAGATTAACCTAAATTTTTGAGTTGCTGATTTTTTGATTTTTTTAATCAAAAATTCTGAAATTCTAAAAATCTAAAAATAAAATAAAATGGCACATAAGAAAGGCGCGGGTTCATCGGATAACGGTCGCGATTCGCACAGTAAACGTTTAGGCGTTAAGATTTTTGGAGGTCAGGTTTGTGTGGCGGGCAATATTATTGTTCGTCAGCGTGGAACCAAACATAATCCATCTGAAGGTGTTGGTATGGGAAAAGACCATACTTTATACGCTCTTATCGATGGTAAAGTTGTTTTCAAAAAGAAAAGAGACGACAGGTCGTATGTATCTGTAGTTCCTGTTGAAGGATAAACAAAAGTTTTTATGGACAGAAGCCCTCCGTGGAAACGGTGGGCTTTTTCCGTTTTATTCATCCCCTGATTTTGAGCTATAAAAAAACATCATTAGCGTTAAGTTGCCTGCTTTTTACTTTGCAGGTTTTATTTTCTTGTAAACCTCCAAAAACCGCGGCCACTGAGCCTGTAGAAAAAACTGCTTTTTTTACGATAGCTCTTACCAGAGACAGCGTTGCGAAAAAAACCGGGGTTGAATTAAAAAACATTAATGTTGTAGATCAGAAAATCAGGTATAATATCGACGAAGGCCAAAGCCAAAACCCGTATTTTCTTAAAATTGAGATTGAATACAAAAACGGCAGGGTTATCACCGCTTTTACAGAACATCCCCTTTACAAACACCTCGAAATATATTCGGAATCAGGAAAAATAGAATCTAAATTAATACCTTTATCACAGGGAGAAGTAACTGCGCGGGTGCCGTATTTTGAAAAATATAAAAAAATCACGGTGGTTGAGATAGTTAATTTTAAAGAAGTAAAACCCATAACTTTAAAAAATGAAAAATAAAATTCTCATCATGCTCTGCTTCCTGGGGCTGCAGTTTTTTGGGCAAACGATCTTAAGCGTAGATACTTTAGTTAAAACCGGACCGATCAACAAAAGAATTAACCTGGTAATTATGGGCGACGGTTATACCACCGCGCAAATGCCGCAGTTTGTTACCAATGCCACCACCCTCGCTAACTACCTTTTAAACGCCACACCCTTCTTTAATTATAAAAAATATTTTAATGTTTTTGCCATACAGTGCCCTTCACCTCAAAGTGGCGTATCGCATCCGGGCAATGCTACAGATGTTACCGAACCTGCTTCACCACTGGTGAGTGTGACAAATAATTTTAATACAAAATTTGATTGTTATGGCACGCACCGCTCCATTTATTCAATGAATGGTTCGGCAGTTTTCAGCGTGGCTGCCGCAGGTTTTCCAGCCTACGACCAGATCGTGATCCTGGGTAATTCAACTGTTTATGGCGGCACGGGCGGCCCTTACGCGGTTTCATCGCTCAACTCTTCATCACCTGAAATTGTTGTGCACGAAATGGGGCATTCTTTTGCCAACCTTGGCGATGAATATTGGGCAGGACCGGGCTTTGCAAATGAAAGAGCCAATCGTACCGCTAACAACAGTACAGCTACCGTTAAATGGAGTCAATGGCTGGGCACAAACAACACCGGCATTTTTCCCTACGATACCATGGCGCCCGCCAACCAATGGTACAGGCCACATAACAGCTGCAAAATGAGATTTCTGAACTCTCCTTTTTGTTCGGTATGCAGGCAAACCATTATCGAAAAGATTCATTCTCTCACGACCCCTATCGACGCTTATAGCCCCGACAATTCAGGAGTGGTTACAAATACAACTGCCGTGGAGTGGTTTAAGACAACGCTGGTAAAACCCAATCCAAATACTCTAAAAAGAACCTGGACGGTTAACTCCACTGTTGTAGCCAATAACGTTGATTCTGTTGGGTTGCCAGGCGCTACATTTTCGTTGGGCATCAATACCGTACAGTTTACGGTGATGGACACTACCGTGTTTTCAAGAGATACCGCTCACGCCGGACTTCATTCTTATTCAGTAGTATGGAACGTTTATTTTTCTACGGTGGGGATCCGACAAATTAAGGCGCAATTGGAATTTGCCATGTTTCCGAATCCGGCTTCCGATATTATTAACCTGAATTATACCCTTCTGGAAGACGCCGACATCAGTATCTCGGTAATAGACATGGGTGGCCGAACCGTAATGCGTGACAGGATCGGTAAGTCCGCAGCCGGCGAGTACAAAAAAACGATCAGGGTGAGCGAATTGAGGGAAGGCAATTATATTCTGGCACTTAAGGTCAACAACCAGGTAATCAATAATAAATTTATCATATTTAAATAATTTATGCTCCAGTTAAATTACATACGCGAAAACAAAGAAGATGTTATAAAGCGTTTAGCCGTTAAAAATTTTAAAGACGCTGAAACCATTATCAACAAAGTAGTTGAATTGGACAACCAGCGCAAAGCCACCCAGAAGCAAGGTGACGACAACAAGGCTGAATCGAATGCCATTGCCAGGCAGATCGGTGATCTGATGAAGTCAGGCAAAAAGGTGGAAGCCGAAGTTTTAAAAGCGAAAACAACAGAATTAAAAAACACCGATAAAGCGCTCGACGAAAAATTAAAGGAGATCGAAACCCAGATTCACAACCTGCTGGTAACGGTTCCCAACTTGCCGAGTTCAAAAGTGCCCTTAGGCAGCAAGGCCGAAGACAATGTGGTAGTTACCGAACACGGCGCGAAGCCTGTTTTGTATACCGGCGCTAAACCTCACTGGGAGCTCACCACGCAGTACGACATTATTGATTTCGAGTTGGGCGTTAAATTAACAGGGGCGGGTTTCCCGGTGTACAAGGGAAAAGGCGCACGCCTGCAAAGGGCGTTGATCAATTTCTTTCTCGACAAAGCAACGGCTAAGGGATATGATGAGGTTCAGCCGCCAATACTGGTGAACAGGGATAGTGGTTATGGCACCGGTCAATTACCGGATAAGGAAGGGCAAATGTATTTTGTGGGCGAAGATGAACTGTATCTGATTCCAACAGCTGAAGTGCCTATTACCAATATTTACCGTGACGTAATCTTAAAAGAAAGCGAACTTCCTATAAAAAACTGCGGCTATACACCATGTTTCAGGCGCGAAGCAGGAAGTTACGGAAAGGATGTCAGGGGACTCAACCGACTTCACCAGTTTGATAAGGTGGAGATCGTACAAATAGCGCACCCTTCAAAAAGTTACGACATACAGGATGAAATGCTTGAGCATGTTGCCTCTCTGCTACAGGATCTTGAATTACCGTATCGCATTTTAAAACTTTGTGGTGGCGATATGACCTTTGGTAGCGCTTTAACTTACGACTTTGAAGTGTGGAGCGCGGCACAGGAACGCTGGCTCGAAGTGAGCAGTGTGAGCAATTTTGAAACTTTTCAGACCAACCGCTTAAAGTGTCGGTATAAAGACGATAAAGGCAAGACCCAACTCGCGCACAGTTTAAACGGAAGCGCGCTCGCCCTGCCACGAATCGTGGCCGCGTTGTTAGAAAACAACCAGGTTGAGAACGGTATTAAAATTCCTAAAGCGCTTGTTCCGTATTGTGGTTTTGACATGATCAGCTAAATGAAAATTGCCTGCTATAGTTTTATCCTTGTTGGTTTTATGCTATTTCAGGCATGCGGTAAGCAGGACGTTAGCGCGCAAAAAATAAAGACTCTCGACAGCCTTGGGGGATCTGTAAATTCGATGGTGAACGAACTTGAGAGAACCGACACGGTTTTACTTCAAAAATACCTGGCCCGTTTGAATTATTATACCAAATTCATCAGGGAAAATGTTCATGATACCATCACCAAAGAGCAGGCCGACAACCTCAGGCATTTTTACGAAGGCGGTCAGCATCTGCAAGCATACGCCCGCAACCGACGGTTAATTATAAAAAGGGCCAGGCTAGTGAATTCACAGCTTTTAAAATTGAGTGCTGACCTTAAGGAGCATAACGATCCCGGGTTTTTTTCAAAATTTATTCTCCTCGAAAAAGAAGAAGCTGCGCGGCTGACCGGGGCAGCGCAACAGCAACAGGAAAAATTTCATTCAGGCATGGAAGAATTCAAAAATTCGCTGCGTGGCGTTGAAGACCTGATAAAAAGCAGGAACAGGGGAGAATTGCCTACCATTATCAAAGACACAATCGTTTTGTAAAATGCCAGTTACGTTCCAGAACCAGCAGATCACGTTTGTTTTAAAAGACAAACCGGCCCTCAAGGCCTGGATCAATAAAGTAATAGCGCATGAAACTAAAAAGCTGGGCCAGCTCAACTTTGTTTTCACTTCCGATGAAGAAGTATTAAAGTCAAACATCCTTTTTCTGAACCATCATACTTACACCGATATTATCACTTTTGACTATTGCGAAGGCAATACCATAAACGGCGATATTCTGATCAGTATCGACAGGGTAAAAGAAAATGCCGGGAAGTTTGGTGTTCACGCAGATGAGGAACTGAAACGGGTGATGATTCACGGCGTTCTGCACCTTTGTGGTTACAAGGACAAATCAAAAGCTGATTCGGAACTGATGCGGAAAAAAGAGAACGCGTCGTTAAAATTACTTTGACTATTGCCCGATGGTGCGTGATGAAGACGCGTTGTCTTTCGTGATGTTCCTCAAACTGAAAGTAATGGGATAACTCATCTTATACCTGACCAGGCGGTTGTTTAAGGTGGCCGGTTGCCACCTTGTTTGTTTGATAACCCTTAAGGCTTCCTCAGTACAACCGGCGCCAACCGCATGTGCAACATTCACGTGGGTGATGTAACCGTTGGTTTCAACAATAAAATCAATAACAACTGTGCCTTCCACAGATTTTTCTATCGCCAGTTTGGGATAATCCATGTTGGCAAGAATAAACTCTTTTAAACCCTCTTCCCCGTTTTTATAATATTCAGGCGCGAGATCGGCCCGCTGGTAAACAATGTAACTGCTGTCGGCGATCACATTCTTCTTAGGACTGAGCTTATACCGTTGTTTAAAAAACCGGTTATACTTATCAGCTGAAAGTTTAAAGTTTAAAAAATAGGGATCCTTGTAAACATTAAGCGCTTTGTTAAAAGTTGTAAAGCGGAGCATCCTGCTCAGTTCTTTACGTAAGACATTATTTACCTGGCCTTCAAATTTAATATCGGTAGCAGCACCCGATGAATCGATTTTAAAATAGGCGGTTACGTCCACTTCAAAGTTTGATGTTAAAATGGTTTTTGGCAGTGTCAACTGGGTTTGCAGCACCTGGTCAAAGTTCTCTTTGCCGCCTTCGGGCATGGCTTCAATGGCGTACTTATTGTTTTGTGATCCCGCGAACAGCGATACTAGGAAAAGTCCCTGGATAAATAAAACTTTTTTCAGCATACATAAAGTTAATAAAAATCCGCGATTAATAAAACCACTAAAGATTTGTATTGATGCCGATGGTAAAACCCTGTTTCACCTGGTTGTTGACGCCATAACCAAGCACGTAATCTACCCGCAGCATGCCGAAGATGTTTTCAAGCCCAAAATTCACCTCATAGTACTTGTCAATTTTGTTGTTCATAAGCAGATGCGCCCCAACAACTTCCTGTACTTTTAATTTTTTCACCAGGGGAATTTTGTTCAGGATAAACCCGTTAAAATGATGCTCGGCATGCGCCTCAACAAACCACTCATTTGCGCTGTAAGTGTAATACGGGAGCAGGCGGTAACTATTCAGGTAATCGCTGGTGTTGATGATGGTTTGATTGCCTGAAAAATGTTTATAATCCATGAATTCCATTTTGCTGCTGTTTAAAAAGCCACCACCTTTAACCCGATACCCAAGTCTGCCGAACAGCCCGCAACTGACGTCATCGTATACCGATGCGCTGGCGAGATCATAATTCGCGCTGGCGTTTAAAACCGGAATGGCTTTTTTATATGCGATGCTGATCTGCGGATATTTACTCCGGGTAATTATTTTTTTGTTAGGGATGGTCACATATTTTTGCCTGAACCTGAACGAAAACATCACTTCAGCAACCAACGCTGTGTTGGATTTAAAAGGCAGATCATTGTTGGTTGCAAAAAGTGGATCATTGCTGGTGAATAATTTTGTTTTGTCGTCGATGAATAAAATGTTGCTGCTGTTTTTTAATGGATCGCGCTGAGCGTATTTAACGGTTGAATTAAAATAAACACCGTTAAGTAACTCAGTAAAATAGCTGCTTTCGACGGCCGTTTCTTTGTAAAGCTTCATGAAATTTTCATTCATCAACAGCGTGTACCCGGAATTGATAAGCGGCGCAATGGGTTCTGCGGAATTATATTGTTCGACGATACTTTTTATTTTTATCCCGAACCTTGTGAATTTTTTTGGGTTATAAAAATAATTGTAACCCGCCTCGCCACCCCAAAGGTAGTTGCTAAACCCGTAACGCGCCTTGCCATTAAAGCGGTGTGAACGGAAATCTTCAAACTCTTTCACTATCGAAAAATTGTAGCTCAGGTTGAGGCCTTCAACAGTATTGTATTGAACGCCATTGGTAACGATGCCCGGCACCGAAACCCGGAGGCCTTTTTTTGTTTTAGTGTAGTTGTAACCGAAAAACGCATCCCTGACATGAAACCTGTTGCCTTTTTTATCTACCGAATCTTTAAAACGATCGGTATTCTGAATTTTTTCGCTGCTGTCTTTTTTCCGGTAGTCCACAACTTCCTCCCGCGACAGCGGTGCGGGCCTGGCATTGTTCCAGTAGGTAGAATCTTTTTTGTTGGCGCCGTCTTCGATCACCATTACTTCGTTATTGAAAAATGTTTCTTTAACACCGGGAGTGAGGTTATAGTTTTTCACAACAGCGTTAAAATAACCGTTGGCGGCGATGCCCATAAATCCAAATGAAAAACTCATGTTATAGTTAACCGGCATCCAGATACTATCTGTAAGAATAGGGGCAAACAACTGTTTAATAACGAGTGTATCCATGAACTTGATCTTGTTTTCTTTGGTTAGCCGCAAATCAAGGCTAGTGAGACGCCATGCGTTTTCCTGTATGTAAATAACGCCGGTAAAACAGGGGTCTGTTTTACGTTTGGGTTTTACTTCAATTTTATTGAATAGTTTCCCGTCCTCTAAAATGGTGCCTATGAGCCGGAACCTGTAATACAGAAAAGCATTACCGTTAAGAGGCGAAACGAAAGGCCTGTCGCTGATGCCGCCAAAACTGATGAGGTTGTTGTAAAAATTAAATTTCAACTGGCTCAACTGGTTAAAACTGAAACTTTTGGCTTCGCCGCTCACACGGCTGCTGAACATTACCTCTTTTTCTTTTTTTGGTTTTTTAAAATAATAATTGCTCTCGCTTTCGCTGAGGTAAATAACACCAAGTTGTGTTGAATCTATATTCTCACCGCTGGTGAATTTGATCAGTTTTTTTATTTTTTCGGGGATATTGATTAAACGCTCAAGACCCTTGATGTAAGATTGGCAGGAGTATTCGTCCACGGGGTTGGCGTAGAATTTTCTTTTTTTAATGGCCTTGCGCATGATCGGGTAGGCGGGGTCTTCGCCAGTACCTATCACGACTTCATGTAACGCAATGCCGTCAGATTGAAGAGCAATGTCAAGTGTTTTATTTTCAGAAAGATCTAGAGTAACTTCCTGTTTCGAATAACCAACATATTGAAAAATAAGCGTGTGACTGCCTTTCTCGAGTTTGAGACTGTATTTTCCGGCATCATTGCTGCTTGCGCCCCGGGTTGAACCTTTTAAAAACACGGAGGCAAAAGGCAGGGCTTCGTTGTTGCCCGAAATGGTGCCCGATAAAATATAAGATTGCGCAAAAAAAATATTGATTGAACAAACTAACCAAAACAGGAGTAATTTTTTTAGCATCAGGGTTTTGCTTTTTGTTAAGACGTTTGCCGTGGAAAGAAAGTTACAATTTAATTTTAATTTCTCGTCCGATAGCTATCAGTCGCCTGAGGAAACAAACTTCTCTTTACCAAAGATGGCAGTATCCTGACTTCCTTTTCGATGCGGCTTGAAGAAACCTTGAGTGGGGCACCTGCAACTATTTTTTATCAAAGCCGGTAAAGGCATAAGACAGGATGTTAGCGCCCATTTTCAGGGCCTTGGTTCTTGTATCATCGCTGTCACCATGGATTTCAGCGCTTTCCCAGCCGTCGCCCAGGTCGCATTCAAAATCGTAAAAGCAAACCAGTCTGCCTTTATAAATGAGGCCAAAGCCCTGGGGTGTTTTATTATCGTGTTCATGAATTTTGGGCAGGCCGTTTTGAAAATCATATTTCTGATGGTAAATGGGATGCGTGAAGGGTAATTCTACAAGGTCGAGTTCAGGAAATATTTTTTTCAGCTGTACTCTTACAAATTTATCCATTCCATAATTATCACTCACGTGAAGAAAACCTCCGCCTATCATGTAATTGCGCAGGTTATCGGCTTCCTGTTGTGAAAAAATAACGTTACCGTGCCCGGTCATGTGCACAAAAGGGTAGTTGAAAATTTCTGCGCTACCGGCGTCCACCGTGGCTTGCTCTGGATTGATGTTGGTTTTAATATTTTCGTTACAGAACCTGATCAGGTTTGGAAGTGAGGTTTCGAGGTTGGCATACCAGTCGCCGCCACCATTGTACTTCAAAACGGCCAACTGGAATGAAGGGGGGTTCAATGCATGGCTTTCCGTTGTTACCGATGATTTTGAATGACCTGTAAAGCACAGTAAAAAGACAAGAGCGCTGTTTCTAAGGAGAGAGTTGATCATGCTTAAAGATAAAGGGAAATTATTTTTATAAATGTAAAATTAAGATAAAAGATTCCATTTTGTGTTACCGGGTATCGTTTAAACGTTGTTATAGAACTGCACGAGCTGAATGGCCTGCATGGCCTCGGTTACATCGTGAACGCGCAGTACAGAGGCGCCGTTTAAAAGGGCGATGGTGTTCAATACGGTAGTGCCATTGAGCGCGGTCACGGCACTGGTGCCGGTTATTTTGCTGATCATCCCTTTGCGCGAAACCCCTGCCAGGATCGGGAAGCCCAGATCTTCGAAGCGCGCCAGTTCTTTCAGTAAGGTAAAATTATGGTTTACGGTTTTTCCAAAACCAAAACCGGGATCGACAATGAGTTTGTTGAAGCCCAGCTTTTCAAGTTCTTTGATCCTGCTTCCGAAATCGGAATATATTTCGCCCGTAACATCGGCATAAGAGGGATTTTTTTGCATGGTTTGAGGGGTACCCTGCATGTGCATCAGCACATAGGGCAGACTGATCCTCGCAATGGTCTCAAACATTTTGTCGTCAAGCATCCCGCCACTAATATCGTTAATGATGTCGGCGCCCAGCCCCGCGCTTTTTTCAGCTATTACTGCACGGTAAGTATCTATGCTGATCAGCACAGATGGAAATTCTTTCCTCAGTGCCTCAAGCACGTCCTTCAGGCGCTGCCATTCTTCGTCTTCTTCAATCCCGGTGGCGCCGGGTCTCGATGAGGCTGCACCCAGGTCGATGATCTTTGCGCCCTGGTTTATCTTTTCTTCGGTATCGTATAAAATGTCTTTAAGGGCGCCGTATTTTCCACCGTCATAAAAACTATCGGGTGTAATATTAACAATAGCCATTACCTGTGGCTCGTTAAATGTTATTATTTTACCGTTGCAGGCATATTCAATTGTTTTAATTTCGCTATTTTTAGTGTTCATATAGTTTATGCAAACCACATCCCAGGAATACGATACGGCCCTTGCCCAATGCAAAGATATATTTTTAAAGAAGATGAAAGACTATGGAACGGCCTGGCGCAATTTACGACCGCGCTCACTCACCGACCAGATCTTTATCAAAGCACAAAGGATCAAGAGTATTGAAGAGAAAGGCACTCAAAAAGTGGCCGATGGTATCGCCGGTGAATACATTGGCATTATCAATTACTGCGCCATGGCGCTCATCCAGCTCGAACTGAAGGATGATCCCAGAATGGAACTGCCCTACGACGAAGTAGAAACCCTTTATTTGAAATATTTGTCGCAGACCAAGACCCTGATGGAAAACAAGAACCACGACTATGGGGAGGCCTGGCGCGACATGCGCATCAGCTCACTCACCGACCTTATCCTGATGAAGATTTTCAGGGTAAAACAGATCGAGGACCATGATGGTAAAACCATTATCAGCGAAGGGGTTGATGCCAATTACATGGACATGATCAATTATGCCGTATTCGCGATGATCAAAATGAATAATCGTTAAAAAAAATTAATTAGGCACAGCGCTGTTTACCAATTATTACCTTTAAAAATCATCAACCCTTGTATCGCGTATGAAAAAATTTTTATCCTCAAAAGTCTTCAGGTTTATCTGGTCTGCGGGCCTGGCGGTGTTAATCTACTTTATCTGCCCGCCCTGCTTCAGCAAAAGCACCCTGCTTATTTTACTGGCCATAGAGCTGATATTGATCAACGGCGCTGATTTTATCGCACGCCTGCCCTGGCTCACACACATCGCCAGGTTTCTGGTGGGTGGCCTGTTTATTTTTTCGGGTTTTATCAAAGCCAACGACCCTTTGGGCTTCAGCTACAAATTAAAAGAATATTTTGAAGTGTTTCAGGCCGATACAGGCCTGGGCTTTTTTGAATTGTTCGCACACATAGCCCTGCCTTTGGCCATTATCATTTGTGCCAGTGAGATCATCCTGGGAGTAATGCTGCTTATCGGATACAAAACCAGATTAACCCTGTGGCTGTTGTTCGCCCAGATCGCCTTCTTTACTTTCCTCACATTTTACTCGGCCTGCTATAACAAAGTAACGCACTGCGGTTGTTTTGGTGATTTTCTGCCGATGAAACCATGGGAAAGTTTCTGGAAGGATATCGTTCTGCTGGTGCTCATTACTTTGCTCTTTGCAGGAAAAGATAATATCAGGGAACTTTTTGCGCCAATGGTGATAAGCACACTGTTTTTGATGGGCGTGGTGTTCTCAATAGGATTCCCTATCTACACTTACAGGAATTTACCACCACTTGATTTCAGGGCTTACGCCCCGGGATTAAGCATCAAGGATGGCATGAAAACCAGTGCTGATTATAAAGCCCCCGTGTATGAGTCGGTATTGGTTTACGAAAACATCAAAGACCATAGCCTTAAAGAATTTAATAACGACGCGTACATGAAATCAAAGATCTGGGAAGACACCCTGAACTGGAAGTGGCATGAAACCAAAAATAAACTGATCAGCGATGCCGTGAACCCGCCAAGAATAACAGACTTCACCGTTACAGATCTGAACGGGAACAATATTACCGACTCATTGCTGAACGACAAGAACTACAGTTTCTGGATAATAATGCACGAGCTGGCGCTGACCGAAGAAGACGAAACCCTCATGGCCCAGGTAAATGATCTTTACAAACTGGCAACTGAAGACCACCACCGTGTAATTGCGTTAACAGCCAGCAGCAGCAAAGAGATAGACGATTTTAAACACCGGCACAATGCCCTCTATGATTTTGCGATGGTTGATAATACTGTGCTAAAAACCATGATCCGCAGCAATCCGGGCTTAATGCTGATGAAAGACGGCACGGTGATCATGAACTGGCACCACCATAATTTCCCGACTTATAGTGATGCTAAACAGAAGTATATGAAATAGTGATTCTGAAAAACAGAAACAGAATTTACAAAATAAAAAGAGCCGGGAATTTTCCGGCTCTTTTGTAATTAATCGCTTTACTATTTTTACTGGTTGACTACTATTTTTTTAGTGAATGATTTGCTGCCGTTGTTTATCATGATAAAATAAACGCCGTTTGAGACTTTATCGAGATAGAGGTCTTTTACAACCGCTCCATTTACAGTTTCGAGATGTGAATGATAAATGCGCTCACCCACAAGGTTATAAATGACCATCGTCGTATTTTTATTCTCAAGTCCTTTAACGTTGAGCCTGAACTGACCATTATTCGGGTTGGGGGTAATGCTGAGCAGAAGATTATCAGGAAGCGCGGACACGATCCCGGTCACTGTTGAAGGATGGACAACGTTGACAGTAACCATGTCCATATTCTCGCTGGCGCCCGCCGGTCTGTAAATAGCGTAATTGTAGCAACTTGTTGAAGTCGCGCCGCAGTATGCTGTTAATGTCAGGCAAATGGAGTAAGTGCCGGCGGCGGAATAGGTATGCGAGGTAAAGAGCGCGTTGCTTGTAGAGCCGTCGCCCCAGTTCCATTGTACGGCGCTGTAGCTGCCGGTAAAAGCCGGAATGGCGTTCCAGATCTGTGCCGTGCCCGTAGGACTCATATTGAAGGAAGAGTTGGCCGTGCAAGGTGTGTTATAGATAGTGAGTACGGTTGATTGCGAAGAGGAGCAGGTGCCACCGTTGCTTGCTGTAAGTGTAACACTGTAAGTGCCATTTGAAGTATAAGTGTGCTGCGCTTGTGTGGGGTAACTGGTCAGAGCTGAACTGCCATCGCCAAAATTAAGGGTGTAGGTGGTCGTCGAACACCAATTGCCAGAGGCATTGTTGATATAAACTAAACCCGGGGATCCCATGATGAAAGCGACCAGCGATGCGTTTAAATTACAGCCCGCGCTATTAATGGTAATGGTTTGGCTTGTTGTGTTGCTGCAGCTGTTTAAGACGGTATGAGTAGCGGTGACCACATAAATGCCATCTGATGCATAGGTGATGGTTTGGTTACTTGGGCCCATATTAGACGGCGATGTTACTCCATTCCCGAAGTTCCATTTAAACCCATTGGTAGCGGTACTGGCTGGGCTTCCTGCGAAGGTAGCTGTGCCAGTGGGGCCCAGTGTGTAACTGAAACTTGAGGGACACTGCGCGCGTCCGACAACCGAAATTAATGACAGGCCGATAACCAGCGTCTTTATTTTAAGAATAATTGTTTTCATGTTAAAAATTTAAGAGTGTTAGATTCATCTATTTATTAATATAAACAGTGATTTCTTCGACAACGTTGGGTAAAATTACAATAACTGAGCCCATGATCACCAGTTAGTTTACTGAACAGGTATTTTAGTTTACCGCGAATATCCGTTGGTTACACAGTATCTGTAAAAAGACATGCATTTTAGTCATAAAATAAAAAACGCCCCGGTAAAACCGGAGCGTTAGTTCGTGGGTGGTTAAAATATTAAGCCCTGCCTAATTTCCAGAGCATTACTTCGTGCGACCATAAGGCGCCGGCAAAGGTGCGGCGTGCTTTATAGGGCAGGTTAAACTCTTCGGCAGTTTTTTTAACGATGTGCGCAATTTTAGGATAGTGCACGTGGCTGATGGTAGGAAACAGGTGGTGTTCAACCTGGTAATTGAGGCCACCAACCAGCCATGAGAAAATAGGGTCTGCAGTTGCAAAATTCATGGTGGTCCTTAACTGGTGCTCGGCCCAGTGGTTTTCCATGTTGCCGCCTTCAACAGGCAATGGGAATTCGGTTTCTTCAACCACGTGTGCCGGTTGAAAGATCATGGCCAGTACCAGGCCAGCCAGGTAATGCATTACTACAAAACCGGTCAACCAGTTGAGGATGGTCATGTCTTTAACAAGTAAATAAGGCAGGAACATATAACCGTAATAAAGGATCTTGGAGCAGATGATCACCCATAATTCAGTTCTTAAGGTGGTATTTGAGCCTTTTAAGAGGCCTTTTTTGTGGTAACGGTATAATTGTTTAAAATCTTTGGTAGTGCTCCACATCAGGGTCATCATGCCATAAAAGAACCATGCATATAAGAACTGCAGTTTGTGGATGCCTTTTCTTTCGGCATGCGGCTCAAAACGCATAAATCCCGGAGGCGCAATGTCTTCGTCGTGTTCGTGCACGTTGGTATAGGTATGGTGGATCACATTGTGCTGGATGCGCCAGTTCAATGAGTGGCCGCCTACCAGGTTAATGGAAATGTAACCAAGGATGCGGTTGAACTTTACGTTTTTACTGTAACTGCCGTGGTTGGCGTCGTGCATGATGCACAGCCCAATACCGGCCATCGACAAGCCCATGAGTACGCTTAATAAAAGCCAGATTAATTTACTATCGAATACATTAAAGACAATTAAGAGATATGGCACAAGATAGGCCGCGAACATAAAAACGGTTTTAATGTAAAGGTTAACATTTCCGTTTTTGCTGATCTGATTGTCTTTAAAATACATGTCAACTCGTTTCTTAAGCTCCGTGTAAAACTGACGGTTTGAATTATTAAAACGAATAATGGTTTGATTGCTCATTGTATTAAAAATTGTGTTAGATTGTTAGTTAGGTAAAGATAAAGTAAAACTTTGACTTGAAAAGTTAATTGTAGATAATTTTCGGCATAAATCTTTAACAATTAATGTGTTAAAGTAATTTTTCTTAAGAAAAACTAGCTTTTTTTGGCTAGTTGGGGATAATTTTCACCACAAAAAACCTGGTGCCCGAGGTATCGGTATATTTTCTGTTAATGAGCGTAAAAGTTACCTGACCGACCGAAAGGGCCTTGAAGTTAAAGTCAATGCCTTTTTCCTTACCATGCCATACGGCGTTCAAATGCTGAACTACTGTATTGTCAAAATCCGGGTTCAGCTGCCAGCCGTAACCGGTGCTGTGATCTTCAGGCAGGTTGATGCGGAATTTTTCGCCAGCCCTCACCTCGTTCACTATTGGCGCTTCTTCTGTTATCACCTGCGGACGGCAGGCGGCAAAAAGCGTAATCACCAGGAATAAAACAAAGCGATAAAAAAAAGTATTGTTCATTTACTAAATTTAGGAATAAGGGATGGATCCTGAAAATCAGATTCTGAGTGATACCGGGTATTGATCACGCTGGTCATTCTATTATATCGAGAAAAACCGTTTCCTGAAAAACCATTCTGTGACCAATAACAGAAGTATAAGCCAGAAGAGCCATTTGAGATCAATGAGTAAGGACGTGCTCACCTGCGAATAGGTTACCGGCTTAATGGTATCACTCTTCATCAGTTCCGCTTCAAGATCTTTTAATTGTGAGGCATAATACATTTTGCCATTGGTTCGGTTGGCCATCTGATAAAGAAGCGCGTGATTGGCCACCGTATTTATTTTTTCAGCCACCACTTCTTTCACTACAATGATCCCCTGTTTAACGAAAACCTCCCCGTTGTTTTTTACCGTGGCCAGGTATTTATATTCACCCGGCGGTAACAAACCAATATTCAGCCGGTAAGCCCCCGCGGTTTTACTAAAGGTGTAATTGAATTTTTTATCCTGGGCGTTTGTTAACACCAGGGTTACATCAGGGTCGGTCACCAGTTCGTAACTCTTGTTGTACACCTCGGCGCCCAACTCAATATACTCGTTCTCGTTAATGATTTTAGGAGCGGTGATCCTGAAAAAACTCTTGTCGCTTTTAACCGACAGGTATTGCACGCACTTGCTGATCAATTCCTGGAACAGAGCATTGTTATTGTGTTCTGAATAATCACGCAACTTCCATTTCCAAAGCCCGTCGCCAATAAACAAGCCGGTTTTAAGGCCGTTCATTTCTGAGAAAACAAGCAGTGGATTTTCCGTTTCAACTACACCAATGCGTTGGCGAATTAAAATGTTGGCATTATTGGCTACGTTATAATTGCCAAAGGGTGCAGTCACCGCGGGCAAATCCTTCAGAAGGGATTTAAGGTCATTGCTCAAAGAGAAAAGTCCAAATGACTCATCAAATAAAGGTTCAGCGTCACTCGACCGGCTGAATCCGCCCGGAACCCTTATCCCAGGAAGGTTCTCCATCGTTACCGGGTTTACGATCCAGTATGGTATCATACCATTCCTGCACTCGTTCAGCAACTGAACCTGGCTGGGAGAGAAGCCATGAAAGATCACCAGGCTATATGGTTTGAGAGGTTTTTTAAAATCAGGGGCCATCGCGTACTCCAGTTCAAAGGAAGTGCTGTTCACGATCGCGTCTTTAATCGCTGATACGTCTGGATGCGGGGCATTGGCAAGAAGCAGCACTTTCTCCCGGTTATCAATAACTTCCATTACAAATGAAAGGTTGTTGTTGGCAATGTTTTTTTCTCCCTCCAACACACTCACCCGCGCTGTGTATTTTACAAGACCGGTTGCAGCGGCGTTAAGCGTAAAATTACAGGTGGATAGAAAATCGGGTGAGTTCACCCTGATAATTTGCCTGGCTTTTTCCACGCCATTATTATTTAGCGTCACAGTGACTTCCTTGCCCTGGTATTTTTTTACATTCACCAGTACTTCTACCGGAAAATTATTGCCGAGGTAGGCCACCTGGTTATGATTTATTTTCCTGATCGCTACATCGCGAATCTGGCTGGTGTCGCCCATGGCCACCGAAAAAACAGGGTAGCCCAGCTTTTCGGCCGCGTACACCGGACTGGCGCCTTTGTTGTAAATGCCATCACTCACAATCACCAGGGCGCCATTGTTCTGTCCCGAATAATTATTGTCGAGCTCCTTTACAAGATTTTCGAGATCTGTTTCTTTTTCAGAAAAATCGGGGTTTTGATCAGTGCTTGTTTTGTCGCCAAATAAAACTGTTTTCACCGTGAATTTTGAAGCCAGGTTGTTTTTAAAATTGTTGAGTGCCGTGAGCAGTTCCTTTTTTACAAAAGTACTATCCGCCACCGCCGTCATAGACGATGAATTGTCGATGGCCAGTAATAATACAGGGTTTTGGGTTTCGTTGCGCCTGGTTTTAAAAAAGATATCGAGCAGGAAAAAACTGATGAGGGCCACGCTTAAAAAACGCAGCACCGACATCCAGAGCAGTGTATTGCGCGAGACTTCTTTGTTTTTTTTATTCCTGTAATATAACAGCAGCGAAATTCCCAGGCCCATGATAAAGCTGAGAAAAAAATAATACCACTCGCTGCTGATTATAATTTTGGAGAACAAGGTAAAAATTGTTTGGAAAAGGACTAGGTGAGCATGCCACCGCACACATTGATGCATTGGCCGGTAATGTACGCGCTCATGTCACTCGCCAGGAAAAGTGTGAGGTTGGCCACATCTTCAGATGAACCACCGCGCTTCAGTGGAATGGCGTCGCGCCACTGCTGAACCACTTTTTCATCCAGGGCGCCGGTCATTTCGGTTTCAATAAAACCAGGAGCGATGGCATTGCTACGGATGTTACGTGAGCCCAATTCAAGCGCCACCGATTTGGTAAAACCAATGATGCCCGCTTTGGATGCCGCGTAGTTGCTTTGTCCCGCGTTGCCCTTTACGCCCACAACAGAGCTCATGTTGATGATAGATCCTTTTTTTGCTTTAAGCATGGGGCGCTGCACGGCTTTGGTGAGATTGAACACCGACTTTAAATTGGCGTTCATTACCTCGTCCCATTGCTGTTCGCTCATTCTCATCAGCAGCGTGTCGCGGGTAATACCGGCATTGTTCACCAGCACGTCAATGGTTCCGAAATCAGCAACTACCGCGGTCACTAATTCATCGGCCGCTTTAAAATTACCGGCGTCGCTTTTATAACCTTTGGCTTTAATGCCAAAAGCTTCGAGTTCTGCTTCAAGGGCCCGCGCTTTTTCGTCGGAACTTACATAGGTAAATGCCACGTTGGCCCCGTTTTTCGCGAAGGTGGTGGCAATGCCTTTACCTATCCCTCTTGTTGCGCCTGTAATAAGCGCGATCTTATCTTTTAATAATTGCATAGTTGTGGTTAAAATTCAAAGATAGGTTTTATAAGAAGTATTTAAAATTTATCTGCTGATTTGTTGGGTTTTTTTATTTTTTTAAGACCGGCGACATGCTGGTAATATTTGAGTCAAGAAAACAACCTTGAAAAAAAACGCGAATAAAATTTAAAAATTGATTTTAGTTTTTTAAGATTTTCTTTTTTTAAAGCTCTTTTACATCGAAATATTTTTTGAAAAAAAATATTTGTTTAGTGTTTCTTAATTGTTTTTAAAGCACAACAATTAAATTGTTCAGGCAGCGATCAAAATGTATTCATAATAGATTTTAATGATGTGAATTTAAGCCGCCCTTGAAAGTATTGATATCAAAGGATTACAGCCTCAATAAATTTTTTGTTTCAAAATCATTCACTAATTGGGAACTACACTTAACTCAGCGAGCATTGGTGTTTTAACAAAAATTTTATTCCGGCACGGTGTTTGTAAAACCTGTTTTAAAATCAGAAATCATGAAACTTCAAATAAAAATAATTATCGCGATTGTTCTTTTATCGGGCCTATTCCCTGGTAAGATGCTTTCGCAGAGCGACATCCGGACCAGCTACATTTTTTCGGCTGACAGTGTATCGGGGTTTGATGAAACCAACAGTTCTTTGGAAGCCCTTTCCCACGGGTGTTTTGGAGCTGAGTACAAAGCTTTCCTTTATATTCAAAAAAGAAATTTTATTAAACAAAAATACAATCTTCAGCCAACTCCAGTCACGCCGCTGACGCTCTTTCAAAGTCAGCAACCTCTTCGAACTAGTGCCATAGGGGGCGCCTGCGATAACGAAGATTTTGAACTCGCGACAACGCAGATCAACGCGCCTGGACTGGTGCAGGGGTGGACTGTGCAGTCAGGCAATAACCCGAATAGTTGTGCGCCACCAAATTTAACCGGAACTGGTTTTTACACGGTTTTTGTTGGGCCAACAATTGATCCCAAACTTGGTTTCCAGGTAGGTTCTTATTTTGATGCCGGCACAAATGTTGTTCAGGCAGGGAGCGCTTTCATAAGACTGAATGATGCCAACTCAGGTAATAAAGCAGTTAAACTTTCAAAATCTTTTATTGTTGGCCCCATGAATTCTCTGTTTCAGTATGCTTATCTTCCGGTGATAGAAAACGGAGGACACCCGTGCTGCGAACAGCCAGGTTTTAATATTCACGTTACTGTTACAAATACCGCCACCAGTGCATCAACAATTTTAGCCTGTCCGCAAATTTCAATTGCTATTCCATCAACGCTTTGCCAGTTTACGCCGCCTCCCACCTCACCTGTTTTTAGTAATACTCCCAATGACGCCACCTGGGGATATCACAACTGGACTTCGTCTGCAATTGATCTGACCCAATACATAGGTTACCAGGTAACAGTAGATGTGGTAGTTGTAGATTGTATTTTTACAGCTCATGGCGCTTACGCTTATTTCGATGCCAAATGTGCGCCAATGACAGTGTTGGGAAATAACAATCCCTTTCCTGCAGGCACACCAAGTATTACGCTGCCAACCTGTGGTGCACAAAGTGCAACCATCTGCGCACCCGATGGGCTGGGACCTTATTCGTGGTCAGGCCCGGGCGTTGTTGCTCCTTATAATATCCCTTTGATGAGCAACCAGTGCATTACCGTTGGGATCTCAGCTGACTTTACTCTGACCATGAATCCTCCGGGTTCGTGCCAGCCTATTACCAGGGTGATCACAGTCACTATTACCCCTGCGCCATATTTATTGGCATCGGTATTTCAACCTGTATGTGGTGCTACTACGGCAGTGGTAAGTTATACTGCAGCAGGTTCAGCGTCTGTCAATCCGACGATCATTTGGAATCCAATTCCAACCTCAACAACGAATAACGGCGCCAACCTGGGCACAGGTACCTACCCCGCGGGCACCGGGCCAGTCACCATCACAGCCCTTGATCCATTGGGCTGCAAGGCAACCGCCACCGTGTTCATTAATCAAACACCTACCACACCAACCTTTACGCTTTTTAATGTTACAGGCACACAGAGCATCACCTGCATCACGCCATCGGTGGAACTTACGGTGCTAAGCAACTATACCCTGAACCCTTTAACCTATTATTGGTCAAGCAACAGCTTTACGGCCAATACGCAGAGCATCACCGTGACCAACGCGGCAACACTGATCACCGTCACCGTTACCGATCCCGTTACCGGTTGTTCATCCACCGCTACAACCACAGTGAAAGTGAATACCGTCGTACCTGTGGTAACCGTTAACCCGGTGAACCAAACCATCAATTGTGGTCCGGGTGTTATTGCTACAGCCACCGGTGTTGCAGTGAGCCCGAGTATCAATGTTTCCCACCAGTGGTTCGGGCCGGATGGAATCATTCATATTCCAACCCTGGGCCAGGTATCGATCTTTGATCTCACCATTAACGGACCCAACGGTACCAGCACCCTTGTGGTGAAAGACATTATTAATGGCTGTATTACTACGAAAACTGTTCAGGTAGTTTCTACAGGTGGAACTTATCCAAGCTTCGCAATCTCCAGTTTCTCAACAGGAAATACTTATACCCTTGGCTGTAACACCAGGTCCCTGACCGATATCAATATTGTTGGTGCAAATACCAATCCCCCTGGTGGTACACTGTCTTATACCATGTTACCTCCGGGATACGTTGGCAACGGGTATGGCACAAGTCCAACAATGCCAAGTTATACAGTTAACAGCCCTGGTACTTATATGCTCATTGTGAGAGACAATAATAACCTTTGCGAAACAAGAATCCCCGTACCTGTGATACAGAATATTTTCCCACCCAATATTTCTGCAGAAGCAACTATTACCCGTACCCTGAGCTGTTTCACGCCTTCGGTAAACCTGGTCGGTAATAGCACCAACACATCGGTTGACTTTACCTGGAAGAGAACAATGGCCCCACAGTTGATCACCAACTCTGTTTTACCGGTGTTCACAACACCAGCCGGAGCCTCGGTGCCGAGCGCCACGGTGATTGATAATTATACCCTTACTGTTTTTGACCGTAACAATACCTGCAGCAGTACAACGGTAATAACCCTGTATCAGAATACCAGGCCACCAAAACCGAGTATTGCCTTCTCGCATACCGCATTGACCTGCGTTGTTTACAGCGTGAATGCCACCAACAATAGCGTCACCGGTATTCTGCCAGGCACTTTCTTTGGCACCGGCGGGCTGATCGCCACTCTTTGGCAGGGACCAACCCCTCAGGAGAATAAGGACAGCTCATCAACGTACATTGGATTTACTCCAGGCACTTATACCATGAACGTTATAGATATGAAGAACGGTTGTACGTCGCAGACCACCGCGCTGCTGGGCGACAACAGGGTGTATCCGGTGGTGATCGCAGAGCCTGACGTAGCACTTGATTGTGGCTTCTCATCAAAAGTGAAACTACCTGCAAAGGTTGTGGGGCTCAATGCAAATAATCTTACCATTCAATGGGACGGTCCACCAACTGCGGCACTGGATAATCCGAATACCCTTACCGTAACCACCAATGAGATAGGAGAATATGTGCTCACTGTGACCACTAATTCAAACGGTTGTTCGAGCAAAGCTGTTGTAAAGGTGTCGAACGGAGTTTTGAAAGCAGGTTTTACTGCCGACCAGGAGACCGGCTTCGCGCCCATGACGGTTAATTTTACAAATAGTTCGGCTTCTTCGTCCACTGTCACAGGAACCTCAAGTGTTACTTCCATTTGGAGTTTTGGTAATGGTACCACAAGAACGACTACGGTTAACACCACTCAGGCCGGGACCTCGGCAGTTTATAATCAGCCGGGCACCTATACGGTAACCCTGTTTGCCACCAAAGGCAGTTGTATTGATACCTTTGTAAAAGTTATAAGAGTAGATATTCCTTCAAAACTGGAAATTCCTAACGTATTTACCCCTAACGGCGATGGCAGCAATGATATTTTCTTCGTGAGAACAGCCAATCTGAGTGAGATCAGCGCGGTGATCTTTGACCGCTGGGGCAATAAGGTCTATGAATTGACTACCGAAAAAGGCAATATTGCCTGGGATGGTAAAAGCAATACAGGCAAGGAAGCGCCGGATGGTACCTATTTCTATATCATCACCGCCAAGGGAAAAGACGCGCAGACTTATGACATGAAAGGAAATGTGAGTCTTTTTAGATAAAACTTAGAGTATACATATATATATATAAGGTACAGTTTTTGTTTGTGTGTTAGTTTCTCTCCTGGTTTTTACCGCTCTTTTTTGAGCC
>JAZKFC010000032.1:28009-33735 GCA_040386615.1 Bacteroidota bacterium
AGGATTGTTCTCCTGACGTTGCCGGCCTGACTTGCGCTGCCCCCGCAACGGTCGGCGGTCGGCTTTTGCTCACTCATCGGGTTCTCCGGTGTCCATGAGAGAAGCCAGCTTGAAAAAGTTGGGCCTTTTTTGTTAAAAATATGTTAAATTACAGAGACCGGCATAATTTGTGTATCGATTTGTTAAATTAAATTAATTATTTTAGATTTACCACCTAACAAATTTTAGAAGATGAGACAAAAACTAAGAATCAGCGCTGTTTTCTTTGCATTATTTATGATTTTTGCAACGAAAAGTAGTGGACAGGCAGAAAAATTATACATAGAACGCATAGCGAGTTATGTGTTTGCGAGTGACAGTGTATCTGGATTTGATAATGTGGCTGCTTCGGCGGGTGCGCTGGCCAATGGCTGTTATGGTTTCGAGTACAAGGTCTTCATGTACAAGGCACAACGTACCTATATTAAACAAAAATATAACCTCATAACGCCTTCAGTTCCCTTAACGCTTTTCCAGAACCAGAACGTTGCCAGGACAATGGCCATTGGCGGAACCTGCGATAACGAGGATTTTGAATTGGCGAGCAGTGGTCCTGGTATTGTGGCTCCGGGAGCGGTTCAGGGATGGACTGTCGTATCTGGCCAAAACGGTAACAGTTGCCAGCCTTTTACACCAAACGCTTTCAACAATTATACGGTTTACGTAGGCTCGCTCATCGATCCTAAAATTCCGGTGCCTATCAGTTCCTATTTTGACGCAGCAACTGCCGTTACCCCAGCCGGAAACTGTTTTATTAAATTATTGCAGCAAACCAGTCCAGCAGGGTCAAAAGCCGTTAAATTATCAAAGTCTTTTATTGTTCAGCCTACTAATGCTTTATTCCAATACGCTTATTTGCCTGTGATTGAAGACGGACCGCACCCATGTTGTTCACAAGCCGGTTTTAACATCAGGATTACTGTAACTAATACAACGAGTAACCAATCGTCAGTTTTGGCCTGTCCGCAAATTTCCATTGCGGTACCGGGACCTGCCTGCGCTTTTACACCTCCTCCGGGAACGCCATCATTTAGCGCCACCGTTGGTGGTGGATGGAAATACCACAACTGGAACGCTTCGGCGATTGACCTTACACCTTATTTGAATAACCTGATCCAGATCGACGTTGTTGTTGTTGACTGCGACGCGGGTGGACATGGTGCTTATGCTTATTTTGACGCTAAATGCGCGCCAATGACGCTGTTAGGAAACAATAATCCTTTCCCGGCGGGAACCCCGAGTGTGACTTTACCAACTTGTGGCGCCCAAAGTGCTACCATTTGCGCGCCTGATGGGCTCGGTCCTTATTCATGGGCTGGTCCTGGTATAGTTGCCCCTTATAACGTACCATTAATGAGCAACCAATGCCTTACTGTTGGTGTTTCAGCCGATTTTACGCTGAGCATGAACCCTCCTGGCTCTTGTCAACCTATTACAAGGTTAATTACAGTAACCATTACCCCTGCACCATACGTGCTTGCTTCATTAGTACAACCGGTTTGTGGCGCTACCAATGCAGTTGTGAGTTATACGGCCGCGGGTTCCGCTTCCATTAATCCTACAATTATATGGAACCCTGTTCCTACTTCAACAACCAGTAACGGGGCTAACCTGGGTACCGCAACTTTTCCTGCCGGTACAGGCCCGGTCACGGTCACGGCCTTCGACCCCCTTGGCTGTAAGGCCACGGCTACGGTGTACATCAATCCTTCGCCACCAACGCCTACCATTAACCTTTATAATGTTACCGGTTCGCAGAGCATTACCTGTTTAACACCAAGTGTTGACCTGGCGGTTGTCTCGGGTTATACTTTGAATCCACTCACTTATTATTGGGCAAGTAATAGTTTTACGGCCAATACGCAAACGATAACAGTCACGAACGCGGCTACCCTTATCACAGTTACAGTGAGCGATCCTTTAACAGGGTGCCAGACTACTGCCACAACTTCTATTAAGGTAAACACGGTAGTGCCACAAATGAGTGTAAACCCTGTGAACCAGAGTATCAATTGCGGCCCTGGTGTAGTAGCTACTGCTACAGGTGTTGCTATCAGTCCAACCACCAACGTAAGTCACCAATGGTTTGGACCAGACGGTGTTCTTAATCCTCCAAGCGGCGGACAGGTTTCGATTTATAACCCTGGTATTAATGGGTCAAATGGTACAAGTACTTTGGTGATTACCGATCTGATCAATGGCTGTACAGCATCCAGAACGGTGCAGGTAGTGTCCACTGGCGGGTTCTATCCAAGTTTCTCGATCACCAGTTTCTCAACGCAAAATACCTTTACCCTGGGCTGCGGCACCAGGTCGGTAACTGATATCAATATCGTGGGTGCCAATACAGAACCACCTCCTGGTGGAGGTGTGGTATCTTATACCATGTTGCCTCCGGCTTATACCGGAACCAATTATGCTACCAGCCCAACTGTGCCGAGTTACACTGCAAACACACCGGGTACTTATACCCTGATTGTAAGAGATAATAATAACCTTTGCGAAACGAGGGTGCCGATTGCTGTGATCCAGAATACTTTCGGGCCTAGTATCTTTGCTGAAGCCACCATCACGAGAACATTGACCTGCTTTACTCCTTCTGTGAACCTGATCGGTAGCAGTAATAATTCGAGTGTGGTATATAGCTGGAGACGAACGATGGCTCCGCAATTGATCACCAACTCTGTTTTACCTGTATCTACTACCACCGCGGGTGCTTCGGTGCCAAGTGCGACGGTGATAGATAATTATACGTTGACGGTTTTCGATAATAATAATACTTGTACCAGTACTTCAGTGGTGACAATGTATCAAAACACCAGGCCTCCTAAACCAGGCATCGCGTTCTCACACACGGCACTTACCTGTGTAACCTACAGTATTAATGCTACCAATAATAGTACCACCGGCGTATTGCCAGGCACTTTCTTTGGTACAGGCGGAATAAACGCTATCCTCTGGCAGGGTCCAACTCCACAGGAGGATAGAGCCAACTCGTCAACCTATATTGGATTTACCCCGGGCTTTTATACGCTTACGGTAAGAGATATGAATAACGGCTGTACTTCACAAACAACCGCGTTACTTGGAGATAACAGAGTGTACCCGGTGATTACCACAACCAATTCTGTGCCTCTCGATTGCGGTACCTTAGCAACGGTTAAACTCGCTGCCCAGGTAGTAGGACTTAATCCAAACCAGGTCGACGCGGTTTGGGACGCTCCTGTTCCAACCCCTGGCATACAGAACCCAAATACTTTAACGCTTACTACCGATGGCATAGGTGAGTACAAACTCACAGTGACCACAAAAACCAACGGATGTGTAAGTTCTACCGTAGTGAATGTAACCAATGGTGTTTTAACAGCTAACTTCACGGCCGATCAGGTAACAGGTTTTGCGCCACTAACAGTTAACTTTACAAATAATTCAGCCTCTTCTTCAAATGCCACGGCTACACAAAGTATCACTTCGATATGGAGTTTCGGTAACGGAACCACAAGAACCACAACGGTGAACACGACACAGGCCGGCACTTCGGCTGTGTATACACAGCCGGGTACTTATACTGTGACCATGTATGCTACCAAGGGAAGTTGTATAGATACTTTTGTAAAAGTCATAAGAGTAGATATCCCTTCAAAACTGGAAGTACCAAACGTGTTTACGCCTAACGGTGATAATACCAATGATATATTCTTTGTTAGAACGGCTAACCTGAGTGAGATCAGTGCATTGATCTTTGATCGCTGGGGCAATAAGATCTATGAACTCACTACCGAAAAAGGCAACATTGCCTGGGATGGTAAGAGCAATACAGGTAAAGAAGCTCCGGATGGTACTTATTTCTATATCATTACTGCCAAAGGCAAAGATGGACAGAATTATGAAACCAAAGGAACTGTAAGTCTTTACAGGTAATTAGAACTTACAGAAATAATCTGTTTTAATTTTCTTAAAAAAACCCGGTCTCATAGGCCGGGTTTTTTATTTAACCGATTGGTGCGCAAGAATGAAGAAATTCAAAACGCGAATTGTCCGCAGGCCTTGAAACGCTTTCGAAATCATTATTGTAAGGAAGGCATTTGGTCAGTCAACAATTGGTTCTGTGCACAATAATATCGGGAAGACGCCAACGGCTGAATCGTCTGCAGGTGGGCGATGCAAAGGTTAAACACGGCTTTGATGTTTGTAAATAAAATAATATTATTGCTTTAATAGAAAATGTAAAACGGTCAGGAATTATTAAGAATGGCGATGACACAACCGACATTTAAAATGATGATTTTTTATGATTTTGTATTTGTTCATTTGCCTGCAGATCACTATATTTAACACATGAGAAATTTAATTTTTACCTTTTCGGTACTTTTTTGTGTAAGTCTTAACGCTCAAACCGACACTTATGCCAGGTTAAAGAATCTGATCCGGCAGACACATCCTGAAATTATTACAGAAGACAAGCTGATCGCGTTTAACGTGTGGAGCGCCGGCGACATGGAAAGCCGTGAAGCCAACAAGAGTTTTGACCGGGCCTATTCGGTTTATGAGTATGCAAAGTTAAAAGGGGGACCACGTGGAATAGTGGTGGTGACAATCAATAAGGATAACTTGTCGGGCATGGCAACCATTGCTTATACCCGTGACGGCGCTCACAAGTTAATTTCAGTAGCCGCTGAAAGTATAGAAGGAATGGATCTCCAGGCAAGGTCAAACGCCATCTTTGATTCATCCGGCAATGAAATTTATAAAAATCTGCCCGCTTCAAAAATATTCAGTTCTGTTAATCAATTAATAACCCGCTAATTCAGCCATGAAAAAATTACTCAGCTTTCTTTTGATCTTACTCATTGCAAAAAGCGGTCACTCACAAAACGTTAGCGCATGCAATAACGCACAGAACATTTGTGCTAATCCAAATTTTTTGTTTCAGGGGATCTCCGGAAATGGACTGGTTTCAGGCTTGAATATCAGTAATCCAAGCACGAACCCGCAGGTTGGAAACTGCAGTAATCCTACCGGGCCTACTAACGCAGGTTGCCTGCTTACATCAGGTCCCGGCCCGCAATGGCTGATACTTACTGTGAGTTCTTCAGGAAATCTTGGTTTTTCATTTGGCGCACCAGGCAGCGCGAATCCACAGGTTGGTCTTTATGATTGGGAAATGTGGTTGTATACACCCACTACCTGCGCCAATATTTTTAATAATACTCTGCCACCCGTTTCTTGTAACTGGAATGGTTCCAGTACCGGTGGAACAGGAATGGGTCCGGTTCCAGTAGGCGGTAGCGTTTCCAATTATCAACCTTCTATCCCCGTAACAGTAGGGCAACAATACCTCATCCTGATCTCCAACTACAGCGGGGTAACAACACCTGTTTCTTTTACCAATACCGGAACAGCGGGACTGAGCTGCGGATTTAACTCCGAGATCTGCGCCGGAAATTCCGTAACTGTGAGCCCTGTTGGGTTTGTGCCTTTAACCAATCAATCTTTCACATTAATGCCGGGTAGTTTAACCAACCTTACCGGTTCATTTGTGGTAACACCAACGCTTACCACTACTTATACCATCACCGGTTCGGGATTGAATTCTCAAACTTTGACAACCGTGCAAACCAGCACTACACTTGTCACAGTAAACCCTCAACCTTCTTCATCGCCTACGGCAACACAAACCACCTGTA
>JAZKFC010000033.1:0-17635 GCA_040386615.1 Bacteroidota bacterium
TATTGTAATTACCGGCCTCGGTGCTGATCTTAAATAACTCATCGCTGCCATAAAGCAGAATATTCACCGCCTCATCGCTGATATCTTCAAAGGGTGTTTCGAGGTTGAAACCATACACATTGCCAATGGCCTCAATTTGTTTAAAGATCCAGGTTCCGCCTCCTTTCATTGTGCCAACGGGTGTTACAGAGCCTTTGGCAATTGATAGTTTGGGATTAGCAACTATTTTATTGATGTCGATTTCGGAGATCTCGCCCAGGCCATTGCATTGCTGGCAGGCGCCATAGGGAGAGTTGAATGAAAATAAGTTGGGCGCCGGCTCATCGTAACTGATCCCCGTGGTAGGGCACATGAGATACCTGCTAAAAAATCTTGACTTCACCACATTTTTGCCAGCTTCTTTTCCGGTTTTTTTCGCCGCGCTGGAAGAATCACCGGACGATTTTTTTGTCTTTGCGTTTTCTTCAACGTGTTCAATCACCATAATGGTGCCTTTACCATGTTTCATGGCGGTTTGCAGCGACTGGTTAAGTCGTGATTTAATGTCTTTGCCTATCTCCAGGCGATCGATCACAATCTCAATGTCGTGGATCTTATACCGGTCCACCTGCATTTTGGGAACGATGTCTTTAATCTCCCCATCAATACACACTTTATTAAAACCACGTTTCCTGATATCCTCAAATAACTCGCGGTAGTGCCCCTTCCTTCCTTTTACAACGGGTGCCAGCAGGTTGATCCTTTTTGAAGCATACTCCTCAATGATCAGGTCCACGATTTGATCGTCGCTGTACCGGATCATTTTTTCGCCCGTATTGTAAGAAAATGCTTCGCCGGCGCGGGCATATAAAAGTCTTAAAAAGTCGTAGATCTCGGTAATAGTGCCCACGGTAGACCGTGGATTTTTATTGACTGTTTTTTGTTCAATGGAAATTACCGGGCTCAGACCCGAAATTTTATCAACGTCGGGTCTCTCAAGGTTTCCTAAAAAATGTCTTGCGTAGGAAGAAAAACTTTCGATGTACCTCCTTTGTCCTTCGGCGTAAATGGTGTCAAATGCCAGGGAAGATTTTCCGCTGCCACTGAGTCCGGTAATTACCACCAGTTTGTTGCGCGGAATTACAATAGAAATATCTTTTAAATTGTGGGAGCGGGCTCCTATTACTTCAATGCTTTCGTCTTCTATCAGGTCAGGATTCATAATTAATACGGGTAAAGAAGTTAAAACAAAGCTTTGGGAAAAAAGTTCAATTCAGCGATTGGCCTGTTAGGTTCATTATAAAATTAAAAATCATCACAAGTACTGTGGCGCTAAAAAAAACAACTATCAGCCTCGCGCCGTTTTTAAAGCCAAAGGTCAGGTGACAAATTGTAAAACACAGGGTAAATAAAAACGGTAACAAGCTGGGATTCAGACACAAACTCTCTCTCAGATCACCTTTCAGAAGAGCAATAAAGGCCCTTTGCATACCGCAGCCCGGGCAATCGACGCCCAACAGGCTCTTAATAGAACAAGAGAAAAGATGCTGCTCTAAAAATTCGATCAGTGCGGTCAATTTGTTAAACCTAAATTTAGAAAGTTAAATGCGAGACTACCAACAATAATTATATAAATAACAATACAGATGACGGCCACCCCTGCAAGGCAAAGGCCAATCACCGCGCAGGTTTTTCCTGCTTTGAGGTTTTTGTAAGAAGAGAGTGAATAGGCATTTGGATTCAGGCGGTACTCTTTTTCGCCGGCATTAGCCAGTACTATGGCGATGATAGCCAAAACCACCGACAATAATCCGTAACACCAGCACATCACAATTGAAAGAATGCCAAGTACCAGCACCGGAATGCTGTTTGGTGTAACCAGGTTACCACCGTTGTTATTATAATAATTGTTGGGTTGCCCCTGTGGAAAATCCTGCTGATTGGTATCGGTTGAATTCATGGTCTTTTTTAAGAGTCTTAAAATTAGACATAAAATTTAAAACCGGTTTAAATGTGAATAAATACAACAAAACTCAAATTTTAATTTTATTGTAGATTTATTTCTAAAACGATTTATGTTTTGCTAAATTTACCTAATTTAAAATCTGATGATGAAAAATTTAAGCAAGGTATTTAACTTTAAAGTAGCATTTACTTTAATTCTGGTAATAGAACTGTTCAGCTTATCATTAAGCGCCAGTCCGGGTGATACCACCTGGGTAACCATATACAACAACCGCAAACTCACGCAATATGGCAATATCGATACCGTTGCAAATTTCCCAACAGGCGTCAGGTTTCGTAAAATAAGACTGCATTACATCCTTGGGCGTTATGCTTGCCCTACCGGGTCACAATACTGTGGCTCATGGGACTATACCACAATGGTTTACGCCCGCCCGGCCGGCATGGACAGTGTTGAGATAGCACGAATAATCACACCCTATGCGACGGACTGGCTGGCCAGCAATAAAAAGCACGATTACATTGTAGAGGTAACCGATTACGCAAAAGCCCTTGAAGGCAACACGGCTATGAGATTCAAATACGAAGGTTATTCCTGGGGCTTTACACTCACGCTTAAACTTGAAATGATAGAAGGAGTTCCGCCAATGGATGCTATTTCGGTAAAAAAGGTGTACGACGGCTATTTCGCTTATGGCAACAATGCAAATCCTATTGAGAATTCTTTAATCCCAAAATCATTTTCGTATACTGCGCCCGTAAATAAAGTTTTTTTTAAAAATACGGTGAGCGGTCATGGCTCTGATGCTACGGGCTGCGGAGAGTTTTGCAGCAAATACTACAGACTGAAGGTCGACAATAACCAGATCTCTCAGAAACAGTTATGGAGAGCCGACTGCGGCAGCAATAATGTGTATCCTCAAACCGGTACGTGGGTGTTTGATAGAGCCAACTGGTGCCCGGGAGCGGTGGTATGGCCAATTTATCATGACCTTTCAGCAGTTACTTCCGCCAATAGCAGTTATACCGTGGATGTTGACATGCAGCCTTATACCGCTGCAAGCAACTGGGGTGGATATAGCTTCTCGTCACAAATCATCAATTACAGCCAGCCTAACCACGCGTTGGATCTCTCGATTGAAGACATCATCGCGCCTAATAAAGACCCTAACTACGCAAGAAGTAATCCGAGATGCACCAATCCAATTATTAAAATTAAAAATACCGGTACTACACCTGTAACCTCCGCTGTTTTTTCATACGGACTTAGCGACGCAAGTCCTATCTCGTTCACGTGGACCGGCACTCTTAATTTTTTAGAAGAAACCGAGGTTGCCCTTCAACCACTTACGGCTGTGTCTTTAACAAACACAGCAGATACCAAATTTAATGTCTCTGTTGTTTCTGTAAACGGCAGTACGGGCGACGGCAACCTGTTCAATAACATTTACCAGTCTGTTGCCGCGCCGGTATCTGTTTATCCCGATACTTTCGTAGTAAGAATGATGACGAATAACTCTACAGACCTGCAAACACAAACCAATGAAACATCATGGACGCTGTATGATGACTATGACAATGTTGTGGCCAGCAGAACAGGTTTGAGTAATAATACACTATATCTTGACACAATTACCCTGCAACCTGGTTGTTATCGTTTTACCCTGGAAGATAAGGGTTGCGATGGTTACCAGTGGTGGTATTACCAATATTACACGCCTAACCCGGGCAATGGCACCTGTAAAATTGAGATCCCGGGTACTTTTGGTACTGTGGCCAATTTCAGTGGCGATTTCGGTTGTGGTTACACCAAGTACTTTAAAGTGTTGGCCCCACCATCTACCGTTGGTATAAAAAGTTACGTAAGTGACAATAACATAGAGGTTTACCCTAACCCGGCTCAAAATACAGTTTACATTAAATTAGACCTGAATAATCACCAGGAGGTGAGTTATAAGGTAACTGACGTAAATGGCAGGCTTGTTCAGCAAAAATCGCTTGGGAAAATGAGCTCAGGATACGAGAGTATCGACGTGAGCCAGTTGAACAACGGTGTTTATTTTGTGAGCATACAGTTGGCCGACGGACCAGTGATCATTAAAAAAGCGGTGATACAGAAGTAAGTTTTGGGTTGCATCCGCCGCAGCTTACCCCATAGCTTCAGCTTAGGAGCAAAGCTTTTTCGCGAAGGAGGGGGTCAGTGTTTCATGTTCCGGGTTCCGGGTTCCGGGTTCAGGGTTCCGGGTTCCGTGTTCAGGGTTCCGGGTTTCGTGTTCAGGGTTATTTGGGGCAAAGTCACTTAATGTGACGCTTTAAGTTATCGCTAAAAACGCGTGGGTGTACAATTACCGAAAAAACTATTTCCCGGATTTGATCCGGTCATTCATCTCTTTCCCCTTTACTTCATTACCTGTCATAAGGTAAAGTTTGCGCAGCGCAATCATCGTTTGAGTATCGTCAGGCTTCATCGAAAGTGATTGTTCGAGGTATGGGATGGCCTTTTTGTAATACTCCTGGCTAATCACTTCATTTTCCTTTTGAAGCTTCGCCATTTCGGTGATCTTGCCCGGCTTGCGGTTAGCCATAGTGCCCCCATAGTTATTGTAAAGTGCGCCAAGGTTAAAAACCAGGTTATAGTGGAATTCCTTATTGTTTTGTTTTTGTTCGAGCCCTTTTAAATAACTCGCCTCGGCGTTTCTGAACAATTGCTCAAAATCTGTGGGTTTGGGCAGGTCTTTGCCGGTATTCTTGTCGCGGGGATTTGCCAAAGCATCGTAGATCTGTCCTGATATTAAATAAAACACCGGGTTGGTTGGATCTTTTTCAATGGACGCTTTTATATTGGCGAGTGCCTGTTGCTGGTTGCCTGTGGCCAGGTAATAGTCGGTTTCCTTGTTGGTGAGACTCATGTCTGCCGGAAAAGCGGCTCTCCCCTTTTTTAGCGTTTCGAGCGCGGCTGCCGAATCACCTTTTGCGAGTTGCACATTGTAGATAGATTCATAATTGTATGGAATACCGATCTTCGCTTCTATCATTTTTTTATTGTAATCCAGCATCTTGTCGTTGTTCTTGGCCTTAGCTGCTGCAATGCAGGCATTGTAAAAATCAGCTGTATCCTTCACACCGTAAAGAACCGTATTCATAAATGCGGTCTTGTAAAAATAATCGGCGGCTTCTTCATATTTTTTTGCTTTGTATTTGCCCGAAGCAATATTGCCTGACTCCATTTTAACCTGCTGGGCCACCAGCGCGAATTTCATATCGTCATCCTCAAGCCCCGAAGTGCCCTTCACGAGGCTTTCCTTGATGGTCTCCATGTATTTAGGATCAAGGTCTTTTATTTTAACGATCTCTTCACTTGCCTCTTCAAAATCCTTTAAGGCTGTATTGCCATATGCAACCAGCACCCTTTCGTTTTTATCAGTAACACTGGTTTCCAGTCTTTTAATTTCCTGGCTAAGGTCATACTGGTAACGCGCATAGCTGATCCTGGCTTTGTAAGCATGCGTTTTGCCCTTGTTCTTTGTGTCTTCGTTCTGCAGTGCCATGTCTATGGCTTCTTTGGCTTTGTCCAGGTACTTCAGGTCCGGTTTTCCTTCGGCCGCCGTGCCTTCATAGTCGGTTAGCGATCTCCAGGCAGTTTGTACTTTTCCTTTTTGAGAAAAAACACCGGTTGTTAAAAGAAGGAAAGACGCAGTTATTAAAATTCTGTTTATCATATGTGTTAATCTTACTTTGTCAATTGTTGATGGTCTGTAGTTTATGGTTGATAGTTTATGGTTGATAGTTTATGGTTGATAGTTTATGGTCTATAGTTAATAGTCTATAGACTATAGACTATTAACTATAGACTATTAACTATAGACCATAAACTCTCAACTATTTGTATTTGTCTGCTTTCTCAGCATCACCAAGGCGAATGTATAGCTGACGTAAAACCTGTTTTGTTTTTTTATCCTTGGTCATATCGTAAGAAGTTTCAAAGTAACCAGCCGCTTTTTTAAAATAATCGTTCGACTTTGTTTCGTATTCTTTTGTTTTAGGGTCTTTCAACGCAAGGGTGTTTAATTTATCGTTCCAGTCTTTGCCAGCGCTGTAATACAATACACCAAGGTTATACAACGCAGGTTCGTAATCAGACTTCAGTTCAAGTGATTTTAAATATTCTTTTTCGGCATCGTCAAAGTGATTGGTGTTTTTATAGAGGTTGGCCAAAACAAAATGCAGCACCTCATTGTCAGGTGAAACCTCTATTGCCGCTTTTAACTTATCCTTCAACACGTCGGTTTTTTTCCTGGCAAGATAAATATCCAGCTCGGCGCCAATCAGGTCCATATTGTCTTCAAACATCAATTTACCTTTTTCTATGTACGCTAAAGCGCCGGTTGTGTCCTTGTCTTTAAGCGACAACTGAACCATGTCTGTAAACACCCTGGGATCTTTGTATTTGATCTCAATGAGTTTATTGGCAAATTCTCTCGCTTTGTCTTTGTTACCTGCAATCATGTTTAATTCATACCTGTTATACAACAGTTTTTCTTTGGTAATATTGTTCCTTTTCATACCCTGGTCAAAATCAAATGGCAAAGCGCTTTCCAACAGGTCGTAGCAATAAAGCGCCTTGTTATAGTCTTTATTCACCTTGTAAAAATTGGCTTTGTTGCTGGTTGCAGCAGAAGCGACTACCAGCGCGCCTTTCACTTCATCTTTATAGATATTATCCTTAGCGTCGAGTTTCAGGCAGTTCACATAGGCGTCGAGCGCTTTTTCTTCGGCTTCGGGATCTATCTTCCTTACTTTTGCAGAGGTATCTGAATAGATCGCCTGGTACACCTTGCCCCTGTACATCCACATTTTTGCGCTGCCCTTGGTACTTTCGTGCACGGCCGCCGCATCGGCAGCTGCCTTCCCTTTTTCATAATCTTTACTTCTTAAGGCGGTTGCCATGTTTTGAACCTGCAGGCTCTGTGCAAACGATAGCATTGAAATACATGCAAATACTAACAGGATTAACGGTTTTTTCATTGTTTTTGTTTATAGCGTAAAATAAAACCACCAGGCTTATGCCCGGTGGTTAAATATATTAATTAATTATAAGGCCATTCTTTGTAAAGACACAAAGATTGTATTTTTTACACAATTAATCCAGTGAAATCTTTTTTAATTTAACCTTATTTAATACGTCTTTGTTATTGGCATCCTTAGAGGCTTTATCCAATTGGGACTCAATAGAAAACTTATCACCCACAACCACCGTTGTTAACTTATTGGCATCAAAATATTTTTTGATCTGCTGGTCAACATCGGCTTTGGTCATATTTTTGAGGATGGTATTTTGCTTGCTGATATAGTCTTTTTCCAGGTTATACCTGGCAATTCCTGAAAGGAAATCGGCTTTCTGCAGTGGATTTTCGTACCTGATGGCCTCAGTATTCAACAGTGAGTTTTTGGTGTAGGTCAATTCATCCTCAGTGATCCCATTGGCCTGATATTTATTGAATTCTTTTATGATCTCAGCCAAAGAGTTGGCTGTTGAAGTCCTTTTTACCGCTGCGCTGATGTTAAACACCCCAGTGTATTTTCCTCCGCTGAAGTTGGAGCGGATACCATAAGTGTATCCTTTTTCTTCACGCAGATTTAGGTTCAGCCGGCTGTTAAAGGAACCACCGAATACAAAGTTGGCGATCCTGTTTTTATAATAGTCGCCAGTTGCATCAAATTTAAGGCTTGGGTAACCCATGGTAATAACGGATGAAGGAGCGAGCGTTTTATTATAAATAAAAAAACGTGGTTCAGTTGTTGGCGCAGGTTCAATAATGGGTTGTATCACCACATCTTTTGGCTGCCATTTGTTTAAAAACTCAAGTTTTGCCATTACATCTGCTTCTTCAACATCACCCACAAGAACAAGGTTTGTAACAGAAGGCGAATAATACGAATTATAATATTCCTTCACGTCAGCCAGGTCAAGGTTATCAACTGTTTTTGCAGACGGAGATAAACCCATCACTGTATTCCCATAAATTGAATAACTGAACATTTTGCTTGCCACAGCATTCGGATTTTTATCCTCGTCTTTAACAGTGGCTTTATACTGTTTTTTAATCAATTTAAAGTCTTCATCTCTGAAACCAGGATTCAATAACTTTTCCTCAAGTATTTTTAAGGTTGCAGCGAAATTCTTTTTCAGGCAAGTCACACGAATAGTTGTGGTTGATTTATTGGCAGAAAACTCTACCGAACTACCTAAAATATCAAGTTGTGAACTGATCTGTTCAGTGGTAAAGTTTTTAGTACCCTCGTTCAGCATCTGGGCAGTCAACTCCGCAATACCAAGTTTTTTCAATTTATCGTTTGATAATACCAGGCTTCCGCCATCCATAGTCATCACAATGGTTACCTCAGGGGTTTCAGGATTTTTGGTACCTATGACGTTAATTCCATTTTTTAGTTTTGATTTATAATATTCAGGAACTTTCACGATTTTGGCTTCGCCGGCCACCGGACGCACCTTCCTGTCAAACTTATCGGCAACTGGTTGGTAAGATAAACCTGCATATTCAGGATTAGCTGCAAATTTCTGCCCGGCATATGGATTGACACTTTTAACCGAGTCTTTAGGGTCGAGAATAGGATAAGTGTTGAGGATCGCGGCACCAGCGCCCTTGACATACTTGTTATACACCCGGGTGATGTCGTCTTTTGTTACCTTGTTATACCTGTCAAGTTCATCTGAAAGAGTTGACGATTTTCCCAACAACCGCTCCCACTCCGAAATCACCTGGTTTTTTCCTGCAACCGAATTTACCTGTCCATATATGCTGGATTCAATCAATCCTTTTGTTCTTGCCAGTGCCTCGTCGGTGATCCCGCTATTTCCAAATTCGTCAATACTTGCTTTTACACTGGAATCAAGGGAAGAAAATAGTTTCTCAAAATTATTGTCATCCGGCGGAAACGCAAATACCTGGATTTGGAACTCCCCTGATAATTCTTCAGATCTATGGTATGCATAAGCCTCGGCGGCAACTTTAGTTTTTACAAAATTTTTATAAAGGATAGAGTTATTGCCGTTACCAAACATGAGACCTAAAACGTCGAGAGCAGGTTCATCGCGGTTGTATTGTGGTACCGTTGGAAAAACCCTTAAATTGAGTGGCAGATAAATGTTGTCTTTGTACGCTGTATATTTATCGGTTGGTATAATAACCGGTGGCAAACGCAATTTTTTTACTTCAGGACATTGTTTAAGATTTCCGAAATATTTATCAATCATCTTCAGCGCGTCGGCAGAGTTAAAATCGCCTGCAATGCTGATAATGGCGTTGTTGGGACCGTACCATCTCAGGAAAAAGCCTTTAACATCATCCAGACTTGCATTATTTAAGTCGTCAAGGTATCCTATAACCGACCAGCTATATGGATGCATCGGCGGATAAAGGATCTTATTGATTTCTTCTTCAGTCGCAAGTCCATACGGTTGATTTTCAATATTCTGTGACTTCTCGTTTTTTACAGCATCACGTTGGATCTCAAATTTTCTACTGGTTAATGAATCCAATAAAAATCCCATCCTGTCTGATTCAAGCCAAAGAGCCATTTCTAAATAGTTAGAAGGAACAGTTTCATAATAAACCGTTCTGTCGCGTGAAGTAAATCCGTTCATATCCCCACCTGCGGTCGACACCATCTTAAAATGTTCCTCATCCAGCACGTGCTTAGAACCCTGGAACATCATGTGTTCGAATAGGTGCGCAAAACCAGATCTGCCAAGATTTTCACGGTTCGATCCAACTTTATAGGTAATCGTTACATTCACTACCGGATCTGAATGATCTTCGTGTAATAAAATGGTAAGGCCATTTGGTAATTTCCACCTTTCGTATGGAATCACTACTTTATCCGGCTTAGCCTCTATTTTTTCGATCAAGGTCGGTTGGGCTATCAATGTAGTTAATCCTAACACACTCAATGCACCTGTTATTATCAGATTTTTATTCATTTTGGGATTTATTTTTTGCTAAAGGTAATTTTTTAAGTTTAGTGTTGGGTTCCGCTATTAATTGTTATCGTCCGTTGGTGTAGTATTTTCTTCGGAAGCATTTTCACCGGTGTGACCGTTCAGGTTAACATTCCCCGCTTCGTTCTGCTCACCGGCTTCATCGATAATATCTTCCTCATGATCAACCCTGGTAACAGCAGCGATGCTATCACTGTCCTGAATATTGATAAGACGCACACCCTGGGTGGCACGTCCCATTACCCTGAGGTCAGACACATTCATACGAATGGTAATACCGCTCTTGGTAATAATCATCAGGTCGTTGGCGTCGGTAACTGATTTAATCGCTACCAGGTTGCCTGTTTTTTCGGTGATGTTGATTGTTTTCACACCTTTACCACCGCGGTTCGTCACCCTGTACTCCTCAATATCCGAACGCTTGCCATATCCTTTTTCAGACACTACCAAAACGTTCGCCTGCATATCGGCAATACAAACCATGCCTATCACTTCGTTGGTTCCACCTTCTTCATCATTCAGGTCTATTCCTATCACACCACTGGCATTGCGCCCCATTGGTCTTACCTTTTCTTCAGGAAAACGGCATACTTTACCAAGCTTGGTGGCCAGCATAATTTCATTATTGCCGTTGGTTAAAGCAGCTTCAAGTAATACATCCCCTTCGCGGATGGTAATAGCGTTGATACCATTTGTACGTGGTCTTGAATAAGCCTCCACTGACGTTTTCTTGATGATCCCGTCTTTGGTACATAAAATGATGAAGTTGTTTTTAATATACTCTTCGTCATTTAAATTCTTGATATTGATAAAGGCTTTTACTTTATCATCAGGCGCGATGCTGATGAGGTTCTGAATCGCCCTTCCTTTGCTGGTCTTGTTTCCTTCAGGCACTTCGTAAGCCCTGATCCAGAACACCTGTCCTTTTTCGGTGAACAATAAAATATAGTTATGGGTTGAGGCGATGAACATGTGTTCAACAAAATCCTCGTCGCGTGTGGCTGTACCCTTGCTTCCGCGGCCTCCGCGGTTCTGGGCGCGGTATTCGGCCAGGTTGGTGCGTTTCATGTATCCCATGTGCGAGATAGTGATCACTACGTTCTCGTCCGCGATCATATCTTCTATCTTGAGGTCGTCGCCTGCGTAAACGATATCGGTGCGGCGTTCGTCGCCATACTTTTCTCTGACCTCGGTTAACTCTTCCCTGATGATTTTAAAACGCAGTTCCTCGTTGTTCAAGATATCGTTCAGGTGCGCGATGGTTTTCATCAGTTCGTCGTATTCTGCTTTTAATTTATCACGTTCAAGTCCTGTCAATGTTCTTAAACGCATATCGAGAATGGCACGTGCCTGAATTTCTGTGAGGCTGTAACGAACCATGAGTTCATCCCTTGCCACATCAGGACTTTCGCTTTCGCGGATAATTTTAATCACTTCATCCAGGTGATCAATAGCGATGAGTAAACCAGCTAAAATGTGCGCGCGTTTTTCGGCCTGTGCCAGTTCGTATTTTGTTCTGCGCACTACCACATCGTGCCTGTGGTCAACAAAATGAACGATCATGTCTTTCAGGTTCAGCATCTCGGGTCTGCCTTTCACCAGCACCACGTTGTTGATGGAGAAAGAGGTTTGTAATGCAGAGAACTTGTAAAGATTGTTGAGAACCACGTTTGAGATGGCGTCTCTTCTTAACTCATAAACAATGCGCATGCCTTCGCGGCTGCTTTCGTCGCGTATCTCGCTGATGCCATCGATCTTTTTTTCGTTGCAGAGTTCCCACTGCCGTTTGATCATGTCGGCCTTGTTGATCTGGTATGGAATTTCAGTAACAATGATCCGCTCTCTTTCACCTACGGGTTCTACATTGGCTTTGGCGCGCATTACCACGCGACCGCGACCTGTATGAAAAGCTTCTTTTACACCTTCATAACCGTAAATTGTACCACCTGTAGGAAAATCAGGCGCTTTGATGTGTTTCATCAGGCCGTCGATATCTATGGCTTTGTTGTCGATGTATGCTAATATGGCATTAATACACTCTGTCAGGTTGTGCGGTGCCATGTTTGTTGCCATTCCGACAGCAATTCCCGAAGCGCCGTTCATCAGCAGGTTGGGAATACGCGATGGCAATACCGTTGGTTCTGTTAAAGAATCGTCGAAATTAGGACGGAAATCAACCGTGTCTTTTTCAATATCGGCAATCATTTCCTCCGCTATCTTCCTGAAGCGCACTTCGGTGTAACGCATGGCAGCCGGCGGATCACCGTCAACCGAACCAAAATTTCCCTGTCCGTCAACCAGCATGTAACGCAGGCTCCATTCCTGGGCCATACGCACCATGGTATCATAAACACTGGCATCGCCATGGGGGTGATATTTACCCAAAACCTCCCCAACGATACGGGCCGATTTTTTATAGGGGCGGTTGTGCAACACGCCAAGATCGAGCATACCATAAAGCACGCGGCGGTGCACTGGCTTGAGACCGTCTCTCACATCAGGTAACGCGCGCGACACAATTACCGACATCGAATAATCGATATAGGCTGTTTTCATTTCATCTTCAATGTTAATAGGAATAATTTTTTCTCCGTCTGCCATACTGTTTTTCTGTGTTTATCTTAGTTTTATTTTATCGTATTTATTTAAAAATCAAATGCATTTTTGTCATGCTTTTCATTTAACAATTGTCTCAGAAAATGCGGGTCAAAAATCTTTTTTTGAACCTATGAAAGTACCGATTAATCAGCAATTACAAGCAAAACTTATGAACAAATTTTTTGTTAAAAAAACCATTTATCAAAGAAATCATTCCGCTTATTAAAGACTATTTTTGGTTCTGGCATTAAATATGTAATTTAACCTAACAAAAGGAATTAATTTATGGAAGCAAAATTTTCGCCCAGAGTAAAAGATGTGATCACTTACAGCCGTGAGGAGGCTCTTCGTTTAGGGCATGATTATATTGGCATTGAACATTTAATGCTTGGCATGATTCGCGACGGTGACGGTGTGGGAATGCGTTTACTGAAGAACCTGGGCATTGACTCTGCCGAACTTCGCAAGAGCATAGAACAAAGCCTCACCCCCGGGCTGCGCAAAAGCAATAACCTCGCCAACATCCCACTGGTAAAGCAGGCAGAGAAAACCCTCAAACTCACTTACCTTGAAGCAAAAACGTTTAAATCTGTTCAGATAGGTACCGAACACCTGTTGTTATGCATCTTAAAGGAAAATGACAACGTGGTTACCAAAACCCTGTTAAAATACGGTGTTGATTACGATGCCGCCAGGGCCGAACTGGAAGGGTTTTTAGATAACCCGTCGAGAATTGAAAATACAGCCGCCGGTGGCGACGAGGACGATGCCGACGAAACAAATTTTGGCGGAGGCGCCAGTAACCCTAAAAAACAGGGTGAAAGTAAATCCAAAACACCGGTGCTGGATAATTTTGGACGCGACCTTACTAAAATGGCAGAAGACGGCAAGCTGGATCCTGTTGTTGGACGTGAAAAAGAAATCGAGCGTGTTTCGCAGATTTTGTCGCGACGCAAAAAGAACAATCCCATCCTTATCGGTGAGCCGGGTGTGGGTAAATCAAGCATCGCCGAAGGCCTTGCCTTAAGAATTGTACAAAGAAAAGTAAGCCGGGTGCTGTTTGGTAAGCGGGTGGTGACACTTGATCTGGCTTCGCTGGTGGCTGGTACCAAATACCGTGGCCAGTTTGAAGAGCGCATGAAAGCGGTGATGAACGAGCTTGAAAAAAGCCCGGATGTGATCCTTTTCATTGATGAAATTCATACTATTATCGGGGCCGGCGGTGCAAGCGGCAGCCTCGACGCCAGCAATATGTTCAAACCCGCTTTGGCGCGTGGAGAGATCCAGTGCATCGGCGCTACCACTTTGGATGAGTTCCGCCAGTATATTGAAAAAGACGGAGCCCTGGAACGCCGCTTTCAGAAAGTGATCGTAGAACCTGCAACGCCCGAAGAAAGCCTCCAGATCCTCAATAACATTAAATCCAAATACGAAGAGCATCACAATGTAACTTACAGCGATGATGCCATCAAAGCCTGTGTTTCTTTAACAGCCAGGTACATTACCGACCGGCATTTGCCCGACAAGGCCATAGACGCTTTGGACGAGGCTGGATCGCGTGTACACATCACCAATATTACGGTTCCTGAAAATATCCTGGAACTGGAGAAAAAAATGGAGGACATCAAGGAACTCAAAAACCAGGTTGTACGCTCTCAAAAATACGAAGAGGCTGCCAAGCTCAGGGATACGGAGAAACAGCTCCAGACCCAGCTTGAAACGGCTAAAAAGGCATGGGAGGAAGAAACCAAGCAGAACCGCATGCCGGTAACTGAAGAAAATGTGGCCGAAGTGGTAAGTATGATGAGCGGGGTGCCTGTAAACCGGGTTAACCAGAATGAAGGTGACAAGCTCGTTAAAATGAACGAACTCATTAAAGGCAAAGTGATAGGTCAGGATAACGCGGTTGCAAAAGTGGTGAAAGCTATTCAGAGAAACCGTGCGGGTTTAAAAGACCCCAACAAGCCTATTGGCTCTTTCATCTTTTTAGGTCCAACCGGGGTTGGTAAAACCCAATTGGCCAAGATTCTGGCCAGGCATTTGTTCGACAATGATGACGCCCTCATCAGGATCGATATGAGTGAATACATGGAGAAATTCGCAACCACACGTTTAATTGGTGCCCCTCCGGGCTACGTTGGATATGAAGAAGGAGGGCAATTGACCGAAAAGGTTCGCCGTCGCCCCTACTCTGTGATTTTACTGGATGAGATCGAAAAAGCTCACCCCGATGTATTTAATATGCTTTTACAGGTGCTGGATGACGGGATGCTGACCGATGGGCATGGCAGGACGGTGGATTTTAAGAATACAATTATCATCATGACCTCCAATATCGGGGCGCGCCAGCTCAAGGATTTTGGTACAGGTGTAGGTTTTGGTACACAGGCACGCACAGATGCACACGACGAAGTATCGAAAGGCGTGATTGAAAGCGCCCTTAAAAAAGCCTTTGCACCTGAGTTCCTGAACAGGATCGACGATGTGGTGATGTTCAACTCACTGGTAAAAGAAGACATCCATAAGATCATCGATATTGAACTGAATCATTTGTTTGGCAGGGTGAACGGATTGGGTTACAGTATCAAGATCACCAACGCCGCCAAGGATTATATCGTTGAAAAAGGTTATGACGCCAACTATGGCGCCAGGCCTTTAAAACGTGCCATTCAAAAATACCTCGAAGATCCTATGGCTGAAGAGATCATCAAAAGCAACCTCTCTGAGGGAGACGAAATAGAGATCGATTACAACAAGGAAAAAGATGAAGTGGTGGTTAGTACTCACAAGCCCAAAAAACAGAAAAGCAAAAAAGAAGACAAGGCCTGAGAAATAAGATTTCTTGAAGTAAGATTTGTTGAATCACTAATCAATAAATCAAAAATTCAATAACTCAAAAAATCAAAAATTATAAAAAGCCCCGATCTGTTCACTCAGATTCGGGGTTTTTTTATAATTTAAAGGTCTTAAAACACAGGTGTGACCGAAAAACTAATTCAGGATATCATTCAATGGGATGTGCGATCGTGGTCGAAAGCCCTTCACTACTGGGACAAAACAGTAAACTGGTCATCCGTGGGTAACGCGCTTGAACTTGGTGGACGCGAAGGCGGTCTCAGTCTTTGGCTGGCGCTTAAAGGCATCCCGGTGATTTGTTCTGACCTCGAAAATGTAAAACAAACGGCGCTGCCCCTTCATTCAAAATACCCGGTAAAAAACCTGATTACTTACGAGGATTTAAATGCCCTTGCCCTGCCCTACGAAAATCACTTCGATATTATAGTCTTTAAGTCTATTATCGGTGGCATTGGCCGAAAAGACAGCCCCGGAACCCAGCAAAAGGTTTTTGACGAGATCTACAAGGCTTTGAAACCCGGGGGCAAATTGTTATTTGCCGAAAACATGAAAGCCTCGGCGCTGCACCAAAAGAGCCGTCAGCTGTTTACTGAGTGGAAAGACTACTGGCACTACGTACCGGCAGAGGATATGAAAGCTTACCTGCAGGCCTTCTCATCGTTTACAATGCGTTTTACGGGCTTTTTGGGAACCTTTGGCCGGAATGAACGTCAAAAACAAATATTGGCCGCCGCCGACGATGTTATTTTTAACTGGAGTTGTCCTGATTCCTGGAAATATATCGCTTATGGCATCGCCGTTAAATAATATGGCCTGTTGTAGTTTATGGTTGGAAATGCGTCAGGTCGAGCGTAGTCGAGACCACTTCTCGACTGCGCTCGAAGTGACATGGCATTTAAAAACGCCAAAATTCAACCGCAAACTACAACATAACGAAATAATATGGCCATTTTTTTATACTTTTGTGGTTCAATAAAAATTGGCAATGAGCAATTTTAACCAACCTGATATCCTTGAACTCGAAATTACCGAAACGGTGGTAAAAGAAGAAGCTGTAAAAGCCCTGGTGCTTTACAACGACGATGTCAATACCTTTGAATTTGTGACCCAATCTCTCATTACTGTGTGTGAGCACGACAGCCTGCAGGCTGAACAATGTACTTATTTAATTCATTACACGGGTAAATGCGCCGTAAAAAACGGCAGCTATAAGAAGCTAAAACCTTTGTGCCAGGCCTTATTGGAGAGGGGTCTGTCTGCTCAAATAGAAAATTGAGCAGATAGGGCTGGTATATAACTTGCATGCATGGCCTTGTTAAATCTTATCGATTATGAAAAAAATTATCATCTCCGTTTTCACCGTTTCCACCTTTTTCTTCAGCTGCCATAAAAACGCAGTAACGGGAAAACGCAATATGACCTTATTACCTGAAAGTGAAATGATTAGCATGAGCTATTCAGAGTACAACAAATTTTTATCAGAGAACCCTCCCCTGCCCGACAGCGATCCGCGCGTACAAATGGTAAAAAGCTGCGGATCCAGGATCCAGAGAGCCGTGCAGCAGTTTTATGTTCAGAAAAAAGCGACGGCGGACCTACAGGGATTTTCGTGGGCTTTTAACGTAATTGAAAGCAAAGAGGTAAATGCCTGGTGCATGCCGGGCGGAAAAGTGGTTGTTTACACCGGGTTGCTGCCCGTAACACAGGATGAGCAAAGCCTGGCGATTGTAATGGGGCATGAAATTGCCCACGCTATTGCGCGTCATGGTAATCAGCGCATGAGCCAGGGATTATTGGTACAATTCGGCGGTCAGGCACTTTCGGTGGCCTTGTCGCAAAAACCTGCCTTAACGCAACAGTTATTCGCCCAGGCGTATGGCGTTACCACAACGCTGGGAACTTTAAAATACAGCAGAAGCCAGGAAAGTGAAGCAGATAAAATGGGATTGATCTTTGCAGCCATGGCTGGTTATAATCCTGAAGCGGCCATTAGTTTCTGGCAAAGAATGGCCAGCATGAGCGGTGGGCAAAAACCGCCTGAGTTATTAAGCACCCACCCCAGTGATGCTACCCGTATCAAAGATCTGAAAGCATATATGCCGGAGGCAAAAAAATATTATAAGCCGCAGTAACATTCCTGAATTTATCGTTGAAGGTTATTCGTTATTGGTTATTCGTTATTGGTTATTGGTTATTCGTTATTGGTTATTGGTTATT
>JAZKFC010000034.1:0-16118 GCA_040386615.1 Bacteroidota bacterium
ACACTCACCGCAACTAGTTTCTCTAACTGTACATCCAGCGCAGTGATCACTGTCAGTGTTGACAATACACCTACAGTTACAGCAGTTATCTCGCCATCAGTTGTGTGCGTGAACCAACCCGTTATCATGACGGCATTCGGCGCCAGCTCCTATACCTGGACCGGCGGTATTACCAACGGCGGGGTTTACACCCCAACCACAAATGGCTCTTACACCTACGCAGTCAGCGGAACAAATGCCTGCGGTAATTCTACTGCCGCGGTTGTTTTAACAGTCAATCCTCTACCAAATATCACAGCGAGTATCAATAACCCAACGGTTTGCAGTGGTAGCAGTATTATTCTCAACGGCGGCGGCAGCGTTTCAGGATATACCTGGAGTGCGGGAGCGCCCAACAATACCGCTATTGTACCACCGACAACAACAAGTTACGTTGTCACGGGGGCAGGATCCAATGGCTGCACAAATACAGCGGCCGTCGGTGTTACGGTGCTTATTACACCCAATATCCCGCCTGTTGTGACGCCGACGGCGATTTGTTTTGGAAGTACCGCAACATTATCAGCAACAGGTGCAACAGGTTTTACATGGACACCAGGCTCAAATCCCAATACTGCCACGATCGTAGTTTCTCCGCCGGTATCCACAACTTACACGCTTGTCAGGACCAATGGCCCCTGTTCGAGTAGCCGCACTGTGAACCTGGTTGTATTTCCTCTTCCTCTTGTGAATGCCAGTGCTACACCCACCCAAATTTGTGCAGGTACGGGGGCTAACCTGGTTGTAAGCGGACCGACTACAAATACCTGGTTACCCGGCGGCTTTACGATGGCCAATTTTACCATTTACCCTAACGTCTCAACCAACTATACTGTAACAGGCTCTAACGGCAACTGTACTGCCACAGCCATTGTTACTGTGGTTGTAAATCCCAGCCCAACTATCACTATTTCTTCTTCTACTAACATAATTTGCCAGGGAAATAATGTTACCTTAACAGGCAACGGGGGTCTCTCATACACATGGCAACCCATGAATACCAGCAATACAACTCAAATTGTGAGTCCATCCACCACCACAATAATTACACTTTCGGGATCAAATTCCTTTGGTTGTACTTCCAGCGTTAGCCAATTGATCCAGGTGTTTCCTTTGCCAAATACAAATCTCACGGGCAGCTCTTCTTTTATATGTGTGGGTCAGACAGCCGCAATTTCAATTACAAGTCCGGCCAGTAATGTTGTATACAACTGGAATACCGGAACCGGTGGCACTTCCATTTCAGCCAGTCCCAGTGTGACCACCAACTATTTTGTGACAGCAACCAATACCATTACGGGTTGTGTGAATACCAGTACTTTTGTTTTGTCAGTTTACATTGCAACTTTTGTTGTGACAAGTCCCACGGCGATCTGTAATGGGCAAACTACAACTTTAACCGCTACAGGACCTGCAAGCAGTTATGTCTGGACAGGCAACGGAGGGATCCCGATAGCGAGCGGGGTTTCATCGGTTACAATATCACCGCTGGTAACGACTAATTACTCTGTAACGGGTACTACAGGCAATTGTTCGAATCAGCAAGCCTTTTCTGTCATTGTGCACCCGCTACCGAATGTCACTGTGCAAACCGCCAAAAAACAGATCTGCAGACTGGAAGTGTCGATCATTATCGGAAGCGGCGCTACCAGCTATAGCTGGAACACCGGAGCAACTACACCAACAATCACTGTTGCCCCTGCGGCAACAACAACTTACACCCTCACAGGTACCGATGTAAATGGCTGCAGCAAGACCACAACCGTTACGCAGTTTGTAGCGACCTGTATTGGTCTGGAGGATTTTGAAACAGATAGCGCCGATGGTATAATGGTTTACCCGAATCCCAACAATGGCAATTTCACGATCAGGTCATCCGAAAAAATCAGTGTCAGCATTATTAACGCGCTTGGACAGGTTATCAGTACGGTGACCCTGGACGACAATAACGGGAATGAGGTAACGGTTAACAGCTTGCCGACTGGTGTTTATTTTATTACCGGGCAAAAGAACGGCGTAGCGTTGAAGGCTAAGATTATTGTGGAGCGGTAGAAAAAGGCGCCATAGATAACTGAGTTCGCGGTGATTTGCGCGTAAGCTGATCTCTGCGTGGCGTTAACACGTTTTTGCTTTTCAAAAACTGAATTGCCAAACGTTTACTAAGGTTGTAGACTAAACCCTAGGGCTTTTTGCAACAATCATCTAATTTAGCTACGGCCGCCGGATCTGCTTTCACGGCATCGGCATCAAACCCCAATTTTGATATTTTATCTCTTACCTTTTCCAGACTTATTTTACGTTCATCGTAGGTAACAGTAATTGTATTGGCTTTTGAATCAACACTGGTGTTCTTTATACCAGCTTCGTTATACAATTCTTTTAAAATCCTTCCCCCGCAGCTTTCGCATATTTTGCAATGATCACAGTATATGGTGGTTTTAATGACAGCCGTTTTAACAGGCTTGGTTTTCTGGGCTACCGCAGAACCGATAAACAGGAAAGCAAGGATTAGCGTGGTGGTTAAGCGAGAAAAATAGTTCTTCATAATTTTAGTTTAGAATGCAAACAAATATACAAAATCAATAGCCCTGAAAGTTCATGATGTCGATGAGATCGTGAATGATCTTAATTGCTTCATCATTGGTCTTCATCTTTGCCACTCTTTCCTTCACCTTAAGTAAAGTTGCAACAACATCTTCACCCTGGTTGTCGTAAACCGCCACGTCGATAATGGTGTAAAGCCGCATTTTAGCTTCTTCTCCGGGATTCGCAAAGTAACTTGCCTGGTCAGCGGATGCATAGCCCCAGGGATCTTCATACCTGTCGCAGTCAAAAACAGCTTTTGCCAATTCCTCGTAGTGCATTGCTGTGTCCCAATGGGTTTTATCTATAGCCATACTTTATTCTTTTAAAATTATTAGTAAGCAGTTCAATTACTTTGCCAGGCAGGGTTTGGCAGCACATTTCATGTCAGTCTGGCTTGAATGCATAACATTGTTTTACAAAAAAACCTGCCAGGTTGTGCGCCTGTCAGGAATTCAACGTAAAGCTAAACCTGCTGCCTTCTCCGATTTCGCTTTCTGCACGGATCTCTCCGCCCTGTCCTTCAATAAACTCCTTACTGATCGATAAGCCAAGACCGGTGCCTGATTTACTGCTACCAGGCACCTGAAAATAGCGGTTAAAGAGCTTGCCCAGGTATTTGGATTCAATGCCTTTCCCGAAATCCTGTACAGAAAATAAAACCTGGTTATCCTGACTTTTTACTTCGATAATTATTCTGTTTTTTTCGTACGAGTACCGGATCGCATTCGTAAGAAGATTGATCAGCACCCACGCTGTTTTTTCTGTATCTGCTTTTACAAAGGGCAAATGATCATCGGCTTTTACATCGAGTGTAATTCCTTTTTGCTCCGCCTGTGGCTTCACGGCTTCAATGGCGTAATGGAGGATCTGGTGAGGATCGCTCTGCTGGATGTTAAGTTGTATGTTGCCGGTCTCCACCTGCGAAAGGTTTAAAAGCTCGCCTATGATCTTGAGCAGGCGGTTGCTATCGTCCTTAATCCCCGACATGAGCTGTTTCTGGCTTTCGTTAACTGAACCGGTTGTCGGCATTTCAAGTAATTGTAAACTGGCTTTAATGGCGGCAATCGGGGTTTTCAATTCGTGTGAGATAGTTGCGATAAAATTAGTCTTGGCAAAATCCAGCTCCTTAAATGGCGTGATATTCTTTAAGATAATGAAATGACCGATCTGTTTCTGTTCCTTCTCGCCGGTAGGTGTAATCGCGATTTCAATCAGTTCTTTATCAAAGTAACTTTCTTTCTCTTCTGCATAAATTTTTAATGCCTTCTTATCTGGTTTGTTTACTCCATTCATCTCCTGCAATAACGAGCGCATTAAGTTGTTGTAGATTGCAATGTCCTGTGCAGGTTTCCCTATCAGTTGCTCTGGCGTCATCCCCAGAATTTTTACCGCTTCGTTATTTACGAACAGAATCGTTTTATTTTCATTTAGTCCGATCACAGGATCATGCATGTTATTAATGAGTGTCTCGATCCTGGTTTTTTCCATCATCAATTTCGATAGGTTACTGTTGTTATATTCTTCCAGTTTCTTTGCCATTACGTTAAAGGATTCCGCAAGCTCCCCAAATTCGTCATGGCTTTCAAAATTCACACGCTGGCTGTAATTCATGGCAGCAATTTCCTTAATACTTGCGCTCAATTCTTTTATCGGGTTAGCCACATGTCCCGGCAGGTTTGTAAAAAGTACCAGGGCGATCAAAAAGCAGAAAGTTCCGGCGATGGCAATCCAGAAATACGCTCCATTTGCAGTATTCATGGCAATATTACTTTTGCGTTCAATTGCTTTCATGTTCAGGAACATCAGTTCATTGAGGTCTTTTCTTATTATGCTATGGATAATATTGTTCGTCCTGTCGGCTTTGAGTTTTTCGAAGTCGAAGGTTAATTGGTCTGTGAGTTCCTTTTCCCCAGGCTCGGTAATATTATCCTGTTGTTTCGCCAACTCTCTTTCAAATTGACTTATACTGGAAGTGCCGGAGCTGGTCTGCTCAAGAAGCACAAGCATTCGCCTTGAATATTCCAGTGTATTATAATTGGCCTGTAAAATGTTCTCTGTATCGCCGGATAAGGCGCGGATTTCTCTTGCACCCATAATGGCCAGCAGAGATATAAGGGCTAACAAGATGCCAAGTCCTAATCGTAATTTGGTTTTAATTTTCATGTGTTGTTATTATTGCTTTTTATTTGTCACATGGTATAGCCATGTTAACTTAATAACGGCGTACACTGCGGAAACATGGCTATTTCATGATCATGAGGTATCACCAGGTCAGGATCACGTCCCGTGAGTTTTAGGTCGAGGAAATGTTCTGCCCTTATATTTTTTCTTCTACCAGGTTTAATTTTTTAAAATCTGAAATTGATAACTGCTGTGATTCGGCTGTCAGATTTTTGAAGATCAGGACTCCAGGGAGCAAGGGTTGTTGGCCCGTTTGTCCATCCCGAAGGCGAAGTAGTTCCACCGTGACCTGCAAAATAAGGCATGTTGGCCTGCCGGTAACCAAACTCCAACCGAAATGTAGTGTACTCTGTTGGCATGTAATCAAAAGTAATTGTGCTCTGGGCAATATTTAAAGGCTTTGAAGGATGTGTAGCCAGTTCTTGCGTAAAGCCATTCGGCGTCACCGGTGAAGGCGAAAAAGCCAGGTATGCTCCGCCATTGGATAACACATCAGCCCTGAGTGTAAGGGCCCATTTGTTTTTACAGAACCAGATTCGGTTACAAAGCGAAGTGCCATACATAAAATGATCTTTCGGTGTGATCGAATCTCCTTTGTCAACGCCGTTTTGAAACCCATAATGTGAATTCAGACTGAGTGCCATTTGGGAAATACCTTTTGCTTCTGGTTTTTTGAAATATCTGAAAACTATACTATTATCGTGATGAAACCGGACACGTTTTGATTGATGCCCCAATGTATCGGGATTTTTTGTGTCGTGGCCATAATAAAAATTGGCGACCAATTGTAAATTATCATTGGGTCTCCAGTAGGTGGAGCTTCCCACACCCGGGGAATTCCCAAAGCTATTGTATGATTGCCAGCCGTTTAACAGCCAAATTTCTTGTTTTACCTTCCTTGAAGGATGTATCTGTAAACGTGCACCCTGAAAATAAAATGGCGTGAACTCACATACAAGACTACGCTGGAAACACCAGTTGTCCTGAACCATATAACTTTCAAGACCCATATAACTCATAAAAATTCCTGCCTCCAGATTAATCCCGTACCATTTATTAAAATGATAACCTGCCGCGCCTTCACGAATAAATTTTAAATTTCCTGTACCTGTATTGCGCCCACGTGTCACGCTTTCATCCAGCTCCTGTACAATGTGCTGCATAGCCCCGTATTGGAGCAATATTCGGCCTATCATGTTTTTATATGCGACATCGACCCCGACACTCGCTAAATTAATATGTACTTCGTTGTGTCGTCCGATGGTGGACGAAATGGTGTGAGTATTATCAATAGGATTAGCGAAATTGTAATTGTAGTCGGCATCCAGGTAGCCTGTGCCGGTAATAATGGCTTCGCCAGTTTTTTTATCTCTGAAACACAGGATGGGGTTAGTGATCCTGCTTTGGCCGTTGATCCATGTCAGGTCCATACCATCAAACGGGACTTTGGAAGGCAGAGAATCTGTCTGGGCGGCTGCACTGAGGCCCAAAGCAATGAATGGATATAGGAGTTTAACTGTTTTCATAGTATTGCCTTAATTGACTGTCCCAAATTTACCTACAATTAATTTCTAAAGGTCTCTCCTTAGTTTAAAATTTTTCAGGGCTGGTTTTTCGATAACCACGCTGCTGTAATCCAGGCCGTATTCTTTTTCATCTGGCAGGCTTATTTTCTTGATGTTGAAGTAGGCGTTAAGGATAAGTCTGTTTTTTCCATTAGGGATTTTTCTTATACAAGGCCAGTCCTAAGTGTTTATTTATCGTTCAGCAATAAAGGCACACCCTTACCATTTCCCATAATAATTATTTTTGTGTTTGGTGACATAGCGATTTCCTTGTTGGCTTTTATCATTTCATATTGCAGTTGCTGATCGCTTAAGCCTGTATTGATAATTTTCTGGTAATCCGCAATACCTTGAGCTTCTACACGTTTTCGTTCAGCTTCCTGCTTTTCTTTTTGTAAAACAAACTGCATTTTTTGGGCGTCCTGCTCTGCGTTTATTTTAGATTCAATAGTAATTTTTACCGATTGCGGAAGGGTAATATTGCGTACAAGCAATTGTTCAAGCACCAGGCCCCTGGATTTAAAATCTTTTTCAATCCCTTTAAAGATCCTGTCCTGGAACTCGTCGCGTTTAGTGGAGTAAAGGGCAACAGCATCGTAGTACACAGCGTTGTCGCGGATCTTTGTGCGGGTTATAGGCCGTACAATAGTGTTTTTATAATCTGATCCTATCTCTTTTAGTATTCTGGGAGCTTCTGTTGGAATGATGCGGTATAAAACAGTGAGATCAATAATAACTTCCAGGCCATCCGCCGACAACACCCGTATCGCGTCATCGCCTCCCTTGTCGCCTTCATCGTGAACACCCGACATCGTGTAGTTTTGAGTTTTGATATCGAACATGGTTACCTCCACAAGAGGATTGATAACATTCAAACCGCTTTCGAGGATCTTGTTATCTACTTTTCCGAATAAGGTTTGAACGCCTGTTTGCCCGGCCTCTACCTGCTTAACAATGGCCATTGAAACGCCAATAACGATAAGTAAAATACCGCCCGTATTTATAAGTTTATAATACCGGCTTAATTTGTAATTGGTTCTTACCACAAAGTAAGATGTGATAATGATGGCAATCCCTAAAATAATAATTAGCATGTTGATCCTCCCTTGGTTTTTAGTTGATTTACTTTCTATAAATGTATCATTCTCTTTTTAGCAGTTATATTAAACTTTAAAACAAAAACTACCCGATCGTCCGAAGTGGACCAGGTTGTTTTTAGAGCCATAGTAAGTGCTTTACAATCTGAATAATACGGCAAAAATAATACGGTCTTCATATTTCACCAGGTCTGGCTTCCAACCAGGGGTTAAAGAACTCGTGGTGTAGCCGCTAGGAGAAGTTACTCCACCATGTCCGGCAAAATAATTGACACTTGATCCCCTATGCACATATTCCAAACGAAAAGTTATATGTTGGTTTGGCATCCAGTCAATATTGGTTGAATAATCAAAAGCTTCAAATTTATCACCGGGGTTAGCGCTAAATGGAAACGTTCCAGCGGAATTAGTTGGATTTGCAGGGTTCGGTAATGGATTCGCCTGACCCGCAGGATATAAAACCAGGTATCTTCCGGGGTTGCTCATATAACCGCCTCCAAGCGTCAACGCCAGTTTATTTTTGGCAAACCAGATCCGGTTATAGAACATGAGACTTGCAAAATATTGTGCCGGCCCTTTAATGGAATCATCTTTCAATCCGTTTACTCCACCACCTTTTTCAAATCCGAAATCACCTGTCAGTGAGAAAGCCATTTGACTGACCCCTTTTGATTTTGGTCGCTTAAAGTAACGAACCAATAGACTATTGTCAGTGTGAAATCTCTTTCTTTGAGGAATACCGGCAGCATCCGCACCATAATAATCGTTGGTTAACAATTTTACATTTTCATTAGGGCACCAGGTAATATTACCACCAACTCCGGGTTGTTTGTTGAACATGCCGTAACTTTGCCAACCGTTAATAATCCAGGGCTCTATCTTTAATTTTTTGGTTGCGAAGATCTGAACGCGTAACCCGCTAAAAAACCAGGGGGTATTGTCGGAAGTATATGAAGCCTGGTATTCCCAGTTTTCAACCTGATAATAAGAGTTCAGGCCGATGTACGACATAAACATACCTGCATCTATGTTGATGCCATGTAATGCTTTGAAGTGGTAACCGGCATTCGCTTCAGCCAGGTAGCGGTAGGCATCTGCCAATTGATATTGGCCTCGGTAAGGACTATAGTCATTTCGCGGAATTACCGTCGAACGCGTGCCGAACTGTGTTACAATATGCGCCCTGGCTCCCTGGTAATAGAAATCCCCACCCAAATGTGCTGCTGAAACTTGCATTTCATTGTGACGGGCAAGCGCAGTTGAACCAACTACCGTGTTATCAATGGGATCAGCAAAAGAATAATTATAATTTGCGTCAACCATTACAGTAGGTGTGAAATACTTGCCTGCCAGGGTAGCGGTTAAACGCCTATCACCACCATTTAACCAGGTCATATCCATACCTTCAAGTGGTTCACCCTTCTGACGGTTTATCTGTTCTGTAGTATCTTCCTGCGCAAACGCTGTCCACGTAACGCCAAAGAGAGCCATGCAGAGTAATTGTTTTTTCATGTTTAATTTCTATTTGTTGTTAATGTATTGTTTGTCTTATTTCCAATTCAGTTTAAGAGGATTCTCGTTTTAAGATAATACCTCAAGCAGGTCTTTCATCGGGTCAAACGATTTAATGTTTTTCATGTGCAGCATTTCGGGGAGTCTGTGCCGCAGGACAAACGAACTTTTCTAAAATCTTCGGACCTTTTGAACAAACCGGCAGTCTTGGCCTGCGGGTATAAAGCCGGAGATTTAATTACTAAAAGGTTTATCAGCATCAGGTGTAATTGTTTCACGACCGCGTAATACAAGCCATGTACCAGAAAGTTCAATGCCCCTGGAGTTCCCGTTAATCAACCAATTTGGAAAAAGGGCTGAAAAAGGACATAAAAAAGCCTATCAAAATGATAGGCTCATTATCAATATGAACAGACTTTAGTGTTTCTACACATGAAAATGATCTTTAACGAAAGCGTGCTGTTGGTTTTCAGTCATTTTATCACCGTGCTTAACTTCAACTTTAACAGTTTTAAAATGATGATCAGTCTTCAGTAAATTCGATAACTCTTCTTTGGCGGAAGTCGGCCCAAAAAGTAATACTTCTTCATGATTCTTAATAACTTCCATGATTTTATGGTAATATGCGGATTGTAGCTGATGCTCCTTATTGTGCATAAGATTTTCGTTCTTATGAAGCGCATTTTGTTTTACCTGGTTAGTAAATTCTGATCTAACGCAGCTTGTAATAATCCCGCTATTTTTTGGTTCCATTACGTGAGCTATTGAATGATCCATCCAGACTCCGATTTGTTTTTTTGTTTCCATGTTACATTTGTATTTAAGTCGTTAAAGTTCTGTTAACTGGTTTTGTAAATATTGTTTCACAAATCTATTGGAGTTAAAGCGGGCGTACTATGATAAAGATCAGTTTATGTGCTGACCTTGTTCATAGTTAAAATTCCAATCACATTTAATGTTGTAATGTGAAAGTATCCTGTCAGAGGGGTTGATTACAATGATGCAGGGCTTTAATTTCGAATCCAATGCGCTGCGGTAAACAAAAAAATATTTCGGATGGTGATGTTGTCATCTAGTGAATGCCAAATTCTTCTAGTTTTCGGTATAATGTTGCAATGCCAATTTCAAGTAAACGCGCGGCTTCGGCTTTATTGCCTTTAGTGTAGTTCAGTACTTTCTGAATGTGAAGTTTTTCAACACTTGCCATCGAAAATGCAGAGAGTGTGCCATTTTTACCGCCATTGGAAGCCTGTTGAATTTCAAGAGGTAAAAGTTTTTCGGTAAGGAAATCAGAATCGGTTAGGATCACGCAGCGCTCGATCACGTTCCGTAGTTCACGTATATTGCCGACCCAACGGTAGTGTTCCAGTTTTTCAATAAAATCTTTTGCGATCACAAGGGACTTACGGTTTATTTTTTCACAGAAATGATTGACAAAATAAGCGGTCAAAGGTTCAATATCCTTTACGCGTTCTCGCAATGGCGGTAAATTGATTTCAAACACATTAAGGCGGAAATACAGATCAGCCCTGAAATGCTTTTCTTCACTTTCTGTTTTGAGATCTTTATTTGTTGCTGCGATCAGCCTAAAATTAGCCTTACGAGCTTTGGTTTCACCCACACGAATATATTCGCCGGTCTCCAACAAACGCAATAGTTTAGCTTGTAGTTCAGGCGGCGTCTCGCCAATCTCGTCGAGGAACAGTGTACCGTCCTGCGCTTCTTCTACCAGTCCTTTTTTATCTTTATTAGCTCCTGTGAATGCTCCTTGTGAATACCCGAACAGTTCGCTTTCGATAAGTTCTCTACTGAATGCACTGCAGTTTAAAGCAACAAAAGGTTTGAGCGCACGTTTGCTTGCCTGGTGAATGGCGGCAGCAAATACTTCCTTTCCAGTTCCAGTTTCACCCGTAAGCAGTACGGTGGTATCATTTGGTGCTACCCGCTTGGCAAGCTCCAGGGCCTCTGTGATGGGTTTTGATTTTCCAATAACGGAGTGGAAGCCGTAGGTTTTTTGTACTTTCTTTTCCAGGTATTGAACACGTTTTTGAAGCTGTGCTTTTTCAACGGCCCGCATGATGAGTGGAATGATGCGCTCATTATCGTCACCTTTGGTCAGGTAGTCAAATGCACCATATTTAATGGCTTTTACGCCATCGGGAATATTCCCGTAAGCCGTTACGATCACAATCTCTACAAAAGGATAAAGCCCTTTGATCTTTTCAGTAAGTTCCAGCCCATTTATATCCGGGAGTTTTACATCACACAAAACGGCGTCAATATCGTGGCCTTCAAGTTTTTTTAAGGCGCTTTTGCCATCTCCGGCTTCACAGACCTCATAACCTTCTCCGCTGATCAGTCGCGCAAAAAGCCCACGCAGCTTTTCCTCGTCATCTATCACCAGAACATTGCCCTTTTTCATGCTAGTTTATTCGCTTCAAATGTAGCTCTTTTGGCTGTTTTATCACCATTGGAAATTTTTCGATCTTCACTGAACTGCTGTCAAGGCCAAAAGCTTTAGCCTCGCTTAAACTGAAACGTTTCAAAAAGAAATAAATATTAAGAATAACTTTTTCAAATGTGGGCAGATCGTTTTCGTAAGAAAGGAATTTTTCGAGAATAACAAATTTGAAATCGCCAATTACATTGTTTTTATTTAGTGATTCGTATCGACTGGTAATATCCACCTCTTTGTTTTTCACAAGATCTTCCACAACTTTTCTAAACATCAGGTTAATCCGGGGCGCTATTCTGAATCCGATTCTGAAATCTATTCGGATAATGTCATTGTCGGCAACATGGGTAACCTTGTAGTCCATGCGGTAGGGTTCATTCATTACATCCACATGGACAATCCAGTATACATCGGCTTTTTTTGGGCGCTTCTGGAAAATAGAATACATGATCTTTGCTTCGATTTCGTCTGTATTATGGGCACTAGTCATGTAAACAAGATGAGTGGCGTACTTTTGCAGGGATTCATCATTACTTAGATCAATCAGCATTTGCTTGTAATTTTCGAATTTTACCATGTCCACATACCGATTCCTGATTTTTTTAGCCAGGTGCCATACAGTCATTACCACCATAAGTGTTGTTGCGATTAATAATGTGATCCATCCGCCATGTGTGAATTTGCTTAGGTTGGCGTACAGAAACCCAAATTCGATAATCAGATAAAGTGTGACAATAAAATATATGAAGATTTTGTTGTATCGCTTCATGTGCATGTAAAAATTCAGAAGCGTAGTAGTCATTAACATACACAGCACAATCGCAAGTCCATAAGCGGCTTCCATGTTGGCAGATTCACGGAAATAAAGTACAACCAATATACAGCCGCCAAGCAACAGCCAGTTCAACGATGGAATATAGATCTGTCCGCGTAAAACGGTTGGATATTTCACTTCCACTTTTGGCCATAAATTTAAACGCATCGCTTCGTTAATCAAGGTAAAGGAACCACTGATTAATGCCTGCGAAGCAATTACCGCAGCAATGGTGGCAATCACAATTCCGTATGGCATAAAGGCTTCCGGCATAATCGCAAAAAAGGGATTGGTTGCTTTAAACATTTCCAGCTTCTGTCCCTGATGAGCTATCAACCAGGCACCCTGGCCGAAATAATTTAATACCAGCATTGTTTTTACAAAGATCCAGGACACGCGGATATTGCCTTTGCCGCAATGGCCGAGATCGGAATACAAAGCTTCGGCACCAGTAGTACAAAGAAAAACAGACCCCAGAATTAAAATACCCAAAGGATGTGTCTCCAATAATTTGTAGGTGTAGTATGGATTAAGCGCAGATAAAACGGACCAGTCGGTTGACAACTGAACCACACCTAATACGCCAAGCATTAAAAACCAAATGGTCATTAAGGGGCCAAAGAATTTTCCGATGAACCCTGTACCAAATTGCTGAATAAAAAATAAGCCAAAAATAATGCCGATCACAATAGGCACTGTGTTAAGGCCGGGATTAAAAAAGCGTAGCCCTTCCACAGCAGCGGCTACAGAAATAGGCGGTGTAATAATACCATCAGCCAGTAAAGCACTGCCTCCTATAATAGCTGGTACAATCAACCACTTAAATTTACTTCTACGTACCAAAGTAAAGAGCGAAAAAATTCCGCCCTCACCGTTATTATCGGCGCGTAAAGTTAAGATCACATATTTGATAGTGGTTTGCAAAGTAAGGGTCCAGAATACTGCCGAGATCGCGCCTTTCACCATATCTGCGTCTATTACTTCTTTTCCTATGATTGCGCTCATCACGTACAGTGGTGAAGTTCCAATGTCTCCATAAATAATACCGAGTGTAACAAGTAATCCGGCAAAGGTTACTTTATTAATGCTATGATGCTGGCTGTTCATTTTATCTGTTGTGTTCATACGTGATTTTCTTTGGAGATAAAGCGATAGCCGACTCCTGATTCTGTAACGATGTATTTTGGCTGATTAGGTTCTGTTTCTATTTTTTTGCGAAGCTGGTTCACAAATACGCGCAGGTATTGCGACTGGTCAATTTGTCCTGGCCCCCATACTTCTCTCAGTAAATGCTGGTGTGTTAAAACCCTGCCTTCATTTCTAACAAAGGTTGTTAGTAGGTCATATTCTGTGGCAGTAAGTTTAACCACTTCGCCATTTTTCTTCACAAGGCGTAATTGCGCATCTATTTCAAGATCAGGAACAGTATTTTGTTTTGTGGCATGTTGAGGTACAAAGCCTCTTAACAAAGATCTTAACCTGGCTAATAATTCTCCGCTCCGAAAAGGTTTTACCAGGTAATCGTTTGCACCGTTGTCCAGGGCTTTCACAATATCTTCTTCGCCGCTTTGCACCGATAAAATAATAACCGGTTTGGTAAACCACTCCCGCAACTTTTTTAAAACTTCATGTCCGCTTTCATCCGGTAAACCCAGGTCAAGCATAATAAGGTCAGGATTTATTGTTTTTGCAAGTCTCAAACCTTCCTTTGCAGTTAAGGCGCCGCATACTTTAAAGTCGTTGGTTTGCAACGTGATCTTGAGCAGCTTCTGGATCTGCTCCTCGTCGTCAATCACTAAAATTTCCGGGTTATTCATTCCAATTAACTATTAGTTACATATGATACTTCACATGGAAGTTCCACCGTGAGGATGGCGCCACCGTCGTGCATATTTTGCAGGTAGATCATTCCTTCCATCGCCGTTACAAATCCTTTTACGATTGATAACCCGAGGCCGGTGCCTCCTGTACCTGAGTTTTTAAGCCGGTAAAATTTTTCAAATACCTTTTCCATTTCATCTTCAGGGAATCCGTAACCTGTGTCTTCTACTACCAATACCAACTTGTCTTCCTTACAGAAGGCACGTACAGTTACAACAGCGTACTTAGGCAAATAGGTTACGGCATTGTGAACCAGGTTATGCAGCACCTGCGAAACAAGCCCGTAATCCAACTTAAACAAAGGCGTATGTTCTTTAATGGCCACATGTACGGGTTTATCTCCAATGGTGTCCTTTAACTGGTTTAACACGTCGTAAACCAGTTCTTTTACATCGAACCAATCATTTTTTGGTTTTATAACACCGGATTCAAGGCGCGACATGTTCAGCAAATTACCTACCTGCCGGTTCAGCTGGATAGATGCCTTGGAAATTTCGGATACCAGTTCATATTTATTCACTTCCGACAATTTATCCGCCATTGTCTGGAGGTTATCAGTGGCTCCGATAATGGTCGAAATCGGCGTTCTCAGCTCGTGCGAGAGCGAATTGAGAATCGTATTGTAGAGTTTGAGCGTGTTTTCTTTTTCCTCTTTGCGGTTGGCTTCTTTTTCGATCTGCCTGATTTTGGTGGATAGCACCGCGTTTACCATAGCCACAACAAAGTACATCAGGAACATAAGCGCGTCTTCTGCATTATTGATAGCAAACGTAAATTTAGGTGGGATAAAGAAGAAATCCCATACCAGTGCGCTGAGTATGGCTGCCGCCAATACCGGTTTCATGTCAAAAAACATGGCAATCAGCGAGACAGTTACCAGCAGGATCAGAGCCACCACCCGATACCCCAGGAAGTCTGAGAAAAGATAACACCCCCCGGCCACCAGTAAAATGGCGAGTAGGCTTACCAGGTATTGTTTTTTAGGGTTTAGTTTCCTTAGGGAATGCACCTGCAATTCGTATTGTTTAACCATGCAAAGATACGGCGAAGGTTATAAAGATTTTATAAAGATTGTGGAACCAAACATGATGATTGGCAAATCCTTTAATAGAAAGATTAGTTTAACGGTCTTTAATTTTGGAAAGACTTGTGATTCGGGGAATTTCTATCAAAAGCAGATGTTCCAGATTAGCCGATTTCCTTCTGGTTTGGTTACGACACAAAAAACAGACCCTTATAGAACCACATCGGTTAATTGTTTGGTCGGCTACATCGATCCCTATCCCGCTGGTCGGGCATTTGCCCCGAACTAATGTCAATTTGTTTTTTTGATTTCGGTTGAGTTTAGAATTTAACACGATCGGGGCGGGTGCCCCGACTAGCGAGAAAATTCAGCGCATCATTCAGCGCATCAACCCCAAAATTTTCAGCGCATCAAATTTTCCGTGTCCAAGTTCGTGTCCGAAAAAGGGCAAAAAAAAGCCCCAGATTTCTCTGAGGCTTCGCGATGCTTTCGCACCGTCTCGCTCAAAAGCCAATAGCGTTTTGTAATCGTTCCAAAGCAGAACTTTGGCTTCGCCTCCGTTCGCTTCGCAACAATGAAGCGAAGGCTTACATGACCTTAAAATTCACAAAAAAGAGAAGGCTTTCTAATAACTAGAAAGCCTTCTGCTTCATTGTACTCCCGACCGGAATCGAACCGGTACAGCCGTGAAGCTACAGGATTTTAAGTCCTGCGTGTCTACCTGTTCCACCACGGGAGCATTTCAGGTTTTTTTTACTTTGTTTTTCGTCCTGCGTGTCTTCCCGATAGCTATCGGGACCACCACTGGAGGCTGGTACTATTTAAAAAACCCTCTCTTTGGGAGAGGGTTTAGTTCCTGGTCGCCGATGCGACTTTTTGGTCGCTTTCGCTGAAGCTCCAGCGACCGAAGAGCGAAAGACGGGTCTCGAACCCGCGACCTTAACCTTGGCAAGGTTACGCTCTA
>JAZKFC010000035.1:0-16800 GCA_040386615.1 Bacteroidota bacterium
CTAGGTAATCTTGACCAAGCGTTGAATACCTATAGTGGAATGGAAGAGTTTGATGATGAAGACCTGATAGGGACTCTCACAAATGTAAAAGAAGAAGTAGATAAACTTCCTCAACGCCACGCTCAACTGTGGGACCTTTTCAAGAATGTGCCGAACAAGCTTGATCTGGAGCCGTATGAAAGAATTCTCCGCCCTAAGGATATTAGAGACAGATTCTACGAGAGATTATCTTTGTTTGTGCGCACTTTAAAACTGGCGCTGTCTACCGTGGACTATGTTGAAAAGACAGAAAGAGAACAAATTGATCGTTATACAGAGGATGCAAAGTTCTTCCTCAAGCTAAGAGTGTCAGTTAAGTCTCGTTATAGCGACGGGATAGACTATCGGCAGTACGAAACACAAATTCAGAAGTTGATTAACACCCACGTTACCAGCGATGAAGTCATTCAGTTAACAAACCAGGTGAACATCTTTGACAAGGATGCTTTTGCACAGGAAGTCGATCAACATACCAGTAAGAGCGGGAAGGCTGATTTAATAGCTTCGCGCACTGCGAAAACAATTAATGAGAAAATGGCGGAAGACCCAGCCTTCTACAAAAAGTTCAGTAAGATGTTGGAGGAGGTAATCGAACAATACAGCTTGCGACGTCTATCGGATGCCGATTTCTTAAAGAGTGTCACCGAGATTATGGAGGCTGTGCGGGATAAGAAAGACAATGAAACTCCTAAAGAGCTCTTCAATAATGAGAATGCGCAGGCCTTCTTCCGGCAGACAAAAGAAATTCTGAAATCCGCTTTGGAGAAAGAAGCACAGATCCAGGTCTCAGTGCAATTGGGGTTGAACATCGATAAGATTATTAAGGAAAATATTGTAGTTGATTGGAAGATAAAACAAGATGTAGTTAACAAAATGAAACAACAGATTGATGACTTAATCTATGACATTCAGGACAAATATGACATTCAAATTGAATCCAAGCAGTTGGACGACATTATTGAGAAATCCATTGAGATAGCGAAAAACAGGTATGAGTGAATTTAAAAATCAATATCAAGTGGAGTATGGGACGACGACGATTGATTTCACGTTGGAATTCAGTGCGCGAAAAAGCTTGGGAATTACTGTGACACCCAATCTTGACGTAAAAGTGGTGGCGCCATACAATTCAAGCATCAAAAAGATAAAGGAGAAGATTGAAAACAAAGCCAGATGGATTGTTAGGCAAAAAGAATATTTCGGCGAATTTCTACCCAAGACACCAGCTAGAGAATATGTAAACGGAGAAACGCATTTATATGCCGGGCGGCAATATCGCCTTAAAATTATCGCCAGCAGGAAAAATTCAGTTAAATTGAACGGTGGGAGCCTGGTTGTTTCAACGAGTAAAAAGGAAGATAGAAACTACACTAAGCTGCTTTTGGATCAATGGTACAGAGAGCATGCAATCAGACTATTTGAGTGGAGGATAACGCAAAATCTTTCAAAGTTTTCAAAATTCAAACTTGACTTCCCAAAACTTGTTGTAAGGAGAATGGAAAAAAGATGGGGAAGTTGCACACCTGGAAAGAAAATTATTCTGAATCCTGAGATTATCAAAGCCCCAGTTAAGTGTATTGATTACGTTGTGATACATGAACTTTGCCACTTAGTACACCATAATCACAGTCCTGAATTTTATACCCTTCAAAACAAAATTATGCCCGATAATGAGAAGTGGAAAAATAGACTTGAACAATTCCTAATTTAAGGTTCGTGCCTGACTTCTCGTAGATACCTTCAGAAAAAGGGAGGAGAATAGAGAAGTAATGTCCGAATCTTAGTTTAGACCGCCCTAGGATAGTGGTGCGATTTTACTTGTTTGGCTACCAAATCTGAAACAATCGAATTCTAACTAAATGAGATTAATTCTCTTATCTTTGATTTACAAATACAATACCCATGGACAATACGACCTACGAGTTTTTCATAAGACGCGCTTGGAAATGCGATAGGTTTCAAAAAGGAGCGAATACTGATACTTGGGAATTAATGTTATATAAGTATCACTCTTACCAAGAAGTTAAAGGAAAAGCTACCGAAAAGAAGGAAAAGCTTGAGTTCGAAAGAAAATTTTCGAGGATCAAAGTATTTCTAGAAAATGCCATTGACAACCTACTTTTTCGTGTAGCTGGTTCGCCTGACGCTAAAGAATTAAGTGATCAATTTCTTGATTTACGCAACGACGTAACATCAGCAACTGACCCAGAGAGCTTATATACCCCGCTTCGCAAATCATTTGCGTTGTTAAATGAAAATAAACTATAACAGAATTTTTATGAGCACCAGTAAGAAAAAATTGAAGGCAATATGGGTTTCATATGATCTCGGTTTAAAAGGAGATTACATTGGGTTATATACTTGGTTGGATACGGTCGGGGCTAAGGAATGTGGGAATAACCTCGCCTTCTATTCTAAAGAGTATGAAGTTGAAAGTATTGAACAAACAATTAAAGATGAATTGATGACATACTTGAAAAAGTTGAATGAAACAGATCGCATTTATATAATTTATAGAGATGAAAAAATGAAGGTCATTGGTAATTTCATCGTTGGATCGCGAAAAAAGGCGTCTTGGGAAGGTTATAAATTAGGAATAGAGGGGAATGAAATAGACACCGAAGATGAATAACGCAGTTTTGACAGATACTGGATATTGGATCGGACTGCTGGATTCTACCGATGCTTTTCATGAGGAATCAAACACAGTTTCGGAACTAATTCTGGAAGCACCAATTATCTTGCCATGGCCATGCCTATACGAAACAATTAGAACGCGTATGGCTCGAAAACGTGACAGACTCTTAATTTTTGAGCAAATAATACGAAGAAATAATATTGAATTACTTCCTGATGACAAATATCGAGACACCGCTTTAGAGCAGGTGTTTTATCTTAACAGAGTTGGAAAAACTTACAGTTTGGCAGATATGGTAATTCGACAAATGCTAATGGATGTAAATATCAATGTACGCTATCTAGTTACATTTAATGAAGCTGACTTCAAAGATCTCTGCGACATTAGGAGTATTGAAATTCTCGGTTGAGTAGTCTCTAGGATACCATAACCACGACAGTTTGAAAAGACTATGGAAAAATTTGAGATCGAGCGCCAAAAATACAAACCTGCCACGATAGAATATTTGCTGGTTGCTGAAACACCCCCAAAGATCACCTCAGACAGATTTTTCTACTTTGAAAATGTGGAAAAACAAGATAGCCTTTTTTTGGAGACAATGAAATGCCTTTATCCTAGCGACACAGGCAAAGTGAATATTAAAACAATTCGCGCAAATAAAAAACTTTTTCTTGACAAGTTTAAAAATGACGGATTTTACCTTATAGATTCGCTCGAGAAACCGTTTGAAAGTAAATACAGTAGCTCACAAAAGATCAGATTAATCATAATGGGACAAAATGATTTGCTGATGAGAATTCAGAATTTATGTAATTCAAACACAAAAATTATTCTTATTGCGGCGTCAGTTTATAAAGCGAATTATCAATTTTTAAAAGATAATAAAGTCAATGTAATTAATAAGGAATTAATCGACTTTCCCGGTTCAGGTGGGCAGGAAAAATTTAAGAACAAGTTGCGACGGTGTTTTGAGTAGGAACCATGCCAGGATTTCATCAGAGTTGCCGAACCTCTGGGGGACCTCGAAAATTTGCGTTAGGGATTGTAGCGGAAATCCTTTTTCCGCGCGGAATTGGGAGGGGAAAAAGATTGCAGCGGAAAGCCCGACCCGAAGGGGAACGCTCAGATAATAAAAGACACCGAGATATTTAAATAAGTTAAGCTAGATCAACCAACTTCGATAAAGAAACCTCTAAAGCGTTAGCAACCTCTAGCAAAGTATAAAGTGTAGGATTCACCTTTCCGTTTTCCAATTTTTCAATCGCTTGTCTGTCTTTACTACAAGCTCTCGCTAGGTCAGCTTGGCTCCAACCTTTTTGTTCCCGGAATTCAATGATCCGTTGGCCGATTTTCTTTTTGAGTTTATCGCGTGTCACTAAAACAAATGTCAGCTAATTTGTTGACAAGTTTGTCATATTAAAAGTTGACAAATGAAATACTCATATTATATTTGTCATATAATTGTATGACGATGATTAATTTCAGAAAACTTAAAATTCACACGAAATACCGTACCCGAAAGTATGATGAAACTAAAATTCCTGAAATTCGTCTGGAAGGCAAATGGCTTGAAGCTCTTGGGTTTAAGCAAGGTCAGACCGTTAGGATTAAGCAACAAAAAAACAAGTTAACTATTACAGTTGTTAGCGGATTAGACTATTAATAATAACTAAGGATAGTTAAATAATTGATTGAGTGTATGTTTATCTAACATTCTAACTCCGTTAAGCCACAAATTTATTTCGTACTCCGCTCCTTTTGGAGGTCTCTTAAGGGGATGGTAAAAGAATTGTTTTTCTTTTATATGTTGAAACCCATAAGTTTTTGGGCAGTTTTTAGTTCGAATTTTTTCAAGCGCATTCGCTATAACTTTTTTAGTAATGTCTTTCGAACCCCAGGCTATTAAGAGGTCAGTCCCCTTTAAGAAAAAACTGTCGAAAAGCTTGTTTTCCTCTGAGGCCAGAAAAAAATTCGAATTGTCTGTAAATTCTTGAGATTTCAAATTCCCGCTCGTAGGTTCGCAGAGGTCTGATAAATTTAAAATACGAGCGTATTTATACCCGTGAAGCTTCATAAAATCAATAACTCTCCATTGAGTAAGATCTGGTTGAGTAGGAACAAAAGTTGCGTTTTGTATTTTGTCAAATTTATAGGTTCGATCTTCTGGTTTAGAGCCACCAGGATTCATCATAATAACAATTAAATTAGGCTCTTCCAATCCGCAGCCAATTTCGCGAATATCAAGCACCATTCTACAATTAACTTTACCCGCTCTATAAAAAAGACCGCTGAATTCGTAGTTATATTGTAGCCAATTTTTTTTCATAGCTTTTTAAAATATTTGTAATAATCTTAAGCAAAATCCCCGAACTAGCCAAGAACTAATAAAAAACTGTCACACTAAGCTAAAATAATGATTATGTTTAGATAGCTTAATAAAATTTCGATCTTTAACCATGCTGCCGGCAGGCCGCGCTTTATGGCCGGTCAGGCACGCGCAAACACGCTTGCCCGTCGGCAAGCAACCAATTTGTTTGAGTGTGGGCGTTGCAGCTTATTTGTTTGGCTTTACCAAATGTCCTCCGAGGCCAAACAAATGTGCTGCAATTGCGATAGCCAATTTGCCCCGCGTCCGGGGCATAAAAAAGCGTAGGAAAAAATTAAAATTGTCCTGCGAAAAATTTGTTTGATGTTCGGATGTCCGCCCGGAAGCTGTCGACCGGAATGCCAGAAGTTTTTGAAAACGAAAATTCTTTTGTCCGCCGTAAAATTGTCATTGGGGATGTCCTTGCGGCAATTGGTACTAACTACCTTATATCATTAATATTTTCACCCTTACCTTGTAAAAATTACGAGATTGCATTGATTAAACTCGTCCTCCCTCAACTCACCGTCGTAAACGTTTTAATCTTCGGCGTCGATTCGTTCCCGTTCCTGTCTTTTAAGATGAGTTTGCATTGATAGGTAGTATTGGGGGTGAGGCCCGTAAACATATAATAACTTACGGTGCCAACATTGTAGAGCTGGTAGTTTTTATAGTCTTCGGCTTTTACCGAGGTGATCAAAACGTCGTCAAGGTAAATAAACATCTCTGATTTGGCTTCATCCTGTCGCTCCCAGTACACGGCGGCGCTGGTGTTTTTAATGCCGGCAGGCGGCATAATAAAGGTGTAGATCTGCGGGGGTTTACTGTCGTCGGTGGTGCTGGTCCAGAAATATTTTTCGGTTGAGTAGCCATCCTGGTCCGTGGCTACTATTTTTCCTTCCCAGGCGGTGTTTTCTTCAAGGTCGGCAATAGGGTAAGCAAACCTGTATTCAGGATCGTTGTTGGGGTAGGGGATCCTGGCGCTAATGCCATAGATATCTGCTACGTACTCAAGGTCGCTGTGAACGCTGTTGGCTTCAGATAAATTGGTGGCCACCAGTTTCATTTGAGCGCCGGCCTGGTTAACACCGATATAAATCTCGTACTTAATAAGGGAGTTTTCGGGATCAGTTGATTCTGTCCACCGTACAAAAATGCCATTGGGTGAAGAGCGCACGGGCGCCACCACAAAATCTCTTGGCGGTTTGTTTTTTTCGTCGAGCTGTTTTTTTGAGCAGGCATAAAAAGTAAACACGCTTAATAATAGTAGCGCCGGCAATTTTCGCACTCCCTTGTTTAGTTTTAGTTTTTTAGACCCTGTAACGATGGTTCGTTTCATTTGCAAAAATTTTGTTTGAAGTGGAGAGAGGTGGTTATTAACCTTAGTTGGTCTTGCAGTTCCAGGTGCCGTTGCCATTTACCTGGGCCTTGCCATAGTCGCCACAGATAGTACTTGCCTCGGATGATTTTTTATTTTTGATGGTGGCTGTTTCTGTTCTCGTTGTGCCACCACTGGGTTTAACTTCGCAGGTACAGGTCCAGTCTTTGGGTTTTTGACAGGAGGCTAGTGCTAACAAGCAGATGGCGAAAAAAAGCAGTTTTGAATTTTTCATGGGATTTGGGTTTGTTTTATGAAGATACATAAAATACTGATGTGCCCCAAAGCAAAACATCCCGATGCAATCGGGATGTTTCAAAGGTTTCATGAAAAAAAGCCCTCAGTAGCAGAGCATCCCAATGGCTATCGGAACGATTTATAGGGAAACCCTGAAGCGAGCTGTGCTCTGCTTCAGGGTACATTTATTTACATCACAAATCTCTCAACAACCATGAGTAGAATAAATTATCCCGCGTTTATAGTCTTCGCTTTATACCCCTAATATAAAGCGAGCTATCAACGTTATAAAGGCCAAGCCATCAACGCCGGAGTATAGCCCTGAAGTAGAACAAAGTTCACTTCAGGATTACCCTGAAGTAGAACAAAGTTCACTTCAGGGTTATTCCGCTGGCGCAGCTTCCTTATTTAGAATATCCTTTATTTTATTTTCGATCTCCTCGGCCAGATCAGGGTTTTCAGCAAACAAGGCTTTCACCGCGTCGCGCCCCTGTCCAAGCTTGGTGTCTTCATAACTGAACCATGAGCCGGCTTTTTTTACTATGCCCTTCTCTACACCAATATCAATGATCTCTCCTACTTTACTGATGCCTTCTCCAAACACTATGTCAAACTCAGCCATACGGAATGGCGGCGCCAGTTTATTTTTGATCACTTTCACCCTTGCACGGTTCCCCATCACAGCGTCTCCTTCTTTGATCTGGCTGATGCGGCGGATATCCAAACGCACAGAGGCATAAAATTTAAGGGCGTTACCACCGGTGGTAGTTTCCGGATTTCCAAACATCACACCTATCTTTTCACGCAACTGGTTAATGAAAATACAGCAGCAACCTGTTTTATTAATGGTGCCGGTAAGCTTACGCAAAGCCTGGCTCATCAAACGGGCCTGTAAGCCCATGCGGCTGTCGCCCATTTCACCTTCAATTTCGGCTTTTGGCGTTAAAGCCGCTACCGAATCTATCACTACCAGGTCCACCGCCCCGCTGCGGATCAGGTTATCGGCAATTTCCAAAGCCTGTTCGCCGTTGTCGGGCTGAGAGATCAAAAGACTGCCGGTATCTACACCCAATTTTTCAGCATAAAAACGGTCAAAGGCGTGCTCCGCGTCAATAAATGCCGCGATTCCCCCTGTTTTTTGAACGTTGGCAATAGCGTGAATGGCCAGGGTAGTTTTACCTGAAGATTCAGGACCGTAAATTTCAACAACACGACCTTTGGGTAGACCGCCAATGCCAAGCGCAATATCCAGACCCAATGATCCCGTGGAAATGACTTCCATAGGCTCGATCTTAGTGTCGCCCAGTTTCATCACTGTGCCCTTGCCATATGTTTTTTCCAGTTTATCTAATGTTAACTGGAGCGCCTTTAATTTTTCGGAGTTCACAGATTTTTTTGAATCGTTTGCTTCCATCACATCTTCCGCATTTTTTTTTGCCATGATATATACTTATTTATAGATTACTTTTTTTACAATGAAGCAGAACGGAGTTCGCTTCATTGTTAAAGTTAACGGCGGACTCTTTTCATTTTTTGTTTTCTTATCCACAGTTTCCCGCTAACTTATACACAAAGGTATATGTATTTTGTAGCAGAGTCTTGCTATGAATTGTAGTATTTTAAAAAATGCAGAGAATTACGCGCGGCTATATGCCAAAGCTAAGTGGAAGCCCTTAGCAGAGCGCCAAGCGGGGATTCGAAGAAGTGTTGGAAATCTAATACGTTGTAAAATTTATATCTACGGTGTAGATTAAATTTAGATACAAACACTTTATAGAGGTACCTGGAAATGAAAGTTATTTAATATTAACCTCTCATTTCTTTCCACTTTTTCTTGATAAAAAGTGGAGCATCCCGATATTTATCGGGAAAAGGCTTCATAACCTGCCCACTACCTGGCTCATTGCTTCGCAATGCCCTGCTAAAACTCATCATGACTTCAAGCCGGAGTCTACGATCATGGCCCCATCTGCCCACCAACCTAACGCCCGGGCCAGCATAGCCTCCACGCGCAATCCTTTTCGAAAAAGCTGATCGACCACCTATACGCTTAGGACTTCGAGAACTTTTTCGAAACGCTTTTGAAGTCCTGAGAGTTTTTACGCAAAATCTGCCACACATTCTCGCTCAAAAGCCCGCCAGGCTTTTGCCGTAAGGCCGACCCACTATGTGGGCTAACACGTATAAATTCACGATTTGTCATGACGCCTATTCGATAGCAAGCGATACCCCGGAGTGACAGAGGTCTCAAACACATTTGATATTTCAATCGCAAACTTAAATGGAATAAATTTAGTCCGTTGTAAAATTAACGTCTACCGTGTTGGTCACACAGGGTGTAAGGCCTTTTAAATTTAAACCAAGAAATTGTTTCTCAAGATGTTGTTTTACTTCGGCATTATTTGTTTTGGCATTGGCCTCAATAATGTTGCCGTTTTGATTCACAACAAAACAAACAGTCACTTTTTCGTGTGCGGTTTTATTTTTAAAACAATTGGGCGTGCTCAGCACCGATCTGATCTTTGCGCTGAAGTTGGGACCTTTATCGCCATTGTGGGCGCCGCTGGTGAGAACCGGGCCTGTTATCAATGCAAGCGCCAGGAGGAGGGATCTAAAATTTGTCATGGTGTTTTGTTTAAGATTTGGGAGTAAGACGAAACACCAGGAAAAAAGTTACAGGGGAGAAGAATTTTTTTGACCCTGCGCTCTCTACAGGTAATATTTGTGTGCTTTATTTGAAGGATTCACGCTTCCTCTTTACCCCCCCCGCCCTTCCAATACTTAATACTTGCTTCTTGATACTTCAATGCTACCCCTCCTATCTACCCCCCCGCCTTCTTCGCCCTATACCCCTCTTTAATAAGTAAGGCAATAATTTTATCGCGGTGATCACCCTGCACCAGGATCTCTCTGTCCTTCACAGTACCGCCCACACCACATTTTTGTTTTAATAATTTGCCAAGCGTTTCAATTTCACCGGTCATGCCTGTAAAACCATTTACGCGACTTAATAATTTTCCGCCGCCCAGCCGGTCGAGGTAAACTTTTAATTGCTGCTGGTTGGGTTTCACGGCTTCGCCTTGTGTTTCCTCATCATCGTTATCGGGCCTGAAGTTGGGATTGGTTGAATAAACCAGGCCTCCGCCTTTTTTATCTTTCTTGCTCATTTTCTAAATCTCAGTAAAAACAACACGCAGGCAAGGGCCATGGCGCATAAACTCAGCAGTAATAAATATGGAAATGGTTTCTCGTGCGTTTCAAGCGGGGCTTCCACAATTTTTCTTTCAATAAAGCTGTTTTGTGTTTTGGCCAAAGCATTTACCTGGTCGAGACTGTCTTTTAAAATACCATGGCTTTTTAGATTGTTGTAAGCGATTTCAAAATTTTTCGTTTGCTCCTCGTAGGCCGCGTGTTTCATAAGAGACTGAAGCCTGGCTTCGGTGTATCCTGCTTCAGCAATGATGCTGTCGGCAGTTTTTAAATACGCGCGGCCGCGGGCAAATTCTTCTTTCTGAAAATAAGCTTCGCTCAGGTTCAGGTAAGAGTCGGCCATTTCCCTATTATTTCGCGGTAAAAGATTTAACCGAACTGCGCTAAGTGCATTGGCTATGGCGGTATCATAATTTTTATTCGCGATGTTCAAAGCGGCCAGTTTGTTCAGAGCTGCGGCCTCGAGTGCGTGATCGGAGCGCGCTTTGGCATTGGTGATGGCCGCGTTAAGGTAATTTTCGGCGGCGTTGGTGTTTTTTAATTCTGAGTTCAGATTACCAAGCCTCAACAGGCAATAACCCGTTTGCTGCAACTGCCCTGTTTCATAAAAATCAGCAACGGCATCAAGATATGCCGCTTCTGCTTGTTGGTGCAATTTCATACCCCAATACACGTCGCCAATGTTGGTCTGGCTCACAGCGATCCCGGCTTTGTCACCAAGGAGCATACGCAATGCCAGCGCTTTTTTGTGATACACCAGCGCGTTGGTATAATCTCCTTTCCTGTGATATAAAAAACCCAAAAGGTCGCTGGCTTTTGCAATGTACAAAGGCGTACTGCCACGGTTCGCCATATTTTCGGCTTCAATCGCGCAATCATAACTGTACTGGGGATTTACGATGCGGTATCCGAGACCTTCGTGATAATAAAGGGCCACCTTGTCTGAATCATGCCTTAACTGTGCAGCCGCAGATCGCAGGGAGTCGATAGTTTGTCCCTGTACTTTTAACAAGTTAAGAATAAAATATATGCTTAAGAGCCTGATCACCATGATCCAAATATATAAATTTGCTTTCAAAATTTTAAAGGAATTAAAACAGCGCTCTTATGATCAAGTATTTTTTTTACCAGAAAAACCCGGCTTCACATTATATTTATATCGATCTGTTGATAGGCGAAATTGCTTCCGATACCCTGCAACTGCAATTGCCTGCCTGGCGCCCGGGTCGGTATGAACTAGGTAACTTTGCCCGCAACATTAAACGTGTTGACGTTTTTAACGAACAGGGTGCTATTCTCAATTATACCAAGTTGAGCAAAGACCTATGGCAAGTGGATACAAAAAACTGTAAAAGCATAAAAGTCACTTACAGTTATTTCGCGGCTGAACTAAATGCCGGCGCCTGCTTTGCCGATGATTCGCAACTATATGTGAACCCGGTGCATTGTTGTATGTATGTGCCTGGTCGTACAACTGAGGAACACCAGGTGGAATTAAAGATCCCGGCGGCGTATAAGATTGCTACGTCGATGAAACAAAACGGAAATGTTCTGACTGCGCAGGATTATGAAGAGTTGGTGGATTCTCCCTTTATAGCTTCCGCGGGCATACAAACCGATTTTTACCTGGCTAACAACATTAAATTTTACCTGCATTTTAACGGAGAGTGCCGTCCCGATTTTGAAAAAATAAAAAAAGATTTTGTTGCCTTCACCCAAAAGCAAATCGCATTCTGGGGAGACTGCCCGGCGGAAGAGTATCATTTTTTATTCCAGGTGCTGCCGCTTAAATTTTACCATGGGGTCGAACATAAAAAAAACACGGTCATCGCCATTGGTCCCGGCTATGCGATTAACAGCGAACCAACTTACAGCGATGTTTTAGGGGTGAGTTGTCATGAGCTTTTCCATACCTGGAACATCAAAACCATCAGGCCTGCCGAAATGCTGCCCTATAATTACACCAAAGAAAATTACGCCAGAACAGGATATGTGTACGAAGGGTTTACTACCTACTATGGCGATAAGTTACTGCTGGCCAGCAATGTGTTTTCGGTATCACAGTATTTTGAAACTTTACAGGAGAGACTCTTTAAACATTTTCATAATTTCGGGCGTTACAATTTGAGCGTGGCCGACAGCAGCTGGGAAACCTGGCTCGATGGTTATGTACCCGGCGCGCCTTACCGCAAAACCAATATTTACGACGAAGGCAGCCTCATTGCTTTTATGCTCGACGTAAAAATTCTGGAAGCCACACAAAATAAAAAGTCGTTGCGCGATGTCTGTGTATTACTGTACCAGCGTTTTGGTAAAAAACAAATGGGTTATACAGAGACAACCATCATCGACCTTGTGAACGAGGTAAGTGGTATCGACCTGTCGGAATTTATTAAAGCTTATGTATACACGCCAAATGATTTTGAAGAACCGCTTCGCGCGTGTTTTGCTTACCTGGGAATAGATTTTATTAAACAGCCTTCGGTAATGGTTTGTGAAAATAATTTTGGATTTAAAGTAATTGATAACGGGCCTTTCAGCAAGGTAAGCCTGGTGGCGCCCTATTCGCCCGCATGGAAGGCAGGGCTCTTTGCGGGTGATGAGATTATGTCGGTAAATAATGTTGTGCTGAGAAATAATTTTAATCAATGGCTGCAGTATTTTTCAGGCGAAAACGAAATTGTATTAACGGTGAACAGCAACGAGCGGCTCAAGACCATTGTTTTACAGGCTGATAAAAAAGGAAACACTTATTTTTTTAATCCCGTTTTGAAACACAGTGATACCGAACGGAGAAATGAGGCCTTTAACACCTGGATAACGTTTTAGCAGGCATTTAAGCAGATTGTTAAAAACTTTATATCCGCTTTTAGTAAAAAGAGATTATTTTCATCGGCATATTAACAATTTAAATATTTATCAATGGATCAGACAACACAAACAACCCCGCCGGCGTCAACGCCCAATGCAGGCAAAGGGTTGGGAATAGCAGGTTTAGTATTGGGCATTCTTGCAGCAATTATTTCCTTTATTCCCTGCCTGGGTACATTTGCCCTGATCCCGGGCATCATTGGCATTATTTTGTCAGCCATCAGCATGGTGCAGGCCAACAAGGCAGCGGCAAGCAAAGGCATTGCAATAGCCGGACTGATCTGTTCCATAGTAGGCTGCTGCCTCGCCGGGTACCAGATGTATGTGATAAAAACCATGAGTACAAAAGGCATGGAAGAATTCAACAAAATGGGCGGTATGGACTCTTTGAACAAAGCGCTTGAAGAGCTGAGAGACCTTACCGACAGTACACAAAACCATTAATAAATGAAACGGGCACCTGCTTATGTGATCATCAGCCTGGTGTTTTTAATCATAATAGGAGTAGGGTTTGCCTACTCCTGTTTTTTTTACCCGAACGCACATCCCTTAGACTGCATGGTGCGCGCATACACAGGCAAGGATTGTCCCACCTGTGGTTTTTCCCGCTCATTCTCGTATTACAGCCATCTCGAATTTGACCTGGGAAGGAATTTCAATAAATTATCGTGGCCGGTTTTTTTATTTTTTGCAGGCCAATTTTTTTTAAGATTATCGGTTCTGACTTATTATTTTTCCGGCGTCAAAAAGTTTAATAACACTTTTGTGGTGGGGGATATAATAATTAGTATTTCAACGTTTTTATTAGCATTTTTACCTATCATTCTTAAATTTTAAATCATGGAAAATACAACTGACAATCAATTTGCAACGACAGCTGCTCCTGTAAGGCCCCAATTTTTAAAAGTGCTCTGCATTCTCACCTGGATCTGCTGCGCTTTTATGTTTATCTCTGCCATTTTAGGAATGGTTGGGCAGTCTCCTGAAAAACAACAGGAAAAAATCGACCAAATGCGCGAAATCAACCCTGAAACGGCCGATCAGATGGAAGTGGTGTTAAACGCAGAGTCCCAAAGCGAAAAAATGATCAGTTCCATTATTAATCTTATTGGCGTGTTGCTGAGCGCTTACGGCGCCATTATGATGTGGCAGCTTAAAAAGACAGGCTTTTATATCTATATCATTGGTGAATTGGTACCCTATGCCGGATTTGCAATGGGCGGCGCAAAAGCCATGTCGGCAGTTGGTGCTATGGCCGGTGGCATGGGTGGCGCAATTGCGGGCATCGCGGTTGGCATCATGCTCATTTTCGACATCGCATTTATTATTATGTACGGGGTTAACCTCAAATACATGAAAAAGTAAGTTCTTTTTGCACTCTGTACTCCTGATGGATTTTTCGGCAAATGATAGGCTAGACGAGGTTTTTACGCCCCTACCGGAGAAACCTCCGTTTTTAAAAACAATTTGCATTATTTCTATGGTGGCTTGTGGCCTCATGATCTTGCTTTTCTCTATGGGAATATTTACTTTGTTTTTAAGTGAAAAGATGATCGATGCGACCTGGGAAACCGTGGTGCAGCGTCAGCCGCAGCTTAAAAGTGTAGACCGTTTTGAGTTTTTTCACAACTTTGGTATTACCTGCGTTTACAACCTTATTGCAAATGTAATTTCATTGGTCGGGGTGATCTTCATGTGGCGACTGAATAAAATTGGGTTTTTTATTTACGCGGTTGCCGAACTCGGAGTAAACTTCTTCAGGCTTAATTTTACATCAGGTGCCGGCGTTTCTTCCTCATCAGGCGATATGATCTTTTTAATGCTCATTGATCTTGTGTTCATCAGCATGTTCGCTTTAAATCTCAAGCACATGAATGGCGGTCAAAACAACAACAATCCCGCTGTTAATACTTCATTCAAATAAAAATAAATCCTATGTCTGATTCAAAATATCCCAGAGGCCTTTTCTTTTTAGTATTTACCGAGTTCTGGGAACGTTTTGGGTATTACCTGATGATAGGCATTTTTACCCTGTACATGACAGCCGATGAGTCTAAAGGTGGTTTTGGCTGGGACAATGCCAAAAGCGCCGACGTGTATGGTACCTTTATAGCACTGGCCTTTCTAACGCCGTTTATGGGTGGCCTGATCGCCGATTTAAAACTCGGTTATCGCCTCTCGATAACGCTTGGTGGTATTTTTATGGGAGTCGGGTATTGTTTGCTGGCCGTACGTTCTGAAGCTACCTTTTATACTGCGCTTGGCATCATGGTGATTGGCAATGGATTTTTTAAACCTAACATTTCAGCACTCCTCGGCAATTTATTTAATGACCCGCGTTACAGTCACAAAAAAGATACGGGCTATAATATTTTTTACATGGGCATTAACCTGGGCGCCTTTGTGTGCACCTTTGTCGCTGCCCTTATGCGTAACAAAATCGGGTGGGGCGCGGCTTTTATTTCAGCGGGTGTGGGTATGTTCATTGGCGTTATTACTTTTTGGGCTGGCATGAAACATTACAGGCATGTGGATGTGCGCAAAGAACCCAACCCCGAAGACAAAGCGCTGCTTTTAAAATTCGCAAGGATTATGCTGGTGGGCGTACTGTTTGCGGCTGTGGGCTGGATACTGCCCAATAAACTATGGGGGAGCGAAAACGAGTTGTACACCATTATGGGAAGTCAAAGTACCGACGCATTTTTTATGTTCTGTATTCCCGTTGTTTATTTTTACGGGGTTGTTTTTTTTAAAGCAACTACCGAAGAGCGCAAACCCCTGGGTACCATGTTCACTATTTTTATTATCGTGGTTTTGTTCTGGGCCATTTTTAAACAGAATGGCAGCGCCCTTACCAATTATGCCGAGTATTATACCGACAGGGAAGTGCCTGCAATGATCGGCAACGCAACCAGTAAAATTGGTTTTTCTGATGTTGCGGAAGCAAAAAGTAAAATGGTTAACCAGGTGGATGAACAGTTCAGAAAAATTAAAGATGCAAATGGCGAGACAGTAAAATGTATGGACTATCCTGCTTATTATAAAAATCTTGACGTTAAGAAATATCCTGAGCCCGGTGGCAAATTAAATTTATTAAATACTGAGATTTTTCAATCCATCAATCCTTTTTTCGTGGTGGCCTTCACGCCTGTTCTCATCGCGTTTTTCGCGTTTATGCGTAGGCGAGGTAAAGAACCAACAACGGCATCGAAGATCGCTCTTGGATTATTGGTGAGCACTTTATCCACGCTGGTGATGGTTGGCGCGGCGTATTACACAAACAATGGCGCAACCAAGGCGAGTCCCTGGTGGTTGATTTCTGCCTATGGTGTAATCACCATCGGTGAATTGTTGTTGAGTCCTATGGGTTTATCGATGGTCTCAAAGTTATCGCCCGTGCGGCTCACTGCATTAATGATGGGTGGCTGGTACCTGGCTACTTCTATCGGCAATAAATTAAGTGGTGTGCTCGCTAAGAACTGGGACAGGTTTGATAATAAGGCCAATTATTTTTTATTGAATTTTGTGTTGTTGTTGATCGCCTTCATCATCATGATGTTATTGCTGAAGCGATTGAACCGGGTGTTTAAAAGTTGAAGGCAACCACTAAGACACAGAGCACACAGAGAACCACTAAGGTGTGATTGTTCTTAGTGCGACTCAGCGAGCTTGTTGAGGGGAACCACTAAGACACAGATTGCACAAAAAAACACTAAGATATAGATGTTCTTAATGCGACTCAGGGAGCTTGTTGAAGGGAACCACTAAGACACAGAGTGCACAAAGAACCACTAAGGTGTGATTGTTCTTAGTGCGACTCAGCGAGCTTGTTGAAGGGAACCACTAAGACACAGAGCACACAGAGAACCACTAAGGGGTGATTGTTCTTAGTGCGACTCAGCGAGCTTGTTGAAGGGAACCACTAAGACACAGAGCACACAGAGAACCACTAAGGGGTGATTGTTCTTAGTGCGACTCAGCGAGCTTGTTGAAGGGAACCACTAAGGCACAGAGTGCACAAAGAACCACTAAGGTGTGATTGTTCTTAGTGCGACTCAGCGA
>JAZKFC010000035.1:16900-45066 GCA_040386615.1 Bacteroidota bacterium
AGACACAGAGTGCACAAAGAACCACTAAGGTGTGATTGTTCTTAGTGCGACTCAGTGATTTTAGTGCCTTAGTGGTAAATAGCACCAACCTCATTACAAAAAAACACTAAGGTATAGTTGTTCTTAGTGATTCTCAGTGATTTTAGTGCCTTAGTGGTAAATAGTACCACCCTCATTCCCACTCCCAGGCGGTTCTGTACAAACCATGTTTCTCACAATATTCAAGAAACGACTGGTAAAACGGACTGGCGCCAATGGTTGCGCTATCACCCAGTACCACCAGTTTTTTACGGGCGCGTGTAATGGCCACATTCATGCGGCGGAGATCATTCAAAAAACCAATCTCATGTTTTTCGTTGCTGCGCACCAGGCTAATGTAGATCACATCCCGTTCTTCGCCCTGGAAGCCATCAATGGTTTTGATTTGTAAAGATTCAACCTTGCTTCTATTCAGCTCGTAATTTAAAATATTTTCTTTCAACCACTCATTCTGTTCCTTGTATGGAGAAATGATGCCGATATCGATTTTCGGAAAATGGTCGTGCTGCGTGTAATCCGCCAACAATTGCTGCAGGTGCCTGAACAGGATGGTACCTTCTTTGGGATTTGAATAGCTCAGCGTTTCCGGGTTCTGCACTTCATCAAAGCTGCATCCCGCGGTATCAATAAATTCAATACTTCGTCTCAGGTAGCTGTCTTCCTCATCCACCAAAACCTGGTTGGACACTGTTTCATCGGCAATCAGGGCATTTCCGTAAAAATAATGATTGCTGAAACCCATGATGGCTGCGCTCATCCTGTATTGCCTGTTAAGTAATACAACGGCGTCTTTGAAGGCTATGCACCTGTCTAAAAGCGTTTGATCAAGACCTCCCTTTTTTGCCTCCATGCTCTTTACAACGGGTGGCAGTTGAAAATGATCACCGCATAAAATCAGCCGGTTGCATTTTAAAAGTGGTACCCATACCATGGGTTCAAGGGCCTGCGAGGCTTCGTCGAAAAACAAAGTATTGAATCTTTTTCTTTGCAAACCTCTGTGCGTGCTCGTCACAGGTGTGCAGCAGATCACCTGTGTAGTTTTAAATAATTCGTCAACGATAAAATCTTCGAGTAAGCGGGCCTCTTTGATGCAGGTTTTTGCTTCTGTATAATACGCTGCTCTCTGTTTGGCGTCTTCTTTTGCAAACACGCGTTTGTATTTTCCAGCCATGCGAAAATATTCTTCGGCGTTGCGCCGTAAATTTTTTATGTCCTTGTAATAGGGTGAAGAAGCGATTTTTCCGTCCATGCTGCTGCTCATCAGTTCTTCTGAGATCCTTGCGGGGTGACCGAGGCGCATCACGTCGATGCCCAGTTCCAGCAGCTTTTCAGTTAACAGGTCAACCGCTGAATTGGTGGGCGCGCACACCAGTACCTGTGGTTCAGATTGTAAGGTTACGCGGATGGCCTGCACCAGGCTGGTTGTTTTTCCTGTTCCGGGCGGACCATGGATCACCCCTATATCGTTAACTGTAAGTACATGACGTACCGCCCTGTTCTGCGAAAGGTTCAGTTGCGGGATCACCAGTTCCTCATTTATTTTTCCAAAACCTAAGGGCAGGGCGCCTTCTATCATTTCCCTCAATTCGGCAGTGCGGTTGTTTTTGGCATCTATCACCTGGTCCAACGCCCGCTGCATCTCATGGTAACTGTTGTCGTCAAATTGTATGTTCAGTCCTAGTTTGCCGTCGTAACACCAATCGGGTAATTCATCTGAATGAATAATGAGTTTTAAAGCGTTTTTCGATACGCTTTTGATCGTGCCGGTGATCTCATATGTTTCTTCATTCTGATTGCTGAACAGGCTTACATTTTTTCCCGAATTAAACTGGTGTGGCCGGTCTAACTGCGCTGTGCGCTCAATTTCAAGATGCAGGAGGTCGCCGGCCCCGAGTTCTTCGCTGTTTATTTTTACAGGATACCATGTCACACCGTTCTTTCGGCGCTGCTCAAGCGTGACACGCAAAAATTGTTCTTTGTACAAACGGTAGTCTTCGTCGCGTTCGGTTTTTAAAAGCTCCTTTAATCCTTTTAAACGCTCAATGGCTTTGGTTGTCGCCATTATTTAAAACCCTTCATTTTTAGTTCTCTTCTTAGTTGCGTGCTTGTTTTTTTAGAGCCGTCATGGCTCCATCCCGGGGGGCCAAACACATATCTTAATTTATCGCCAAACGAAGATGGTTTTTTCAGATCCGCCAGAATATTCTTCCATTCATGAAAAACCATTTTAACGGGATGGTAGGTGTTAATGTTCTCAGTGAGTCCGTATTTAACAGGGTCGTGGTCTTCCTCGGCCTGAAAAGTGCCAAACAGTTTATCCCAGAAAACGAGTAACATCCCCATGTTTTTATCGAGGTATCTTACATTGCTACCGTGATGCACCCTATGATGGGAGGGTGTAATAAAAATGTATTCAAGAAAGCCAAGACGGCCAACGGTTTGCGTGTGGGCTAAAATCCCAAAGATCTGGGTTGCGCTGTAAACAAACATAATGTCAATGCCCTTAAAGCCGGCCAGCGCCAGCGGAATAAAATAAATAAACCGGTACAGAGGCTGGAATACCGATGAGCGGAACCCAACAGTGAAGTTAAATTCTTCGCTGCTGTGATGCGTGACATGCACCGCCCAGAAAAATCTGCAAAAATGATCAACTCTGTGAAGCCAGTAATACATGAAGTCTTCGGCAATCACCAGCACCGCCCAGTATGCCACCATGCTTCCTTCCCAACTTGCAAAACGGTTCTCATAAAATACGCTCAATACAAGTAAACAAACACCCCTGATCAGAATGTCGAGGCCCATATTGAGCCCTGTGAGATATATGTTAGCCAATAGTCCCTTGGAAGTATATAGATTTTTGTTTTTTAGATAGGAGTATAACAATTCAAAACCAATTATAAAACTATATAATGGTACCGAGATAAAAACAAGCAGATCTTCTTTAAAAACGTGCATAAGACAGCAAAGTTAAAAGAAGAATGAGGATTTGAAAACTCTTTTTGATCAAATTATTCTTAAAAAAGGCTTCTTTTTTTTGAATCTGATTACCTTTGTGTGTATGCTTTTCAGTGTAACAGAATTTGAACAGAGTTTTAGCGACAAAAACCTGAAAAAGGCATTGCGCCTGATGCGTGAACAAAGAATTTTACTACAGCAGCGGCTTCCAAACAACTCCTTTCATTTTTTAATAGACAACCAGTTCGACCTGTTTGTAAAAAAGCGTGGAGAAAAAATACTGTCATACACCTGTTTCTGCTACGAGCAACCGTTTTGCGCTCATCTCGCCGCCGCGCTTTTTTATTTGCAGAAAGACATCCTTAGCTTAACCTCAGTAGATAAAACAAAAAAATTAAATGCCGGGGCGCATAAAAAAGCAGACAATTTCAAACGCTTGCGCGTGAATACCAGCTCCGCCGAAGATGGTGGTAAGTCTGAAAAGGGAACATTCTTATTTTGTGTCGACCGGGTATATAATATGCTCGGGCCTTATCTCCAGTTAGACAGGCTGAGCCAGAAACAAATCAACACTATTCATTTGAAGATGGTAGAACTGCTGGACTCAGCGGCGGTGTTATCGCATCCCGGGGAGCACAGTGCGGGACACCGCAATCGGCCTGGCCTTTTTAATTTACAGCTTGCCCTGGCCTGCTGCCTGCCTTTGATTTTTAACCTCAGGATGTTGGGCGAAGAATCTCTCCTGCTGGGTTTATTTGAAAACAATTTCAAAAAACTCGATCATTCTTATCGCGCGGGCCTGCTCAAAATTGAACAACAAAACTGGTTCGCATCGGTTCTGCTTGCCGCGAAGATAAAAAACAGGGTAGGCGCGGAGGCCTTCGATTTCCTGTTGCCACGGGCTCTCTGCTTTATAAAAAAAGAAACTGATTTTGACCGCCTCGAGACTTTAGCCGCCAAAAGAAAGACAGAATCTAATATCCCTGGTCAATTTGATAAAGCTGCAATTGCGAAGATGCAGGTCGCGATTGCCCGAAAAAAATCCGGTTCACCTGTCCGGCATTTTACTGACACTCCCGAATTTGTCATTGCCAGGGCGGAGTTGCTGTTTTGCTCTTCAAAAACCGATAAGGCTTTTAAGATGCTGGGCGATTTTTTTGAAAAGGTAAAAAAAGAATTTCCGCGGCAACTCCATGCATATCTTGATTACCTGATGCTTAGGGCGAAGGAGTATCACCAAAGTAACATTGAGCTAAAGTATTTGAAGGAAAGCATGGTGTTTGGTTTGTATATTAACCCCGCGCATTTAAACAGGTTTTTTGAATTGCAGCCGATGAAGACCTGCGGCCCCGAGATCGACAAAATGGTTTCAAGGATCATACAACTAAGCGGTGATCATTCACTGGATAAGCTTCCGGCGCTTCTACTCAGGGACGGCCGACCTGACGCACTGCTTCCCTTTATTAAAAGACACAGGAATAAATTTAAATTGCTTCATGCCATCGCGCTTCAAAAATTCCCGTCCTTCGACGACGAGTTTTTGTCGCTTTACATGAAGCATTTGTTTGAGGCTTTAACAGGCGCTCTCAATGAGCGATACCACGAACAGGTATTCATAACTGCAAAAGAGTATCTCAGCAGGTTACCCGGGCAAATAACCGATGAGCTGGTATTAAAATTATTATTGCGTTTGGGGCCTTTTTCACCAGTAGCAAAATATATCGCGCAACATTACCCTGTAAATGAGGCGGCTGAAATTTTGCCGTTAAAAAAGCGGGAGATGAAGCATCGTTGAGGTTTAGTCCTCAAGCAAAAATATGGCCTCCTCAAATTCGTGTACAGACTTGTCTTTTTTCTGGCGGGCTTTTTCAAGGCCTTGTTTGTAAAAGCTAAGCGCTTCCTGAGTTTGCGACCGGGCCTCAGATAATTTTCCTAATTGGTAATATGCGGGGATGTAATTTTCATCGAGCTCAAGCACTTTTTTAAACTGGATTTCAGCGTCACTAAATTTCGAAACCGCTGCGTACTCAAGTGCCAGCGCGTAATTCAGGAACAGGTCCAAGGGATCATTTTCAAGCAGCTCCAACAACATATCTACACGTCCAAGTCTTTCCATGAATGATCAGGCGGAAGTAAATTGTTTAAGGAAACGTTTGTCATTTTCAAAAAACAGGCGAATGTCTTTGATGTCGTATTTTAAAATAGCAATTCTTTCTATGCCCATACCAAATGCAAAGCCCTTGTATTTGGTATGATCTATACCACAATTAATAAGCACCTGCGGGTCAACCATACCGCAACCCAATATTTCAAGCCAGCCGGTGTATTTGCACATGCCGCAACCTGCCCCCTTGCATAACGAACAGGTAACATCTACTTCGGCGCTTGGTTCGGTGAATGGAAAATAGCTCGGCCGCATTCTTATTTTTGTGTCTTTTCCAAACATCTCTTTGGCAAAATACAACAGGGTTTGTTTAAGATCAGCGAACGACACTTTTTCATCAATGTATAAACCTTCTACCTGGTGAAACTGGCAATGCGCGCGCGCGCTGATGGCCTCGTTCCTGTATACGCGCCCCGGTGAAATAGTACGAATGGGCGGTTTGGTATTTTGCATCACATGCACCTGCACGCTGGAAGTTTGCGTGCGTAAAACCATCTCTGGATTGAGACTTACATAAAAGGTATCCTGCATATCACGGGCCGGATGATTTTCGGGTGTGTTTAAAGCAGTAAAATTGTGCCAATCGTCTTCAATCTCGTTGCCGTCGCTCACGGTAAAACCTATGCGCGAAAAGATCTCAATGATCTGGTTTTTTACAAGGGTAATGGGATGGCGGCTGCCGTTGTTTAATGTAGGGTATCCCGGCAAACTCAAATCTGTAACCTGTTTTGCGTTTTCATCATCCTCGGCCGAAAAAGATTCTTTTAAAACATTGATCTTATCCTGCGCCCTGTTTTTTAATTGATTGAGTTTTTGGCCAACCTCTTTTTTTATTTCCGATGGTACATTTTTAAAGTCATCGAATAATGCGCTTACTTCTCCTTTTTTACTCAGCCATTTGATACGGTATTCTTCAACCTGTTCCTTGGTCTGTGCCGCAAAAGCATCCACTTCTTCCAGCAACTTATCTATTTTTTCGAGCATATTCAATGTAAAATACAAAAATAAGCAAATTTACAGACTATGATAGCTGATAAAACGGGTTGAAAACAAAAAGTCCGCCTTTGAATTCAAAGGCGGACTTTTAAAGGTGTCTCAGCGATTATTTTAATTTACACTCTGCTACGGTTTCAGTAACGTACACTGTGCCTTTGATGGTTTCAGTTTCTGTTTGTTTGTATGAGTAACAATCGGCTATTCTCTTTGCCTCTCTTTTGGTTGAATGTCCTACAACCTGCGCACCAGTACCACTGTAGCCAGTGCCATTAGTTGTTTGCGTATAGGTACAGGTACAGGTTCTGTCTTTACGGCAAGAAGACAATAAAGCAATTACTGCTATGGGTAAAATATATTTTTTCATTTTGGAATTTTTAAAGATTAACTTAATTTACAATCACGTTTGGTGCTGCTTGTGCTACTACCGTAGGTAACGGTTGATGAGCTGTTAGAGCAGGCATCTTTAGCTTCACGTTTGTTTATTTTTGTGTATTTAACAGTATAAACAGTAGCCGAGCCATTGTCATCTATGTATGTACAGGTGCATGTTCTTTCTTTTTTACACGAGCAAAAGCCGATCAGGCTGATGACGGCAATGAGGGTAATTTTTTTCATGGTTTTATATGTTTTAATGCTGTTCATTAAAACATTGTGCCAAAATCATGAAAACGAGGTGCTTAGGTATTATGAACCATTTAGTTCCAGCAAAACCACGTTTTCAACATGCGCAGTTTGGGGAAACATATCTACAGGTTGAACTTTCACCACTTTATATAGATGCTCCATCAGGGCCAGATCCCTGGCCTGGGTGCTTGGGTTACAACTCACATAAACCACCTTTTTTGGAAGCGCCTGAAGTATAACTTTCACAACATCTTCATGCATGCCGGCGCGGGGTGGGTCGGTAATGATTACATCAGGTTTTCCGTGGGTCTTAATAAAATCGGCGTTCAAAACATCCTTCATGTCTCCCGAAAAGAAAATGGTATTATTTATGCCGTTGGCAGCCGAATTTTCAACGGCATCTTTGATCGCATCTTCTACGTATTCAACACCTACCACCTTCTTTGCCTGGCGCGCAACAAAATTGGCAATTGTACCGGTGCCTGTGTATAGGTCATAAACAATTTCGTTTCCGCTGAGCCCCGCAAAATCTCTTGTGATTTTATAAAGTTCATGGGCCTGCTCAGAATTAGTCTGGTAAAAGGATTTGGCGCTGATCTTGAATTTGAGGCCTTCCATTTCCTCGAGAATGTGATCACGGCCATAATAGGTTTTGATGTCAAGGCCAAAAAAAGTGTCGTTGCCTTTGTCGTTGTGCACATACTGCAGGCAGGTAATCTGCGGGAAATGCTCTTTTAAATGGGCAAGGAGGGCAAACAACTCCTGTTCGAGCCATTCGAAGACCGACACTACCACCATAATTTCGCCGGTACTGGTCGTTCTTATCATCAGCGTGCGGAGCAGGCCGCCTTTATTCCTGATATCGAAAAAGGTAAGTTTGTTTTTAAGCGCGTATTCTCTCACGCTGTTCCTGATAGAATTGCTGGGCTCAGGCTGCAGGTAACAATTGTTTATGTCAAGAATTTTGTCAAACATGCCCGGGATATGAAAGCCCAGCGCGTCCTTTCGTTCTATGGGTTCAATGGAACTGATCTCCTCGGTGGTGAGCCATTTTTTGTTCGAAAATGAAAACTCCAGTTTATTCCTGTAAAAATAGGCAGCCTTGTTTCCTTTTATAGGCAGTATCTCAGGGAAAGTGAGCTTGCCGATTCTGGTGAAAGCGTCGAATACATATTTTTGCTTAAAGCCCAACTGTGTTTCATAACCAAGGTTTTGCCACTTGCAGCCGCCACAGGTGCCAAAATGCTCACAAACAGGTGTTACCCTGTGCTCCGATAATTTTTTGATGGTTTGAACCCTGGCCTCAGCGAAATTGTTTTTTTTGCGGTGAACCATTACATCCACCACATCACCGGGTACGGCGCCTTCAATAAAAACCACCAGGCCCTCATTCTTGGCGATGGCTTTTCCTTCGGTGCTGATATCTACCACCTCAAGGTTTTCAAGCACAAAATTCTTTTTGATCTTTGTCATAACAGGGCTGTAAAAGTAACTAAAAACAATCAGGGTTTAAAAATTAAGATGGCTCCAGGGTGCCATACAAATCACAAAAACACGGCATCGGCGACCAAAGATATTTTATCAAAATCATTAAAACCCTATCTTTGTCGAATGTCCCGGTATTTTTTAAAGTTATCATACAATGGCACCAGCTACAATGGCTGGCAAAGCCAGGACAACACACCCAATACCGTACAGCAGGTAATGGAAGAAAAATTGTCGATGATACTGCAGGAAAAAATTGAACTGGTGGGTTGTGGAAGAACCGATGCGGGGGTAAATGCGAAGGATTTTATTGCACATTTCGACTCCGATTGTAATGACCTGGTGGGCAATAAAAAGCAGTGGATCTACAAATTCAATAATGTTTTGCCAGCTGAAATTTCGGTGCAGGACATACACCCCGTTTTGTACAACGCGCATGCCCGGTTCAACGCCACGCAACGAGTATATTATTATCACATCCACCGGCAGAAAGATCCTTTTATCGAAACTTTCAGTCATTACGTGTACGGAGAACTTGATTTTGAGCTGATGAACAAAGCGGCGTCTTACCTTTTAGATTACAACGACTTTACCAGTTTCAGTAAACTGCATGCGCAGACCAAAACCAATATTTGCACGATCACAAAAGCGGTTTGGCAACAAAGCAACGTAGGGCAGTGGCGCTTTACAATAAGCGCCGACAGGTTCCTGCGCGGCATGGTGAGAGCCATAGTAGGGACCCTGCTTTTGGTTGGCAGAAATAAAATAAGTCTGGCCGATTTTAAAAAAATTATTGAAGCCAGAGACAGGAAAATGGCTGGTAGTAACGTGCCACCTCACGCGCTGTTTCTCGTTGCAATTAAATACCCTAAAGAAATTTTCAGTGAGTGAACCCCAGAAAAATAAAGGCCTTAATTTAGGATTAATTAAACGGATCCTTGCTTACACTAAAAAATACCGCGCCCTTTTTTTTGGCTCGCTATTGATAACGATGCTGCTGGCAGCACTCGCCATTGTGAGGCCACTGCTCATCAGCCGCGCCTTAAACGATTTTGTGGTAGACCAGAGAAGTTTGCCGGGTTTAAATACCATTTGCCTTGTAATATTGTTTTTTTTACTGTTCGAGGCATTTTGCCAGGTCATCAATTTACGAATCACCAACCTGCTTGGACAGAATATTGTACGCGACCTGCGCAACCAGGTTTATAAACACATTTTACATTTAAAAAACACTTATTTCGACAACTCACCTGTGGGCACTCTGGTAACCAGGGCTGTGTCGGATATTGAAAGCCTGAGTGATGTCTTTTCACAGGGATTTATAGTGATAGCAGGAGACCTGTTGATGCTTGCCACCTTTATTGCGGTGATGTTCATAAAAAACTGGATACTGGCTTTTTTAGCCCTGAGTACCATTCCATTATTATTTGTTGCTACGGCATTGTTCAAACGGGGTGTTAAAAAAACATTTACCATGGTAAGAAACGCAGTGGCCGCGCTCAACACTTTTACACAGGAGCACATCACCGGTATGCGCCTGGTACAGCTCTTTAACCGGGAACAACGCGAGTTTGAAAAATTTAAGGAAATAAACCGCCAGCACCGGACAGCAAACATCAAATCAATTTTTTATTATTCAGTGTTTTTTCCCGTTGTCGAAATTTTATCTTCATTCTCAATCGCGCTCATCATCTGGTTCGCGGGGGTTAAGGGAAACGCGTACGACATTAACCTGGGCGATATTACATTTTTTATCATGATGGTAAACATGATGTTCCGCCCGATAAGAATGCTGGCTGACCGCTTAAACACCTTACAAATGGGCATTGTATCGGCCGAACGGGTATTTAAAGTACTTGATACCAATGAGATCATTTCAGACAAAGGCAGTTTGAAATTCACCGGTGTAAAAGAGCAAATAGAGTTTAAAAACGTTTGGTTTGCCTACAGGAAAGATCATTTTGTTCTGAAAAACGTGTCGTTTAAAATTAAAGCCGGCCACACAGTGGCCCTGGTGGGTGCTACCGGCGCCGGCAAATCAACCATCATTAATTTACTGAGCCGTTTCTACGAATACGACAAAGGGCAGATCCTGATTGACGGCGCGGAGATCAGGGATTTTGAATTAACTACACTCAGGAGGAATACCGGCGTAGTGCTACAGGACGTTTACCTGTTCAACGACACCATCCTGAACAATATTACTTTAAGCAACCCCGACATTAAAACAGAAGAAGTCATGGAGGCAACAAAGCGAATAGGCCTGTATGATTATATTTTATCGTTGCCCGGCGGTTTTCAATACCATGTCACCGAACGCGGGCAAAGCTTGTCGGCAGGCCAACGGCAATTGATCGCTTTTATCAGGGCCTTTGTTTATCAACCGGCGGTTTTTATTCTCGACGAAGCAACGGCAACCATTGATACACAAACCGAGATGCTGATCCAGCAGGCCGTTGAAAAGATCTCCGAAGGCCGGACTTCCGTGATCATCGCCCACAGGTTATCAACTATTAAGCATGTTGACAGGATCTTTGTGTTTGAAAACGGAGAGATCATCGAGGAAGGGTCTGTGGCCGACCTGCTCGACAAAGACAGTAAATTCAAAAAATTATATGAACTGCAGAATAATAGAGAGCTCATTAACTAACAACAGATTTTAATTAAAAATGCCCAGTAAACTAGAAAAATTCGCAGAATTCGATTCTTTTAAAAATTGTTTCACCCTGTTCTTCGAAAATATCAGTAAAGGCTTTGCTTTAAAGGGAAAATGGCGAACAGAATATTTCATGAATGAGCAGCCGCTGATCCTTGAACTGGGCTGCGGGAAAGGCGAGTATACCATTGGCCTGGCCACGAAACATCCTGAAAAAAATTATGTGGGGGTCGACATAAAGGGAAACCGCATTTGGGTGGGTGCAAAACAGGCCATTGAAGATGATCTGCAGAATGTTGGCTTTTTAAGAACAAGGATCGATTTTATAGACCATTGTTTTTCTGAAAATGAAGTAGACGAGATCTGGATCACATTTCCTGATCCGCAGCCTCAGAAACCGCGGGCCAAACAGCGCCTTACCAATAAAATATTTTTAGACCGGTACCGCAAATTCCTGAAGCCGGGCGGACTGGTGCATTTAAAGACCGACAGCACTGGCTTTTATGAGTACACGCTTGAAGTGATTGCAGAGAATAAACTGCCGCTGTTATGGCACACCAATAACCTTTATAACAATTGCCCGGCCGACAGACAGGAATTGGTGACAATTAAAACCTATTACGAAAAATTGTTTACAGAAAAAGGCGAAGACATCAAATACATTTGTTTTAAACTGGCCTAATATCTCAGGTCGAACAGCAGCTTCACACCAGGGTTGATTCTTATAGCGCTGCCGTTAAGACCAAAGAAGTTACCTTTCTGGTAATTATGAATATGTTTCCTGTTTCTAAATTCATCTACAGAGTATATAATGTCGTAATAAAATATTTCAAAAGCGGGTCCAATCCACAGTCTTTTATCCACCCTGCAGAGGCCCAGAAAACGCGAACTCACATACCTGTTATTGATAAAGAGCGCGCCGCAAAAACGAAGGCGCTTCCGTTCGTATTGAAGCTGAGGACCTACAAATACAGTAAAGTAATGATACACATTGCCGGTCTGTGCGCCGATACTGCTCCCCCCGTGCCCTGGCGCGTAGTCTACCGCGTAATAGGAATAACAAATTCCCATGGGAATGAACAGGCTCCAGCGATCCCTCGCAAGTGTTTTGCCCGCGTACTCAATTTTGAAGAAATAATTAAGGGGATCGTTTTTGAATTGTGATTTTTCTTTGGGAAAATATTTATTAAACACCAGGCCGGTTTCAAAACTCAATTTGTCGGTTTGCTGTGAAAACACTTTTAAAGGCAACAGAAACAGGCATATAAAGTGGAGAATTTTTTTAAACATGCGCCTTCGGATTATTAATTCCAAACCTATCAACGTGACTTGAATTTATTTATTATCTTGAACCGGTACTATTTGTGCAAAAATTATGGACAAGCAGCCCTTGCTGGAAGTAAGAAACCTGGTCACGCAGTTTAAGACCGACCGTGAATCTGTGAAGGCAGTGAATGATGTTTCATTTGTTTTAAACGCTGGTGAAACCATAGGCATCGTTGGAGAAAGCGGTTCGGGCAAGTCGGTGACCTCTTTGTCGGTGATGCGGCTGATCCCCAACCCCCCGGGTAAAATTACCGGTGGCGAAATTATTTATCATACAAAAAACAGTGGACCCCTCGACCTGGTTAAACTTCCTGATTCCGAAATGCGGAAATACCGCGGCAACGAAATTGCCATGATCTTCCAGGAGCCCATGACATCGCTCAACCCGGTAATGAAATGTGGCGACCAGGTGATGGAATCTATCCTCCTTCACCAAATAAGTTCCCGTAAGGCGGCCCGCGAAGCAGTAATTTCTCTTTTTAAAGAAGTGCAGCTGCCAACACCTGAAGCGATGCTCGACAGGTACCCGCATCAACTCTCTGGCGGCCAGAAACAAAGGGTAATGATAGCAATGGCCATGTGTTGCCGGCCAAGGGTATTAATCGCCGATGAGCCAACAACAGCCCTGGATGTTACAGTTCAGAAAACAATTCTTGAACTGATGCAGAAACTGCAACGTGAATACAATATGGGCATTTTGTTTATCACCCATGACCTCGGTGTGATAGCTGAGCTGGCCGATTCTGTGGTGGTGATGTATAAAGGCAAGGTTGTGGAACAGGGACCAGTGCTGGAAATTTTTTCAAATCCAAGGCACCCATATACAAAAAGTTTATTGGCCTGTCGGCCCCCGCTTGATATCAGGGTAAAACGCCTGCCCGTAGTGAGTGATTTTATGACCCGCGCAGAGAATGGCGAGATCACTGAGTCCAGCGTTACAGCAAACGACATTTTAAAGAATATGGCTGTAACTGCTGAGGAAAGGCAGTCAAACCTGGCAGAAATTTATAAGCGCGGCAAGATCCTTGAACTCAAAAACGTGAGAACCTGGTTTCCTTCACAAAAAACCATGTTCGGAAAAATTCTCAGTTACACCAAAGCGGTAGACGATGTGAGTTTCGATGTGTACGAAGGCGAAACACTGGGCCTGGTTGGCGAAAGCGGCTGCGGTAAGTCAACACTTGGAAGAACCATATTAAAATTAACTCAGGGTGTCGGCGGCGAAGTATTGTATTGGGGAGAAGACCTGGTAAAAATGAAAGAAAGAGATTTCAGGAAGCACCGTAAAGACATGCAGATCATTTTCCAGGATCCCTATTCCTCACTCAATCCGAGGATCACGGTGGGCAACGCTATTCATGAGCCCATGCAGATCCACAATATATTAAATTCGGATAAGGAAAGAAAAGCAAAGGTAATTGCCCTGCTCAAACGCGTTGGCCTGGAGGAAAAGCACTACAACCGTTATCCGCACGAGTTCAGCGGTGGACAACGCCAGCGCATCTGCATCGCGCGGGCCCTGGCCTTAAACCCTAAATTTATTATCTGCGACGAAAGTGTAAGTGCCCTCGATGTGAGTGTGCAGGCCCAGGTTTTAAACCTCCTCAACGAGTTAAAGGCCGAATTTAAATTCACTTATATTTTTATCAGTCACGACCTGAGTGTTGTAAAATTTATGAGCGATCGGATGATTGTGATGCAAAAAGGAAAAATTGTTGAAATGGGTGATGCCGATGAAATTTACAACAATCCAAAAAACGAGTATACCCGCAAACTGATCCATTCAATCCCTAAAGGCACCGAGGATAACATCAGGTCCTCCATGGCCGCCAGGGGAAAAACAATTTTAGCACCCTAACCATGTGGGATTTTCTTAAACAGCTCACCGACCCCAATAGCATCATTCAGTATGGTGGTTTGTGGTTATTGCTGTTTGTTATTTTCGCCGAAACAGGTTTGTTGGTTGGTTTTTTTTTACCGGGAGACAACCTCATCTTACTGGCCGGCATATTGTGCAAAGCAAGGCCCGATCTGATCCAGCTTAATTACCTGGGCCTGGTTACCATGATGGTGCTTGCCGCAGTGCTTGGAAACATATCGGGGTACTGGTTTGGAAGAGTGGCTGGCGACAAACTGTATTCGCGGAAAGACAGTTTCTTTTTTAAAAGAAGACACCTCGACGCAACAAAAAACTATTATGACAAGTACGGCGGCAATGTAACCCTTATTCTTGCCAGGTTTTTACCGGTGGTAAGAACCTTTGCACCGGTAATAGCTGGCGTTATCAAAATAGATTTTTTTGTTTTTATGGTCTTTAACGTGGCTGGCGCCATTGCCTGGATCGTGAGCCTCACTGCGGTAGGGTATTTCCTTGTTCAGATATTTCCGCAGATAACCGACTATATGGGCTATATTTTTATCGCCCTGATTATACTCACGGCACTGCCTGTGTTGAGGCTGATCTTTAAAGCGCGTGTCAAAAAAGATCAGGAGCCATCTTAAAAATAGGTTTCAGGCGATTTGTTCGGTATTGAGACGGCTTCTAAAATCCCAAAGGTTTACCCTGATAATAATCCAGCACTTTCAGTTTAAAAACATAATCGTACTTGGCCTGCAGCAGGTTACTTTCAGCGGCAAAGAGCCTGTTTTTTGATGTACTGAAGTCAAAGGCGCTGATTACACCAGCATTGAATTTTTGTTGGGCGTATTTAAATGATTCATTGGCCGCGTCAACACTTAGCTGGCTGGCGTTGTATTTGTTTAAGGCAGCCTTGGCATTTACGTATGCCTGCGCGATATTTTTATAGAGATTTTGTTTATTGATATCCTGGGCGTATTTGGCGTTCAGCGCGTTGAGTTTTGCATTTTTTACGGCAGTGTGTGTTTGAAGACCGTTGAATATGGGAACACTGAGTGTAAACCCGAAACTTTTGTTCACATTGTTTTTAAACTGATCTGCGAAAGGGGTTTTCCGTGTGATGGCTTCAGGGGCCGGAGAATATACAGTGTCGCCTCCGCTGGTGATACCCGACACCCTGTAACCCATGTTATAACCAAGAACGTCTATAGCGAGCCCCGAGGTGCCGGTACCAAGGGTAGCGTTAAAACTCAGGGTGGGACTCACTCTTCCACGGTTTGCCGCTACGATTTTTTCAGCACTTAAAATTGAATATTCTCCGCGTTTTATGCTTGGCTGTGTTTTTAAACCGAGTTCATAAGTGCTTTGTACATTGTTGTCAAGTAACTGTCCTTCGCCTATACTAATTTCCGGACGAACAACAGAAAAGTTACCGATACTGTCGAAATTCATCAACTGTCGCAAATTCAAAAGCGAGATCTGGTAATTGTTTTCAGCCACTGTTACATTTACCTGCTCATTGGCCAATTGCGCTTTTATATCATACTCAACACTTTTTGCGGCCGCGCCCGCGCTTACCAGTTTCTGCGTGCGGTCCAACTGCTCCCTCGTGATGTCGTACTGGTTCACCGAAATTTTTGTCAGCTCCTCGGCAAATATCACGCCTATGTACGCGTTGGCCACGCTTAATGAAAGATCGTATTGTTGCTGTTTTAAATTTTCAACCCCGCTTAAGTAATTATATTCATTCGCCTTTATCGTATTTACCTGGCTTAATCCGCTCCATAGTACCACGCCGCTTGTAAGGAAAAAATTCTGCGAGAGCACCTGGCTGGTAGCAAATGTATTGGTGAACCTGTCGATGGTTTTCCCGAAATTATAGGTGTTGGATGCGCCCATATTTAGCGTTGGCAAGAGCTGAGCCTCACTCTGAACTTTGTTGTTCTTATTGATCTCGTTATTGATGGCTGATTGTTTTAAGGCGATATTGTGATCAAGCGCGTACTTGATGCATTGTTGCAGATCCCAGGCGGTTTGCGCGTTTGCGTTGAAAGCGAAGGCCAGCGCCGTTAAAAAAATTAATTTTTTCATGAAATAAAATTACTTAAATTATTTATTGAACTAAGGCTTAAAATAAAATCTTACACTAGCGGTAAATTTTCAGGTTTAGTTATAGAGGAGCCGGTTGGGCAGAACTAATCCTTCGACTGGATCCTGGTTTTCTTTTTGTTTAATGAGATGACCATAAAAAGAAAAATCATGCCTATGCCAATAACAATTAAGAGGCCATAGGTGGGCGCATTAAGAAAGTAAGTGATCAACGACATGCCAACAATGATCACAGAAAACAAATAGATAATGATCACCGTCTTTACATGCCCAAACTGACAATCTATCAGTTTGTGATGAATGTGGTTTCTGTCGGCGTTAAACGGCGACTGCCCCTTCACGGCCCTGATAATAAAAACGCGTAAGGTGTCCATTAACGGATAGGCCAGTGTGGAAATGGCGAAAACGGGTTTGCTGATCCGCACCCATATCGAATCCAGTTGTTGAATAGGGTATTCTATCATTTTAATAGCCAGCACACAAATAAACATACCTATCACCAGCGACCCCGAGTCTCCCATAAAGATCTTGGCGGGTGAAAAATTAAATATCAAAAAACCGAGAAGGGCGCCCGCCAGCGAGAATGCCAGGGCCGCGTACGGGAATTCATTGGCAAAAACAAACCAGATACCGAAGGCACAGGAGCTCAGAAAACCAATGCCGGCGGCCAGACCGTCAACACCGTCAATCAGGTTAAAAGAGTTCACAACAACCACGTATGTAAAAATCGAAATAAAAACGCTTCCCCAGTAAGGAATGTCGTAAACCCCGAAAATGCCATGCAGGCCCGTGATGCGTATATCGCCCATTAATACAAGGATCAAAGCCACCACAATGTGCGCGAATAATTTTTTTACAGCTGCAGTTCCAATGATATCATCCTTTACACCCACAAAAAACAAAATGAGGCTGGTGGCAATGATCAGTTTGAATTCCTTTACCGACTCAAGGATCTTGTCATAATAGATCATGTCGTCTATATTGTACCACAAGGCGTATGCGAAAAGCGTTCCGGCGTATATGATGATCCCGCCAATGGTGGGAACCGAACGTTTGTGGATCTTTCTGTCTTCGGTAGGTGTGTCGATGAGTCGCTTTAAAACCGCCACTTTTATTAATGCAGGAGTTGAGTAGAGCACTACTACAAAAGCGGTTAAGAATACTAAAATAAGCGCGGCCATCTAAAAGTCGTAATACAAATTATACAGGTTGGTTTTTAAGCCTATATAAATGTAATTTGTTTCCAGTTTTTTTGAAGGATTAAAGGTATAAAAATTTTGCATTCTATAGTTGATTCCTATGTGTATATTTAAATTATACGCCTCGTTGATAAGGTAGCCTATTTTGGCGCTGTATAAACTGGTATTATATGGGTTTAAGGCATAAAAGTTCTGGTACACCTGGAAATTGTACTTCAGGTTCACAAAACATCTTTTCCATTTGTAATCAGCCATAAAAAGCAGTTCCTTTCCCCCAAAGGGCACCGAGGCCAGATTTTGATTGTAATGGGAGTATGACTGGTTTGTAGCACTCCCAAGAGGACTCAGGTAACTGGTTTCACTTGTAAAATTGATCTCCCCCTGCAGAAAAAGATTCTTAACGCCAAAGCCATTAAAGTAATTAAAGCCGCCCTGAATACCCCATCCGTTACCCTTATTCAGGCTGTTGTTGAGGTCATCGGCCATCAACTGCCCGTAAACGTTAAATGTGTTGCTGAGTTTTATTTTTAAATCAGCGCCTATCAAAATGTTATTCCTGTTATTGAGCTGGTAACTCAGTAGATTGGTGTAGATCACCGGGTTAAAATACTGCCAGTCGAGGTGCTGCTGGTTCCTGGCATCACCGGCCTGCCAGATCAGCCCCTGGAAAAAACCTACGTTGATCGATTTTGTAACATTTACGCTCAGGTACTGAAAGGCGGCTGCCTTTTTCTGGTAAAGCCGTTCTGTATTCGGGTTTTGTTTTGCGGCAGCAGGTTCTAAATTCATTAAAACTGCGTAGATGTTATTGTATTGAACTCTTCCCTTAAACCACTGCTGCGTGATACGGGCGTAAGGATAATTGAAGGCATTGTCGCTTAACAACAATGAACGGTAACCGTTGCCTATTTTTTGTTTACCATGCCCCAACTGTATATTTAAATTTTTAAGCGCCTGTATCGAAACAAATCCCGAGGAAAAAGCGTAATCATACCCCGTTACTTTAAATGCCTTCCAGCGGCCCTGCCCGGGCACCACAGAAGTGCTTTTTACGTTAAGATCTATGTAATACGGGAACATGGACTGGTTCTCGGCCAACAGGGTTTCAAAATAAAAGTTATTGCCAATGTAGCCGCTCGCTATAAAACCGCGTGTGTTGGTGTACAGGATTTTATCGCCTGATGCCGCCAGATCTTTCCCGGGCTCAATGTTTAAAACAGGATCTAACCTCAGTTTAAAATTTTCTTTTTTTGGCTCTACGGCAATAAGATGCTTATAAAAGACAAGGTCTATGGCCGCGTCGTCACTGATATACTTAAACAACCTGTGACTGTCGGGTACATGCACATATTTGTCTGAAAAAAAATGAATGTAGGGTTTGATGCCGGCATGAACGGCCGAGTCCTTTATTGCCAGCTTTTTTTCGGTGAGAAGCGAAAACGAATAATCGCCGGGTAAATTATAAAATTGCGCTAATGAAGTCTGAAATACCAGGATACAAATTGCCGTACAAAAGAAAATATTTTTTTTAGCAATCAAATATCGGTTGTATGTTGAAGGTTAGTTCTGAAACAAATCTCGCAATTACCAGACTTTTACATTTTCCTTTTTCTTAAAATCTTCGTACACGAGTTTAATTCCCTCCTCAAGATCAATCTTGTGTTTCCAGCCTAACTTGTGCAGGAATGATACATCCATTAATTTTCTCGGCGTCCCGTCGGGTTTACTCAGGTCGTGTTTTATTTCCCCACTGTACCCAACTATTTTTTTGATCATCAGGGCAAGATCCTTTATGGTAAGATCAACCCCGGTGCCAATATTAACATGTTGCTCGCCGTTGTAATTCTGCATTAAATAAACACAGGCGTCGGCCATATCATCAGAATGCAAAAACTCGCGTAAAGGAGAACCCGTGCCCCACATTTCCACAGAAGCAGCGTTGTTTTGTTTTGCCTCATGAAACTTTCTGATCAGCGCCGGAAGTACATGCGAGTTATTTAAATTATAATTATCGTTGGGTCCGTACAGATTAGTTGGCATTACCGAAATAAAATTACACCCGTGTTGCCTGCGGTAACTTTCGCATAGTTTAATGCCCGCTATTTTTGCGATGGCGTATGGCTCATTAGTGTCCTCCAGCAATCCGCTCAGTAAATATTCTTCTTTCAATGGTTGCGGCGCCATTTTCGGATAGATGCATGAAGAGCCCAAAAACAACAGTTTGGTGACTTTATTTACAAAGGCAGCGTGAATGATGTTGCTTTCGATCATCAGGTTGTCATACAAAAAATCTGCCCTGTAAACGTTGTTTGCCTGAATGCCCCCTACCTTGGCGGCGGCTAAAAAAACAAAATCGGGTTTTTCCTTTTCAAAAAACTCGGCCACCTGCTGTTGATTTCTGAGATCAACTTCTTCAGATGTTTTTAAAATAAAATTAGTGAAGCCCCGGTTTTGAAGATTTCTTAAAATGGCCGAACCTACCATGCCCCGGTGGCCCGCAATGTATATTTTTGAATCTGATTTCATTATTTAAATCACATTAAACAAGGTTTTCGAAAAAAATTTTATGATGGCATCCGGCAACGCCAGTTTCCAGGTGAACAAAGCTGAAACGGGTAATTTATTCTTTATAGTTTAACACTTTGTGCCCGCCTTCCATTAAATATTTATCGCGCCTGAATAATTCAAGATCCGCCTGTACCATTTCCTTACAGAGCGTCTCAACGGTGTATTTAGGTGTCCAGCCTAATTTTGTTTTGGCTTTTGTGGCGTCTCCAACCAGCAATTCAACTTCTGCAGGCCTGTAATATTTTGGATCTATTTCAACCAGTACTTTTCCTGTCTTTACATCCATTCCTTTTTCATGCTCTGCTTTACCTTCCCATTTCAGGGTGATGCCAACTTCGGCAAAAGCCATATTGATAAAGTCGCGTACAGTAATTTTAACGCCTGTTGCCAGTACAAAATCATCGGCCTCATCCTGCTGCAGCATACGCCACATGCCCTCAACATAATCTTTCGCATGACCCCAGTCGCGCTCCGAATCAATGTTTCCCATAAATAACTTGTCCTGCATGCCCAGGCTGATCTTGGCAACCCCCCTTGTAATTTTGCGGGTTACAAAGGTTTCGCCTCTCAGCGGACTTTCGTGGTTGAATAAGATCCCGTTGCAGGCATACATGCCGTATGCTTCACGGTAGTTTTTGGTGATCCAGAAACCATACAGTTTGGCAACGCCGTATGGACTGCGCGGATAAAAAGGCGTGGTTTCTTTTTGCGGCACTTCCTGTACCAAACCATATAATTCAGATGTGGAGGCCTGGTAAAAGCGGGTTTTCTTTTCAAGTCGCAGAATACGGATTGCTTCGAGAATCCTCAGGGTGCCCAGGGCATCTGAATTCGCGGTATATTCCGGTGTTTCAAAACTCACCTTCACGTGGCTTTGAGCAGCCAGGTTATAGATCTCATCCGGCTGCACTTCCTGCACAATCCTGATCAGGTTAGTGCTGTCGGTTAAATCGCCGTAATGCAGAATAAAATTTACGTTTTTTTCGTGCTGATCCTGGTAAAGGTGATCAATCCTGTCGGTATTAAACATCGAACTGCGCCGTTTGATACCATGCACCACGTATCCTTTGCTCAACAATAGTTCAGCGAGGTAGGCCCCGTCCTGTCCGGTTACACCCGTTATTAATGCTACTTTTGCCATAATTTAAGAGAACAATATTACGAAAAAAAACCATATGAATGGGCATTGGCAGGAAGCCGATTTAACTCAAAAAGTTGTATCTTACCTGAGACGGTTTAATATACATGGCGGGTCGTCGCAATAAACCCGCACACTTTTTTTAAAAAATTATAAAAAGGGATTAATTCGAAATCATTACATTTGTAAATATGAACCAGCCATGTTCCCGAAAGCACAAACACCAATGAAGAAAACAAGGCAAGACTATTTGACAATTAAAAATTTTTAATATCAGTATATGAAATCAACCTTCACCAAAAAGAACTATTATCTGTTACTCGCCGGTATTTTTTTTATCGGCCTTGGCTACCTGTTAATGATTGGCGGTGGCAGCGAAGATCCGAATGTGTTTAACCCGGCGATCTTCGATTTTCAAAGGATCACTCTGGCACCGGTTTGCTGTTTGATCGGTTTTGTCACTATTATTTTTGCAATCATGTGGCGCCCTAAACCTGAGGCCGAAACCTTAAAATCATAAACACAATTCCGACAATTTTTTTGTTCCCTGGTTCTGCAACCGCGGGTAAATTCCTTTTCCCAAATAACTAAATGACTTATATCCAGGCGCTTATTATCGCTATTGTAGAGGGAATCACAGAATACCTTCCCGTGTCCTCAACCGGACATATGATGATTGCAACAGCCATTCTCGGGATGGAGCCCACACCATTTGTAAAATTATTTACGGTGGCTATACAACTCGGCGCTATTTTAAGTGTGGTGGTGTTATATTTTAAAAGGTTCTTTAAGTCGGTGAACTTTTATCTGAAACTGTTTGTGGCCTTTATACCCTGTGCCATTGCCGGAATTTTGCTGGGCGACTGGATCGACGCGCAGCTCGAGAACGTGTTTGGCGTCGCGGTGGCCTTGTTTGTAGGTGGAGTGATCTTGTTGTTCGTTGATAAATGGTTTAAAAAGCCTGTTAAGCATACAGAAGAAGAAATTACGTTCACAGATGCTTTTAAGATCGGCGTCTTTCAATGCCTGGCACTGTTTCCGGGCGTAAGCCGAAGTGCTTCCACAATTATTGGTGGTCTTACCCAAAGGCTCACCAGGCAGGCAGCAGCTGAATTCTCATTTTTTCTGGCAGTGCCCACCATGTTTGCTGCCACGGCAAAAAAGCTGCTGGATTTTTATAAAACGGGGGTTACGATCAACGCCCATGAAATTAAATTATTGATTTTTGGTAACGTGGTAGCCTTTATCGTAGCTATGCTGGCCATACGCTCCTTCATCGGTTTTTTAAACAAATACGGCTTCAAATCCTTTGGTATTTACCGCATTGTGGTTGGCGCTATTCTCATCGTTCTCTTCCTGCTGGAAATCAAAATTTCGGTGGTCTGAAAACCAACATCCCTTTGTTGATTAATCCCCGGCAACAGCTCAAATAACCGGTAATTATAAAATACCTTCGTACATCAATAACACTTAGTGAGCGACAGGTTAACAAAAAAAAATTTACGTACTTCGGGCGTTACAGTCATCATCAGCCTTTCGCTGGTCTTATTTATGCTGGGGGCCCTTGGCCTGCTCATCATTAATGCCAACAAACTTTCAAAACATTTTAAAGAAAACGTTGGCTTTCAGGTGTACCTGAAAGACACGGCAACTTCAGCGCAAACCGACGCGCTTATCCAGGAAATCAGCGATTCAAAGTTTGCCAAAAGCGTGAACCTGATCAACAAGGAACAGGCGGCCGAAAAATTAAAGGCCGACCTTGGCGAGGATTTTGTGGCCTTTTTAGGAAACAATCCTTTACTCAATTCTTTGGAGATCAGGCTGGATGAAAATTATGCCAATACCGATACTTTGCAGGTGATTGAAAAAGATCTCCTGCAAAAGCCATATGTGAAAGAGGTAGTCTATCAAAAAGAGATGATCAACAACCTGAATAAAAACACCCGCGCGGTTGCCTTTTTTATTCTGATTTTCAGTTGCGCGCTTTTGATCGTGGCCATCGCACTTATCAATAATACCATCCGGCTTTCTATTTATTCGCAGCGTTTTTTGATCAGAACCATGTACCTGGTGGGAGCCACGCGTACTTTTATCAGCAAGCCATTTATTCTCAAAGGGTTCAGGCAGGGCATCATCGCGGGTATCATTGCCGGTTTAATGTTAGCGGGATTTCTCATCGTAAGCACACGTTTTATCCCCGACCTTCTCGAATTGCAGGATGAGAATGTGCTCCTGATTTTATTTGTGGGGATCATTCTGGTTGGTATTGTTATCTCAGCGTTCAGCGCCTTTCTGGCCGTATTACGCTACCTCCGCCTCAAAACAAGCGACCTGTATTTTTAATGATTGTTAACCCTTTTAAGCGGGGGAATTTCGTACATTTGTTGGCAAAAATTTAATCAATGGAAAATTTAAGAAGTACCGATCTCAATAAAATTGATTTTGGAACTGTAACTGGCGAAAATAAATTATTAAAAGCTTCTTTTTCGTGGATGGCCCTGGCCATGTTACTCACTTCATTGTCGGCAATGTTATTTGCCTTTGTACCAGGCCTAACACAGTTGTTGCTGGAGCCAACAGAATATGGCGGCGCCAAACCAACTATTTTGGCTTATGTGGTGATGTTTGCGCCCTTACTCTTTGTGATGGGAATAAGTTTTGGCCTGCAGAAACTGTCGTACCCGGCGCTGATTGGGCTTTTTGTCGCTTATTCAATCATTAACGGCATCAGTTTCAGCTTTATTTTTTCAATTTATAACATTGGCTCTATCGCCAAGGTGTTTTTAAGCACTACCGCTTTGTTCGCCATTATGGCCATAGCAGGTTATACTACAAAGACCGACCTTACAAAAATGGGCAGTATTCTCATGATCGGCGTGATAGGGATAGTGGTGGCATCATTGATCAATATGTTTATGCACAGCGCAAAAATGGACTATATGATCAGCATTTTAGGCGTAATTATTTTTACCGGGCTCACCGCATATGATGTTCAGAAAATCAAGACCCTGGGCCAGGGAGCCGGTGATTCTACCACCATGAGTAAAATGGGAATTATGGGCGCCTTAACCTTGTACCTCGATTTCATCAACCTTTTCCTGTTTTTGTTAAGGTTATTTGGTGGCCGCAAAGACTAAATCCAGCTTGTGTAAAAAGGGGATCAATTTAACCGGATAACGAACCATTTTTGGCCCTGCCTCCCCGGGTACACAAATTATACTTAGTGAAATACCTTTAATACTGAGTGAGTTTCCTGCTTTTGGTTCGCAAAAACTTATATCTTTGCTTTGAAAATAAAGGTCCGGCCTTTTGAAAAAAAGAGTATTGGATTTTAAGATTTAGATGATGCGCTTCACACAGAAAAAATTTCTTGCGGTAGTTTGCCTGCTGGTTCTATCCGTTGGTGCTTACGCGCAGGGAAATTCTCAATGTATTAACGCCTCACCTTTTTGTACCGGAAACGTGATGAACTTTCCGGCGGGTGTGAATACACCTCCTGCTCAGCAAGGCCCCAACTACGGTTGCCTGGGTTCACAACCCAATCCTGCCTGGTTTTTCTTCCAGATGCAAAACGCGGGGCCTGTTACCATTTCCATGTCGTCCTCGGCCAACCAGGACATCGATTTTATCGCCTGGGGTCCTTTCACCTGTCTTACCGGCGTTTGTAACAGTCTGATACCGGCCAACCAGATACCTGGCTCCGGTTACCAGAATCCTACGAGTAACGGTTGCAGTTATTCTGGAGCACCTACCGAAACCTGCACTATTGCCAATGCGGTGGCTGGTGCATATTATGTCATGCTGATCACCAATTTTTCTAACGCGCAACAGAATATCACCTTTAGCCAGTCAAATGGCAGTGCGCCCGGTGCAGGAGTTACTAATTGTAACATCTTATGCTCTGTTACCGCCAGCAACAGCGGGTTAATTTGCCCTGGTGGAACAGCTACATTATCTGCAACCACCGGAACCGGCGTGACTTCTTATACCTGGACCGGACCTGGAGGATATAGTTCAACCAATTTACAGAACGTTGTCACCAACATTCCGGGAACTTCTGTTTATACCCTGCAGGGAAGCACCCCAAGTGGTACCTGTGGTTCTCCGGGCGCAACCTGTCAGGCCACTACAGCGGTGGTCGTGGTGCCTTTGCCTCAGTATGTGGTGGCTCCGCTTTCCCCTACAGTTTGCCAGAACGGATCATTTTTTGTGGTGGCCAACAGTGGTAACCCCTCGCAATACAATTATCAATGGACAGGGCCGGTCTCTGCCCAAAGTCCTACTAATTCCGCCACAATCATTAACACCTATCCCCTGGCTCCCAACGTGCCCACGGCAACTGTTGTTTATTCGATCGTTGTAACACCAACGGTTCTTAATTGCCCGCTTACAACCACCTTGGAAGTAGTAATCCACAATCCCGCGACGCCCACATTAACCATGCCTGCACCCATGTGCAACACCTTATCGAGTACTTTCGCCACCGCCACACCTCCTGGCGGTACCTGGTATGGAAACATTATTATTGGCTCCAATGGTATCATTACGCCGAATATCACAACATTTTATGGCAGTATTCCGGTGTCTTACTCCGTTACCGTCGGCAGTTGCACCGCCAGCGCCACAGGCAACATTATCCTGGCGAAGTACCAAACAGCTGCTCTCACTGGCACTTTGGCTCCCAGGTGTGTAAGCGACCCCCCTGTTAACCTTGGATCTATTGTGGCCAATACCCTCGGCCAGTGGAGCGGGGTGAACACCTCTGCCAATACTTTTACCCCGGCTGGTGTGCCAACCGGCACTTATACACTGATGTATTATAACCCATCTACCCCTTTCCCTAATATTTGTCCTGCCACCAGTACTGCAAACATTGCGGTTTTTAACCCGCCTTCACCGGTTATAGCTTATATCCCTGCAAAATGTACCAACGACGTGCCGGTTACTTTGGTAGCCTCACCCATCGGTGGTGTGTGGTCGGGTAATACAGGTGTTTTACCAGGCGGACTTTATACTCCGGCTGCAGCCAACAATACCGGTGGTAACAATACTGTTGTTTATACCGCCGGGCAGGGAAGCTGCGTGGCTTCTTCATCGGGCACCTTTCATGTAAGCCGGTTCCGTTCAGCTGCACTTTCGGTAAATGCCTTAAACCTGTGTGTGACCACCAATACCATTGACCTCACCACCCTGCCTACGGGCACTGTGGCGGGTACCTGGGTAGCCCCGTCTAACGCTACCATTACAGGCAATCTATTTAACCCGGCCAACTACACTACCGGTGTTTATAGTTTAACCTATCAAACCACTTCTTTTCCCGATCCTACGCTTTGCCCTGATAAACGGATATTACCTATCTCGGTACTGAGCCCAGCCACTCCTACCATTACCCAGGTTGGTCCGTTTTGTACCGCCGATACGCCTTTTCAGTTAAGTGTCAGCCCGGCTACCGGCTCATTTATTCCTGCACCTTACCTTAGTTCAACAGGGGTCTTTAGTCCTACTTTTGGGGCTATAGGCAATAATGTGGTGCAATACATCATTGGCACCCAAACCTGTAATGTGGTCAGCTCAAGAATGATCAGCGTGGAAGCTTTTGTTCCCCCTACCATTACGGGCACCATCCCCGACCAGTGTACCAGCGGTCAGCTGGTTAACCTGTTGCCATTGAACCCGGCTAATACCGGAACATGGTCAGGACCAGGTGTTGTGGGTGTGAGTTTTAACCCTGCTTATGCCTCTGTGGGTGTGATCTCACTGGTGTACAGCACCAGGTCTATACCGAGCGGTTTATGTCCCGCGCAACAGGCCCTGGCTGTGAACGTGTATTCACTGGCCGCTCCTGTGATCGCACAGGCTGGTCCATTCTGTAATTCAATGCCACCCGTTAAACTACAGGCAACCCCTTTGGGAGGTGTGTTTGGTAATAACACAGCGGCAGTAGATGTACTGGGCTTTTTTAATCCGGCCTATAGCCTTATTGGTGATAATATCGTTAATTACAGCGTAAGCGCCGGACCTTGCCTGGCTTATGCCCAACAAGTGATAAAGGTGGAGAAATTCATTTCAGCTGACTTTAAACAATATCCGGGACCTTATTGTAAAAACGATGCGCCCATTGACCTGAACGGCATTGTTCAGAATCCGGGAGGATCGTGGGCAGGACCTGGTATTACAGGCAGCATGTTTACCCCCGTTTTTGCCAACATTGGCAACAGTAATATCATTACCTATTACACCCAGTCTCAAACCCCTGATCTTTGTCCTGACAGCAGCGCGGTACGCATCCGGGTGAACGATATTCCGAGTGTATCCATTGTAAGGGACGTAGAAAAAGGCTGTGCCCCGGTGGACGTGGTCTTCAATACTCCTAATACCAACATAGGACACGGTCGCTGGACCCTGGGAGACGGCTCTGAGCCATTGAGCGGATTAACGGTAAGCCATACCTATACCGCGCCGGGCACCTATAGCGTGGTGTTTAGTTATTGGGATGAGATAGGCTGCAGTACCCAGGCAGTTTTACAAAACGCGGTCACTGTTTTTGAGTTGCCCAAAGCCTTCTTTAGCTATGAACCTTATGATGAGGTCACCATTGCCCACCCCGATGTTCAGTTCATTAACCAGAGCCAGGTTTTAGGCAATAATACCTACCAGTGGCAGATTGCAGACATGTATTCCCTCCCTGATGTGAACCCTATGGTGATCTTTCCAAAGGCAGGCGATTACAGGGTGACCTTAACGGCTACCACCAAAGATGGTTGTGTAAGCGAGGCCTCGGCCATCATTGTGGTAAAACCTGAATTTAACGTATTTATTCCCAACTCATTTACCCCTAACCTGGATGGGGTGAACGACGCTTTTTTACCGGTGTTCTCGGCATTTGGACTCGATCCAAAGACCTTCGACATGGAGATCTTTAACCGCTGGGGAGCTCCTATTTATCATACCAAAGACAATACAAAAGGATGGGATGGCAGTATACAGAACAAGGGCGCTGAGCCTCTCAAAGAGGATGTTTATGTGTACAAGCTCAAATACAAAGACCT
>JAZKFC010000036.1:0-42498 GCA_040386615.1 Bacteroidota bacterium
ATGCCCTTGGCCAGGTGGTAAATACAATTGAACTTACTGAAAATAACAACAAAGAAATAACGGTAAGCAACCTGCCGACCGGTGTTTATTTTATTACCGGCTTAAAAGAAGGAGTAAAAGTGAACAAAAAAATTATTATTGAAAGATAACAGATCTTAACGCATCGATATAAGAAGCCGGTTCCTGGAACCGGCTTTTTTTATGGGCGTTAGTGATTAAACATTGTACCATCGCGGTATACTCATCGCGGCAGAACTATCAGTTTTTTAACGGCTCTGTAATCATCCTTGGAAATGGTCACCGTGTAAACCCCGGCTGCAAGGCTGGTTGTGTCAACTGCAAAGGAACTTGCGGCGACCTGCTCACTAAAAATGGTGAGACCACTAACATCAGAAATTTGCAGGTTTACTTTTCCGGTAAAATTGTCGTTACACGATATATAAATGCGATCGCTGGCAGGGTTCGGGTAAAGATTAAAATTTATTTCTTTTTTGTTTTCCTGCGGTGCGATATCATTGATCACATCGTCGATTTCCTCCAGTATCAGTTTTACCCATTGTGCGTATTGCGCCCCCGAAGGATGCAGCCTATCACCGGCAACATAAGCGGGGTTGCTTAGTCGAACCGGGGCTTAGCCCATTGGGGTGCAGATCTCGATCAAAAACCCGTCCGGGTCTCTCACATAGGCCACGGTTTGCCCCTGTGGTTTATATTTCGCCGGCGATTCAGCGATCGCACCTTCCCTGATGGCTTTTTTGTAAGTGGCCTCCACATCGTCGGTAGTGAAAGCGATTTCAATGGCAAAAGGCTTTTTTGACTTACTGCTTTCGATAAAGCCATCCTTTAAATTGGTCTTCGCCAGTTCAACAGAGGCAAATGAAAGTGTTGTGTCGCCTGTGTTAAGCTCACCGTAGGAGTTTACCGGCGCGATGAATTTCCGTTTGAAGCCGAAGGCTCTTTCATAAAAATCAATTGATTTTTCAACATCTTTTACATAGAGTATGGTGTAAGCGAATTTTATCATGGCGTTGGTTTTTAATTCGTCAGGAAGATTAAAGGTAATAAATTTTATATCCACTGGATAAACAAGGCGACTTTATCACCTATTTTACCGGACTCAGTCGAAGCTTATTTTTTTATTTTTATAGAACTTACTTTCTTCCTTAATGAAGAAAGTAACAATCCCGATATCTATCGGGACAAGGCGATTTGCCAACCTGAATTTTTCGCTGGGTGCCTAAACCCACAACGCATTAAACGAAAAATTCGGGTTCGCACCAAATCGCCGATTACCACCGCACTATCCAAGACGTAACCAGAACCCGACCTATAATGATTAATTAGGCATAAAAAATGCAGTTTAAAGCCCCCATCGCAAACATCAACTTGCAAATAAATATTTGACCGCTGGTCTTGTAGGTCAGCTGTTTAAATTTTTTTATCTTTATGCCATCCATAGGGCTATGGCTAATCATTGTTTAACAAAAATATTCGCGGGAGTGATCCTTGTTCTTGTATTAACGGGCTGCAGGAAGGAGTATAAATGCGTGTGTACAAGAGTGTCCACAAATGAAGTTTACGCTATCACCGAGACAAAATTCTCAAAGCGTTCTGCTAAAAAATGGTGCGATGGCAACGGGGCCGAAAATTCACTGGCTTACGGCACCATCACCTGCGTTTTACAATAACAGGTACTTAAACAAGGTCCTTTTTTCTTTCACCAATCTGTTGCCTCCACATGGCATAGTACAGTCCTTTTTCAGCCAGCAAGGTCTCGTGTTTGCCGTGCTCAATCATTTCACCCTGTTCAAGCACATAAATTTTATCGGCATGCATAATGGTCGATAGCCGGTGCGCGATCAAAATGGTGATCTGTGATTTACTGGCGCTGAGTTCACGGATGGTTTCCGAAATTTCTTCTTCGGTAAGTGAGTCAAGCGCAGAGGTGGCTTCATCAAAGATGAGTAATTTCGGATTTCTGAGCAGGGCCCTGGCGATGGACAGCCTTTGTTTTTCACCGCCACTCAGTTTGATGCCGCCTTCGCCAATAGTTGTCAAAATGCCATTGCTCGCACGTTTCAAAAGATTCTGACAGGCCGCTTTGTTTAACACCGCAAGAATTTCATCATCGGTGGCCTGTGGTTTTACAAACAGGAGGTTATCCCTGATGGTGCCACTGAATAGTTGCGAGTCTTGTGATACAAGGCCCAGTTGCATCCTCAACTCAGTTAAATTAATATCGGTAGATTCTATATTGTTGTATAAAACCTGGCCTTCGTTGGGTTTATAAAGTCCCAGGAGTAATTTTACCAGTGTAGTCTTTCCACTGCCACTTGGTCCCACAAAAGCGATGGTTTCGCCGCTGCTGATTTTAATATTGATATTTTTAACTGCGTACCCGTTCGCTACATTGTGGCCAAACGACAGATTCTTAAAATACACCTCATTGATCTCCCCTAAATGCGATGGATTTACGGGTACTGCTTCCGACGAAGAATTGATAAGCCTGGCGAAATTATCCATGCTCACTTTGGTCTCATTAAAAACAGCGATCACGTTTCCTAATTCCTGGAGCGGGTTAAAAATAAAGAATGAGAAGAACATGAGGGTAATGAGGTCGCCGACCTTGATAACACCATCGAAAACAAAACAATACAACGCAAATACCAGAGTGGTTCTCACAAGGTGAACGGTAGTTCCCTGTATGAAACTCAGGGAGCGGATGAAACGTACTTTTTTTAATTCAAGCCCAAGGATCTTTAAAGTGGTGCGGTTGAGCCTTTTTTCTTCCTGTTCTATTAAGCCCAGGCTTTTTACAAGCTCAATGTTACGCAGTGATTCGGTAGTTGCGCCAGCCAGGGCAGTGGTTTCACCGAGGATCTCCTTTGAAACTTTTTTAATCTTTTTTCCCAGAAATGAACTGATGCTGGCGATGATAGGAACCGTGGCCAGGTAAAGCGGACCCAGCAGCCAGTGAATGCTGATGGCATAAATAAAGACAAAAATAATGCCGATGAGCGATTGAAAGATCAGGCTTATAAAAAGATTGACGAATTTTTCGGTATCTGATTTTACTTTTTGGAGTTTGCCCAGGGTTTCACCGCTGCGCTGGTCTTCAAAATCTTTGTATGGCAACGATAAAGCCTTTTTGATACCATCGGTGTACATCTGCGCGCCTGTACGCTGGATCACAATATTGGTAAAGTAATCCTGGAAGTTTTTGGCGATCCTCGAAGCCATTGCCGCGCCGATGGAAAGCAGCGAAAATATAACGAGGTTTTGCATAAAATCATGCATGGAAGCGCCTACGCGCCAATAATAGGTGCCGTCGGCTTCGTAGTGCGGCGCGCTGAATTTATTGATAAGCTTACCGGTAATAATTGAGTCGCAGAGTGAAAAGCACTGGTTGATCGTGGCCAGTACCAGTGCCAGGATGAGTAGTTGTTTATGTTGTTTTAAATATTGTAGAAGTATTTTCATGTGGGCCTATCTTAAAAAAAGCAACAAAGGTATAAAGTTTTGCTTTATACCTTTTGGAGAATAGTGTTAATCTTAAACAATAAGGGGAACGTTATTTTATTGTGCGTTCCAGCCGCCGTCGATTGGCAGGGCCGTACCCGTTATAGTGGATGCGCCATCGGAGGCCAGCAGCAGGGCCATTTGCCCTAAGATCTCTACCGGCACAAATTCTTTTACCGCCTGTTTTAAAAGTAAAACTTTATTCACCACTTCTTCAGGACTCATGTTGTGTACTTTGGCCTGGTCACCGATCTGTTTTTCTACAAGGGGGGTTTTTACATAACCGGGACAGATGGCGTTGCAGGTGATGTTGAATGGCGCGCCTTCGAGCCCAAGCGTTTTTGTAAATCCTACAATGCCATGTTTGCTGGCCACATAAGCGCTTTTAAATTCAGATGCCACCAGCCCGTGTGCCGAGGCGATGTTGATGATCCTGCCAAAGCTGTTGGCTTTCATGCCCGGCCAAACCGCCTTCGATAAATAAAAAGCCGAGGTCAGGTTGATGCCGATAATGGCGTTCCACTTTTCGTCGGGAAACTCATCAATCGGCGCTACATGCTGAATGCCCGCGTTGTTAATGAGCACATCAATTTTGCCGAATTTCGACAATCCCTCGCTAACCATCTTTCGAAGCTCTTCAGGCTTGAGCATGTTGGCGTTGCTGAACATCACCGCGATGCCGAATTCCTTACCGATCCCTTCGGCAATTTCCTGCCCATTGGTTTCGAGACCGTTAAAAATAATATTGTATTGTTTGCTGGCAGCAAACTCCCGTGCAATGCCGAGGCCAATGCCGCTTGTACTTCCTGTAATTAAAATGGTTTTCATAGGGTATTACCTGTTTTAATAATGTTGAATGATCAGGGGTCAAAATTAAAAAAGGAAACTGAACAACCACATTAATTACTGGTTAAACCGGGATTTTTTTATTTAAGATTGAACCGGTAAATGGGATCAATGTCTTCGTTGCTGTCGTGGATCACGCTGAGGTCGGTAACAAGTCCGCTGTTGATGCCGTATACCCAGCCATGCAGGTGCAACTCGCGTGTTTTCCATGCCTGCTGAACGATACCTGTTTTGGCAAGATTTCTTACCTGCTCAATCACGTTGAGTTCGGTGAGGCGATCGGTTTTTTGATCGGGATCTGCAATGGCGTCAAGTTCGGCCTGGTGTTTAAGGTAAACATCCTTAATGTTGCGGAGCCAGTTATCAACGTAGCCGTGCATATTATTTCCCATGGCTGCCAGAACGCCGCCGCATCCGTAGTGTCCGCAAACAATAATGTGTTTTACCTTCAGAACAGTTACAGCGTATTCGATCACGCTCAGCAGGTTCATGTCGGTATGCACAACCAAATTTGCAATATTACGGTGTACAAAGATCTGCCCGCTTTCGGTACTGGTAACTTCGTTGGCCGGAACACGGCTGTCGCTGCAACCTATCCATAAATATTCTGGTTTTTGTCCCAGCGACAACTTTTTAAAGTATTGAGGATCTTCAAATTGTTTTGAAAGGGCAAAGCGTCTGTTGCCTTCCAGGAGTTTTTTATAACTTTCTTCCATTTGATGTTTTTCTATACTCATTTTTTAAATTTCATATTTAATAAGTTCAACTTCAATTTTTCTGTTTTTAGCGGTATCCATAAAGTCTTCCATTACTTCTTTTACATCCTTATCGGTAGTTTTGTTGATAGAGCCGTCAATAATAACCTTGCTTCCCTGTTTTATGGTTCTGAAGTACCGGATGAGATATCCTTTATTAAAGAAGGTGATCTGCTGCGGTAATTTAACCATGTAGTGTCTTGTGCCATCTATCACATCTTCGGCGGTGTCGAATGAGAACTTGATGTTAGAGCGGATGATAAAGATAACCGCCACAATCAGGCCGGCGCCAACGCCTTTTAAAAGATCGGTGAGCAACATCACTACAATCGTCACAACAAAGGGAAGGAACTGGTCCCAACCTTTTTTATAAAGATGTTTGAAGAGAGAAAGCTGTGTGAGTTTATAACCAGTCATAATTAAAATTGCAGCCAGGGATGCGTTTGGTATATAGCCAAGTACGTGTGGAATAAGCAGTACACAGGTGAACAAAAGAATAGCGTGAATGAACGCTGATATTTTAGATGTTGCGCCGGCGTTGATATTGGCCGAACTCCGTACGATAACGGCGGTAACCGGCAGGGCTCCAACTAAACCACAGGTTATATTTCCCACACCCTGTGCAATCAACTCACGGTTTGAGTTAGAATCCCTTTTTTCAGGATCCAGTTTGTCAACAGCTTCAATACTTAATAAAGACTCGAGGCTGGCAACAATGGCAACAGTAAAAGCGACCACCCAGAAATTTCCAGTCAGTATGGTACTAAAATCCGGTTGCACCAGATTACTTTTAAAATCAGTCCAGTCATTTATCACCGGCAGGGTAACCAGGTGTTCAGCGTCAATCTTCAGGTCTGGATAGGGTAGAAAGGAGATGTTAAGTAAAATTCCGAAGATCACAACGAGCAGGGGACCGGGAATAAACGACAGCACCTTGTTCTTTTTATAAAAATCTTTTCCACTGATGATCAGAAGTAACATTGACAATATACCAACGACCACCGCTCCGGGGCTTATGGCATTAAACATGTAAAATAATTCAGAGATGGTATTGTGTCCATCGCTCTGTTCAAAATAAAAACTGCCTTCCGGATCCTTATCATAACCTACCAGGTGCGGCAGTTGTTTAATGATAAGTATTAACCCGATGCCAGCAAGCATCCCCTTAATTACAGTAGCCGGGATGTAATTACCAACACTTCCGGCTTTTAAAAGGCCAAACACTATTTGCAGGACCCCGGCACACAATACTGCAGCTAAAAAAACGGGAAAAGATCCCAGGATAAGCACCGAACTGAGGACAACTGCTGTTAAGCCGGCGGCGGCGCCGCTGACACTTAAAATTGAACCGCTGAACGCGGTAACGATAATGCCGCCAATAACTCCCGAAAGAATGCCTGAAAAAAGCGGCACGTTACAGGCAAGCGCTATACCAAGACTGAGCGGCAGGGCAACGAGAAAGACCACGATGCCAGCTTTTAAGTCAACTAAAATATTTTTTGAATTCATAAAAAATTTAAGATTAAAACAATAATTGAAAAGATCACCTAATTTTACGTAAGCGATATTGTTAATCTTAAGTTTGAGGAGGTGGGGTATGTATTTTTTCTACCGGATGGAGGTAGGTATGGTATTTCGTCGGAAAACTGTGTTCTGGCTGAAGCCCGCTAAGGGATTGGTGACAATGATCAAAGTATAGGTCTGTTTTTTCATCATCAGGATCGTCGTCATCGGTATCGCTGTTGTTCGGCGCGCCGCCAGCCTGCGCTTTCTTGGTCATTTCCACACGATGCCCCGGGGTTTCTTCCTCAAGGATAGGTAAATAGCGAACGACCGTAAAGATCATACCCGAAAGAAAAATAAAAACAAATATGTATTTGATAGCATTCAAATCGTGGCAAATCTAAAAAAAAACCAATGATATTAAAATTAAAAAAATAAAATATAAGTTAATTCTTGCGGCAATTATTCTATTTTACTGAGAGTAAAAACGTTAACCCAGACTTAAGCCGGTATGAATTCTTTGCTGTGATTCGCACCTGTATTGGGTTTAAGTGGAGACCATTTTTAAGGATAATAAACAGGACTTCTACTGATTTTTTGTGAGATAATAAAACAAACACACCAGAAGCGCCTGCAGGAGCATAGTGCCGTCTAATACAAAATAATGGTAGTATTTGGTGTTTTGTATTTTTTTATTATTTATAAAGATATAAGTGCTCAGGGCTGATAGAATAAAAGCCGGAAGCAAAAATACTTGCCCCGTTCCCAGGTAATGCCAGGTACAGATCAGTGTAAAGAGCAGCAACGCGCTCCCCGCTATACGAAGCGCTTTTTGTTCGCCCAGTAATATGGGGATAGTCTTCAGGTTTGATTCACGGTCGGTGACCATGTCGCGAATATCAAAAGGCACCGTAATGGCGAAGACAAAAATAAATCTCTCAATCAGCAGCGTTACCACGTGACTGGTTTCAAACACCCGGCCCGACTCAATCACAGGCAATAGAATAGTGGCGCCCGACCACACAACCGAAATCACAAATATTTTGGCCAAAGGAATTTCCCGCAGCCTGAACACCATTTTCTTTATTTTTAAAAGCGGCAGTGAATAAAGCACGGTGAGCAAACCGATAGGGAATAAAGTGATGAGCACCTCTTTTTTGGCGAAGCAGACTGCAAGGGCAAAGCCTGCCACAGATACCGCCACCAGAATGTAAAATGCCAGCAGGTGTTTTTTAACCCATTTATGTTTTTCATCATCTAAGGCCTGGGGATTTTTAATAACGGTTACCAGCCTGTGAAGATTGTACTCGAATATGGTTGCAAAAAAAATAATGAACAGGTAGGGATGCAGTTGGGGTGCTAAACCCATTTGTACCTGCGTTGCCACGGTAAGGGCCACGGCAGCCAGCGAGATAAAAATATTGGTGTGGATTATAAACGAAAAGAATTTCAAGCGCCCGTTAACAATTTATTTTTAAAACTAATTATTAAACCCGGCATAAAAAAATACATGCCGGGTTTAATAGTGATTCAACGGAAAAGGTTTTCTTTAAACAATGCCGGCCTTTTGACTTTGTATTAAAAAGCGACCTGATACTGTAATACAATCTGGCCGCGCCGTGCCGATTTTGTTTCCCGGATTGCGCCGTTGGCAGCGGTATTAAAGACAGGGCGGCTTTGATAGTCAAGCGAAAGTTTGGAATTTTGTCCCGCCATGATCCAGTTCAGGCCAATGTCATATACTATCACGGGGTCTTTTAATTTGTGATAGTTGGCGTGCATCCACGAAATGTAGGGCTGAAACGTTCCCTGTTTTCCAAGCAGATCCTTCCTGAAAAGATAAGCCCCTTGCGCATAAACCACCTGGCCTGTTCCTATGAGTGGGAAGGCGTTGCCTGCGCCGTTAAAACTAGGTATGCCAGTCACCCCGTTGGCTGTATTCATAGCGCCCGCGTTGCGGATATAATTAGGACCAAAATCATAATTTAGAAATGAAGCATAGGCAGTTATCGCATTTTGTTTGTCTTTATCAATATAAGCGTCGTAAAAAACATCTATGCCAAATTGTTTAATTGCGGTGTAACGGGTAGCCGTATCGCTGGTAGAATTGCGGTAGGTCATGGCGTTTTTCTGATACTGGAACCCTGCGCCAATGTTCAACACGCGTTTTTTGCCCAGGTAAGAGCCGTTCATGTAAGGCACCTGGTTGCTTTCCTTATCAAGGAATTGCCACATAAAATATCCCTGGTAATTCAGTTCAGGCGCGCGGGTTGAAAAATAGGCGGTGTTGGTGGCGCTGGCCGCCGCCGCTGAATTTGAGACCGGAAGCGATTCAACGGTACTTAATGCGTTTTGCACCGGGTATGGATTTGCGACAGAGAGCCTGTAATCAAAGGAGCCTATTTTTCCTTTCGCGTAAACACCTAATTTTCTTACAAACTGGTCGCTCACATCGTTGGTAGTTTCCTGTACAACAGGCAGGTCCATGGTGAGAATGCTCGTAACCGATGAGGATGAGAACCTTGAAGTGCCGTTCCATCCGCTGAGTCCACCACCCAATACCAGGTAATTATTATGCACATTATATTCCGCGGTAACGTCGTGAAAAAACAAACCTGTTTTTCTTGCTGATAAACTGTTTAAACTATTGATACCGAATTGAGAATAAAAGAAAACATTTTTTGTGACCTGCGCCAGGGTTTGGTAACGCACACGGCGCAGACCCACATCAAAAGTGTTTTTTTGTGATGTACCATAAATGGCCGAGCCTGGATTATTGTCGTTGTGCCTGAACCAGATCTGTGCCAGGCCCGTTGCTTTTAGGTACCTGGTGCTGTCTTCGCTCAGGTACACTTTCAGACCTTCTTTGCCATATGTTTTGCTGATCTGCGCGCCGGCAGAGTGCACCCCGGCGGCGATGAAGACAAGTGTTAGTTTTAAAATTATTTTTTTCATGAACATTATTTTTTAATCCTGTCGCCAGGACAAATTTATTGTAAATTATGAAGTGATTTAAGACGAGCCATTCGGTTAATGAGATTGTCTTGCTAAAACCCCGGTTGAATTTATCTGATCGTAAAACTATGAAATAAAACAATAAATAATCAACCAGGGCTTAGCAAGTATTTGTGGTTTAACCCAATTTCAACAACCTTGTAGAAGTAGGCGCGTGGCCAAGCTGGCGGTGATTTTCAAAACCAACAACTTTAATTTTGCCACCCTCTTCTTTGTAATCTTCTACCAGTCCGTTTAGTGTAGTAATGGAAGTGTGATCCACCATTGCCGTTTGCGATACGTCAATAATAACATCTTTACCTGCCGGAATGTTTAAAAACATTTTCTTCAGACCCAAAATATTTGAGAATACAACATCACCGCGGATCATCATCACAAAACGATCACCTTGTTGCATCATAGTGATGTTTGTTTTAAACAGGTTTTTTAATGAAGCGCCATTAAACAAATTGATGATCAGCTCGAGAATTATGCCGGCGTCTACACCCATTAAAAGGTCGATCGAAATAGTAACGAGAATGGTGACAGAAAACACGATCAGTTGTTCTTTACCAATATTTGCGATGGGCTGGCCTGAAATCAGAAATGTTCGACCCCTGCAGGCAATTATTTTTGGTAATAATGCGCAATACGCAAACCGTTAAAACGGTTTTTGATCCCAACGCCTTATATTATAGCAAGTGGTTTAAACCACTTGCTATAATGATTCCGAAAAACGAAATAATTAAGTCTTTTTTTGAAGGATTCTTTATCTTTACCTCCATGAAATCAACCCCCACAACAACATTTCTTTTCCTTTTGTTATCCCTCGTGACGCGTAGTCAAAGCTTCGAAGTTAAAAACATCAAAGCGGAGGTCTCTTACCTTGCGTCAGATGCGTTAAAAGGCCGCGGCACCTCTTCACCGGAGGAGTTGATAGCAGCGCAATACATAGCCAAACATTTTAAAGAGATCGGCTTAAAGTCCTTCAATAATTCCTTTTTAAAATCTTATACCTATAAAAAGAACCGTAACCCGCACGATACTTCCACCGCCAATATAAAAGAACAGGAGTCGAACAATGTTGTGGGATTTTTAGATAATCAGGCACCTTATACCATTGTGATCGGCGCGCATTATGACCATCTTGGATTGGGTCATGATCACAACAGTCTGGATGCGAACCCCGAAGGGAAAATTCACAACGGCGCCGATGATAACGCCAGTGGAACTGCCGGCGTGATTGAGCTGGCCCGGTATTTTGCAGGCAATAAAAAAACTGAGCCTTATAATTTTTTATTCATTTGTTTCAGCGGCGAAGAACTGGGTTTGATCGGATCAAAAAAATGGTGTGAAAATCCGGACGTTCCTCTCAATAAAATTAATTATATGGTGAATATGGATATGATAGGCCGCCTGAATGACTCAACCAAAAAGCTGGTGATCTATGGGGTAGGCACATCTCCCGTTTTCGTTCCTATTGTCGATTCACTAGGCGGCAATTTCAGTATCAAAAAAGACAGCAGCGGTATAGGACCCAGCGACCAGACCTCCTTTTACCTCAAAGATATTCCGGTGCTGCATTTTTTTACCGGCCAGCACAGCGACTATCACAAACCTTCGGATGACGCTGCCAAAGTAAATTACCAGGGAGAAGTCGAGGTCTTAAAATACATTGCGACCCTGATCGAAAAAACCTGTCATTATCCCAAATTGACTTTTACAAAAACCCGTAACCCCGACATGGGCAAATCTTCCTTTAAAGTCACTATGGGCGTGATGCCTGATTATACTTTTGAAGGAGAAGGTATGCGCATTGATGGCGTGAGTGATAACCGGCCTGCAGCAAAGGCAGGGATCCTTGCTGGCGATGTGGTAAAAAAACTCGGGGGCATGGAAGTAAAAAACGTGATGGATTATACGAAGCTCTTATCTAAATTCAAAAAAGGCGACACCACTAAAGTGGAAATTTTAAGAAAAGGAGAGTTGAAGGAACTGGAGATTACTTTTTAAGGAACGGTTTCGTGTTTTTTGTTTGATGTTTCGCGTACGGAATCCGAAACCAGTAACCCGAAACCTTCAGTTAACCCTCAACTCCTGTCCGGCTTTCAGATAATACCTTCTGCCCACGCCATTCAGCGCCATCAGTTCTTTCATCGAGAGGCCATATTTGCTGGCAATCACATACCAGCTTTCGCCGCGGTGCACTTTGTGCAGGTTTTTATTGCTGGGAAAAGCGCAGAGGCTGTTTCTTGAATTTTTCAAAGTGATCACCTGGTGATATAATTTATGGTCGGTAAAGGAAATAATCGCGCCGGGGTTTAAAGCGTGCCCTAGATAATGGATCTCAAAATGTAAATGGCTGCCCGAGCTGTGGCCGGTGTTACCGCCCAGCCCGATAGTTTGTCCGCTCAGGATCACATCTCCTTCTTTTACTTTTAGTTTTGATAAATGCGCGTAAACAGTCTCCAGGCCGTTAGGATGCATGAGGATCACCACGTTGCCAAAACCGCCCTGTCTTTTCGCCACACGTACTTTGCCGTCGAAGGCAGCGAAAACTCTGTCGCCCTTGTTCAGGTCGATGTCGATGCCCTTGTGTAGCCGTTTGTCGCGCCAGCCGTAATTGGAGGTCACTACCCCTTTGCAGGGTGATATGTAATAACCCAGGTAATCATTTTCCAGGGCCAGGTTAAACGAAGCGGGTAGGGTATCGAGTTTGGTGAGTGGAAAAAGGATCTTTTCGTCGCTGGCAGAATAAAAACTCAGCTCGCTGAGGTTAAATTCGCTGACCCTGGCCGAATCTCCATTTTTGTTTTTCAGAATCGCTGCGTAATAGTTAAGCAGTCCAAGATCCCTGGGTGTTACAACCGGTAACTCCAGCACCGAGTCAATCAATCTCGTGAGCCTGTGTTCAGTAATTATTTTAACGCGGCGTGTTGAGTCATGGTCGTGCACCGGCCGGTAATTCGAAAACAAAAAATTACCGGTCAAAAGTAAGATCAACAGAAGAAAAGCTCTCATGATAGCGTGGGTCTCAACAATGGGACATGAAGATAATTATTTTAGAATACGGATCAAAGCCGGGGACAGGAAAATTCGTTGTTTTTAGACGAGGAGCAGGTTTTAACAGTTGTTCCGGGGTTGCTTTTGTTTTGCCCCTCCGGGGCAAGGCAGCTCATCAAGGTTGCTTTTTTTATAAGCGTTTGGTCCCTCCGGGACCGATAACATAACGCGCTATGGGGCAGGTAACCTTAGCAGGTTATTTTTTCATAAAGGCATGGTCCTTCCGGGACCATTAGATTTAAGCCATCTGCGTCCGCTGGGCGAAGATAATCAAAGCCATACTGCCGGCTGTCCCGGACGGACAAAATGTTTTAGAAATTGTGTAACATATCACAATCGGCTCCGGAGGAGCCGAACAAAGAATTTGTAGAAATGTTTAATTAGATGATCAAAACCGGAATTAACGGATTCTATCGGCGCTCTTCAAAAGATCTATGTCTTTTTTAATAAAACGTACAGCAAGAAACAAAGCCATGATGGCGAATATGCCGATGACCACGCCAAAATAATTATTCTCAATACCGGTAACGCCTTCTACAAATATGGCCAGTGGAGAAAAAGCGATAAGCAGGGCATTAACCGCCCATAAAACCATCATGAGGTAACACAACTTTACCTGCAGCGTTCTTTTTTTGTATAAAAAAATGGTGACGATGGCCAGCAGCAGACAAACAAGATTAATGGCGCTGGCAAGGTAATGCTGTGTAGAAGGAACAAAGGCCCCGTTGCCAGGCAGAAGGTAAACGTTGATGGCTGCTTCCCGCGTTAGAAGGACATTGGAGGGCACGAATAAAAGAGAAACGGAGAGAAATACCAGCTCCAGTAAAAATAAAGTTTGTTTGCGTTGTATCATTTGCAAATTTAATAAAACGGATCATAAAAAACATCGGGACTGGCGATAAAAAATCAGTCACAGGCTCATAGGTTTTAAATAATTACCCTAATGTGGTGTGCGGCTGGATATTTGGTTTTTCTCAATAATTGTGTGACTGACGGGGATCCAACAGCAAAACAACAAGATCTAAATAATTATCACTGACTCTGTTTTGTAGAATTTGATACGGCAATTAAATTTCAAAAGCGAAAATGAGTTTTTTTGTGCCGGAAGGGCAGTCCTGTAAGAGCTACTATCACTGCATTTACCATAATATGGCTAAAACATCCGGTTTATATGCCTACCTTAATAAAAATATACAGATATGATAGCAGAATGGCAGTTTAATAAAGCGGTTGAAGCTTTTAAGGAAATTTTAAAAACCAACACAGTGGCCGAAAGCATTAACAGCGATGCCGATATAAATGATTCATATTACAATTTAAGCGAATATGTAAGAACCGAGTTCAAAGAATTCGCTGCCGTGCCCGACAGTCAACGGGTTATTCTCGATCAACTCAGGAATTACCGCAATTCAAAAAAAGAAAAAGACGATTCTTATGTGGCTGTGAACACGCAGCGAAATTTAATTGTGACCCTGGTAAAAAAATACCTGGATGACGTGGGTCACCTTTTGCACTTTAAAATGATTGCCTGGTAGAATTCCGGCATCATTGACAGGTGGACGAAATGTCTCGCCCTATATTCTATCTTTAAAGCGGTGGGCCTTTTAAAATTGTGTTTCATTTATGTGAATTCATCGTACAAAAATGTACAGTGATCGAAAAATCAGGTAAAAGTTCTTTTTGATAAATATCTTTAAAAAGAATTGTAACCCTTACCTATTAACTGAATACACCAGTCGCTGATGAACTTTAAGTACCAACATTATTTATTTCTATTTATTTTGCCGTCTTGTTTTTTTTCACAAACAGGTCCGGCAGGTGTTGGTACCAATGTTACGTCCACTCAGCAAAACCGGATCTGGTACAAAGCTGATGCAGGTGTGTTCAGCAACGCAGGTACAACCCTCGCTGTAAGCGGCAGCCAGGTACAACAATGGAACGACCAGTCGGGCGTTGGCAATCACGCAGTTCAGGCAACATCTGCTAACCGACCCACCTACAGGTTAAACATGGCCAATGGTTTTCCCGCGCTGCGCTTAAATGGCAGCCAGTGGATCACATCCGGCGCTTTTCCTTCCATTGCCAACAATGTTGGTTACACCTATATCATTGTTGTGAAAGATACCAACTTCACTGCCGGCACTAATGGTGATGGCTCCGGCGATTACATCATCGACAGGGGGCTTCCGGGTGCTGAGGCCAACGAACTGGCCGGATTAAAAGTAGCGAATACCAATAAATACGGATTTCAAAAAAGAGATGGTGGTGGTGGTGGATTGGGTGGACCGGTGAGTACCACCACAGTGTCTACCTCCGCTTTTCAGATTGTAGATTACAGGCAAACACCCGGTGGAACAAAAGTGTATGACCTCTTTGTGGATGGTGGCCTCGAGGGGACGGTGTCGAGCGCTGACGCGAATTATGTTCCGCCTGTACCACAGATCGGCCATCACTACCAGCCTGGCAGCAGTGGCATGAAAGGTTATGTGACAGAATTTATTTTATATAACTATAATGTAAACAATGCCCAGATGAATATTTTAAACAGTTACCTGGCAGCAAAATATGCATTAACACTTGCCAGCAATGACAAATACGCCGGAGACACACCTGGAAACGGCAATTATGATTTTGAAGTAGCGGGTGTGGGGCAGGATGCAACGGGGAGCAATACAGCGGCGGCCTCTTCTATCAGCGGCGGACTGGAGATCGTGCAAGCCACTGCAATGGAAAATAACGAATACCTTTTGTATGGCCATCCTACCGGCACGAATTCACTGAATCAGACCGATCTTGGCGGCATCAGTTCGGGGCCTGACCTGGCCCGATGGAACAGGATCTGGTACCTCGACTGGACACACATTGGTGGAACAAGTGAAACTGTAAACATGACATTTGACCTGAGCGATGGTGGGATGCCAGGTACTCCTTCGACGCCACTAGCAAATTACAAACTGATATACAGGGCCGGGCTATCTGGTAACTGGACGGAACTGGGTTCGGCAGACGCGGTTACCGGAGATCGTATCACTTTTAATGCTGTGAGTTACACTTCCGGCGACGGGTATTATACCATTGCAACCAAAAACAACGCAAATAGCGCGCTACCCATTGGTCTGATTGATTTTGCTGCGGAGGTCTGCGAAGAAAATATTTGTCTTAGCTGGTCAACAGCCACAGAAACAGGAAACGATTATTTCACAGTGGAGAAATCGTTTGACGGCATTAATTTTGAAAAAGTTGCGAAAGTCGATGGAGCGGGAAACAGTTCCCGCAGGTTGGATTATACGCTTACAGATGAGATGCCTTATGATGGTTTATCCTACTACCAGCTAAAACAAACCGATATGGACGGTTCGTTTTCCTGCTCAAAAATGCAGGCAGTTAATTTTAACCGTTCCCGTGCATTGAAGGTTTATCCCAATCCAAATCATGGCGTATTTGCAATTGAATTAAGGGCATTTTCGCAGGTGATCATTGCCGGGGCTACTGGTAATGTGGTATTAAATGAAAGGTTTAACGGTGGCAAACACGAATTAAGAATGACTGAGGCGCCCGAAGGCGTTTATTTTATGAAGCTGATCAGCGGATCAAAAACGCAGACGATTAAGTTCATTAAGAATTAGGTTGGGGTATAATCCGATACTCATATCAGCATTCAACCCAATAATCACGCGAGTTCTCTTACAACGCCCCTGATCATTACGGGCCGACCATTTTCTGAAGTCACCATGCCTTTAGACCAGATCTTCTTTTCGCGTTTGTCTTTTTTATAACGGTATTCAACTTCATACAAGCCGCCATCCTTGTAAGCTTTGTCAATCTTTTCTTTCAACAGGCTTCTGTCGGAAGGATGCACCCATTCCAGGAACGCATCAAAGGTCGCCCTGCCTTCTATTTCAAAGATCTTTTTGTATTCGGGAGTGAAAGTGTTTTTTGATTCGTCTTTCATGTCCAGTAAAAATGAACCCATTCCACCCAGTTTCTGGGCTTCCAAAAATAACTCCTCGCTGAAGGCAAGGTTTTTATTTACCTGGTCCATTTTCTCCTGCTGCATTTTCAGGTAAATATTGTAACTGATCATTTCCTCCTGGGTGGTGTAATTATCCAGTTCGGCGATAATGAACTTCTGCAATACAACGTTCTTTGTATAACCATCGAGAAAGTAAGCAAATATTTTTCGTCTAAGGAAAAAACCGAGTGTAAGGTCTTCCGCGCTGAGTTCATCTTTGTCGATGATGCCCAGGCTGTTCTCCACCCATTTTTTTGTGTTGATCTCAATCAGATCGGCTACCTTGTTTATTGAGATCGCTTCGAGGATCTCTTTGTTTGAGTCTATACTCAATGCTACGAGCTCGTCTTCAGAAAACCTGCTCAGAGGTTTGAGGAGCGGTAAATCGGCTTCACGTGAAAACCTGATACCCACCGTTACAAAATCCTTCAGTTTATTTTTTAATAAGTAGTCTGCAAACTCAGGCAGGTACTTTAATGTGAAGGCATCGTGATTAATTTTATATTCTACCATGGTTTGTGTAAGAGATTTAAAAGTAAAGCAATTAATCAATAAACAAAAATTTAAAAATGGAAATTTCGCTTAAGCGCCCATGAATAAAGGTCTAAAACGATAAAAGTCTGGATTTTAAAATTTGATTATTTTGAACGGGTAAATATTTCCCCACGGAAATTTACTAAAGGCAGAACGGCGAATAAATCCTGAAAGTAAATCTATCCTTCAGATCAACCCTCTCGTTTTGATTTCGAGATATTTATTTAAAGTGTTTACAGTTAAGAGTTGCGGCGATGTGTATACCCACAGAATACCATATTGTTGTAATTCCCTGGTGATCTGGCGTTTTTCATAATCAAATTTCTGCGCAATGGTTTGCTCATAGATGTCGAAGGTATCGGCGGGTTTGCGTGATAATAAATCTTTGAGTTCGGTGTTTTCAAAAAAGACGATCACCACCAAATGCTGGGTCGCTATTTTGCGGATGTATTTTAACTGTCTTCTCAGGCCGCTCAATGTCTCAAAGTTGGTGTACAACATCAGCAGGCTGCGCTGGTTGATCTTGTGCCTTACGTGCATGAGCAAATTTTCGTAATTGCTTTCTTCAAAATTTGTTCTGGCATTATATAGTGTTTCCTGTAAACGCAACAACTGGTTGCCTTTACGATCGGCATTCACTGTAAACAATGGTTTTTCAGCAAAACCGATCACACCGGGTTTATCCTGTTTTGCCCAGGCCACGTGGCCAATCACGAGGCTGGAGTTGATGGCGTAATCCAAAAGACTCAGGCCTTCAAAAGGCATCTTCATGATCCTGCCCATGTCTATCACACAATATACCTGCTGTGCTTTTTCGTCCCTGAAATGATTCAGCATCAATTCACTTCTCCTGGCCGTGGCTTTCCAGTTGATCTTGCGCACATCGTCGCCGCGAACGTATTCCTTGATCTGCTCAAACTCAGTACTATGGCCCACCCGCCTTATTTTCTTTATGCCCAGGTCCGAAAGCCTGTTGCTGATGGCCAGCAATTCAAAATGTCGGAGCTTGATAAATGAAGGGTAGGCGGGCATCATGCTGGCTTCAGATGAACGGATGTGCCTTTCGGTTAAATTGAAGGAAGTGCTTACAAAAAGATTGGTGATGCCAAAATGGTATTCGCCGCGCTCCAATGGTCTTAACTGGTAGCTGAACTTTTTACTTTCGCCGGGATTTAATTCAGTGCTGATCAAAAAGTCACGCATCTGGAACTGCGCGGGTACCTCATCTATGATCCTGAGATTGATTTTAAAAGCGTAGGCTGAATGCACAGTTAGTTCTATGTCGTTGATGTCGCCGTTGCTCAGTCTTTGGTATTTGGCCTGTCGCTGCGAGCGAAGAGGATCTTTGTTCCTGAAAAGCAGCCATGCATCTATGAACACGATAGAAACCAGCCCCAGCAGGGCTACAAAAGCAAAATCAAATAGAAAGGAAAATAAAAATGAAAGAATAAATAACAGGATCAGTCCGAATACGACCCGGTAAAACAAGACTGTAAAACGGATGTGTTTAAAAATATGATAAAAGGCTTTTAACATGCAGCTGTTTAACGCGGGATCTCTATTTTATCGATGATCTGCTGGATAACGGTATCCACACTGACGCCTTCCATTTCTTTTTCGGGTGTCAGCAACACACGGTGCCTTAAAACGGGCAGCGCCACAAATTTAATGTCGTCGGGCGTTACAAAATCGCGGTTTTCGATACAGGCATGCGCTTTTGCCGCTTTCAGGATAGCGATCGAAGCGCGGGGAGAAGCCCCAAGGTAAAGGGAGGGGTTTTTTCTTGTGGCGTGAACCACCTGTACAATGTAATTCACCAGGTGGTTTTCAACAATAACCTGCCCCACTAGTTCTTTCAGTTTTATGATCTGTGCCCTGTCAAGCACTTTTTTTACTTTTTCAATTTCTATCTGGTTCTTATTGTTATGGTAGTTTAACAACATGGCCGATTCATTTTCCATGGAAGGGTAATCGACGTTGATTTTAAATAAGAACCTGTCCAGTTGTGCCTCCGGCAGTCGGTAGGTGCCTTCCTGCTCAATGGGGTTTTGTGTGGCCAGTACCATAAAAGGTTCTTCGAGCGGGTAGGTGGTGCCGTCAACGGTGATCTGCCTTTCTTCCATGGCCTCAAAAAGAGCCGATTGTGTTTTTGCGGGAGAACGGTTGATCTCATCTGTTAATACAATATGCGCGAATAAAGGTCCCTGCTTAAATTCAAAACTCCCGGTCTTTGAGTTAAAAACTGTTGTGCCAATGATGTCGCCTGGCATCAGGTCGGGGGTAAACTGAATGCGTTTGAAAACGGCATCAATGGTTTTTGAAAGTAATTTGGCGGTAAGGGTTTTTGCCACGCCGGGAACACCTTCAATTAACACATGGCCGTCGGCCAGCAGGGCCACCAACAGCAGGTCTATGAACTGTTGCTGCCCGATGATAATACCCGAGATCTCTTCTTTTACACTTTTGGTTTTTTCTGTGAGCCCCGCCAGGTCCAACCTGTTTTCAAACTGATTTTCCATTATCTTAAACTGTTTTTATTAAAATTATCTATTTGCCTGTTTAATTCCAGTAGTTCATATTCAGTGATCTCTTCGGCGTTTTTGATCCGCTCGCAAAACACAAACAACTGCCTGATCATTTTTTTATCTATGCCGCTCAGCTCGCTGATCTCATCATACAGCCGGTCGTTGATCTCCGCGGTGTTCACGCTGAATTTTTTTCGCAGGCTTTCGTAAAAATACTTTATTTTTTCTACGGCTATACTCCGGTGGTTTTTATTGTTATAATATACGTGACTGATCACATTTATAAATTCAAGGGTACTGTTTTCGGGTGGCACAATTACCGGGATGGCACGTTGCCGCCTCCGTCCTTCGAAGACCATGTAGGCCACAATCGCGAAAATACCCAGCAGGTACGCGCTGTATAAAGCGTCGCTTTCAAGAATAAATTTAATGGGCGAATAATTGTTCACGTTAAATGTTTTGTAATATTCGTCCCACACCAGGGTCTTGTTTTTTATCAGGCTCAGGCAATTGTAGGCAACGGCCCTGTTGTGGTGCCCCGCTATAAAATAATTACCAAACACATCGGGCATGCTCATGAGGTACAAAGTGCCTTTACCCACCCGGGCTTTTATCAAACAGGCCTTGTTTTTGTCGATGGCTGCCATCACTTTACATCTGCTGCTGTCGAAACCCGCGAAATAATTGGCCACGGCCAGTTGAGGGTAAGAAAATTTCTGCTTCCGCAGATTGGATGAAAAAAATCTGAACTCTACACCCGGCTTTTTGATGAGGGAGTCGAAGGGCTGCGAAAAGCTGTAAAATACCGACCGGGTCTGCAGATGAAGACTGTCATTGAGACTACCATAAAATTCCCCCGCGGCCAGCATCACCGTGTTTCCTTTTCTCAAAAAATCAAAGAGGTACTCCACATCATTTTGGTTAAAATCAACCTTATCGTTCACGATCAGCAGCGAGGTGCCCGCGCCTGAAGATTGATCGAGGTTGTAGAGTGTCTGGCTGTTCACCTTCACTTCCCGCGAATAAACACTGTCGAGCAGGTTGTAAATGGCGTAACAGCCAAAGGGAGATTTATTTTTGTCCTGGTAATTCCGGCTCAGGTCGGTGGGCCTTGGCAACAGGTACTGCACAGCTATCACTATAAGCATAAGCCCGGTGAATATCAAGGTAAATTTCCTGTTCTCTTTTTTAAACATGGAGTTGTTTTTTCAGGTTTAAAAAAGCACCTGCATTGCTGAGGTAGTCGGTTTCACTGATCACAAACTGGCCATACCAAACATAATCATAGATCCGGCTGAGGGCCGAGAATGCGCTCTGAACGTTTTTATTCTGTAGTTCGTAGCGGTAGTCGATATTTGTTTTATAAGGCGCGAAAACGATCAAATGCTGTTTATCGAGCTGGTAAAGCATTTCAAGATAATGCCAGCGGATGGCGAGCCTGAAGTTATTCTCCGCGAGCGCCTCGGCAATGCGTTGCGCGTAATTGATCGTGGCAAGGTCTTCGGTGATGTCGTTAAAATTAAAGCCCGTTAATTTGGGACTAGACCTGGTGAGTTTACCAATACCTGACCGTGCAAGGAGCCTCGCGATCACAATGAGTGAAATGATCACTACGGTCCAGATAATGATCTGCCTGGTTCTCAGGAGATTCTCTATGCTGGCACTTTCAAAAAGCATCCGGGCAAGCGCTTGCATAAAACTATCGAATACACCGGGACCTGCTTTTACCTCGTGTTTATATTTGAGTTTCCGGTCCGAAAACACCGCTTCTTCATTTTCAGGCGAAGGGCTGCTGATATTCACCGGGGTGCTGTCCCTCAGTTCAACCGCTATTTCTGTGTTTCCGGGTTCAGTTAGGCTTTCAGCATGTAATAAAACAAAGGCTAAAACAAAAAAGCTGCAAAAAAAATATCTCCTGATGTCAAACAATTTGATTGATATTTTCTATGAGTGTTGAGCCTTCCTTTTTTTCTTCAAGGCTGCCATAATGATAAATGCACATCAGGTAAAAAACAGCCATCACCATATAGCCGATAAGGGAGCAGATCACTGTTACCGCTATGAGTGTGAAAGGCGTGGATTCTTCACCTGCGCCCTGGCCAACAGTTGTGCCCAGTCTCGAAAATGTGGAGATGGCCGTTAAAATGAGCACCGGCAATTGTACTATAAATGCCATTACAGTATAGGTTAACAGTGCAAGGATGCTGAATACCCAGGTATACCAGAAATTTCCTTTCATGTATGACAATACCCTGCCCATGGCGTTAAAAATATTGATCCGGTCGCGCTGGCAAACAAAAATGGCGGCTACAGGCACAAAGGAGAGGATGGGGAACAGGATGAGAAAAAAAGCGATGACCATGAGCACACTTAGGATGATAAGCAGCACATTAGAACCTGAGATGATTTTAAAAAGCGCGACAAGCCCTACAATGAGCAGGAAGAAGAAGGCCAGTACTACCACGAACACAAACGAAAATAGCAGGATGTTGCCCAGCACCCGCCAGAAATCATTGAAAAAATTCTGACCTATGAGGTTGGTGTTCAAATTCTCACCCTGTGCCTGCGTTTCATTCACGATCAACGCCTTGTTGAGCGTAACAGTGTAAATTGAAATACCGAGCATAAGCACACTGAAGGCAATGGCAAAGGCCCCAAAAAAAGCGCCGATGTTGTTGCCCAGGTTTTGCGAATAAGAGTACGGCGAGATGCCGGCCGCGTTTGCAAAGTAGCTGTAGGCGAGTGTACCGGCCAGCAGGAACGGACCGGCGAATAAAAGCAGGCTGCCGTAAAAGGGTTTAAAATTTTGTTTGATGAACGTAAATGAAGTTCCAAACACTTCGCCTATGTCTCTTGTTTTGCGATACAGGATTTTTTCGTTGGTCATTGTTATATGTTTTCTATTTTTGATTTGATGTAGAGTCCGTCCATTTCATCCTCGAGGCTGCAGTACAAAAATATAACGGCGATGTTAAAGAACATCACAACAACGCCGATGGCGCAGGTTTGTAGCAGGCCAGGGAGCAGCAAAAAGCCGGCGCTTAAGCCCTGCATAAAGATGAGGGAAATGAGTTGAAAAAAAATAACCTGCAGGCATTTGTGCGCAATGATCACCATAAGGATGAGTAAAAACGACGTGCCCCAGGCCTTTTTTGGCTGGGCGCTGGTGTAACGCCACACTTTCTGTGCGGCTTCCACCACACCGAGCTGGTCGCGGTGGCAAACAAATAAAACAGCGAAACTCAGATAAAAGCACCCCGACATCAGGAAGAAAACCGGCAGCAGCATCAGGTAAGATTCAAGCGTTGATTCGGCAGGGAACTGCATGGAAAGAAAGTTAATGGTTTTGGTTGTAACTGAATACACCACGAAGACTATCAAAAAACTAAAGAAGAAATTTTTGAGACTTTCCGCAAGTTCATCTTTATACTGTTCGAAAAAATGACCTCCTGGTTTTTCAAGAGACTTTTTATGAAGCAGTATTTTATTGATGCCCAGGTTAAAAAGGCACATGCCCGCGATGTTTAATACAAAAGCGAATAACAGAAGCAGGTATAGGTTTTTATCGAGAGCGGCCTTCATGGTCAGCACATCGTAAATATCTGGGGCCGAGGGGCTGCTGGTGAGGTAAAAGGAGATAATTATGGCCGTGAGGATCAGCGGCATCGCGAATACAAATATGGCCAGCACCAGGTTGCGGGCGTTCGACGACATAAAGGTCAGCGAATCAACCAGGATTTCCTTGACGGCGCGGGTTTTCTGAAGAACCTGTTCTTCTGTCATAACGATTTATTTTTGATGAGAAGTGGGAGCACAATAAAATAATAAACAATAAACAGCATAGAAAAAGCTATGATACACAACGAAAAGGCAAGGGGCATATCGGTGTAACGGGTTACAAAACTCTCCAAAAATCCGGCCATGATAAAAACGGGCATCAAACCGATCACAATTTTTAACCCGTCTTTGCCGCCGCGTTTTAAGGCGTGTAATCTCGAAAATGTGCCGGGAAAAATATAAGAGTTGCCAAGAACAAAGCCCGCACAACCGGCAATGATAATGGCTGAGATTTCGAGCGTGCCGTGGATCCATACCACTTTCAGGGCTTTGTCAATCACATTGTGCTGGTAAAATAAGGTAAAAAAACAACCGAGCATAATGCCATTGTGCACCAGCAGCAGGGAGGTGCCGAAAGTGGTCAACAGGCCCAGCACAAAAGCCAAAAACGACACTTGTATGTTATTCATGGTGATGGTCACAAACATGTAAAGCTGGTTTTGCTCCCCGTAAATGCCAATGGGGTCGCCTTGTTTGATGCGCTCTATGGTGCTGTCAACATAAAAGTCTCCAAGGATCAGTCTTACAAAACTGTCGTCGTACAACTGCGACAAAACACCCACGCCTGTGGCTAGGACTGTGACAATAAAAGAGTAGAGCAGGTAGCGGTGGTATTTTCCAAACAGGACAGGTACTTCCCTTAAAAAAAAATTAATGAACCGGTTACCCTCTTCTTTTTTGTTTTTGTACACCAGGTGATGGATCCTGGTGGCGATGCCATTCACAAATTGTGTGGTATTGCTTTGCCTGTAATTGGTTTTTGAATAAGAAAGGTCGTCGGTGATCTCAACAAACATGTTGGTGAGCTCCGCGGGTTCTATCGCTTTATTTTCTTCGATAAGTTTTTCGTAGTCCTCCCATTTTTGGGCATTTTGTTTGAGAAAGGTAATTTCCTTCATTCGAAAAACTTTATCTTAGCGTCTTTGAAACCCTAAAATAAAAATAAAATCAGAAATCCCATAATTAATGGATAATATTAAAATTAATACGACCCAGAACGTGGCATTGGACTACCAGGCGGCAGGACTCGGTCCCAGGATCCTGGGTGTGATCCTTGACACCGTCTTCAGGCTGACTTATTTTTTTCTGCTCCTCACCATCTTTTACCAGGCTTTCGAAAGAACCATCTACAGCAACAAATACCTTTATAATGACGAAGCCAGCAACCAGATGATGTACGCGATACTTATCATCTGTGAACTCCCTGCAGTGCTTTACCACCTGCTGTGTGAAACCTTTTTAAACGGGCAGAGCTTCGGGAAAAAAATAGTGAAAATAAAAGTGGTGAAGCTCGACGGCACACAGCCTAATTTTGGTTCTTACCTCATCCGCTCCATCTTCAGGTTGCTCGACGATGGTATTGTGGGCCTGATTGCCATCGCGGTTTCAAAAAATTCGCAGCGCATTGGCGACATGGTAGCGGGCACCACGGTGATCGTGCTCAATAAAAAAATGACCATCAACGATACCATTTTAAGCCGCAACGCTACAGATTATAAAATAGTGTATAACCAGGTGTCGCTGTTAAGCGACAAAGACGCCAACACCATTAACGAAGTGCTGTTGTTCGCCGGCGCGCAACAGCAATCGGGACATCTGAAACTGCTCGCGCAAAAAATAAAACAGAAGTACGGTATTCAGGAAGTGAAGCAGGACGACGAAGCTTTTTTAAGAACCATACTCGAAGATTATTCACATTACCAGTTTGAAAATTGAAGATAGAACAATAAACAACGATGACGCATCAGCATACACACCAGCATACTTCTGTGAAACGCGTCACCAAAGCCCTGGTTTTTGGCATTGTTTTAAACGCTCTGTTTGTGATCATAGAGGCCGGTGCAGGGTTGTATACGCATTCTTTGTCCCTGCTCACCGACGCGGGTCATAATTTAAGTGATGTGGCCAGCCTGGCGCTTACACTGCTGGCCAATCAACTGGCGCAAAAAAAACCTAACCGGTATTTTTCATTTGGTTACAGCCAGTCAACAGTGCTGGTATCTTTATTCAACGCAGGCATTTTGATCTTCGCCCTTGGGGCAATAGCGTATGAGGCGGTGACCAGGATAGGTCATCCCCGAACGATAGAGGGTGGGTGGGTTGCTGCGGTAGCAGGTATCGGCATTGTGATCAACGGGCTCACGGCCATGATGTTTTTCAGGGATCAGAAAAAAGACATCAATGTAAAAGCGGCTTACCTGCATTTATTGTCAGACGCTTTGATCTCGCTGGGTGTTGTTATTGCCGGAATAGTGATCATCTACACCGGCTGGAACTGGCTGGATGCGGTTGTGAGCCTTCTCATCGTTATTATTATCCTGTATGGTACCTGGGGCCTTTTGAAAGAATCACTACGCTTAACATTGAATGGCGTACCCGCCGGTATTGATCTTGAGGAAGTGAAGAGCTATCTTACAAAATTGCAGGGAGTCACCGATGTGCATGACCTGCATATCTGGGCGGTGAGCACTACAGAAACAGCTCTCACTGTTCACCTGGTGATCCCCGGGGAGGCGCCGGATGATCTGATCTACAGCAGGATCACCGATGATCTGCATCACAGGTTCAACATCGGCCATTCGACCATACAAATAGAAAAGGCCAAAGGCGCTTTTCACTGTGAGCAAAAATGTTAGGTCTTATTTTCTGAAGCCCAGGTACTGCAGACCCCTCGAAAAGGCGTATTTGTAGAAGTCTATGGCTTTTTCAACGCCGGTTATTTCGTAAATTTTATGTCTTTGCCTTTCAACCGATCTCCTGTTGATGCCTACGTTTTTGGCTATTTCGAGATTGGTTTTTCCTTCGAAGATGAGCGGCATGATCTGTTTTTGTTTTTCAGTAAAAGCTTGTCTTTCACCCGGTTTTTCATAAATAAAGTTGCCCCCGCTGAATACTTTTTGTAATGCATTGATGAGCAGCACCGGCGTGTCGAGGATGCCGTCTTTTATGAGGTAACCGCTGGCGCCACGTGCCAGGAAATTTTCTATTAATAAATGGTCGTAATAAAAACTGAGGATGATCACTTTAACACCCGGAAAGCGCGCCCTGATTTGTTCAAGCGTTTTACTCCCATCCATTACCGGCATTTCGAGATCAAGTAATATAATGTCGGGAATGATTTTCGCCTGGAGCAGTTTAAGGCAATCCTCACCGTTATCGGCTTCGCCTATAATTGAAACATTAAAGGGCTCAAGGATCTCCTTTACCAGGTGCCTGTACCTGGCCTTGTCGTCGGTTAGAATTATTTTAATCGTTTGATCCATCGCTAAAAATAACTGGTCGTTTGGTGTGGCTCAGGCAGTGTCTAAGTTAGCAGTATTTAAATTAAAACAATATTGATCAGGCAATTTTAAGCCTTTTTTTAGATGAAGGCCTTGCGGTGAAGGTTCAATAGAGAAAAATAAGGAATGAATTATTGCTGCCAAAGCTTTACTTCCAGGACAAATTGTGATTTGCACTAAAACGCAGCATTTTGCATTGCTTAACTTAAGGCTGGTACTGTGGATTTTTTTTCGCGCTATTCAGTTGCCGCGCTCCGGCGCTAAATATTACCTGCCGGCAGTTCATATTTAATCAAGGTATACGTTTTGATACTCATTAAGAGGTATCAAAAACAGTTATTATGAAAAAGTTAATATTAAGTTCAATCATGGCGGCTTTATGCGGAACCGCTTTCACGCAAAGCCCGGCGCCATCCTATACCAATACCCCGTCCAATTCAGTGCCTGGTCAGCCCGGTCAACCTGCCGAACTCTACCAGGGTACTAATCCTGCAGGCGGCGATCATACCAAAAGCACTATGACCATCCCCGATCCCTCAGGCATAAACAACGGAGGCAACAACAGCTATTATCCTGTTAACCCTCAGCCCGCAACTCCGGCAGCAGGCGATCGTGGCACCATCACTCCAGGCAATACTTACCCCAACCCTCCCGGTACACCATCACCAACCGGGCAGGTCAACTGGTTATTCCAGGACCCCGCTAAAACCTCAAAATATCCAAACAGTGACCCAGGCACTTCACACGAGGGCACACGCGGCAAGTACAGGGGTAATCATAAACACGCCAATGGCCATAAATTCGCCAAAAATCACAGGCATATCAAAAAAGCAAAAAAGAGTAAGAGCGATAATTCCGAAAAATCAAGGAATGAAAATACGCGTTAGAGCCTTGGCTTCAACGTGGAACGCAGAACTTTGAACCATTTTGAGCCTCGAAGGTCACAAAGGTCGATTGAACAGTATTGAACTTTGAACTATTTAAACCTCGACGGATCTATACATCCAATCCGTGTAAATCAGTGGAATCTGTAAAATCAGTGTTCTAAACGAACGCGAATGAATGATCTTATTTTTATCTTTGGTTACCATGAAACGCCCAAAGACAATAAGTAAATTCCGCCTGTTTATTTCACTACTGCGTCCCGCACATCGTTTTTTAATAAGCGCGCTGCTGGCCGCCCTCGTATTATTTATACCCCATCCCAACCTGAGCACTTTGTTCTGGAGCGTTATTGCCTGGACGGTATTTGCTTTTGTATTTACCTTAAGTGGCTGGATCATCTTATTTTCAAGTCCCCTCGATCACATTAAAAAAACGGCGAAAACTGAAGATGGTAGCAAGGCTTTTGTTTTTACCATGGTGTTGATCGCTTCCTTTGCCAGTTTATTTACCGTTACCATTTTATTGATCACTGATGAAGGTCGCTCTCAGCCCCTGCTGTTTATCCCTGTGGTGATTTCCGCCATGCTTATTTCCTGGAGTATGGTACATACCACCTTTGCCTTTCATTACGCGCATATGTTTTATGACGATGATGAAAAATCAGAAAAGGCAGTGGCAGGTGGACTTGATTTTCCGGGTGACCCTCAACCTGATTATCTTGATTTTGCTTACCTGGCTTTTGTCATTGGCTGTACTTTTCAAGTGTCGGATGTACAGGTGAGGGCAAAAAAAATAAGGCGCATGGTTTTATTCCATGGCCTTTTATCATTCGCTTTGAACACTTTTGTAGTGGCGCTTACCATTAATTTAATAGCAAGCCTCAAATAGTCTAAGACTTCTTGGTGATCAGCTGGCTGCTTTTCTTAACGGTATGTGTGTATGTTCCGTTGCGGTCGAACCAGATTGTTTCCTGAGAACGATTCGCAAAATAGGTCTTGCTATCGTTGGTATCATAATGTGACCAAATGGTGAATTTTTCCTTTGGGTAATTTTTGATATACCAGGTGGCGATAGCAACGGGATAAGCGTTGTTGTGCAATTCATTTTCTACCGCTACAAGATTGCCTCTTTCGTCGTAAATGATCACCCGGCCCATGTTGGTGCTTTCGTCAACATAACTGCCATTAAAGGTATTGTCTTCATTGGCTGTCCATAAGGCCCTTGTATGATAGTTGGAAGTGAAAGTGGTCATCACAATGGTTGGTGGCTGCACCGACTGATTGAGTTCCATAGGATCAGCGGCCGATTGTGCAAACGTTGCTGTTGTAAGCACTAATAAAATATATAGTAAAGTTGTTTTCATGGCTTCGGAAATTAAGTTCTTCCTATGTATTGATATTTAAACACTGTGCCAGCCCTTTAGGCCTGTAACGTAGCAAAATCATAGCTTTTGGGGGAAATTAATAGCCATCTGGTGCAAAAATCTGTTAAAACACTCACGCCGTATCCCGCATTTGACGGGCGATTCAGATGGATTGTTACTGAATAAAATTCTTGTTATTGCTACAAACTGTAGCAGTGCCCTGCTGCTTTTCAGAGTACCTTTATCCTATGAATCTTTTTCACCCAATAAAATAAACAATGGAAAGAGCGATTGTTCACATGGATCTGGACAGTTTTTTTGTGTCGGTGGAGCGGCTGGTTGACAGTTCTCTTAAAGGCAAACCCGTTATCATTGGCGGAACTTCCGATCGCGGCGTGGTAGCGTCCTGCAGTTATGAAGCCAGGCAATTCGGTGTGCACTCCGCTATGCCTTCGCGCCAGGCAAAGGCCCTATGCCCGCACGCTATTTTTGTAAGAGGCGATATGGACATGTATTCCAAATTTTCGGGGCAGGTTACCGATATCATTGAACAGGAAGCCCCACTTTTTGAAAAGGCCAGTATTGATGAGCATTACATTGATATCAGCGGCATGGACAAATACGTGAAAAGCGGTTTGTTATGGACCAAAGAACTGAGGCAAACCATTATCAAAGAAACCGGGCTACCCATTTCTTTTGGTTTGTCGCAAAACAAAACCGTGTCGAAGGTGGCCACGGGAGAGTCGAAGCCCGATGGTGAAAAACATGTGATGTACGGGGAAGAGAAGAACTTTTTAGCGCCCCTGTCCATCAAAAAAATTCCTGGTATAGGCAATAAAACTTATCCTGTGCTGAGAAACATGGGCATAGAAAAAATAGAGACCATACAAGCCATGCCGGTTTTAATGATGCAAAAGGTGTTGGGCGAAAACGGCCTGTCGATCTGGCGCAAGGCCAACGGTATCGACAACAATCCCATCGAACCCTATACCGAGCAAAAAAGCATGAGCACCGAAACTACTTATGACAAAGACACTACCGATGTGAATATGCTCCGAAAGGAACTCACGGGCATGGCCAACAAGCTGGCTTTTGAATTGCGCAAAAACAAAAAAGTAACCGGCTGCGTAACGCTTAAATTAAAATATTCCGATTTTCAAACCCATACCTTCCAGGCGAGCATTCCTTACACGGCTTCAGATCACGTGTTGTTGCAGAAGTTACTGGAGTTGTTTCAAAAAAACTATTCCCGCCGTGTGCTGATTCGTTTAATTGGTATTAAATTCAGCAACCTGGTGTCGGGTTTTAACCAGATCAATTTATTTGAAGATACCGAAGAAAGGATCAACCTTTATTCAGCCATGGACAAGATCAGGCTGCGCTTTGGCTCTGATCTCATTATGCCTGCCTGTGGTGAACTGAGAAGCGAGAAGCTGGTCAAGGAAGAGCTGAGGCGACTGGAAAAAGAGAATGAAAAACAAAAAAGACAAATGCCGTGATCCTCAACGCTCATTCCTGTTACAGTTTGAGGTACGGCACACTTTCAGCCGAAGAAATGGTGGCCGATGCCATCGAAAAAGGTTATGAGGCCATTGCCCTTACCGATATTAACAATACTACCGCGGCGTTAAAGTTCGTAAGCATCTGCACGGGCAAAATAAAACCTATTGTTGGCGTTGAATTCAGAAATGATGATGAATTGTTATTTGTCGCGCTTGCCAATAATAATGAAGGCTTCCGGCAGATCAATGAAGCGCTCACCCAAAAGAATGTGAGCGGCAGGTCTTATGCGTCGCCGGAAAATATTTTCGACAATTGTTACCTGGTTTATCCCCATCAAAAGGGTGAGGCCCGCCATTTAAAAGAGAACGAATACATTGGCGTGAGACTCACCGACCTGAAAAAGATCCTCACTGAAAAAAAAGAAGTACAAAAAAAATATGTGATCCTGCAGGATACTTGTTACAAGGACAGGAATGGTTATGAACTTCATAAAAAACTCAGGGCTATTGACCGCAACCTGCTGCTCTCGCAACTGCAACCCGGGCATATAGCCGGACATGGCGATTATCTTATCACCCGTCAAAAGTTGCTGGGCTATTTTGAGCCCTTTCAGCACATTATCGAAAATACAAAGCGCCTGGTAGAAAGTTGCAGTTTTGAATTTGACTTTAAGGAACATAAAAATAAAAAAACCTTCACGGGCAATGCGTATGAAGACAAACAACTGCTCAGGAAGCTGGCGCTGATCGGCTTAAAGGAAAGGTACGGCGGAAACAACAAGGTGGCGCTCGAACGTGTTGAAAAGGAACTCGCGATCATTGACCAATTGGGATTCTCTTCTTATTTTTTGATCACCTGGGACATGGTGGCTTTTTCGCTGCACCACAATTATTACCACTATGGTCGTGGAAGCGGCGCCAACAGTGTGGTGGCTTATTGCCTGAAGATCACCGATGTTTGTCCCATTGAGCTTGACCTGTATTTTGAAAGGTTTTTAAATCCAAAAAGGCATTCACCGCCCGACTTTGATATAGATTATTCGTGGAAAGACCGCGACAAGATCTATAATTATATGTTTGGCAAATACGGCTCCGGAAACAAGGCGGCTTTGCTGGGTGCCATGGTCACCTTCCAGGACAGTTCCATTATCCGCGAAATGGGCAAAGTGCACGGGCTTCCAAAAGACGAAATAGACCGTCTTATTAAATATCCTGAATCGCCATTAAACAAAACCGAAATTTGCAGGGAGATCTTAAAACACTACGCGGCCATCGAAAATTTCCCGAGCATCCGCAGCATCCACGCCGGGGGTATGCTCATTTCGGAAGCGCCATTGACCTGTTATACGGCCCTTGATCTTCCACCAAAAGGATATTTAACTACCCAGTTCGACATGCACATTGCAGAAGACATTGGTTTCGAAAAGCTTGACATATTGAGTCAGCGGGGTTTGGGCCATATCAAGGAAGCGGGTGAACTGATCCTGAAAAATAAAAAAATACAGATCGATACCCACCAGGTCGAAAAATTTAAAACAGATGCGCGTACAAACGAACTGCTCGAAACAGGCAATACTATCGGTTGTTTTTATATTGAGAGTCCCGCCATGCGCGGTCTTCTTCGCAAGCTAAAATGCAGCGATTACCTGACGCTGGTTGCCGCAAGTTCCATTATCCGTCCGGGTGTTGCTAAAAGCGGTATGATGAAAGCCTATATCCAGCGTACCCGTTATCCCGGCAATTTTAAGTACCTGCATCCCGTTATGGAAGAGCAGTTGAAAGAAACACACGGGGTGATGGTGTACCAGGAAGATGTTTTAAAAGTGGCCCATTATTTTGGAGGATTGGATTTGGCCGACGCCGATGTACTGCGGCGCATGATGAGCGGTAAAGGAAAGAACAGCACGAGGTTTGAGCAGATTGAAAAAAAATATTATGAAAATTGCAGCTTGCGGAATTATGATCCTGGTGTTGCCCGGGAGGTATGGCGGCAGATTGAATCTTTCGCGGGCTACAGTTTTGCGAAGGGACACTCAGCAAGCTACGCAACCGAAAGTTACCAGAGCCTGTATTTAAAAACACATTACCCCCTTGAGTTTATAGTTGCTGTGATCAATAATTTTGGCGGTTTTTACAACACTAAAGTTTACGTTTACGAGGCGCGCAGGCTGGGAGGGAAGATCTGCCTGCCCTGTGTAAATAAAAGCGAATATACAACCACCCTTTACAGGAACGAGATTTTTTTGGGTTTTGTTCACGTTAAATCCCTGCAGCAGGAGCTGGCAATGAAAATAGGGCAGGAGCGTGAGCGCAACGGTATTTATCTCTCCCTCGAGAATTTTAAATTAAGAACCCGGGTATCCCTCGAACAACTGATCATCCTGATCCGCCTCGACGCGTTGAGGTTTACCGGTCGTGGAAAACGTGAGCTGCTCTGGGAAGCACACATGTTATATAACCAACGGGATGTAAAGCGAAAAGACTTGCCCGAAAGTATGTTCGCCGAACCGGCTATCAACTGGACACTTCCCAAACTGATAAACAGTAAAATAGAAGACGCTTACGATGAACTGGAGTTGCTTGAATTTCCTGTTTCTTTAACCGAGTTTGACCTGCTCAAAACAAAGTTTAGAGGAGATTGCACGGTTGGAGAGCTGATGATTTACGTTGGAAAAAACATCAGGATGGTTGGCAATTACATCGCTCATAAAAGCCTGAGAACGGCCGGGGGCGAACCTATGGCTTTTGGTACTTTTACAGATGTGAATGGCGATTTTTTTGATACCGTTAATTTTCCGCCTTGCCTCAGGGCTTATCCCTTCAAGGGCTGGGGCGCTTACCTGATCCTTGGCAAAGTCACAGAAGACTTTGGAGTACCGGCCATAGAAGTTGAAAAAATGGCCAGGCTGGAAGTAGTGTTGGATGAAAGGCATGAATGATCTTGTACGGAATTTAACTCTCGTTTATGGAAAATTAAATCGCTTCGCGGCCTCATTATCCCCTGGCTTTGATATTTTTGTGTATAATTAATTGCCGGCAGGCACAAGCAATGATACAATTATCGATTAAAGCAACGCTGACGCTGCTGGTTCTGTACTCAGGGTTTTTTAAGGGTCAGTCCTTATCAGATTTCGCCGACAGCGTGAGGCAAAAGTACCGCATTCCTGAACTGGCTTTCGCTGTCATAAGTGAAGATAAAATCGTTGAGCAGCAGGTACTGGGCTATAAAAAAATAAATTCAGATTTAAAGGCTTCTGTCAACGACCGCTTCAGGCTGGGGTCCAATACCAAGCTGCTAACCGGTTACATCGCGGCCACGCTTGTGAAACAAAATAAAATTAAGTGGGACACCAGGTTTTTTGATTTGTTTCCTGAACTTAAACCCAAAAGTCAGGCTGCCTATCACGATCTTACTTTGTTAAGCCTGCTTTCGTTCAGAACCAAATTGATCAGATGGACCTATACCGCCGATGAGCCCAGGCCTTCGTCATTTAATGGAGGCGAGGAAGCGCAGCGACTGCAGTTTGTAAAATGGGTATTGGCGCAAAAGCCAATTGAGGCCGCCGGGGAGGTGAATTTTTCAAACCCGGCTTATGTATTGGCAGGCCTCATGCTTGAGAAAAGTTCAGGTCAATCTTACAAACACCTGGTGAAAGACCTGGGAAGCGAACTCGACATCAAATTTGATTTTGGTCCGCCTAATTTATACGACAGTCTGCAACAGCCCTGGGGCCACGATGCGGAACTGCTTCCCGAAAGCCCGAAAGAAAACGTGAAACTAAGCTGGCTGTTGCCGGCAGGTAATATCAATGTAAGTCTGCCTGACTTTTGTAAGTTCATTCAACTTCAACTCAAAGGCCTTGCAGGTAAGGAGAAGGTGTTGAGCAAGCCGGAGTTTGTTTTTTTGTTTGAAGGTTTACCCGGCTATTCGATAGGCTGGTTTAGCGCTACTGACGGAAATAACAACCCATATGCTTACCACATTGGCAACCCGGGCACCTTTTTAAGCAAGGTATATCTGTACAGGGACAAGGGCAAAGCATTTATTTTGTTTAGCAATTGCCAGTCGGATGCCGCTGACCGTGGTCTTGATGTGTTGTACACCGAGTTAAGAAAAAGATACCTGCGGTAAACCGCCGCAATGAAGTAATCACTTTTTTATATTGACTTTTCAAAAAATGTTGTAATTTTATATGCCCGCTTAAGCCATTCCTCTCGACAAATTATTTTAATCCTGCTTGCAGGCAATTAATACTATGACAATGAAAAAGGTCATCCTATTCGGAGGAACAGGTAAACTTGGCATGCGTGTGGCAGCCGAGTTGCAGCGCAAAAACTACGAGGTCACCGCCGTTGTGCGCAACCGGGAAAAAGCCGATCACATAAAAAATTTTGTAAGCCATACCCTCATCGCCGACGTTTGTAAAGCCGAAGCATTGAAAAATATTTGTAATGGCTTTGATATCATTGTTTCGACACTTGGTAAAAGCGTTTCGCCCAACGATAAAAGCAAGCCGAGTTTTATGAAGGTAGACATGAAGACCAATTGCAATATCCTGAGGGAAGGCATCTCCGCTTCAGTAAAAAAATTTGTATACGTTTCGGCTTTTGGGACGGAAAATAACCTCAATTTAAATTATTTCAGGGCGCATCACATTTTTTCAGAGAAACTGAAGTTATCTGGTATGGATTACAGCATTATTAAACCGCCGGCCATCTTCAGTTCTTTTATTGATTTAATAGAGATGGCAAAAAAGGGAAACTTGGTAACTATTGGCAGGGGCGACAAACTAACCAATCCTGTTTATGAAGGTGATCTGGCCGAGATTTGTGTAGAAAGCATCAATGATGAGAACGTAGTAATCGAAGCCGGCGGAAAAAATGTTTATACCAGGAAACAGATCAACGAACTCATACAACAACACGTTAAACCTGGAAAACGTGTAATGAAGCTCCCCCTGGGCCTGCTAAAGTTTGGTATCCCCCTGGTGAAGTTATTTGACAGCAATGCTTACGATAAGTTTGCCTTTTATATTGAAGTGATGCAACATGATTTAATTGCGCCTAAAATGGGAGAAACCAGCCTTGAAAAGTATTTGTCTGAAAAATTGTATCTCGCATAGATAACAAAGTATCGAACACCATTTTTGCTTTAAGTAAACAACGGAAGGCCCGATGCCTGCGAACTTTGGTTTTTGATCGTTCACTCCTGTGTGGACTTTCTGCCCCACCGCGATTTTTCATAGTGGAAAATTTATCCCAGATAAAGCGATTTAAGGCGATAAACATTAGGTACAATTAGTTCTATACTTAGTGCAACCACGCATCAAAACAGCTTTATGAAATTATTAAAAACTAAACTCAGGAAAACACTTTTCAGGGTATTTTTAGTCTTAATCATTCTCATAGTGCTTATTATCGCCTTTATTTCGCCACTTACCAAATGGGCCATCGAAAAATACGACTATAAATATACGGGACGTGAGATTACCCTTGATTTGGCTTATGTGAACCCGTTTACCGGCTATGTTCACTTAAAAAACCTGCAGGTACACGAGGCCGGCAGCGACTCGGTTTTCTTTTCAGCAAAAGGCATTTCCAGCAACTTTGAACTGTTAAAACTCTTTTCCAAAACCTACGAGATAGGTCATTTAACTTTAACCGATCCGGTGGCAAAGATCATACAAAACAAAAAGGATTTTAATTTTGACGATCTCATTAAAAAGTTCTCTTCTGCGGATACAATTCCGAAAATAGATGAAGAACCGGCGCATTTTAATTTGCTCAATGTAAAAATCGAGAACGGTACGTTTTATTACATTGAAAAGTCCATCCCGGTTTTTTATTTTATAAAAAAAGTAAATATCGAAACAGGTGGTAAACGCTGGGATGCGGATACCATGGACTTTAAATATTCCCTGGCCTCGGGTATTGGTTCCGGTGATTTACACGGCACACTTGATCTTAATGTGGAGTCGTCGGATTATAAACTGGCGGCAGTGGTGAATAAATTTGATATTTCGATTTTAGAGCAATACGTGCAGGACATTGCCAATTACGGGAAAGTGCGGGGGAATGTGGATGCCGATCTTAAAGCGGAAGGAAATTTTAAGAATGCCCAGGACCTTAACGCTAAAGGGTTGTTTGCTGTAAATGATTTTCATATCGGTAAAAATCTCCGGGAGGATTACGTTTCTTTCAAAAAATTGTCATTGGGAATTACTGAACTCAGCCCCCAAAACAAAAAGTACTTTTTTGATTCTGTTTCACTGATAAAACCCTATTTTAAGTACGAGCGTTACGATTACCTGGATAACCTCCAGTATATGTTCGGTAAGAACGGTGAGCGGGTGGAAGAAGGAAGCGCGAACGCCAGGACAAATATTTTATTCCAGATAGCCGATTATATTAAGTTGTTGGCTAAGAATTTTTTTAAGAGCGATTATAAGTTAAAAAGGCTGGCCATTTACGATGCCGATATCAGGTACAACGACTATGCTTTAAACGAAAAATTCGCGGTTGCCGTTTCTCCTTTAACGGTTATCGCCGATTCGATAGAAAGAGGCGAAAAGTGGGTGAATTTGCGGCTCCGGGCTGGCATTAAGCCTTATGGCAACCTTGGGCTTGACGTGAGTATCAATCCAAAAGACAGTTCCGATTTTAATTTTCGTTTTTACCTCGACAAGGTCCCTATGGCGATGCTGAATCCTTATTTCATCACCTATACCTCTTTTCCGTTAGACCGGGGCATTGTTGAGGTAAAGGGCAACTGGCATGTGCGGAATGGCGTTATCAACAGCACAAATAATTTAGTGGTGATAGATCCGCGGATCAACAACAGGCAGAAGAGAAATGGCGCCAAATGGCTTCCCCTGCGTTTCTTTATGTTTTTTGTGCGCGACAGGGGCAACGTTATCGACTACGAGGTACCCATCAACGGAGACCTGAAGGATCCTAAATTTAAATTAAGAGACGTTATTCTGGACGTGCTTACCAACATTTTTGTTAAGCCGGTAACTGTGCCTTACCGCACCCAGGTTAGAAATGTTGAAAACGAAATTGAAAAAACGCTTACTTTGAAATGGACGATGAGGGGTGCCACATTCAGTACGCCGCAGGAAAAATTCATTAAAAAGATAGTTGAATTTCTCCAGGACAATCCCGGGGAGCACATTAATATTCAACCCGAATTTTATGCCGAACGTGAGAAAGAGTACATACTCTTTTATGAAGCAAAAAAGGTCTTTTATTGTGCGATTAACAAAAAAAATGTGAACACGGTGAACGGGTCTGATTCAACGGCCATAGAAAAAATACCTGTAAAAGACTCAGCATTTATACACTTTTTAAATAAAAAAGCAGGAAAGGAATTTCATACTGTTCAGGAAAAATGCGCAGTGATAGTGAGTAATGAAACGATCAATAAAAAATGGAACGCATTAAAGAATGCCAGGAAGGCTGTATTGATGGGCTTTTTTAATGAGAATCAACTTGATAAAAGAGTGAAGTTGAATTCTGTAAAGCACACGGTTCCGTTTAATGGATTCTCACTTTACAGGATCAGCTATAAAGGTGATTTTCCGGAAGAAGTAAGGGAAGCCTATGAAAAAATGAACGAGTTGGATGAGAACAGTCCGCGGAATAAGTTCAAGGAAGAACGTAAAAACAACCGGAGGTTATTGGACGCAGAATAATTGTGGTTTTAACTGGCTGAGGTGGTTTTCAAACCGGAAAAATTTTAGACTCTGGCAAAAAAAAATCCATCAGGAGATGGATTAAATTGAATAAAGATCGGATATTATCGTAGTGGCCCCGCCTCGATCTGGAACACGCGCCTGAGGTATTCGTCCAGCGCTCCAACCCTTGTAGGTTTTTCGATGTGATCAAAGGCGCCCAATAGCAGGGTGTCGTAAATTGTTTTTTCGTTCAACGAGGTCGAATAAATAATAACGGGGATCTCTGAAATCTCAGGAAGTTTTTTTATTTCTGTGAGGCACTCTTTCCCGTTCATCACCTGCATATTGAGGTCGAGAAATATATAATCAGGTAACCGGCTCCGGTAGGATTTGAGTCTTTTTAAAGCCTCTTCGCCGTTAACGGCATAGTCAAGGTCTATAGTAGGATCAAGGCGGTTAAGAGCCATGAGAAAAATGTCGCGATCTTCCTCATCGTCGTCAATTAATAGACAAAACAAATGGTGTTTCATTTTGAAAATTTATGATTGAAAATAAATCCGGCTATTAATCAGCCCGCCTTCCGCTTATTAGTCGTAACAATACCGAAATAATTGCTATCACCAAAAGTATATGGATTAGACCTCCGGCGTGAAATCCGACAAAGCCCACTAACCAGCCAATAATTAAAATAACCGCGATGATGTAAAGTAAATTTCCCATAATGTTCTTTTTAGTTGTTGATTTTATGATCTTCATTTAAATACAATGCCAGCAGGTTTTTAATGGATGAACCATGCTTTTAGGGAATTTAGCCAGGGCGCCTGCCACAAATAGCGCTGTGGAGAACACTGACTTTGCGGGTGGTTTTTACTGATTTTAAAGCAAGTTCCGTGAAATATAATTTAATCCACCTGATCGCGGTCAATTCTTGGGCGGACAAAAACTTTGTTTCGTCAAGTGTTTTTAATTCCCGGTAGATTTTTTGTGGAGATTATTCTACAATTAAAAAAATTTGCTTTGTGTTGTTACTTAAGAGAATCGTGGAAGTTTGGATTATTAAACGTATTTTAACGTGGTTTTTTTGTTTTGTTATGGAAGAAAATCAACTTGTTAACTCATTTAAAGGATTACCTGCGAGGAACATTGCATGAGGCCAACTCTACTTTGTGTTTTTATAATTATTTTATTCGGCTACAATTCTGTCGTAGCGCAGGCGCCTCCGTGGCAGTGGGCCAAAGAAGCAAATTCTTCGGGAGCTGAGCAGGCCTGGGATGTTTCATGTGATGATTTTTCTGGAAATTTATATGTTGGTGGCACTTTTAACGGTAACCTGAGTGCCGCTTACGGCGCATCATTGGCCTCTACTTACGGTGCCAGTGACGGTTTCATCGCCAAATACGACCCGTCTGGAAATGTTTTGTGGGCACTGAAGGTCGGTGGAACTAATGCTGAAGAGGTAAAATCCATCGCCAATGATGCTCTGGGGAATGTTTATGTAACGGGCAATTTCCGCAGCATCTGCGACTTTGATCCCTCTGCGGCAAGCTTTACACTTAGCCCTTCGGGGGGAACAGGTATCCAGGACGGCTTTCTGGCTAAATATGATGCTTCGGGTAATTTTCTATGGGCAACTAAATTCGGCAACAGTTCCGCGGAAGAAGTGTGGAGAATGTACGTGGATGGGAATGGCGTTTACTTAACAGGAAGTTATGTGGGAAATGTGACGTTTAACTCTGCTAGCCCTAGCGTGGTAACAAAAACAACAACTGCCAACCTGGGACTAAATGAATTTTTTGGCGCGAAATACGATTTCAACGGGGTAGTGCAGTGGGTGGTTTCAGGAGCGAGTTTTGAGAATGATGCAGGTTTTGACGTCGTTGCCGATGCCAATAATGTTTACTTCATTGGTGACTATGAAAGAGACATGGATCTTTACAATGCGAACGGCACCTTTACAACCCAGGCACTAGTGGCCAGCAACAATAAAGCCTCAGCCTTTATCGCCTGTTATTACCAAAGTTCGGGTGCGTTGAAGTGGGTAACCAACCTGGGTTCAAGTATCAACGATGTGCACGGGGGCGGGATTACACAGGATAATTTAAATCTATACATCACCGGTAGTTTTGAAGGCATCGCTAATTTTCCAGTCTCATCACCGCTTTTTTCAAAATTGAGTTTAGGCAACAGCGATACCTACCTGGCAAAATTAGTAAAATCAAGCGGGGTGTATCAGTGGGTCTCTCCACAAACAGGCATTTGTTTGGGCGATGACACAGGTTACGAAATAGTTTGCGACGCGGCGGGCAACATCAATCTGGCAGGTTATTTTACTTCCCTCATTACATTTACAAACGGTACAATATTTTCCGCGTTGGGTAACCAGGATCTGCTTATTAGTAATTACGACAACGCGGGTAATTTTTTATGGGCCACGCGCGCCGGGGCCAATGGAAATGATGTGCCGTATGGCCTTGCCACCAGCACAAGCGGTGCGGTGTATGTAGCGGGTAGCCACGAAGATGCCACAGTATTTGGCACATATACCCTTACAAACGCCGGATCAACAAACATTTTTGTAGCAAAAACCGGTTGTGAAACTGCTTCTAACAACACCATCTCTGCCACGCAGACGATTTGTGTTGGAGGCGTTCCTTCGTCGTTAACAGGTTCATTACCTTCTGGTGGCAACTTTGTATACAGCTGGCAACAAAGTGCCGACAACGTTAACTGGATCCCCGCGCTGGGGATAAACACCGGTCAAAATTATACCCCCTCATTACTTTTATCAACTACATATTACAGGAGAAAAGTGTTGACCGGGTATTCATGCGGGAATAGTTCAATAAGCAATACAGTGACGATCGTTGTTAACCTGCTTCCTGACCTGGCACTGGCGGGAGTAAATCAAACCGTTTGTGTTGCCACGGGAACCACAGTATTAAGCGCCAATGTGCCAACCGTTGGGATTGGCACCTGGTCGCTGCTCTCAGGTAGTGGTACTGTCAGCACCCCAAGCCTGGCCTCATCTGGTATCACAAATCTTGCTCCCGGAAACAATATTTTAAGGTGGGGCATCAGCAGTGGCGTCTGCGCATTGAGCAGTTCAACTGTACTCATAAAAGTTGATAATCTGTCCGGACCGGCAGTGCCTGGAAGTAACCAGACTGTTTGCACGCCAACTGTGGCCCTGTCTGCGGTTTCTCCAACCGCCGGTGTTGGTCTTTGGTCATTATCTGCCGGCAGCGGAACGTTTTCGGGGCTGGGGTTACTCGCCCCTTTGGTTTCGGGAATTTCAACGGGAACCAATACTTTTATCTGGACAGTGATTAATGGCGTGTGCCCGAGCGCAACAGCAGCTGTTTCGGTGGTAAGGGACCAGTTGCCCCTTTCAAATGCCGGGATCAATCAAACGATCTGCGCTGTAACATCTACCCTGGCTGCTGTGACACAAAGTTTTGGTACAGGTCTTTGGTCTGTGTTGGCCGGCAGTTCAACGCTTTCCAGCCCGAGTTCTCCTTCTGCGGGCGTTTTGGGTCTGAGTGTGGGCCTGAATGTTTTTTTATGGACAAACACCAATGGGGTTTGCCCAAGTTCAACGGCAGCAGTTACAATTTACAGGGATGCATTACCAATCGCCAATGCCGGCATCAATCAAACAATTTGCGCGGTAACATCCACATTGAGCGCCATTACCCAAACATTCGGTACAGGCCTCTGGTCGGTGATCGCAGGAACTTCAACGCTTTCAAATTTAAATGCAGCTTCTCCAAACGTTTCCGGTATTAATACGGGCACCAATACTTTTTTGTGGACTGTAACAAACGGTGTTTGTCCGAGCTCAACAGCTGCGGTAACAATTTATAGGGATGCATTACCATTCGCCAACGCCGGCATCAATCAAACTATTTGCGCGGTAACATCCACGTTGAGTGCCATTACCCAGACATTCGGCACAGGCCTCTGGTCGGTGATTGCAGGTACTTCAACGCTTTCAAATTTAAATGCAGCTTCTCCAAATGTCTCCGGTATTAATACTGGCACCAATACTTTTTTGTGGACTGTAACAAACGGTGTTTGTCCGAGTTCGACTGCTGCGGTAACAATTTACCGTGACGAGTTACCTGTCGCTAATGCCGGCATCAATCAAACAATTTGCGCGGTAACATCCACATTGAGCGCCATCACCCAAACATTCGGCACAGG
>JAZKFC010000037.1:144-29896 GCA_040386615.1 Bacteroidota bacterium
TACTTCATGGGTAAAATGTTACTAAGAAAAAGCCTTTCCATATAACTGGGAGGGCTTTTTCACTTCATGGTGATTGTTTTTTCAGTTTAAAGCAGAAACGCCCTTTCGATTAATTTCGTGAGGGCGTTTCGCTTTATGGTGACCCATGAAGTGACCGACGAAGGAGTTCTACTTCATGGGTAAAATGTTACTAAGAAAAAGCCTTTCCATATAACTGGGAGGGCCTTTTCACTTCATGGTGATACCTGTTGTTTTTCAAGTTGAAACTTTACAGGCGTTCTGCTTCCGGGTGATCCTGTAGCGAACGACGAAAGAGAGTTCTACTTTACAGGAGTTCTGCTTCAGGGTGACCCTGACTCATTTAATATTCACACAACTATCTTCCCGATCCATTTTTTATTATATTTATTCCACTTTTAAATAACCAAACTCAGGAGAATAAAAATGTCGACGAAATTTTATTTTTTAGCGCTGGCATTTATTTTCTGTCCGTTTATTTCTTTTGGACAACAAAAAGAAGTTGACTCCCTCGAAAAACTTCTGAAAGTTGCAAAACCTGATACGACGCGGCTGAATTTATATCTGGCGCTATGCTATGCTTGCAACATTAAAGACAATTTAAAATATAGCGAACCGGCAATTGCTTTGGCGGATCAGCTCCTGCAAAATACCGGGGACGAAGTATTCAGAAAAAAGATCTTAAAACAAAAAGCAACCGCTTATGGCATCAGTAGGTTCTTTTACGAGCAGCAAGGGGAAGAGAAAAAAGCGTTAGACTACCGGAAAAAACAGTTAACTATCGCCTTAAACATCAAAGATACCATCGAGATTGTCAATAATCTTTACGCTTTGTGCAGTTATTACAAGGCCACGGGAAATTTCCCAAAAGCCTTAGAGGTACTTCAGAAAGGCCTTTCCTTATCGGAAGCGATGAACTATAAAAAAGGAATCGCGGGCTTTATCGGACAGATGGGAGGCATGTACCGTGACCAGGGTGATACCTTGCAGGCGATAGAAAACTATCAAAAGTCACTTGCTATTTTAATTGAGCTGAACGACACGTTAAGCATAGCCTCCTCTTTGATCAGAACGGGCAATCTTTACAGCGCGTTACGCAACTCCACCACGGCCCTTGGCTACTATAACAGGGCAATGCACCTGTATCAGCTAAAAAAAGACAAAAGAGGCATCCGGAATATTTATAACATTATCGGGGTCATGTACATGGAGAACGATGATTTTAAGAATGCGCTTATTAATTTTGAAAAAAGCCTGGTCTTATCAACAGAACTGGATGACAAAGACTGGGATCGTGCGATATTGGGCAATATCGGGATTAGTCATGCTCACCTTGGAAATACGGAAAAAGCGCTTGACTATCAATTCCAGTCTTTAAAACTGGCACTTGCCATCAATAATGGCGTAGTATGGGCCTATGAACATCTCGCAAGAACATTTCTAAAAAGAAAAGACTACCGGTCAGCCCGGGATTATTTCAACCGCGCGATGGCACTCAGGAAAAATGAATCCTCCATCCAGGATTTAAGGGAAAGCGAATTGCTCGCTTCAAGGATCGACTCCGCGAGTGGCAATAGTGCAGGAGCATTTGAACACTACAAAACCTACATCAGCCTGAGCAATAAACTAAAAAGCGATGAGGTTCGTAAACTGGCAGCACAACAAAGATTCCAGCTCGAATTCGACCGGCAAAAAGCTGCTGCTAAAGCCGAACAGGATAAATTAGACCTGATAAACAGAAATGAAATGAAACGACAGAAAATTGTCCGCAACAGTTTTATCGGCGCATTCTTTTTCGCGTTGCTCCTCACATTGATCCTGCTCAGGAACTACCGCCAAAAACAAAAAACTAACCTTGAACTGGAGAAAAAAAATAATGAAATCGAAGAAAAAAATAAAGAGATCACCGATAGCATTACTTATGCGCTGCGCATCCAACAGGCAAAATTGCCGAAGAAAAAAGACATCAGCGACTTTTTACCGAACAATTTTATTCTCTTTAAACCAAAAGATATTGTCAGCGGGGATTTTTACTTTTTTAATAAAACAAAAAAAGGTGCCTTCATTGCGGCTGTTGACTGCACAGGCCATGGTGTGCCCGGTGCCTTTATGAGCTTGATAGGCTTCGAAAAATTAGAAGAAGTTACCTTCAACAACATCAATCCCTCAGAAATTTTAAAACAGCTAAACAAAGGCATCAAAACGTCATTGCGGCAGACCGACAGCGATGATTCAACCAGAGACGGTATGGATATTGCACTTTGTCTGGTAGACGTTGAGAACTTAACTGTCAGTTATGCCGGCGCGAACAGACCACTGTGGCTAATCCGCAGCGGAGAAACAACAGTAGAGGAAATTAAGGCTACAAAAAAAGCTATCGGCGGCTTAACCGAAGATGATCAGCATTTTGAAAGCCAGGAATTAAAATTATCACGTGGTGATACCCTCTATATTTTTACCGATGGGTACGCCGACCAGTTCAGCGGTACAAACGGAAAAAAATTAATGACAAAAAAATTCAAGGAAATTTTGCTGGAGATTCAAAGCAAAACGATGCCGGAGCAGGAACAGTACCTGAACACTTACATTGAAGCCTGGAAAAACGGCATCGAGCAGGTCGACGACATTTTAGTGATAGGCATCAGATTGTGATCTTTTCTATGATATGATAAGATAAGCCTCATAGTTATTAAGCCCGCCTGGCATTTAACACAGGACATCGAATCGGAACTTATAGTCAGTCGCACCACATGACCGTATACTTCTTTCATATAAAAAAACTCTCATTCATTCCTTATTATATTTGTTCCTGTAATCATTCGGTGTCATACCTGTAATTTTTTTAAATACATCCCTGAAAGTTTTAACATCCGCGTAGCCCACATCGTACATCACTTCATTGATGGACTTTCTGCCTATCTCCAGTTGCTTTTTAGTTGCTTCAATTTTTACACGCTGCACATACTCCACTACGGTACTTCGTGTAGCCTTTTTAAAGCGACGTTCAAAGGTTCTCCTGCTCAGGTTAAAATGTTCCGCCAGCTCGTCTACCGTCATTCGTACAGCGAAATGCCTTTCTATGTATTCCTGCGCTTTTAATATGGTATCGTCATCGTGATTTTTCTGGCCGGTAAAAATAATAAAGGGTGACTGGTCTTTACGTTCCATGTCAATCACAAAGAACTTAGCAGTGTGAATCGCCATCCCCCTGTCGGTATATTTTTCTACAAGATAAAGCAGGAGGTTCCAATACGCGTTGTTGCCACCGCTGGAATACAAGCCTTGCTGGCGTGTGATCACCTTTTCGTCAACCAATTTTACATCGGGGTAATAGTACCTGAATTCGTTCGCGTAAGCCCAGTGGGTGGTGCACTGTTTGTTTCGCAACAAGCCTGTGAAGGCCAGTAAAAAAGCCCCGTTGCAAAGACTGGCCACTTCTGTTCCGTTTTTATATTGCTTCGATATCCAGGGTGCATAGTCTTTATTCAGATAAGTGGCTGCCAGTGCATCGCCGGTCATCGAAGGTATGATGACAAGGTCTGTCTTTTTTACCTCTTCTATCAGCATACCGGGTCTGATGCAAATGATCCCGCTGTTTAACTTTACTTCCTTCGTTAAGCCAACGATGGTTACGTTGAACAGGGGCGCCTTTCCCGACTCCTCAAGGAATTCGTTCACTATATTAAATACATAGGCACTGTCGGCTACAGCGGCCGGCACCGCGTTCCTAAGCGCTAAAATCGAAATATTAATCATGCATAAATGTAATACAAACTTTTGTCGCATTATCCCCCTGCACATTGTCATATTTACCCACCATGGATATGCATTATTGCCGCTATCTTTGCCTTAATAAATAAAAAAATACTATGATCAGCATCAATCCTTACCTCAACTTTATGGGTAACACCGAAGAAGCCATGAAATTCTACAAAACCGTATTCGGTGGCGAGTTTAACGGCTTTCAACGCTTTAATGACAGTCCGGGTCACGAAAAAATGCCCAAACAGGACCAAAGCAAAATAATGCACGCCAGTTTGCCCATGGGCAAAACTAATTTTTTAATGGCCACCGACGTGCTTGAATCAATGGGTGTGAATTTAGTGAGCGGCAATAACTTTTATATTCATGTGGCTACCGAGAGCGAAGCTGAAACCGACCAGTTCTTTAACGCTCTTTCGGAAGGCGGTAAGGTAGAGATGCCGGTAAATAAAACGTTTTGGGGCGCTTATTGCGGCATGTGTACCGATAAGTTCGGTATACAGTGGATGCTCACGTTTGACGAGAAATAAAACAATAAAATAAAACTGAACTCATGCGTGTGTGCCATCAGCGTGCAAACACATGGCTTCGGGTGCTGTACTTGTTTTTATATTCAACCGGTGAAAGACCCGTTATTTTTTTGAATGTGGTTCTGAACGCCTTGGTGTCGTTATAACCTACATCATACATCACTTCGTTGATATTTTTGCCGCTGGCTTCAAAACTCTTTTTGGCGGCTTCTATTTTCACCCGTTGAATATATTCTACTACAGTATTATTGGTTGCTTTTTTAAACCTTCGTTCGAGGCTTCTTCTGCCAAGCGCAAACATATCAGCCAACTGCTCTACAGATAACTTATCGTGGAAGTTACATTCGATAAATTCCTGGGCTTTTCTCACTGGCTCATCTTCATGTGCCTTCTGGCCTTTAAACATTATAAATGTAGACTGGGTATTGCGGTCTATTTCGATTTCGAAATATTTTGAAAGCAGGATCGCCATTTCCCGATTGGTGTATTTTTCGATGATATATAACAAAAGATTCCAGTAAGATGCGGCGCCGCCACTGGTGTATATACCATTCTCATCGGTAATTATCTTTTCCGACATTAATTCAACCTTGGGAAACATTTTTTTGAAATCATTTTCAGCGTGCCAGTGCGTTGAACATTTGCTGTTTTCAAGCAAACCGGTTGAAGCCAGCAGAAAGGTCCCTACACAAAGGCTCGCCACTTCTGCCCCGTTTTTGTACTGCCTGCTGATCCAGGGAAAAAAATCTTTATTGAGCGCGATCACATCGTCCCACTTGCCGTTAACAGGGGGTATTACCACAAGGTCGGTCTTTGTAATGTCCTTAATAGACGCGTCGGGGTGTACTTTAAAGAACTTATCGTAGGTCTGTACATCTTTGTTGATGCCAACCAATTGTATATTGAAAAGGGGATACTGATCCCTCGCTTCTAAAAATTCGTTAACCGTATTAAAGGCTTTGAATGTGCCCTCAATACAATTCAGGTTAGCGGGGCCCTTAGGCACAAGGATGGAGATATGTTTCATAATAAGATTTGTTTGTTTTCCATATTGGTTACGCAGTAGTTTCCTTGTCAAATGTAAAATAAAATATTGTCGTGATCAACCCCTTACATTGGCGCTTTTACACCTCGGCATTCTTTGTACCAGGAGGTAATTTTACAGAGGAATTTTTTTTGAAGGTGGAAATGGAAAAATACGTATTGACAGTGGACGTAAAAACATTTTGTATTACCGCGGTGGATTTCCCAAATGGCATAGTAGCTGCGTTTCAGGCGCTTGAACAGCTGCACCCTTCTATTTGTGAAAGGCCTTTTTTCGGTATTTCCTTCGAAAAAAAAACTGGCGAGATAGTGTACAAAGCAGCAGTGGAAGAAAAGTACGAGGGAGAGGCAGAAAAATACGGCTGCGAAACCTTTGTGATTAAAAAAGGTGAATACCTGGCCGAAACCATCATTGGTTTTATGAACGACATCCGCAGCATACCCGATGCCTTCCAGCGTCTCACCACGGCTACCGGTGCTGACAAGAGTTTTCCCTGCGTTGAATGGTACAAAAGCGATAAAGAACTGCTATGCCTGGTGAAGATCAAAACGGCAAAAAACTAAAACTATGGCAAGAGGATTAAGCACGCTGAAGCTACTGAAGATAATTTTGTTATTTTTGATCACCAAAAAACAAAAAAAGACGACCTTCATAAGGCCCGGCCAAAAAACTATTAAATCAAATTTGTAACATTCATTATTTTCTATTAACCCCCTCCCATACAAAACCGAAACAATCATCATTGGTCACAGGGCAAAAACTTTAACCTTACACTACAGTTAAAATGACAGGCGAAAACAAAATTTCGAGAATATTTACAGCGATCGGTCAGTCGCTAAGCGGAAAGGAACAGGACTACACGCAGGGCAGTATACCCCGCGCGGTTTTTTTACTGGCCATTCCCATGATCCTTGAACTAAGCCTGGAGAGTTTCTTCGCCGTGGTTGACATGTATTTTGTTGGTAAGCTCGGAAAGAATGCGATTGCTACCGTAGGCCTTACAGAATCGGTGATCACCATTCTTTATTCGGTTGCTATAGGTTTGAGCACCGCCGCCACGGCGATAGTCGCGCGCCGCACAGGGGAAAAAAATCCTGAAGCCGCAGCCCATGCCGGAGCACAGGCCCTCATCGTTTCACTCATCGCCACCGTTGTTTTAAGCGTTCTTGGGGTTGTTTTCGCTTCCGATATTTTATCATTGATGGGCGCCAACGACGAAATTGTAAGAGATGGGGCTGTGTTCACAAGGATCATGTTTGGCAGCAGTATTTCTATCATGCTCATTTTTCTTATTAACGGTATTTTCAGGGGCGCCGGAAACCCGGCCATGGCAATGATAAGCCTTGGTATCTCAAGCCTTATCAATATTATTTTATGTCCCATTTTTATACACTTTTTCGGCCTGAAAGGTGCCGCAATTGCAACCGTTATAGGCCGTACGACCGGTGTGCTTTACCAGTGTTATCATTTATTTAAAGGTACAGGATCCCTGAAATTTTACGCCCATCACTTTAAGTGGGACAATGAGATCATTAAATCGGTGATCAAAATTGCCTGGCCTGCTACCTTACAATTTGTTATTGCCAGCGGCAGTTGGATCGTTATCGCCAAACTGGTGGCCGATACAGGTGGCGCAAGCGCATCAGCAGGATACCAGGTGGCGATCAGGAACGTTGTGTTTTTTATTTTACCTGCCTGGGGTTTGAGTAATGCTGCTGCCACTTTGGTGGGACAAAACCTCGGGGCAAGGCAAATTCAGCGGGCCGAACAAAGTGTGATGCTTACTGCGAAATACAACGCAATTTTTATGGGATTCGTGATGGTACTGTTCGTGTTTTGCTCAGGCCCTATCATAAGAATTTATACCAGCGACGAGTCGGTGATTGAATATGGCGTGCGCGCCCTACAGATTATAGGTAGCGCTTATGTTTTTTACGGTATTGGCATGGTGATGACTCAGGCATTGAACGGTGCAGGTGATACAAGAACACCCACGGTGATCAATTTTATTTGTTTTTGGCTGATTCAAATTCCGCTGGCTTACTTTTTGTCTATGGGAACAGATTTAAAATCCACAGGCGCATTTATTGCAATACCGGTAGCTGAAACGCTGATCGCGTTAGTGGCCTGGTATTATTTTAAAAAGGGAAAATGGAAGGATATAAAGGTATAGGTAACTCCCGTTTCTGATTAAGCGTTTAATCAAGGTACTTGGCGCTTACTTTCTGAACAATATTCACCAACTCCCTGGGATGATCGGGCTTCGAATAAAATTCATTGGCCCCCAATTCCATCAGTTCAACCCGCTCAGTGTCGCTTTTGCTTGTGGTTAAGATCACCACGGGAACTGACCTCAGGCTTTCGTTTTTCCGGATCACTGAAATGGTGCTGCGCCCTGAGATCCTACTCATGTTGAGGTCAAGAAAAATCAAATTGGGCAGCGCGGTGCAGTTATCAAGATAGTTTAAGGCCTCCGAACCGTCATAAAGGGATTCAACAATCGCCTGCGGAATCACTTCCGCTATCGCCTGCCGAAGAAACAGATGATCATCCTTATCGTCATCAACAATTAAAACATAATAAAAAATGTTATTTGAATCAGTGTCCATAGAGGCTTTAGTTTTAGAGATTATAGATTAAAATGACATTTTATTAAACCAAGCATGTGTGTGTTATGACCAGAATGATAAAAGGCATATATTTTGATTTACGAGATTAGTTTTTCATTGGATTTAATATTGTAGTCTCCCTTAATGATTTTATATGAAGTTTTTAATTGATTGAGGCAGGGAATGCAGAGTGGCGAGCCAAATTTTGCCGTAATAAAGGCAATTTCATCGTCGGTTAATTTGATCAGCGACTGAAATGCATCCTTAAAAACCTGCGCTTCAAGGTTCTCTTCGCAGCGAACACATTTTGTATGATTATTTTCCGACTCTTCCATTTCTTTCAAAAATTGCAGCGCAAAGTTAAATCATCACCTACTACCTATCTGTTCCATTTAAAAACTTAACCGAATCTTTACACATTTACCGCATTCAGGGGGTGCGGGTTGCGGCTTTAACAAAAATTATCGTTGTGTTTTCTGTAACCTGCTGAGGGGAATAAAAAATTAAATGTGGTTTGGCGATGATATCATCCTTTTTAGCGGTCATTTAAATACGTTTCCCGAAATCTAAAATCAAATCTAAAATTTAATTTTTGCCCTGGCGGCGCCCGGCATTTTAATAGTTAACCGCACAAAAACCTTACCAAGCTTACAGGTTAATGCATCCCTGATCAAAAATTAAAGATTTCGGCTAAATAACCCGCAAAAAAATTTGTTGCCGAATTTTTACTAAATCGATTTAAAATTCTATTTTTGTTTTAATTAAATCCGAGAAAAATGAAAAAAATATTAATCCTGTCATTTTGTATCTGCTGTGCCATCAGCAGTTCCCTGGCTCAGGCCTACCTGCCTATTCCTACAACAGGTTATAATTTTGATGCTGTTGCCGAAAACACAACCGCTGTATCCACCACGAGCGGGCCTATAGATGGGAGTAACTATGTTTTATACAGCGTTGCTTACGGTTTGATCGTGGGCGGGGGAACCACCTATGGTTTGCCGAATAACGGTCTGATCGCTGCCGGCACCAGAACCTACCAGTTACAGGGTTATACAGGTAATAATACTTTATACCTGCCTGCTATGCAAGCAGATACACTTTTAGTTACAACACCTGCGCCATTTCCCGCGGTTAGCCTGTGCGCTTTCGCCACCGAAGGAACGGGGCTGATGACAGTAAAACTAAGATTTACCGACGGCACTTCTCAAACATTTTCGTCAATTACTTTGGATGACTGGTTTGCCACCGCGCCGACCAATACAGTTATCACAGGCATCGACCGCTGTAACCGTCCAGCCGGAACACCCAACTACAACGGGGTCAATCCGAGGATATTCAGGATAGATCTGAATTTAAGTTGTGCCAACAGGCTAAAAAATTTACAAAAACTCATCATCAGCAATAACGGTTCAAATCCCCGCCTCTGTATCATGGCAGTGTCAGGCGGTATTTCAGCCACCTATTCAGTAAATACCAGCCCGGTAACATGTGCGGGAGGCAATAACGGAAGCGCGACCTTAACGGTGAATAACGGCGTACCGCCATTTACGTATTCATGGTCAACCACTCCCATACAGTCTACGGCCATTGTTAACCTACCAGCCGGCGTTGCTACCTATACTGTTACCGACGCCTCCACATGTGCCTATACATCCACAGTAAACATCACCCAGGCAATCGTACCAGATCCACCACTTGTGATCGTGGCCTCGCAAAACCCTGTGTGCACCGGTGCAACGCTCACACTCACCACCAGTGGCGCCAGCACCTACACCTGGAGTAACAACACCTCAGGCAACAGCACCAGCGTGACGGTTAACGTCAATACCTTATTCAGCGTGGTGGCAACCACTACTGCCAATTGTACACTCACCGGCAACATTACGGTTAGCACCACGCCGCTCCCGGTCATTACTTTCACATCCATTCCAACAAAACTTTGCCTGAATGCCCAGGGAATTCCGCTGACTGCAAGTCCTGGCGGTGGCAACTTCAACGGGCAGGGAATTTCTTTCGGTAATTTTTTCCCGACACTGGCAGGGGCTGGAACCCAGACAATTTCTTATACTTTTACCGACCCCAACGGATGTACCTCTGTGAACGTGGTTACCACCACCATTTCAACACCAACTACCGTGATCGCGTTTGCAGTAACGCCGGCTACGGTGTGCACCAGCGGTCCGGCTATTCAGTTAACCGCCACTCCTCCGGGTGGCACCTACGCGGGCCAGGGTGTTGTTGGTTCGCTTCTTACGCCATCATTAGCAGGGGCCGGCACTTTTACAGTTTCTTACAGTTTTACTGATGCCAATAACTGCAGCGCTTCAAAAATCTCATCAATTATCGTGAAGGTGTGCCAGTTCGTTGGAATTAACGAAACGACGAAAAGCCTCAATTGCGAACTATTTCCTAACCCCAACAATGGTTCATTTATTATTACAACTGATACAGACCTGCGTTTGAATATTGTGAATGAGCTCGGACAAACTATACGTGAACTTGATCTTAACAATAATAACGAACACAGTGCAAATGTTGAGAACCTGCCTGCCGGAATCTATTTCCTCAGCTCAGCGGGCCGGTTATTGAATCAAAAGATCATTGTAACAAGATAAATACCCGCCATGATCAGTCGCTACTGACTGATCATGGCTTCTTCCTTTACGTAGGCCTGAAAGGTCACTATCTTTCTGAAGACAGGATTTCTACCAAAGTCTTCAACTTTGTAGATAATAAAGAATTGCTGCAGCGTGTAGGCTTTAAACGACATTAAAATCGTCTTCATTTGTTCAGGAACTTCCAACTGGTGAACCGGAGTTTCGAGAAATTTTTTATAACCGTATTCTTTAGCAATAGAGATGATCTTAAAAAGGAAATTAACGATCACAAAATCCTTGAAAATCTGGTAGCCAAGATTTAATTTGCGGATCACTTCTTTCACTGCTTTGACCTTGTTGTAAAACAAAAAACTCTCAAACATACCTATTTTAAAAGAAGAGGCCAGGTAGTTGTTAACCAGTTGCACTTCTTCAACAGTCAGATTACAGTTATCGTCACGCGACCACTCTTCCCAAAAAAACAGATAGGGCTGCAGGCTGATTCTTAACGCTTCGAGAACTTTGTTTTTCATTTCAAACGATAGTGTAGGTGCTCCCCCTTGAATTTAACAATTTGATCATCTAATGATAAGACTAAGATAAAATATTAATAGCGAACAATTAAGGACGACAGCGAAAATGAGATTATAAACCCGCCATTTTTATAATGAATTATCAACAATGGCAATTTTGTGCTAACACTAATTGTAGTCGGCACTATGTTAACCAAACGGTGTGAACGCCTGGTGTCCCTGTATTGAGCAGGTTCAGGAAGCTTTTTTACGTTTGGCTCCGAGACTGGCTTTTAACTGCTCCATAATATCTTTTGATTTGCCATGCACGACTTTGAGTGCCGGCTCTTTGATTTTGGTTCCCTTTGATTTGGCTTTAATGAGTTTCATAAGGTCTGCGCTGTAAGTGTCTTTGTAACTGCTGATATCGAATTTCTCAGTGAGCTGCTCTATCAGCGAAATGGCCATCTTAAGTTCGTTGGCCTTCACTTCGGTCTTTGGCGGTAGTTTTAATCCGGCGTGATCACGAATCTCTTCCTGGAAGCGAATGCGGTTTAAAATGATCACCTTTTCGTTGGCCCTTAAAATGGCCAGCGATTCTTTGCTGCGCATCACAAAACTCGCAATGCCCACTTTTTTGGTTTTAGCCAGCGCTTCGCGGAGTAGCGCATAGGCACGCGATCCGGATTTATCAGGCTCCAGATAATAGGGTGTTTCGTAATACAAACTCTCTATCTCGCCGGCATTTACAAAATTGGTAATTTCAATGGTCTTTGTTTTTTTTGCGCTGGCCATCTGGAAATCCTTGTCGGTAAGAACAACGTATTTGTCGTTGGGCAATTTGTAGCCTTTTACAATGTTCTCCCATTTCACCTCTTTACCGGTTTTTTCGTTCACACGCATAAAATGAATGTTGGCGTGATCCTTTTTATCAAGCATATCAAGGTCTAGCGTGCTCGATTCTGTAGCGCTGTATAATTTTACCGGAATGTTCACCAATCCAAATCCTATTGCGCCAGTCCATATTGGTCTCATGTGTTTGTTATTTTATAATTAAACCTTCGTTCTCAAGAATTTTCAGCAAGAGCTTCTCTTCTTCAGCCATACCTTTGCCTATCACCAAATCCGCCTCCGCAACTGAGCCGGAAAAATACCTGTGCAGATTTTTTTCTTCGTACAAATTGATCAGTGCCGGATGCACATAGTATTTCCGGCAAACCGAGCGGGTATTCCCCAGGTGCTTTGCAACAACATCGAGCACGGCAACAATGTTCTTTTTTGTTTCAGTAATTGTTTCAGCCTCGCCTATTTGTTTAAAAGCGCATAAAGCCTGAACCGTTCCAGACCATGTCCTGAAATCCTTTGCCGAAAAATCCTCACCGCAGATATTTTTCAGGTAATTATTTACCATGCCTGAATCAACGCTTTTGTGGATGCCTTTCTCATCGGTGTATTGAAACAATTCCTTACCGGGAATATCGCGGCACTTTTTTACAAGCGCAGCGAGCTTTTTACTCTTAAGACTGATGTTGTGGGAGATGCCTTTTTTTCCCCTGAAAGTGAATTGCATTTGCGCGCCATCTATCTTTACATGCCGGTCTTTTAAAGTGGTTAATCCAAAGGAGCCATATAATTTTTCGTATAGGTTACTGCCTATTCTGATACTGGTTAACTGCATTAAACTCACCACCAAAGCCAGCACTTTTTCCTGCGGAAGACCTGGCAGCGAAAGATCTTTTTCGAGGCGTTGCCTGATAGCAGGTAACACGCAGCCAAAGGCATGTAACCTGTAAAATTTAGTGTGGTTCCTGAGATGATTCCACAGTGCGTGGTATTTGTACTGCTTTCTTCTTCGTGCGTCAGATCCTGTTACCTGCAGGTGCCCGTTTTCAAGCGGACAGATCCAGACATTTTCCCATGCCGGCGGAATCACCAGTTTTTTGATCCGTAATAAGGTCTCAGTGTTGTTAAGTGTTTTATCACGAAACTTGTAGATAAATTTAGGACCTTTTTTAAAACGTTTTATTCCCGGCTCACTGTCACTAACGTATAATAGATTAACGGCAGCCGCAGATTTTTCAGTATTGTGAAGAATGCTTTTAATTTTTCTGCTGGAAAGGCGAATGTCGGGGCTCAGTGTCAGCATAATTATTCTTTACACCAGATGTTTTTAATGAACGCTCACTCCCCTGCTCCTGAATAATTTCGCCAGGCCCAGCAGCGAAGTATGGTACCAATTGTCTTTCTTAAGATACTCTCTTAATCGCACAGGATTAAGACTCCCTGTATATAAAATGGCGTCGTTAAGCTGGCGGATTGAAACGCCCCACTTTTTTGACCAGTAGCTCACATTGCTGTTGTCTTCTGGATGAACAAGGTTGTCTTGTATTTTCATGGTTATTTTATTTTAGTATTTTCTGGTGTCGGGGATGCTTAGCGGTTCTTAAGCAAAAATAATTCCCGGCATTTTTAGGATATTAGGTGGCAGATTTCCATATTTGTAAATACACTAAGGAGTAATTGCAGAGTTTTTTCCACAGTTTTTTTAAGTAAAAAATACCCGTAAAGCCGTATGATCAAAAAAACATTACTATGAACCCAAAAATCATTTCATGCGCCTGAAAAGCTTTGTGCTTATCGAAAAAGAAAACCGCTACCTGCTTATACAGGAAAGCAGCGAGAAATGGAGAGGCACATGGTATTTGCCCGGTGGCAGCGTAAAAAGCGATGAAACACCTGAAATGGGTGCCATCAGGGAAGTAAAGGAGGAGGCAGGTTGCGATGTAGAACTACAATCTGTTTTTTTTGTAAAGTACCACAGCGGATTTTTTAACAAAAAAGTAACTGTATATTATTGCGGAAAAATGATCGGCGAAAAAATAAAAACGGAGCCCGACAACGAATCGCTGGCCGTACAGTGGTTTACCTACGAAGAACTTGATCGGATGCCCCTGCGTAAAAATCTAAAGGAACTGATCACCATTTACAGGAACCACACCGGATTTACTGCAGTTAAAGATTTCAGGATTATTGAAGATTGAGTTCTTTGATGGCCGGATCTAATTGCGCAATAAACACCGGAAAGTTCTCGATATGCGGAATATGCCCAATTCCGGGCAATTCAATCAATTTTGAATTTTTGATTATTGCATCGGCTTTTTTTCCGAGTTCAGGATAATTACCCGGTGCAGCTTGTGTATGATCTACAACTCTTTCTTTGCCAACAGCGGTTCTGTCGCTTTGACCGATAATTAAAGTTACAGGCACTTTCAAATTTTTAAATTCATAACAAACCGGTTGCGTAAAGATCATGTCGGTAGTTAAAGCCATATTCCTTGCGTAGGCCGGAAACAACTTGTCACCACGCAGCAATTCGCTCTCGTCGAGCAGTGGCTCATATTGCTGCTTCCATTCGCCATGAAAATAATTTTTGGTCATATATTCCTTCCTGTCTTTCCGGGTTTTAACCAGTTCTTTGTCTGTTTCTTTGTCTATTGTTGAATATGGGATGGTCGTCTTGTAATCTTCAAGTCCGATTGGATTTTCAAGGATGAGTTTAGTGCACATTTCGGGATACATGAGCGCCAGCCGCACTGCCAGCATTCCTCCCATTGAGTGTCCCACCACTACCGCGCTCCTGATATGCAGCGAATCCATGAGCAGTTTTGTGTTTTCGGCTAGTTGCTCAAACGAAAACTGGTAGGTTAATGGCTGCGACGACCGCCCAAAGCCAACCTGGTCGGGAGCCAACACATCATATCCTTCTTTCGAAAGATGGTACATTGTTTCTTTCCAATAGGCAGAACTGAAATTTTTACCATGCAGTAACACTACCGTTTTTCCATTCGCGTGATCGGCTTTACGGTATTGATATGCCATTTGTAATTTTTGCCCCTGAGACTGAAACGTAATAAAATTAAAATTCTCGGGCTGAGAATTTATTTTGCTGATAAATTTATAAGCTCCTGCCGAGCTCATCAAAAACATAAGAGGGAAAATCAAAAACTTCATGGCTTCTCAATTGACGTTAAACAATTTGCTTCTTAAAAAGGGAGATCGAACCCGCAAAATTTCATTTCCTTTGTTAACCAGGGTTTTGCCTGAGATTTAACAAGGTTGCCATCTATAAGGGTTAAGGCCAAGGTGGTTCAAAAAATAATGCCAGTGAAAACCGGCTTTTTTGTGTTGATTTTTATGAAAAAAAGGAAATATTTCCCGATTTGGGGAATCATTTTAGAGGATGAGGATCAGGGGTATGCCGGAACCGGCGTTTTGGAGACTCCAAACTTAAAGGCTGCAATTGTGTCAGGAAAGCAGTTTTTGCCTTAACATAAACTCAAGCTGTTCATTGTTAAGCTGAAGTTGCTGGCTCAGGTCTTGTTGTTTCTTTTTGAGGTGATAAATTTTATAGGCGTTTTCGATAGTTTCTTTCAGCGCATCGTCATTCCATGGTTTTTGAAGGTAATGGTAAATCTGTCCCCGGTTAATAGCATCTTTAATTGCTTCTATGTCTGAAAAGCCCGTCAATAAGATCCTGATCTGATCAGGGTAGTCCTTCACGGCTTCCGCCAAAAGCTCAGTACCAAGGGTTTCGGGCATGCGCTGATCGGTGATGAGCACGTGAATATCATTTTGCGAAAGCACGCCCTTTGCTTCGCTTGCGGATACAGCGGTAAATACGTTAAAATACCTTCTGAACGACGCCTTGAATGCCGAAAGATTATTTTCTTCGTCATCAACATATAAAACATTTATTTGTAAATCTGCATTCATCAGGTGGCGTTAAACAATACAGGTATTTGGTGTTTGAACGTGTTTAAAAATTTGAGATCACACTGCCATGACCCGAATTTAAGAATAATAATTTTATTTTTATAAATTAATCTTTCAAATTGCCGGCAGAAAAAAATTCTGAATATAACTACAAGCGGACTGACAAGGCACTGAGGTATGAAAACATTGTGGCTGCAATACCGGAACCCAAACCTCAAAAACCGATTGCCTCTTTAACTTCAACCCATGATAACAGCATCTGGCAGGGAAAATGTTTTTGAAAAACAGGATGATCTTTTACAATGCGCGGTATTTTAACAGATGGTTTGCGATGCCTGACTGATCCGGTGGTTGCTAAACAAAAGTCCGAAAAAATTCGACGAACGAATTAGAATCGCGGACGAAAAAATTTTTTGGTTCGCGAAACAGTCGCAAGAAAGGCTTTCAACTTGTGTTCATGCACTCGTGTGAATGATATTCCGGTTGAACAAAAAAATTGTTTTTTAAAACCCCACTGTTGAAAACAAAAATTAAGCTTCACCTATCGGCAGCTTAGGGCGAAAAATTCGGATAGGCGGGGATATTTGTATTGTATTTTGTTATTTTTTTGATGAATCCACCAAAAATAGTCCGATTTGAGTCGCAACCGGTTCCGGGTTTTGTCGCAAATAAGTTCTTTAACTGCAATAAAATTATCAAATCGGGACGCTATTTACTAAAAAGTGATTTTAATTGCACCGGGTTCGATGGAAATATTTATATTTAGGTTGAGCAAAGGAAACAGTTTTTTATGTCATAGGGAAAACCTTTGAAAAAAATATTTTTATATTTTTAAGCTTAAGCTGATGTATTTAAAATTTAGAGCATTCAGAGCCATCAACGACCTGGACAGTTGCCTTAAGTTTGCCCAAGAACATCGCAATGTTTTGAGAGACTACGGAATTACGAATATCACGACCAACACTGAAAGTTGGATGTATAACCCCAATATTTATTGTGTTGTAGCCGAATCAGCCACCGACAATAAAATTCTTGGCGGGGTTCGCGTTGAGATCTCCTCTGAAAATAATTTTTTACCTGTTGAACTGGCCGTGGGGAAAATGGATGCCGCTATCTACGATATTGTTAAAAATTTCAGGCACAATGGTGGTATCGGCGAGTTGTGTGCGTTGTGGAACGCCAGGGCGGTTGCGGGCATAGGACTGAGCATGTTATTGATAAGGGCGGGAATTGCGGCTACAAGCCAGCTTCAGGTAGAAACACTTATCAGCATTTGCGCCGATTACACGTTAAAAATGTTTCAAAAAGTTGGATTTATTGTAGATCACACACTTGGATTAAACGGAGAATTTCCGTATCCTAACAAAAAATATACAGCCCGTGTTTTGGGAATTATGAACGCAATAAAATTGGATAGCACCAGCGAGTTTGATAAAGAGAGAATTGAATCATTGAGGAAAAATCCTCAGCAAAGTTTCACTGAGCAAGGAACAAACCGGGAGATACACGTCGACTATAATCTAGTAATTTCTAAATAACAAGCCTCGCTTGTGACCACACCAGAATGAATGAACGGTTAATATTTAAAGCATTTAGAGCAATTAACGACATTGACGCATGCCTGAACTACAAACAAGGGCATAACGCCGTTTTAAGGGACTATGGCATTACAAACGTTACCACCAATAACGACATCTGGATGCAAAATCCAAATATGTATTGCATTGTAGCGCTTTCATCCGACCAGAAAGAAACCCTGGGAGGCATCAGGATCCAGATCTCGGACGAAGAGACTTTATTGCCCGTTGAAAAGGCGATCGGGAAAATGGATGGCCGCATTTACCAGTTGGTTGAGAAATTCAGGAACAACGGTGGTGTAGGCGAGCTCTGCGCCTTGTGGAACGCCAAAAAAGTTGCAGGCGTGGGCATCAGCATTTTATTGACCAGGGCCGGGATCTCAGTCACCAACCAGTTAAATATCACAACGCTTGTTGGTATTTGCGGCGAATACACGCTGAAAATGTTTCAAAAAGTCGGCTTCGTGGTCGACCATAGCCTTGGCTTTAACGGCTTATTTCCATATCCTAAAGAAGAATTCACAGCGCGTGTTCTGGGAATCTTAAATTCAGCTACCCTTGATACGGCCGACCCGTATGATAAATCACGCATCACGGCTGTGCGCGAAACCCCGGGACAAACAACGATAGAACAAGGCACCCGCGAGGAAATCGAAATTGAGTACAATTTATTAATGCGTAAATGATTATGAAATCAATAAAGACCCGCAATTCTTTCTTAAGGATCTTTTTCGTGTTGCTTTTTTTCGCGCGTCCCTCGTATTCACAGATCGTTTATACTAACTCATCTGAGAACCTGGCTGTTGAAGACCAGATCTATTATGTGGAAGATAAAGACAACAGCTACCCGGTTGAACAGGTGTCGCAACGCACAGACTTTAAATTAATTTCTAAAAAGGTTCATAATTTTGGTATCACCTCCTCGTCTATCTGGCTGAGGCTAACCATTAGCAATAAGTCTGACGTTGGAAACCTTATTCTGCAAGTGAATCAGCCAATCATCGACGAAGTTGAGTTTTTTTCATTTAACGCCGCGTTAAAACGTTTCACTTCAATAAAAATGGGTGAGTTCCAGGTTTTTCAGGCCAGGAATTATCTTACCCCGCAATACCTGTTCGACCTTAAACTGCCCCGCGACAGTACACGAACCTACTACCTGAAGGTGAGATGCAAAGAGAACATGCAAATTCCAATTTCAATAGGCACAAGGATCTCGGTACTGAACTACACTGTTGTAAGTAACCTCGCGTCGGGAATTTATATAGGAATCATGCTGGTGATGGTGCTTTACAATCTTTTTATTTTCGGAACTGTTCGCGATAAAAGTTACCTTTTGTATTCCTTGTACATTGTCATCGTTTTACTTACCCAAACAAGTCTTCAGGGTCTGCCCTTCCAGTTTTTATGGCCCAATCATCCTGCAATTGCCATGTACAGCCAGTTTTTCTTTCCTTCTCTTGTTGGAATTTCGGCACTTGAGTTCTTTAAAAAATTCCTGTTCCTTAAAGAGAGAATGCCCGGCGCTTATAAATTGTCGTTTATCCTTTTAATACCCTATGTTTTTTCGCCATTCTTAAGTGTGTTTGGACTTTATCACTTGAGTTTTACGCTCATCGACGCGAGCGCACTTATCGTTTCTGTTTTTATGATGACAACTGCAGTGATGATATACAGGAGGGGTTACTCCGAAGCACGGTTTTTCCTGATCGGCTGGTCGATATTCCTGCTGGGTGTGTGCATTTACGTGTTAAAAGATTTTGAAATTCTGCCCTACAATAATTTTACACGATACACCATGCACTTTGGCTCGGCAATAGAAGTGATATTACTTTCCTTTGCCCTTGCCGACCGTATTAATATTCTTAAAAAAGAAAAGGAAGATTCTCAGGCACAGGCCCTGGTTGCCCTGGAAGAAAATCAAAAACTCATCAGCGGGCAGAATGTGATACTCGAACAAAAAGTTCATGAAAGAACGCTTGAACTTGAAGAAACCAATGAAGAACTGAATGTCACGCTTACCTATCTTAAGGATACGCAATCGCAACTGGTAGATGCCGAAAAAATGGCGTCGCTTGGTCAATTAACCGCCGGCATTGCCCACGAGATCAACAACCCCATTAATTTTGTAAGCGCCAATTTAAGGCCTTTGAAAATGGATATCAGCGACATACTTGAGCTCATACAAAAATATGAGGAGATCACTCCTAACGAATCGCCGGAACCAAAACTCAGGGAGATCGAGTCTTTCAGAAAAAAGATAGATCTTGATTACCTGAAGAAAGAAATTGAAACACTTTTGTCGGGGATCGAAGATGGAGCAAGGCGAACCACTGAGATAGTTTCGGGCCTGAAAAATTTTTCGAGGCTGGATGAAAGCGACATGAAACTGGCCAACATTAATGAAGGCATAGAATCAACACTGATCCTTTTAAAAAGCGCGATTCCCGAAAACGTTAAAGTGATCACGCGGCTTGGCAACATTCCTCCTATTGAATGCCTGCCCGGAAAACTCAACCAGGTATTCATGAACTTGCTAAGCAACGCGCTGTATGCCATCAAACAGAACAAAACAGTGCCTGAGCATCAACTCATCATTACCTCCGAAATGGCCGGAGAAAAAGTGGCGGTAAGCGTTGAAGACACCGGCATTGGTATGACACCCGAAGTAAAAGCCAAAATTTTTGAACCCTTTTTCACTACTAAGGATGTGGGTGAAGGTACCGGCCTCGGAATGTCAATTGTTTTTAAAATTGTTGAAACCCACCAGGCCAAAATGGAAGTGGAAAGCGAATATGGCAAAGGCACAAAAATAACCCTGATCCTGAATAAAAAAATAAGCTGAATAAACCGATACCTGTGATGACGGAAAAAATTAAGATTTTATATGTTGACGACGAAAAAAACAATCTGGTTTCTTTTCAGTCTTACTACCGCAAAGAATACGATATTCGCATTGCGGCGAGCGTTCCTGAAGCCATAAAAGTGCTCGAGGATGCCGAAATGAATATTATCATTTCAGATCAAAGCATGCCGGAGATCACCGGTGTTGAATTTCTCGAACAAACGATAAAGATCAGGCCAAACGCCGTACGCATGCTTATCACCGGCCAGTCTGACCTGGGTGTTGTGATAGAGGCCATTAACCGGGGACAGATCACCAAATTTGTACAAAAACCCTGGGACTGGGAAAAACTATCGCTGGCCATTGAAAATTGCGCCTTGCTATACAAATCAAGGGCTGAACTGAGAGAAAAAAACAAAGAACTTCAAAAAGCCAACGACGAACTTAATAAATTCGTTTATAGCCTCTCACACGATCTGAGGTCGCCGCTCATGTCCATCCTGGGAATTGTTCACCTCGCAAAAACCAACAAGGACGCTTTCGCTGAAAAGAACTACTTTGAATTAATTGAAAGTTGTGTTTTAAAACTCGATAGTTTTATCAGGAACATCATCGAATATTATAAAAACTCGCGCGGGGAAGAGGTTAACGAAAGTATTGATTTTAAACAGGTAGGCACAAGCGTTTTTGACTTATTAAAGAACCAGGATCAGGGTATGGCGTTTTACTCAGAAATTGAACAAGATACCCCGTTTTTTGGCGATGTGCTCAGACTGAAAGTGATCTTAAACAATCTCGTTTCAAATGCCATCAAATACCAGAACGCTTCTGCACAAAACCGTTTTGTAAAAATGGAAATTAAGGTACTCAAAAACGAGGCCCATATTTCGGTTTCCGACAATGGGATCGGCATCATGGAAAAACATATTGAAAATATATTCAAGCTGTTTTTCAGAACCGAAAATTCACAGGACAAAGATGGCACAGGCATAGGGCTTTACATCGTAAAAGAGGCGCTTGAAAAGATCGGGGGAACCATCACCGTTACCTCCACCCCAATGGTGGGTTCATCATTTGATCTCATCATTCCAAATAAAATGCAGGCGTCATGACTAAAACTCCGCTGATCATGCTTGTGGACGATAATAAAATTGACCTGTTCATTCATGGAGAAATAATAAAAAAAATTCCTTTCAATGCCGTTACCATTTCTTTTAATTTCGCCGGCGATGCTTTGACCTACCTTGAAGAAAATGGAGAAGCAGCCTGGCCCGGTGTCATCATGCTTGATATCCATATGCCCATCATGAACGGATTCGATTTTCTGAGCAAATATGAAAAATTGCCGGAGGCTTACCGAAAAAAATGCAAGGTCGTGATGATATCATCAAGTCTTGATAACGAAGACATGAAGAAAGCCCAAACCAACAAAGATGTGGCTGCCTTTCTTGAAAAGCCACTCAACGCTGAAAAATTCGTCACCCTGCTCTCTTCCTTTTTCGACAACGCGCTTACTTAGTGTTAATTGAAGGAAATTCTTTAATTTTAGTGTTTTACAAGCGACATCAAAAAAATTCCCGCATATTTCTTCACGTTGTTAATCCTGGCTTCCTGTAAAAAAGAAAATGCCTTCGACTGCTTTAAATCGAACGGGAAGGATGTGAGCGAATTAAGAAATACCGAATCGTTCAGTACAATAATCATCAACAATAAAATCGATGTCACAATTTTCAACGGCCCCGCCTACAAGGTCGAAGTATTGGCAGGCGCACACATCATTAAAAACATTTCAACCAGTGTAAAAGGCGGCGCTCTCAATATTGAAAATAACAATACCTGCAATTTTGTAAGAGGGTATAAAAAAAATGTTCGGGTGAATATCACCGCACCATTTGTTAAGCTCGTTTTTAACGATGGCGTAGGCACCGTTCGTTTTTCTGATAATTTTACCCAGGACACGTTGGTGGTGAAAGCGGGCAACTCGGGTGACATTCACATCAACGGCCATTTTAAAGAGATCAGGACCAGTTCGCACGGGAACGGGGATATTTACATCAATGGTGTAACCAATACCCTGTTTGTTTACACCAAAGGCACCAATTTTTTAAACGCCCAGAATTTAGCAGTGTACGACTACGCTTTTATTGAAACCCTGAGCATAGGTGATTGTTATTTAAATGCCGAAAATCTTCAGAAATTTGAATACAACATCTGGAAAAGTGGAAATATTTATTACACCGGCACCCCTGCCGAAATAAATGACTTTAGTGATCACAAAGGCAAAGGGCAGGCCATAAAAAAATAATTAAGGCTTGTTTAAATCAACACAAGGGATGCAAAAACCATGGCCCATAAAGTTACTTCCGCTGTTCCCGCTCCTGCTTTTTTTCTTTAATTTTATTTCTAAATTTCTATTTTTAACCGAGCAGGGTCTTGGTATCGACGAACCTTTCACCGTTTACCACGCTCAGTTTGAATTTGCTGAGATCATTCATTACCTGGGCAATTACAACAATCCACCTCTTTTTGAATTGTTGCTGCATATATGGATAAAGATCTTTGGCATTTCAACCTTATCGGTAAGATTTTTACCGCTGCTATTCGCGTCGTTTTGCCCGGTGGCATTATTTTTCTTTGCCAGGAATAATTTATCGCTTTTCGCAGCGATAGGCAGCAGCGCGTTACTTTCATGCTCCTCACTGCTCACATTTTATGCTCATGATTGCAGGGTTTATTCCTTATTCCTGCTGTTGTGCATTCTTTCAATGGATAGCTTTTTTAAGTTGATCAAAGGCCGGAAATCAGAATTCACCTTTGTGTTTTTTGGTGTGTTGCTCATGTACGCGCATTACTTTGGAATTTTTATTTTGTTGTTCCAGGGCCTTTTTTTATTGATTTTCAACCGTGGGAAGTTGTTGAAGTTTTTTTACTGTTATGCAGCGATCTTTATTTTTTATCTCCCGCATGCGTATGTGTTGACAATACGGCTAAATGATTCAGTTGTAAATGGCACCTGGTTGTTTCCGCCCGATGGCATTAACGATCTGTACAACATTCTTTGGTCTTTCAGTAATGAGCCCGTTGTAACAGTGATTTGCATTACCTTGCTGGTTTCGGCATTACTAAAATTGATGGCGCAAAGAAATTTCAGCAATGTTCCGCCGGCCACGGCAATGATATTGATTTGGTTCCTGCTGCCCTATTTTGGTTTGTTTTTCATCTCTTACGCCATTCCGGTTTACATCAGCAGATATCTTATTTTTGCGCTTCCGGCCTATTATATTCTTTTGGTTGCAGCAGTCAACGAACTGCTTTCTGAAAAAGTTCAGCGCAATATTGCTTTAATGGCCCTCATTGGCATGTTTGTTTTTACCACTGATCTGAATCCGGATAAAAAACACGACCCGGCACCCGCTATTAATATGCTGGCCCGGCTGAAAGATCAGGGAACACTGGTGATTGTAACGCCAAAGGACTTTCTACCCACCTTTGCCTATCATTATAACAAAAATTATTTTTCGGGTATTCAGCCCGGCGGCGAATATAATTTAGCCGATAGCCTGTTGAAGAATGATCATGTCTTTTTATTAAATAATGTGGCTGAACTCAGTGCTATTGATTTCGCGAAATATAAAAAACTGATGTATTTCACGGCCGGCAACAAAAAAAACCCGATGACTGACAATTTAACAAGCAGCTTCAGGGAAACGAACAGGATTCAGTTCAAAGACCATTATTACCTGAGTGTTTTTGCGCTCAGGTAAAAACGGGCAAAAAAAAGCCCCCGGATCACTTACCGGGGGCCATTATCAGTTTAAAAATTATCGCCTTCTGTCCTTTTTATCGGCACTTCTGCGAGACGATGGGTAATTGTTGCGATCATAATCGTTTCTTTCATTTTCGTAGCGGTTGTACTCGTTTTCATCTCCATGCGAAGAACGCGTTCCCCTGTATGAATCTCTGTCGCTGTATGCCCCACGCGATCCGGGGTAACTTTCGTTTTCACGGCCGCCGTAATTTTCGGACCTGCCGTAGGAAGGCTGTTCGTTTTGATAATAATTCGACTGGTCGTATCCTCTTCCGGCTCTGTTGTTATTCATTTCACTGCGGTCGTAATTTTCGTAGTTATTATTGTTGTCCTGATTCCTGTAGCCCCTGTTGCTGTCGTAACGGCCGTAATTTCCTGCATTTTGATTCCTGTAGCCGCTGCCTTCGCTTCTGCCCTGATAGTTACCACCGCCGTTTCCATAGCGCGACTCCTGGTTCCTGAAGTCATTGTTGTAGTTGTAGTTTTGACCCTGGTTATTTTCATAGTCCCGGTTTCCACGGTTGCTGTAGTTGGGTGCGTTATCGTATTGCGCGCCATAGCCGTTGCTCATTGAACCGCTGTTGTAGTTATTGTCTCCATGTTGGAATCCGCGTTCAAATTCATTCTGGTCGCGTTGATCGAATTGGTTGCGATAGCCGTATTGTTCGCGCGCGTAATTGGTGCCGCGTGAGTTGTCGTTTTGCCAGTTTTGGTTGTAATGGTAGTGATCGTAATTTTTACTGCCGTATCCACCCAGGTTGTTGTTGTTTTGCGGGCCTGCCCATTGATTGCCGTAGCGTTGGTTGTCATTTTGGGAGCCGTAACCACCATAACTGCCCATATTTCTTCCGTAATCGAGGTAGCCTGTGCTGTTATAGCCCTGTGGGCCATCATTGGAGCCATTGTAGTTACCGGGATACTGTGAACCCTGACCATAACTCTGGTTGCCATACGAGTTGCGGCCATAATTTTCATCACGGCGTCGCGAGCTCCAGTCATTTTGCTCTTCCCGGTTCTGGCCATTGTTATTTTGCCTGCGATCGCGCTGGTAGTCGTTTTCGCCGCCTAAAGCGTTTTTGCCTTTATCATCATTTTTTGTTCCGTATTCTTCAGAATTTTCAACCGAACTTTTCCAGCTTTTGCTCCCGTCTGTTTCCTCACTGTTTTCCTTTTCGCCGTAATTGCCTGTTAAAGTTTCACTTTTACTGCGGGTAGTACTCTCATTCTTACCCTGCTCCGATTTTTCATTTGCCGATACATCGTAGGATTTACCAGCATTTTCAGAACTGTTTGTCAGGTCCTTTTTAACTGAGTTTTCAGGGTTATTCTTGTTTAAATCCTGATTGGAGGATCCGGTAGCCGTTGGTTCAATTTCCGGGCTTGCATCTTTTTTGTTTTTGAAGCTTGACATGGTCTTAGAATTTAATGATTAAGAAAAATTTTATCGCCATTTTTCCCGCAAAACCATGCCAGCTCAGAAATAGTGCGGTGTGAATATTAAAGTTCTGTTTATCAATTATTTGAAAAGTACCCGGGATGGGCAATATTGTGCTTTTCGGAGAAAAACTTCTACACCCGGCTGGGAGCATGAAAAAAAGCAATTAATCTATTCCGGCCACTCTTTGTGCATCCACAAGCCGAACAATTGAATTCACATCAATGGGTTTTACCAGGTAATGGATAAATTCCCGGGGTTTTGAATGAAATGAATCAGGACTAGCGCTAATCTTAATTATGTTAACATGAGGCACCAGGTCAATAACTTCGTTGACCCTGTCCCAGCCAAGACCATCGGGCAGGTTGTTGTCAATGATCACCCAGTTGGGCTGCAGATTTTTAACAGCCTCTATACCACTTCTCAGGGTATTAAAAGAGCTCACTTCGTACCCTGCCGCCAATAGCATATTCGAGAGCAAAAAACACAGATCCTGCTCATCATCTATTATAACTATTTTCACTTTTTGCGCGTCCATTTTTCAAGCGGGTATAAATATACCCAGGTTTTGAATTTGTCCCCAGGTTTCATTTACATTCCAAGCAATAATCATGCAAACCAAATGGCACAAAGTTATTTAATAAACTACGAATAAATATATTAACTCATAAAAAAAATAGAAATCATGAACAGCAGTGCAAAAACAATTTTGGGAATTATTGCCGCCGGCGCAGTTGGCGTAGCAGTTGGAATGTTATTGGCTCCTAAAAAAGGCAGCGAATTACGCGAATCAATAAAAGGATCAATTGACGACCTGGGTGACCAATTAGGCGATTTTATCACCGAAGGAAAAGAAAAATTAATGGGTGTGGCAGACGAGTTAAAAACACACACCAATAATATTAAAAAAGAGGTCAAAAACGGTTCTGACCACGTTAAGACCACAATGTCCTAAAATTCTTTTGAAAATACAACGCCGGCACTCAAACCCCGGCGTTGTATTATTATTTTTATCTTTATAAAATGGCAATGGAAAAAACAAGCGCACTGGTTGGTAAAATTTATACCGATAGCAATGACTATATAAGGCTTCAGACGCAGGCTGTAAAGCTCGAAATTTACGAAAGGGTTACAAATGTGATCAGTTCAGGTATCAATGCGTCCCTCATAATGTTGTTTGGGCTCTTCTCGTTTTTTTTCGTCAACGTGGGCCTGGCCTTTTGGTTGAGCGAGGAATTGGGATCCACCAAAGCCGGTTTCTTATCAGTAGGCGGCATTTATTTCGTTGTGCTTGGCTTGTATTTGCTGCTAAAGGACAAGATTGCCAAAAACAAGGTTAAAAATTCAATTCTATTACAGGTAAGTAAAACCCATAGTGATTTTGACCTGTTGCTCAAAGAACAGGAAATAGTTCAGTTAAAAATTCAAAAATCAGAAATTCAAATTAAGGAGAGTTTTGACGAATTGAAGGAAAACATCCAGACCCTGAAAGACGATATTAAAAAGCTCAAAAGTAATTTTGTTTCCGATGAAAAAGAGGAAGGCGAAGAAAAAGTGAGCGCTCCTATCCCCCGTTTCGCCATTACATCTATAGTTGACCTGATCCTTGATAAAGTTGTGTTGAGGAAATCGGGTATTATTAAGCGCACGTTATTGCCAATACTTACAAACGCCTTATTGACTTCAACTATTTTTAAGGAGAATAAAAAAACCAGTTTGATCGAAAACCTCAAACTTAAATTACCCAATATTTTACGCTAGTTCTGACATCTCCTTAAATTTAGAGACGATGGATAATAAACTACCGTAATTGGATGGTTTTACAAAAAAGTTATCCACTCCAAGTTCTCTGCATCTCATTTTCTCCATTTCATTGCCGGTTGTCGAAAATACAAGCGTGGGAAATGAAGTAAAATATCTTTTTACGCGTAATTCTTCAATGGCTTCTTTGCCATTTTTTTTTGGCATATTCAAATCAACAATCAAAAGAGAAGGAAGTTGTTTTATTATGCCTTTTTCAAATTTCAAAAAATGGTCAATAAGTTCGAGCCCGTTTTCAACGAAAACAAGCTGAACGTCATCAGAAACCTCTTTAAATGCCGAATGCAAAAGAAACTGGTCGTCTTCGTCGTCCTCGGCAATTAATATGTACCTCGTTTCATCCACAACTATTTAAAGATAGATATAATTTGATTAAACTCTAAAATATTATCATTTTTTGGGGTCGCTCCCCGCCTATTAATGTAGAACGGATTGCACAAGCCCTGCAAGCAAAATTCATGCTTTAGCGTGCGCCTCTAATCGCATTTTAAAAATTTGAAAATCAACCTCTTACAAATCAGGCACCAGCGTACATTCAGGCTGCCGCTGGCACATTAATTTCAATACAAGAAGTATAATTCTAAAAATCAATTAATAATGAAAAAGATAGCCCTTACAATCATAGCGCTCTTTACCCTAAGTTTGTCCTCGTGCAAAAAAGATTACGTATGCCAATGCAGCAAAGTAAGAACCTCAGGTGGAAATACTCTGACAACAGAGGACGGTAAATATACATTTAAGGATACCCGCACACGTGCAGAGTCGCGTTGTGCCGACCAGGAAAAAACTGATAGTGACATTCTGGGCGATTACAGCAGAGAGTGCGAAATTCAATAATTTTCGTGACGAAAATACACTGAAAACGTCTTAATAGTATTAAGGCGTTTTTTTTTATAAATTTATAAGACCATGAAAAAAATCCCCACACGTATTGTTATCATAACACTTCTGCTATCGATTGCTGTTGCCTGCGTATACATCTCATTGCGGCTTCACAACAATTCGATAAAAGACAAAGCTCTCAAAACGGATTATTTCCTGGTTAACCAGGTAAAATATGGTATGTTGTCTGGCAACAACTGGTCGTACCAGGTTAATAAAATAATTGAGCAGCAGGTAGATTCCTTTTCTATTGAAGGAGAAAATAAAAAGATTCTTACAGATCAGATCAACCTGATTTTGAACAGGCTTTTCGATGAGGTTGACGGGGTGCTGCACAAAAAGCGGGATAATTTAAAAGATCGCATCAAATATAAGGTACTCAATAGCTTTGTGGATATAGATGACTTTAAAAAGGAAATTCCAAGATTTTCAAACGCCATTATTAAAGAAATAGACAAATCAAAAAATAAAGAGCAGCTGAAGGGAATTTTAAAAGCGAAAATCACCGGTATCCTCGACGCAACCAACCAGGATACCCTCGGCGAACAACAACAGATCCTGAACAAATACAAGCCCCGCAACATCCAGACGTTCAACGAATTTATAGCCACAGAAACGACTATGATCCGGCACGAACAGCAACAATTGGGTTATATCCTGATAGGTCTTTTATGCTGCACAGTGCTTTTGTGGGTGCTCATCATAAGGTCCCGGGTCCTGATCAATTTTTCATTTTTGTTTTCAGTCGTAATTTCCATGATTACCCTCTTTATAGGTGTGAGTCTGCCTATGATAGAGATAGATGCCCGTATCTCTACGCTTGATCTTAAATTACTGCATTCTCATATTATTTTTAACGACCAGGTTATTTTTTTCCAGACCAAGAGCATCCTCGATGTAATCCACATCCTCATAACAGATGGAAAAGGGGATACCGTTTTTGTTGGATTCCTAATCCTGTTGTTCAGCGTTTTATTCCCGGTAACCAAATTGATCGCAGCCATCATCTATCTTTTTAAAAAGGAGAAAAGAAACAAGTTTATAAAGTACATGTCTTTTAAATCAGGAAAATGGTCGATGGCCGATGTAATGGTTGTTGCTATTTTTATGGCTTATGTTGGATTTAAAGGCATACTCGATAACCAATTGGATGACATTAACATGCAGGATGAAACCATTAACGTAATCACGACCAACAAAACCGGGCTGCAAACCGGTTTTCTGATCTTTGTTGCATTTGTTATTTACAATCTTGCCCTGGCGGAGATCCTCAAGCGCATTACCAAAGACGACGAAGCAAAAGAAACAGAAGGCTCTCCACGAGGAAATTAAACCAATGTCAATAATTTTAGGCGCTTATTTGGGGCCAAGTCGTGTGAGGTCGAACGTAGTCGTGTCAGGCCGAGCGGAGTCGTGTCAGGTCGAGCGAAGTCGTGTCAGGTCGAGCGAAGTCGAGACCGGGTTCCATTGATAATTAGAAAGTTTCTCGACTCCGCTCGAAGTCACAGAATTCCAATCGAAATGACGGGTTTCAATCGAAG
>JAZKFC010000037.1:29906-70943 GCA_040386615.1 Bacteroidota bacterium
CGCAAAATCCCGCGGTTATCCCCTGCCTTAACCTACTCTATTTTAAAGCTAAGCAGCAGTTTGCTGAAATAAAATACCAACCAGGCACCTGTACATACCCTCAGTAAAAAGCTTTCTTATGTGCCACGCGAAGGCATTTTGGGATTCAATATGTTTTTGGTTTCCATTAGTGATTTTCACCAACCAGTATTGTGGCGCATGGCTGCCCGGGAGGTGATGATTGGTTGTGCGGCCGGGCGAGTTATATCAATAAAAAAACACCATCCCGGGGGATGGTGCTTAAGAATAATTGTAAGGTTGGTGAATTAGAAGTGAAAACCTAAGCCTATGGTTGAATAGCCGGTAGAAAGATCTAAAAACAATCCTGTCCGTGTATTGATATGATATTCGGTACCAATGTGCAAACTTCCGAATAAAGGAGATGCGTAAGTTCTCACTTCCCTGTCGCCGTAATAATCATTGTCCCAGCGAACAGTTCTAAACGCAACGCCTAAAGACAACGCTCCGTAAAAATCCCATTTTTCACCGGCTTTAAATAATTCGTCAAAATAATACGATCCTTTAACGCCAATTGGAATAATGGTTTCACGATAGTAATAATTCCTGTAAGGATAGTGATTATGATCTCCCCAATACCTGTAGTGGCGATAGCTTGATATGCCTGCGAAAGGAGCCAGGGTGAAATTTTTAAACACATCGAACTCATAGTTTATATTGAGGGCTGGTGCTGCGTAATAATAGCCGTAGTAACCAACGCCCAGCCCAATATTGAGCGCGTTCCCGAAAGACTCCTGGGCTTTTACACCAACTGAAAAAACCAGGGCTAGGATTAAGGTAGAGATATAACGTTTCATAATTTTAGTTTTTATTATTTAATTTATTCATGCAAAACTGCATGCCAAGCCAAATTTTATTTCGATTAGCTGCTACTACCCGCAGTAACCCACTCCTTCATCCAACAGAACACTAACCCGGCGGTTAATAACGGTGTTTCGTCGAATTAACACTGTATTAGTGGCGGGCAGCCTCATCATCAGATTACCGGAGCATATTAAAACGGGTATATTTTTCCCCACGCCCTTCCGGTTTTGTCTATTACTGCTTTCCTGCCACACATAGTTGAGGTATTAAATTTGTAAAGATCAGGACGATGAAATATTTTTTAACCTGCCTGATTATCTTCCTGGTTCCATTTTTGTGCAGCGCTCAAAAAAAACTATCAAAAAAACAATTTATCGCAGACTCCATTGAGATCATGAAACCCGTGATCATCCGGCCGCAATTGAGGGTCGACAACAGGGTTGCTTATCACAAAGGTCAGCGCCTCACACTGAACGGAATTGACGGGGGCGTGTTATTAAAGGAAAAACTAAGGCTGGCGCTGGGTTATTACGCACTGAATGACAACCTGAGCGCATACGATGTGCAGATCGACGGCATTGAAAATGAAAGACAGATTCATCTTCAGTATGCCAGCATCAATACCGAATACATTTACCTCAACAAAAGATTTTTCTCATTGGGTCTTCCCCTCGATTTTGGTTTCGGCAAAAACGCTCTGAGCTACAAGAACACCAGTACAGGCGAAATTACCGGGAAAGAGTCAGGTTTCGTATTTCTGACTGATTTCGGGTTCTCGGCCATATTTAAACCCATCAGGTGGATAGGCGTTCGCGGCGTATTGGGATACCGGAAATTTATTACAAGCCCTATCAAAGATTTTAATTTCGATGGGCCGTTTAATTCCATAGGCTTAAGTGTCGATATCAGAGAGATTATTAAAGATGTGAAAATGTACAAACTGAAGAAAAAATACAAAAGGGGAAATTTGCTTGGAAACGCGGTAGACCTTATCACCGATTAAGTTATTTGTTTCTCTTAAATATCAACCGTAAAGAAGTATCCCTTGTAAAAAAGTTCCAGGCCCAGTTGATGAAAATAATGAGTTTATTCCTAACACCCAGTATCAGCATCAGGTGAAGGAACATCCAGGTGAACCAGGCAAGCACACCGTGAAATTTCATAAAAGGGAGATCGATCACCGCTTTATATTTACCAATGGTGGCCATCGAGCCCAGGTCCCTGTATTCATACTCTTTCCTTTTCCTGTTTTTCAGATCCGCCAGAAAATTACGGGCGAGATTTTTTCCCTGGTTAATGGCCACATTGGCCAGCTGGGGATGTCCATTAGGATATTTTGGAGTTGTCATGCCGGCAATATCACCTATCGCGTAAATATCAGGATATAATTCGAGTTGGTTATAACGGTTTACTACGTAACGGCCCTTTGAAACCGCTTTGGGATCAAGACCATCGATAAGGTTACTTTTTACCCCGGCGGCCCAGATCACGTTTTTACTTTTGATTTGTTCACCGGTATTCAGAGTGAGCGTTAAGCCATCATAACCTGTGACCATTGTTTCGGTGCGCACTTTCACGCCCATTTTTCTGAGGTAATTTGCAGATGCCTCCCGCGATGCTTCGCTCATGCTGTTAAGCGTGTTTTTGCTGCCCTCAAGGAGAATTATTTCGAGTTTCGAAAAATCTATTCCCGGATAATCTTTGGGTAACACATCCTTCTTCATTTCGGCAAAAGCACCCGATAGCTCCACGCCGGTTGGACCGGCGCCAACGATCACAATGTTCAGTAACGCCTGCCTTTCTTCGGCTGAAGAAAAAATAAAACTCTCAAAACTAAGCAGGATCTCATTTCTGATGTGGATCGCTTCTTCGGTAGATTTCATCGAAAAAGCGTGTTTTTTAATGCCCTCATTGCCGAAATAATTCGTTGTACAACCCGTGGCTAAAACCAGGTAATCGTAGGTAATGTCGCCATTCTCGGTAACAACGGTTTTCCTGGGCGGTGAAATACTCTGAACTTCAGCGAGCAGAATCTGGATATTTTTTGATTTCTGAAAAACTTTCCTGAAGGGAAATGAAATATTGGAGGGCTCAAGTCTTGCGCTCGCTACCTGGTAAAAAAGAGGTTGAAATTGATGATGATTGAGTTTATCGATCAATACCACAGAATAATCACTGTTATTTAAGCCCTCTGCGAGTTGAAGTCCTGAAAAACCTCCACCAAGAATAACGATCTTTTTCTTCATAAATGGAAGGTAAGAAATAATTCAGCCTATGGGCTGCAAAAATTGAACTTAAACCATATACCTGAGGGCAAAATAAACTGCCACGCCTACCAGGGTAAATGTAACAAAAAAGGCTGTTACAAAAACTGCTACCCCATATTCTGCAACCAGGTACCTGATCGGCTGGTGAATGCGCCGGTCGATGATCGCCAGTATCCTCTGCCAGGCGCCGCGGTTATTAATGATATAATCCCTTGCGCCCATTTTCATGGCATCAACCGCCATTCCAATGTCCTCATTAGAGGTGAGAATTACAACTTCGGTCTTTGGATTTTTTTCCTTTATTTTCTTTAATACATCAACGCCAGGGGTACCGTGGTTAGCTCCTTCGTACAAGTAATCATCCACCACAACGAGGTCTACATGGTTATCCATCATTTTCAAACAACTTCTGCTGCTAAAAAACAGCGAGATGTTCAGTAATTTTCCGAATCTGTCGCGCAGGTACTTCCTGAGTTTTCCTGCTATCTCAACGTTGTCGTTAAGAATATAAACATTTAAAGCGTGGTTTTCCATTTTTCGTGATTTTTAATTGTGACACCGGATGCTACTTTTTGCCTCCACGCATAACCAATGCAATAATGCCGCCGACAATTAACACCACCAATAAAATTCCCCAAACCATACCGGCTTTGAAAATTCCTCCAACAACACTACAGCCCGCAAATAATTGTGAACATGTGAGAACTAAAAATAATAACAGGTTTTTCATAATATGTTTCAATAATATTTACAAAAACTATTCCAGCAGGAGTTGTGCGTATAAACCTCCACACAAAACCAACCGGAGGTTTGTTTTAAAAGCTCGCTCATACCTTCGAAAAACAAAAAATCCCGGTGTTGCCGGGATTTTATATTTACGAATAATTCGATTAGGCTACTTTTCTGAAATTTTTACTCGGGATCTTTAATTCTTCCCTGTATTTGGCAACCGTTCTCCTTGCTATGGAGTAATTTCTTTCCATCAATTGTTTTGCTATTTCCTCGTCACTCAGTGGATTGGCTTTGTCTTCCGTTTTTACACATTCCATCAGTTTCAATTTCACTTCGTTGGTGCTCACCGATTCGCCGTTCACGGTGCTAAGACCTTCAACAAAAAGATCCTTTATCAGCAAGGTGCCGTAAACGGTCTGGATGTATTTGCTGCTGGCAATTCTTGAGATTGTGGAAATATCTGAGTTGATTTCTTCTGCAATTGTTTTTAAAATCAGTGGCCTGAGGTCAGACTGATCTCCGGTAATAAAGAACTTTTTTTGGTGTTTAACGATGGCCCTTGCTACGGTGATCATTGTTTTTTCACGTTGTTGCAAAGCTTCGATGAACCATTTGGCGCTCTCCACTTTACTTTTAATAAAACCAGAGGCTTCGCGCATGCTTTTATCTTTAGCGCTGGCGTAAGTGGCAAGCATTTCGGTGTATTCGTCGCTTATTTTTAAAGGCGGATGTTTGGAGGAGTTAAGAAAGAGTTCCACTTTATCTTCAGTAACAGTTACCGAAAAATCTGGTTCGATGGTAACCGCGCTTTTTGAATTTTCTTTTGAGCTGCCTGCCGGAACGGGGTTGAGTTTCCTGATCTCAGCGATGGCGTCTTCAATGTCTTCGAGGCTCAATTTTAAATCGCTCCTGATCTTGTCGAATTTTTTTTGCGACAGATCTTCCATCGAATTCTTTATGATGTTAATGGCATTAAAAGTATCCCTGGTTTTTTCTTTTTTATGTTGCAACTGCAACAACAAACATTCCTGGAGATTCCTGGCGCCAATCCCTATTGGTTCAAGCGTATGAATGGTCTTTAAAACTGAATCGAGTTCTTCTTCGGTAACAAAAGTATTCTGCACAAACGATAATTCATCGGCTATGTCAGACATTTTACGACGGAGGTAACCATCGGCTTCCAGTGAATTGATAATGTACTCTCCCAATTCCTTTTCCCTGTCGCTGATAAGCAAAAGACTGAGTTGATCTACCAAAAGTGTTGTGAAATCGTGACTTTCGAGGTACACTTGTTCACGTTTATCGTCTTCGTTTGAATGATTGTTGGCCTCATACTTATAATCGTCGAGGCTCTCACGGTCCATGTAATCGGTGTGATCAAAATCTTCTCCCAGTTTTCCTTCCGAAATGGCGTCGTCGGAGGCATACTCGGTAACTTCGGTTTCTTCCGCTTTTTCTTCGGGGCTATCTTCCTGGATATCGTTATCAAACTCAAGGGCTGGATTGATGGCCATTTCATTGGCTATATATTGTTCAAGCGCTACAGTAGGCAGCGCAAGTATATTGTGAAGCTGTATTTGTTGTGAGGTGAGCTTTTGAGTTTGTTTTTGTGTTTGTGTTTGAATGATAGCCATAATTTATTTTTTTGCGGGTGAATTGATAAAAAAAAGAACGCGTATTGTTACGCGTTGTCATTCGTTGTTTATTTTTTAAAAAGCTTTGCTCCAAGAATAATCGTCAGTAAAAAAAGTATAATGAAAATAAAGAACAATACTTTCGCAATACCTGCTGCTCCTGCCGAAATCCCGGTAAAGCCGAATAGTCCCGCGATAATCGCAATGACTAAAAAAATTAATGTCCAGCGTAACATAATGTCTTGTTTAAGGGTTTATAACACGTAGCCCATTGAAATAATAGTGCCGGGTTTTTTTTTTTCTTTAAGTAATTTATAATCAACTGGTTACTTACTCTTCAAATTTTGGTGATTTTTCGCGAAGGGGAAAAAATTTCCACACATCTTTTCGTGCCAGGCAAAAAATGCTGATTTTCGCCTCAAAACGGGGAAAGAGAATGGTAAGCAATACGGGCACGATACCCGGGATTTATCATGAATTTATTATTAGGTTTTTATAGCTGAACGCCTTCACTAAACTCACTAACCGCATATACTTAAAGGCAGGGTCTGATAAACATAAGAAAGACCGATGCTTTTTAAATAACTGTTTACGCTTTATGAGAAAGGATTATTTTTTTCCGCAACGAGAGACTAAATTTTCACAAAGGCATTTAATTTGCGTATTGTAAAATAATCTTAAATGGATTAATAAACTAAATAAATTCAAATTAGCTGAGTCGGTCTTTTTTCATATTTTTACTTGCCCGCCCTTTTTTTGAATTTAGCTATTAAACGAATATCCTATGACCAATATTTTAGTAATTGATGATGACGTTGATATCTGCATGCTTTTGAACAGGTATTTATCAAAAAACGGCTTTAATGTAACTACGGCTTACAGCGGCAAACTGGCGCTTGAAAGCATTGCCAACCAGATTCCGGATATAGTGCTTTGCGACTTCAGGCTGGAAGATATGAACGGCAGTGACCTGCTTGAGAAAATCAAACAAAATAACCCACAGGTGCCGGTGATTATAATGACCGGTTACAGCGACGTTAGAACCGCGGTAAACATCATGAAACTAGGCGCCTTTGATTATGTTACCAAACCATTGCTGCCCGAAGAAATATTGTTGACTCTCAAAAGGGCATTGGCGGAAGCCAAAGAAAGCAACGGCACCGCCACTACGATCAGCACAAATGTTCCTGATACCGATAATAAAAAAACCAAAAAGCACAAGGGCAAATACGTATTCGGAAAAAGCGCCGTTTTTAAAGTAATACTTGAGCAGATCCAGTTGGTTGCACCCACCAACTTCAGTGTAATTATTTATGGGGAGAGTGGGAGCGGTAAAGAATCGGTTGCGGCTGAAATACACAACAACAGCAGCCGGGCCAACAAACCTTTTGTTGCCATCGATTGCGGTTCGCTTTCGAAAGAATTGGCGAGCAGCGAATTGTTCGGACATGAAAAGGGATCATTTACCAGTGCCGTAAGCCAGAAGATCGGAAGTTTTGAGCTGGCCAATGGCGGAACAGTTTTTCTGGACGAAATAGGCAACCTTTCCTATGATATCCAGGTAGCCTTGCTGCGTGTGGTACAGGAACGTAAAATGCGTCGTGTAGGTGGTATAAAAGATATTGATCTTGATGTAAGAATAATTGTGGCGAGCAACGAACGCCTTTCAGAAGCAGCCAAAAAAGGCCGTTTCAGGGAAGACCTTTATCACCGTTTCAACGAGTTTAGCATCGAAGTGCCGGCGCTGCGTAACCGACAGGATGATATCATGATGTTTGCTGACTTTTTCCTTGAAAAAACAAATACTGAATTAAATAAATCGGTTAAAGGATTTTCTGATGAAGTAGTGAAGATCTTTCACAATTATAACTGGCCGGGCAATCTCCGCGAGCTAAACAACGTGATCAAGCGCTCTACCCTTCTTACTTCAGGCGACACCGTTGAAGTTTCGGCGCTACCATTTGAAATTACACACTTTGAAAAACTTGCATTCGAAGGATCAGAGCCGGCACCCTCCCACGCTTCCATTACACCACAGCCGGTGCCCGAGTCGCCAAAAAAAAATCTTCCACTCAGCGACTACGGAATGAAACACGCTTCAATTGATGCTGAGTTTGAACTTATTGTTGAAGCCTTAAAAAAATGTAATTACAATAAGAGCAAAGCAGCCCAGTTGCTAAATATCGACCGAAAGACTTTGTACAACAAAATGAAACAATACAAGGAATTTAATGGCGATCTATAATGTTAATTGATACAGCAAATTCGGAGAGGTTTGGGGAGATATTTCCACAAGTGGAGAATATTCTACACTGCGGTTTGTATAATTTTAACGCGCAAACAAATTCAATGAGTTGGAGCAAAGGTGTTTACTCCATTCTGGGGATTGATGAGTCGATACCCAGCACCGAAGAAAATTTCTACAAATTCATAAATCCTGAATGTATCGACCTTGTTACCTCAGCATTCAAAAAAACCGTGACCAACAGGGTCCCCTACCAGATAGAATTTTCTATTACCAACGCGAAAGGGCTGCATAAACGCCTGTACGCCGAAAACTACCTGTTGTTTGACGCCGCCGGCCAAATGACCGAATACAACGGCGTAATAAAAGACATCACCGAAAGCTACTATTATAAAAGGGCGCTTGAACAAAAAATCCTGCAACTCGATAAATCCAACCGTAACCTCCAGGAATTTGTGTACGTAGCCTCCCACGACTTACAGGAACCGCTGCGCAAAATTTCTACTTTCACCGAACGTCTCAACACCAAATTCGACAGCGTACTCGGCCAGGAAGGAAATATGTTCTTAAAACGGATCTTATCCGCTACGGCAAGCATGCAAACTCTGCTCGAAGACCTGCTGAGTTTCTCCAGGCTCTCATTCGACGAAAAAAAGTTTGAAAAAGTTACTGTAGATAAATGTGTCGAAAGTGTGATCGCCGATCTTGAAGTGAAGATCGAAGAAACAAAAACAGTGATCCGCTACGACAGGTTTGCCGAGATTGAAGCTTACCCTTCGCAGCTCAAACAATTATTTAATAATTTGATTGGCAACGCGATCAAGTTCAGGAAACCGGATGTCGCATGCGTCATCACCATTGCCAACCATCCAGTTGACGCGCAGGATTACCTTGATTTAGCGCTGACAAAAGGTGTGAATTACGTTAAAATTACCGTTACCGATAATGGGATAGGTTTTGAAGAGGAATTTTCCGAAAAAATTTTTATGATATTTCAGCGATTGAACGGGAAAGCCGAGTACGCCGGATCGGGTGTGGGCCTTGCTATTTGCAAAAAAATAATTGACAATCACCACGGCGTGATCTTTGCCAACAGTGCGCCCGATCAGGGCGCTACGTTCACTATTCTACTTCCAAAAATCCAATCCTGAGTTATGCTGTCAGATCTCAAAATTTTAATTATTGATGATGATGAAGACGATTACTTTATTACTTCACAGTACCTGGAAGAGATAGAAACGATCAATATCTCATGTAACTGGTGTTACAATATTAAAGACGCTTTACAAAACCTGGTATCGAACAATTACGACCTGTATTTTCTTGATTACAGGCTGGGAGCTAAAACCGGGCTCGAATTACTTAAAGAGGCCGTGCAGAAAGGTGCCCACAAACCCATAATTTTATTAACCGGTAAAGGCACCCGCGAGATTGACAAATCGGCGGTGGAAAGCGGAGCCTATGATTACCTGATAAAAGGCGAATTAACAAGTGAAAAGCTCGAACGCTGCCTGAGATACGCCATGGAGCGATACAAAAGCTTTAAATTAATTAATGATAATGAAAAAAAGTACAGGCTGATTTTTGAAAACGCTTTAAGTTTTATTTTTACCTGCAATAAACTGCTTCATTTTAGCGATTGTAATGCCGCGTCGGAATATCTGCTCGGATACAGCCCCCAGGAACTAAAAGGCGTTTCCTTCCTGAGCCTGGTTGACGACAATGACAAAAGCAATTTTAAAGAACTCTTACAATCAAAAAAGAACATAAAAAATCTTCACCTCCGGCTCAAAACAAAACATGGTGATTTTAAAACCGGTAACGTTTCGCTTAATTATTTCGAAACCGAAGACGTGGAAGCCCATTGGCAGGGCATTATTTATGACGAAACCATGCGGGCACAGGCCGAACAGGAAAAGATCCAGTCCGAAAAACTCGAGGCCACCTACCGACTGGTAAGAACCCTGGCCCATGAGATCAGGAATCCGCTTACCAACATTGGCCTGTCGATCGAGGGTTTGCTTGATAAGGGAATAGATGAACCACATATGCCCTACATCGACATTATTAAACGCGGATCACGGCGCATCAACGACATTATTTCCGAATTATTGAATTCGGCCAAAGCCGTTGAATTAAAACCCGAATTGGTTGACCTGAATGAACTCATCAGGGATGTTTTGTCTATTGCACAAGACCGCATAGAGCTGAAAAACATTTCCACTTCCATTACCCTGCTCGATTTTCCGGTGATCAAGACCCTCGACAGGGAAAAGTTCAAGATCGCCGTATTAAATTTAATGGTTAACGCCATAGAAGCCATGGATAAACCCGAGAGCTTGCTGTCTGTTAACCTCACACAAAACATCGACCAAACCTTCCTAACAATAAAAGACAACGGTTCCGGCATGAGCGAAGATCAGCTCAAAAAACTATATGAACCTTATTTTACTACCAAAAAAACAGGAATGGGCCTGGGCCTTGTTTCAACCCTTAACATCATAAAATCCCACAAGGCTATTATAGAAGTCGATTCAAAACCCTCATTCGGAACCTCGTTTAAGATCATATTTCCTGATTGATGAGGAAATAACACCTCTTACAAGGCTCATTATCCCTGGCTTTTGCCCAATTCAAGGTCCGCCTGGCTGGCACAGGGCTTGAATCAGCATGTTATCACCTTAAACTCATTGTTATGTCTAAGAAAAACAAAAAGGATTATGATTCAACCACCAATGAACCCATTAAGCCCGAAAAACCGCAGCGTCAACCGGTAGAAGATCCGGATAAGACAAAAAAGAAAGAAAAGAACGATCCCACACGTGAAACGGATCCCGATATTACTTCGACGCCGGACAATTCGAAAAGAACAAAATAAATTTCGCGTACCCAAAAAACCGGGCGTGAGCGCCAATTTTTTAACCTATTACTGTTACCGAATGTCATGCCCCCCGAAAAAAATACAAATGGACTTGGAAAATTACTGCACGCGCTCATAAAAATTAACAACCGACGCATTGAAAACTATTATAGAGCCAGGGATAGAATTAAAGACAATACCCACCTCAAAATTGTTTTCATGGAACGGATCAAACAGAGCGCGAATTTTATTCTGGACCTGAAAGAATACCTTTCGGGGTCGACAGATAAGAATTCTCGGAATATTTTACCCTCGGCAAGTAGCCTCAAAAAGTGGATCAGCACTACAAGTTTTAGCAAATCTGAAAATGCTTCTATCCTCGACAAATGTGAAATGGAGGAGGAATCCGTCATCAAAGTTTACGAGCTCACCCTGCAATCCAAGGCAGAGATCCCAGGCGAACTAAGATTTAAGATCACACAGCAGCAACAGGAAATCAGGAGTTCTTACGAATTCATAAAAAAATTCAGGGATTTTAATCTCGATCTCAGTTCGTGATTCGCAGAACACCGACAACCCTCTTAAACATCACGCGCTCATTACGGCATTTAAACCAAAAAACTGATTTTTGTCATTAAAGAATCACATTTAATCGGTGTGTATCACAATTTCGTCCGAAATAATGTTTGTTGGGTTTTAATCCCTTATCTTTAAGCATAAATTACCATCACCTGCAATCTGAATTCTTTTAAGGTACATGAAGAGAAAAGAACCAAATTTCAAGTATAAACACGCGATGTTGCTTGACGACAATGAGCTGGATAATTTTATTAATCAGAAAATTATTGAGGCCAACCATTTTGCAGCGCGGGTGTACGTGAACACGAGCAGCAAAAGCGCGATTGAATTTTTAAACAACCTGTCTATTTTAAGTACAGAGCAGGTGAACATTTTCCCTGAAATAATTTTTGTAGATTTAAATATGCCCATGATCGACGGTTTTCAGTTTATTGAAAATCTTAAAAAAAATCTTCCCAAACAAACCGAATCCCTTAAACTGGTGATTCTCACTTCTTCCACTAATCCCAGCGACAGGCAACGGGCAGCGGAAATATCTAAAAACATCGTGTTCCTGAATAAACCGCTTACAGGAGAAATGCTGGGTCAGTTGTGATAACGTTTCTTCAACTCAGGGATTAAATGCGTGAGTATCTCATTGCTTTTCGTATTGTTGGCAATGAATAACGTAAACAGATCCCTGCATTTGGCAATCCCTTTGGCGCTGCCGTTCGAACTTATTTCAGTGTCAAACACCTTGATGAGATTGAGCACGTGACCATATTTATCGGGGTTCTCGGATTTTATTTTCCTGGAAACGCTTTTCAGGGTTAATTCGACAAGATCGTAGTCCTTCATGGTGAGGTAAAAATAAGCCAGCGTTAACTTGATATCAGTATTCTCATGAAAATAGTCCTTGAAACTCACTGAGTTTAAAATTTCATTGAGCTGATTAATAGCTTCCCTGGTCTTTTTTTCCTTATACAAAAGCATAGCCGTATACAGGTTTAACAAAACCTTTGTATGCGTATCGTGAGCATCGTAGAGCAACTCGCTGTCATCCGGATTAACTTTAAGGTCCTCCACCCTGTCGTTTTCTTCGCAGAATCTCACTTTAGAGATCAGGAACTTGGATGTAAGACAGATATTGTTGTAAAGAAGAATCGTATTGATATAAGCGTTCACCTTTTCGTAATAATTAAGCGCCGCCTTGTATTCATTTTTGCAAAAATAATATTCAAAACAAAGGTAGTCCAGGATAATCTCCCACTTTTTCTGTTCGGCCGTATCGGGAAGCTCTGAGAAAATTTTCCTGTTATTCTGCAAAAGCTCATCTGTTGTGTAATCGGTTGATCTGTCCTGGTGACAAAACAGGATCAGCTGCAACTCAATAAAATTCCTGATGATCTCGATCTGCCGCGATGGATTAAGCGCATAAAGATTGGCAATTTCCAGTTTCAGGAAATTCAGGGTGTCAAGTACTTGCTGACTTCTCGAAAAATTGTATTGGCCCAACAGCCTGTTGAAGTTTCCCAGGATCTCCTCGGCCTTTTCCAGCGAAAGACCCAGGCCGGTATGTTTATTAAATAACTGCGAGTAGTAAAAATACTTGTCAGAATACAGGTGCATTTTTTTCAGTGCGCTGTAAACCACCATAAGATCATTGTGAAGATCGAATTTTAACAGGTCCTTTTCGAGTTTGTGCAAAAAAGCGATGGCTGTTTCACGGGGTGTTATAAAACAGATCTCATGCACCTGCAGCAATTGCCTGATGAGCGTTTCGCGGTCGGCAAAAACGTCAACCGAAAGGTGCTCCTGGATCTTGTCGTATAAGCGTGATTTTAAAACGTAAAACGAGTTGGATGAAATACCCAGTTTTTCTATCACATCCTTTTCTTGTAATTTACCATCGCGATAGGATTGAAAAAGCAATACAAAATTATCAGCTTTGTTTTTTTTGAAAGACTCTTCGATCTTTAAAAAAGCTTCCTCATCAAGCTGGAGTATCACTTGCTTTAATTTAATCATACTGAAGAGTGCGTTGGTGTGTTACAAATATAAACATTTTCCAACTCAAGCGATATGAACGGCACAGTAAAAAACGCGGCTAAAAAATCAGGAAGCAGATTCTTACAAAAAGACGAAAAATCTTACATCTGTTTAATTTGATCGTACTTGTAAAACAAAATCTGATCAGAAACCCTGAAATTTGCAGCGTAAATCGAGTATTAACCACAGATAAAAAAAGAAAAAAATGAAAACCGACATGCATTTATTTACAAAGGGCAACAGGGTTATCGGGCGCATTCAGCATCAAAAAACCAGCATTCATCGTTTAATTTCCCGCATTGGGAAATATCATCAAAATCTGAATAAAATTGATTTAATTAAGTATCTTTACTTTCAGCCCAAAGAAAGTATTTTTAAAAATATCCGCCATGCATAAAGAAGAAAATAAAAAATTTGGAAATATTCTTGTTGTGGAAGATGATCACATCGATACACTGGTTGTGAAAGCGTTGCTTGAAAAACATTTCAACCTTCAGATCGTACAAAATGGTCACGAAGCCATCAAAATAATGGACGAACATAATTTTGATATTGTATTGGCCGATATCAACCTTGGGGATGTGAATATGGATGGCATTAAACTGATGAAGACCATCAGGGAAAACAAATTACACGACAGCATCAAGGTTTTTGCTGTGACATCTTATTATGAAAACAGGAATTTTTTTATAGAACAGGGATTTGATGAACTTTTAACCAAACCTGTCATCAAAGAAGAGATCCTTGATATACTTAACGCCTCCATGAACTCGAAGACTACCCTGGCTTAAGATTTATCTCTTGAATTTCAGGATAAATGTAGTCCCCTCATCAAGTTTACTTTCAATATCAATACTCCCGTTCAGGGCTTCCAACTGAGATTTTATCAGGAACAAACCCAGTCCTTTACCTTCGGCGTGTTCGTGGAACCGCTGATAAAGCCTGAACATTTTTTCCTTGTGAAGTTCAAGGTCAATACCAAGCCCGTTATCGGTAAACTTCAGCACAATATAGTTTCCCGCCTCTTCGGTTTTTATGAGCACTTTCAATTTGCGGGCGCTTGACCTGTATTTGATGGCATTGGTTATTAAATTAGAAAAAATACTCTCAAGATAAGCCTTGTTATAATTGACGGATGGCGCACTATCAAAATCAGCGCGGATCTCGGCCCCGCAATAATCGATTAAAACTTCAGACTGGGCCAGCGCCTTTTCGTAAACAGGAAAAAACTGCAGGTCCTGTTTAGGTATAGAAGTACGGTCGCGAACATTTAAAACCGTTGTCAGGTCTTTAATGGTATCGTCAAACATATGCGTGGCTTTCCTTACACCGTCCAGAATTTGTTTTAGCGTTTTGTCTTCGATCTTAAAATGCTCGAGCAACTTACAAAGGCCCAGAAGGCTTGCAATGGGGCCCCGCAAATTATGCGAGGTAATATAAGAGAACTGCCTCAGGTCGATGTTGTTTTGCGTTAACTCATTGATGAGATTCTCCTGTTGCCGATCCTGCGTCTTTCGGTCGGTAATGTCTTTTTCAATGACTATAAAGTGTGAAACAAAACCTTCAGGATTATTTACCGGCGCGATCGCAATCTCAACCCAATAAGCGTCGCCGTTCTTCTTATAGCTTACCAGTTCTACTTCACAGGGCAGGTGATCCCTGAGGGCCATGTGGAGTTTTTCAAATTGCAAACGACTTGTTTCGGGTCCTTTAAAAAGCGCCGGCGTTTTGCCGGTAACGTCCTCCAGGGTGTAACCCGACATCCTGGTAAACGCCTCATTAACATATATGACTTTGGCGCCTGAAGAACCTTGTTTTACTGATTCAAGTATCATCACCGAATCAGATGCGTTTGCAAGCACCGATTCGAGCAGGTTAAGCCGTTGTTGCCCCGTTTTCTGCCCCGAGATGTCTTCCTTCACCCCCATGATCTTCACCGCTGCTCCATTTTGGCGAACGATGAAAAAACGGTCGCGAATAAATGTGTAAGAGGCATCGGCTTTTAAGAACCTGTATTCCATCACGTGGTAATTCACCGATTCATTGGCCATGACCGCCGCCAATTCAAGAATCAGCGCTTCTCTCTCATCGGGATGCAGCTTCGATTCCCAGAACCCTTTGTCAATAAATTTACCGGTGAGGTTATAACCAAACAGGGATTTGTAACCCATGTCAGGTACATAGGTCTTTCCTGAGGCAACGTCGAACTCCCAGGTGGCCTCGATCCCGGCCATCTTTAACAGGCCGGCGCCAAAACTCCCAAGACCACTTTTGATGGGAATATCTTTGTTTTCTATGAAGGGTCCGGAATTCAAAAAAGAGATTTTACCATGACCACGCTTTTAAACCTAATTTTCATCGCTTGTAAATTTAAATATAAAAAAAATTTAATTGATTTTTTAAACAAAATACAATGTTTTACCACTACAAGCGCTCCATGCCGCTGCAGATCCCTACACGGTATAATTGTGGCCCGAAGAGGTGTCTTATCTTCATTAATTTCATTAAAAAAATTATCTTTGTCTTTAAAATTTTCAGATAAATGGGACGTATTTTTCAGACACGCAAGGCGACCATGTTTAAGCGTTACGCTAAAATGGCCAAAGCCTTCACAAAGATAGGGAGGGAAATTGTTATAGCAGTGAAATCAGGCGGGCCGCATCCCGAAAGTAATCCAAGGCTCCGCATGATCATGCAGAACGCGAAAGCGATCAACATGCCCAAGGTAAATGTTGAGGCGGCCATCAAAAGGGCAAGTGAAAAAGACTCGGGGAGTTATGAAGAAATTATTTACGAGGGTTATGCCCCACATGGCGTGCCGGTTTTAGTGGAGTGCACAACCAACAATCCAACACGCACGGTGGCAAGCCTGCGTTTATACTTCAACCGCGCAAACGGGTCGCTTGGAACAAACGGTTCGGTGAGCTTTATGTTCGACCATATTGTCCTTTTTAAAATTGATGCCAAAGGGCTTAATAAAGACGATCTGGAACTGGAGTTGATTGATTTCGGCCTTGAAGACATAAGTCTCGATGATGAACACAACCAGTTCATCATACAGGTGCAATTCAACGATTTCGGTAAAATGCAGTCGGCGCTTGAAGAGAGAAAGATAGATGTGCTGGAAACCAGCAAAACATATATACCCACAACTACCAAAGAACTTACACCTGAGCAGGAAACAGAGGTGATGGCCATGATCGAGAAAATGGAAGAGGACGACGATATAGAGGCGGTTTATCACAACATAGCTTAATTGGAAAAATTCTGGAAAATAGTCAGGGAAAAGGAAATTATTTCCCCCGGTGACCTGCAGTCCCGGCTAAACATTGACCGGGTGGTTACCGCGCTGTTGGGACAACGTAACGTTTTGAACTACGACGATGCCAAAATCTTCTTTCGCCCCGATCTGAAACAACTGCACGATCCTTTCCTGATGAAAGGCATGACGGCGGCTATCGACCGGATTGAACTGGCCATAACGAAAAACGAAAAAGTGCTTATTTTCGGTGACTATGATGTTGATGGCACTACCGCGGTAAGCCTCGTATACAGTTTTTTTAAGGAACACATCAGCAATATCGATTATTACATCCCTGATCGTTACAAAGAAGGTTACGGGATCTCGCTGCAGGGAATAGACTTTGCCGAGGCAAATAATTTTTCGCTGATCATCGCCCTTGACTGCGGCATTAAAGCGGTTGACAAAATAGACTACGCGAATAAAAAACACATCGACTTTATTATTTGTGATCACCACCTACCGGGTGCCGATCTTCCAAAAGCCATCGCCATACTCGATCCGAAGCAGGACGATTGCCCCTACCCTTATAAGGAACTGAGTGGCGCGGGAATTGGTTTTAAACTGATTGAAGCCTATTCTATTTTCAAAAATTTACCAAGGGGAAAGTGTTTTGATTATCTTGACCTTGTTGTTACCAGCATTGCTGCCGACATAGTGCCCATTACCGGCGAAAACAGGGTGCTGGCTTATTATGGTCTCGAAAAGATCAATACCAACCCGCGCCCTGGCATCAAAGCCCTGCTGAACATTAACCAGCTGAAAGGGCCGGTTACCATCACCACGCTTGTGTTTACACTCGGCCCGAGAATTAACGCGGCAGGTCGCATTGAGCATGGCAGCAAAGCGGTGGAACTACTTTCGTGCAGCGATGAATCGCTTTCTGATGAACTGGCAAAAGCCATTAATGAAACAAATACGCAACGCAGGGATCTTGACATGGGCATTACCACCGAAGCGTTCAGCCTGTTGGATAATGATCCCAATATCCATAACAAACGCAGCACGGTTCTTTTCAGCGAGCACTGGCACAAAGGTGTGATCGGTATTGTGGCTTCGCGATTGATTGAAAAATATTACAGGCCCACCATTATCCTCACCGAAAGCGACGGAAAAATAACCGGTAGCGCCAGGAGTGTGAGAGAATACGATGTATACAGCGCCATCGAAAAATGTGGCGACCTGTTAGACCAGTTTGGCGGACATAAATTTGCGGCGGGCCTTACTTTGAAAAAAGAAAACGTTGAGGCTTTTAAAACAAAATTCGAAGAGGTGGTGTCCGGCTCCATTACTGAAGACCAGCTTACACCGAAAATCGAGATCGACGCTGAAATTGAATTTCATGAGATCACCGACAAATTTCTGCGCATCTTAAAACAGTTCGCGCCCCATGGTCCTGAAAATATGACGCCATTGTTTTGTGCGCGTTCTGTGTTCGAAACAGGATGGGGACAGGTGTTCGGCAATAACCACCTGAAGATGGAATTATTTCAAAAGTCAAATCCCACTATCCGTTACCAGGCAATAGCATACGACAAGGGCGACTTCATACATTTTTTCCAGAGAAAAACACCAATGGACATCGTGTTTAAGATCCAGGAAAATGAATACAAAGGCGTGACCACTGTTCAGCTGTTGATTGAAGACCTGAAAGTAAGCGTTCAATAATTACCTCGACCTGTTCCCTCCGCCTCCTTGTGTTCCGCGTGGTGAAGAAGCGCCTCTTCCGCCAGGGTTACCCTGTTGTTGTGGACGCGGCTGAGGATTTACCTGGTTTGGTTGAGTTCTTTCGCGCTGTTGCGGCGTTACCTGTTGCGGTCTTTGCGGTTCAGATTGCTGTCTGCCTGCACTTCGCGGCGTCGGATTCACCTGTTTAGGATTTTGAACTGACTCGTTCCGTCCTGACCGGCCATTGTTAGGTTGTTGTTTCGCGCGCGGCGCATCCTGTTTTTTTACTCCGCCCTGGTTCGACGGTTGCCTGCCAGCCGGCGTTCCCCTTACATCATTTTCCCGCGCTTTTTCTGTGCGGTTGATTGTTCTTCCGCCTTCAGCTGGCAGGCTGTTATATTTTCTGCCCTGAACCGGATTATTTTTATAACCCGCTTGTTTGTCGCGGTAATATCCCGACCTGTTGCGTTCTCTCACGGTTTCAGAAGCTGAGCGATGTCCGTAGTAATAATTGTGCACATTATTAAAGCGGTAATATGAAGTTCGGTAATAATAAGGTTGGTGGTACCTGTAAACCCGCCTGTAATAGATGGGATAATAAACCGGTTGCCATGGCTGCCACCAGCCCGGGTAATAACCCCAGTAATATGGCGATACCCAACCCACATAGGCGGGCGTGTACACATATTGCACCGACGGCCAGGCCCACACATTTACAACGACAGGCTGATTGTTGTCGGAATAATAATTGTTGTTGTTATTGCCGTCGTTTCGATTGCTATTGTTGTTGTCACCGTTATTATTGTCTTTGGCCGTGTTGTATACGTCGTCGGTAGGAATCTCTTCTTTGGAGCCGGCGCGATCACTTTTGGCAAGGGTTTGGGTATTTTTAGGTTCAATGATATAATTCTTCCCATAAAGTTCCTCATCACCCACAATCTGAACATGCGCATTTTCAGAACCCGATTTTTCAATTTCGATCACGGCCACGTCCTGTGTTTCGGTTTTTGAAACCGCAACCTGCAAAACAATAGCATGAGCATTGTCTTTTGTTTTGTCAAGTACTTTTACATAATCAACTTTACCATCGGCATTCAGGTCGAGGTTGTTGACTTCATTGTCATTTGAGTTGATCGCCTTTTCGAATGCTTCCGGATTTTTTGCCTGTTTAAATAATTCCAGCGCACCGTATAGGTCAAAATTATCTCCGGGCAGGCCCAAAGAATCTTTTTTATTCTGCGAAAATAAAAATGAAATATTCAGCATCAATGCCAGTACGAGCGGGGTTTTGAATGTAGTTGTCATTATAATTGGTTTGATGATACAAGTTAACCAATTATAGTGCCATGCCTGCGTTAAGGAATTCTAATAAAGGGCGGGCTTTTCTTTTTGTAATACTTTAACTAAAGCTAAACCGCATTTTTCCTGAACAAATATTGCAGTCGCCAGTAAAGTCCCCCTGACACCACCATCAAAGCCACGAGTAAGGCAATCCAGATGCCAATCGTTTCCATGTGGGCCACAAAGGCAAGGAAATAACCAAGCGGAATTGCTATGACCCAGTAACCGATCAAAGCGATGATCGTTGGGATCTTTACATCTTCGAGGCCTCGCAGCACGCCTAAAATAGTCACCTGCATGCCGTCAAACAGCTGGAACATGGCCGCGATGATCAGCAGCTGTGACGCGAGTTCGATAATAGGTTTTTCATTACTGAAAACAATTGGCAGGTAACTGTGAAAAAGTAAAAAAACGATCCCACAACTTCCCATTACCAGCACTACCAATTTTACAGCGGTGCGCGAGGCATGCCTGATCTCGGCCCAATTACCCTGCGCTTTATAAACACCTGCCCTGATCGCCGCCGCACTGCTTATGCCGCTGCCAAACATGTAAGTAAGAGCAGCAAGACTTAAGGCAATACCATGAGCGTCGATCTGCTCTTTACCAAAAGTGCCGGCCATGAAACCGGCAATGGCAAAGGCAGCTACTTCAATTGTAAACTGGAAGCCGGCATTAAACCCTATACGTGCCAGGTCACGAAGCTCGATCCAATTGACCTTTACCGCCTTATAAACCGATTTGATTTCTTTGGTAACCTCTAATCTGAATATTAAAATAATGAATGAAAGGCCCATGAATACCCGCGAGATAAAAGAGGCCCAGGCAGCGCCCATATAACCGAGCTCCGGCATGCCGAACTTGCCGTAAATTAAAAGATAGTTCAGTATAATATTGATAAGGTTGCCAATAACGCTGATCACCAGTGCAACTCTTGTATTACTTAATCCTTCGCAATATTGTTTGCAGCTGAAAAACAACGATACCGGTATCATCGACAGGATCAATACATTAAAGAACGGCACAGCCATTACCACCACTTCTTCGGGCTGGCGCATGTACCTTAAAAGTCCCGAACCAAGAAACAAGAGCATAAAACAGGCAGCAGCCACGGCGAGATTGAGGAACACTGAGTTTTTAAATAGAGAAGCTTTTTTCAGCAAATCATTTTTTTCATGCGCGCCTGTTACAAGCGGCGTAGTCGCGTAACTCACCCCTATACAAAAAACAAGCACGAGCATGTAAAGGTTATTGGAAAGAATACCGGCAGCCTGTTCAGCCGAACCAAGTCCGCCGAGGAAAATATTATCCACCATGCCGGTAACAACATAACCCACCTGTGTTAAAACCAGCGGCCAGGCAAGATGAAGCGTGTCCTTTGTATGCGGATTTTTAATAAATGCTTTGATCATACTGATGTGAATAGGATATTGTACCAGGTTTATTTTTTTAGCCCTGGTTCGTTTGTAGAATTGATGGCAGAGCTCAGCCAGCGTTTGATATCGTCAAGTTCACTCCCGTTGATGGCATGAGCCATGATATATTTATTAAAAGCGATCTCCGTCACTTTTTTTGCGTCGAGGAACTGGTATACTTTTTCAGAGTCTGTAATTTTGATCACATTGTCGAGGTTGCCATGCGCGATAAAAAATTTAATTTTTGTTATTTTCTGCCAATCGGTTTTTATGGCTTTGGTTTCTTCGAGCATTCGGCCGCTTAACGCCAAAACACCCTTTATTTTTCCAGGCGCGGCAAAGGCAAGGTCATAAGACATGATTGCGCCCTGGCTGAAGCCCAGTAAATACACCTGGGTGCTGTCGACATCGTAGGCGCGGCAGGCGTTGCTGATAAATGAAAGGATCTTTATCCGGGACTCCCGGGTGTCCTTGTAATTGTATTTGAATTTCTGATCTCCTAAAAATTCCATTTTATACCAGGCGCATCCTTCGCTTGACACGACATTAGGCGCACGCAAAGAAAAAACTATAAAGCGGTTGTCGAGGCCGGGAGACAGGTCGAACAGGTCGGCCTCATTGCTGCCATAACCATGGAGCAGGATCAGCACCGGTGTTTTATTGGATTTTTTAGCCGGGGTTTTTACGAGGTAAGTCAGGCTGGTATTTATTTTTTGTGGGTAAACCTTCAGACAAAAAAATCCGAAAAAAATAAATAATACTATATTTTTCATCTTCTTCTTTTTTTCTTTTGCCCGCCTGGCCCCGGCCGGCGGTTGTCGTTTTGCTCAGTTCTCTTCCCAACAGCGGGCACGTCAGCGAATCCAAAGTCCAATTGTTTTTTTGTGAGATCGGCGCTTTTTACAATAATACGCACAGGATCGCCCAAAGAATAAATTTTATTGGTGTTTCTGCCAATGTAACGGTAGTTCTCCCTGTCATAACTAAAACTATCGCCGGTTAGGTCGCGCGCTTTGATCATACCCTCACATTTATTTTCAACAATCTCGGCGTAAATTCCCCACTCTGTTACACCGCTGATCACAGCGTCAAATGTCTGTCCAACTTTATCCGACATAAACTCAACCTGTTTGTATTTTACCGAAGCCCTTTCAGCTTCTGCCGCGGTACGTTCCATATCGCTGCTGTGCTTGCTCAGGAATTCCAACTCGTCTTTGGTTGAATAGGTCTTGTTGTTTAGTTTTGCTTCCAACAAACGGTGCACCAATACGTCAGGGTAACGCCTGATAGGAGACGTAAAATGTGTGTAGTATTCAAAACCGAGTCCATAGTGCCCTGCGTTTTTTGTCGTATAAATTGCTTTGGGCATGCTTCTTACTGCCAGCAATTCTATCATGCCCTGTTCCTTTTTGTTTTTCACGTCGAGCAACAGTTTATTGATGGACTGGGCCACTTTTTGTTTGTTGCCAATGTTCATCTGGTAACCAAAACGTGCCGCAAAACCGCTCAGTTCCTGCATTTTTTCATCGCTTGGCACATCGTGTACACGATAAACAGCAACGGCTTTTGGGTTTTCCCTTCCTTTCTGGGTCTTGCCATCGGCTCCTTCCGCCAGGGTTAAAAACTCAGCCACTTTTTTATTGGCCAGTAACATAAAATCTTCAATGAGTTTATGCGCGTCTTTTTGCGTTTTAAAAAACACACCCGTAGGGTTGCCTTCTTCATCAAGATGAAATTTAACTTCAGCCTTGTCAAAAAAGATGGAGCCTTTTTTCTGGCGCTCATCTCTTAATTTTTTTGCCAGTTTGTCCAATACAAGGATCTCTTCTTTGTATTCACCTTCCTCTGTTTCAATGATCATTTGCACCTCTTCGTAGGTAAAGCGTCTGTTGCTGTTGATAATAGTTCTACCGAACCATTGGTGAAGTACATTGGCGTCGTTGTCCATTTGAAAAACAGCAGCGAAACACAACTTTTCCTCGTGTGGACGAAGGGAGCAAACAAAATTACTGAGTACTTCGGGCAGCATAGGAATCACGCGATCAACAAGGTAAACGCTGGTAGCGCGCTGCACAGCTTCCTTATCGAGAATAGTACCTACTTTCAGGTAATGGGTTACATCGGCAATGTGAACGCCAATTTCCCATAAACCGTTATCGAGTTTTTGAATAGAAAGGGCGTCATCAAAGTCCTTGGCGTCAACCGGGTCAATTGTGAAAGTAGTTACATCCCTGAAATCACGGCGCCTGGCAATTTCTTCTTCGCTGATCTCAACCGGTATTTTTTTAGCTTCTTTTTCTACCACTTCAGGAAAATGCTCGGGCAGGCCATACTCGGCCATGATGGCGTTCATCTCGGTTTTGTGAAGACCCGGGAAACCAAAAATCTCAAGCACTTTTCCTGTCGGGTTCTGGTCACCCTGCTTCCATTCCTTAAATTCTATCTGCACTTTCTGCCCGTCTTTTGCGTCTTTTGTATCGGTGCTTCTTATAAAAAAATCTACATGAATTTTATGACTGTCGGGGATCACAAAAGCGAATTTTGGGGTGATCTTTATTGTTCCTACAAACTCAGTCCTGGCCCGTTTTATGACCTCAACAACTTCACCCTCTTTTCTTTTACCGCTTCTTTTTGGTAAAATATAAATTTTTACCAGGTCTCCCTGGAGCGCGTCTTTTGATTTTCTCGCAGGAATATAAACATCATCGTCGTTTTCGCTGATCACCACAAAGGCTGTGCCCTGGCTTGTAAAGTCAATGGTGCCGGTTAAATACTGTTTGGTTTCTTTGACCTCGTATTTACCCTTCTCTGGCTCAAGTACAAATCCCTGGCTCTTTAATGAGTTTAACACCTCGATGAGCTCAAGTCGCTCAGCATCGGTATTGATCTCCATTGCAGCCCCCAATTGTTTATAGTTAAATGTTTTAGACGCGTTGTGTTTTAAAAAATCTAAAACTTCCTCAAAGAGGTAACGTTTGGGCTTTTTGTTTTTGGACATAGTTTAAAGATAAAGCTATCCCGATACTGATGGGGATAAAAAATTTAATATTTACGGATGTATTATTAACAGCAAGGTACGCTTAATAAGAAAAAACTGCATTAAGAGCAGAGTTAATTAAATAAAAAAAGGCCGTCTTTTCGGGACAGCCTTTCTCTCATTAAATAAAAGTATTATTTGACTTTGAAAGCCGCCTTAACTTTAGCAACGTAATCCAGTTTCTCCCAGGTGAACAATTCCACTTTCATGGTTTTGGTTTTTCCATCGGGCGATTTAAAGGTTTTGGTAACTACTTCGTTTTTACGTCCCATGTGGCCATAAGCCGCAGTTTCGCTGTACATAGGAGTACGCAGTTTAAAACGCTGCTCAATAAAGTAAGGACGCATATCAAATACTTTTTCAACTATTTTAGCGATCTCGCCATCGGTCATTTTTACTTTTGCGGTTCCGTAAGTATCAATAAAGATACCCATAGGTTGCGCAACACCGATCGCGTAAGACACCTGCACCAGCACTTCTGAGCAAACACCGGCAGCTACAAGGTTTTTCGCGATGTGACGGGTTGCATAAGCCGCAGAACGGTCAACTTTACTTGGATCTTTTCCTGAGAAGGCTCCTCCGCCGTGGGCGCCCTTACCACCATAGGTATCAACAATAATTTTACGACCGGTTAAACCTGTATCGCCATGCGGACCGCCGATCACAAATTTACCTGTTGGGTTAATATGGTAGCTGATCTTGTTATTAAAAAGGTGAGCGTATTTAGGATATTTTTTCTTTACGCGGGGAATCAAAATGTCAACGATGTCTTTTTTGATCTTCGCCAACATTTTCGGCTCAGCGTCGAAATCATCATGTTGTGTAGATACTACGATGGCATCAATACGCACCGGTTGATTGTTGTCGTTGTACTCAAGCGTTACCTGTGATTTAGCATCAGGACGCAGGTACTTTATTTCTTTGTTCTCACGGCGAAGAGCCGCAAGTTCTATCAGGATGCCGTGTGCAAGATCAAGGGCCAAAGGCATGTAATTGGCGGTTTCGTTGGTGGCGTAACCAAACATCATCCCCTGGTCGCCGGCGCCCTGCTCTTCTTTTTTCTTTTTGTCAACACCCTGGTTAATGTCGGCTGATTGTTCGTGAATGGCAGAGAGAATACCGCATGAATTGGCTTCAAACATGTACTCAGATTTGGTGTAGCCGATCCTGCGGATCACTTCACGGGCAATCTCCTGAACATCAAGATATGCTTTTGACTTTACTTCTCCGGCGAGAATAACCTGGCCGGTTGTCACCAGCGTTTCGCAGGCTACTTTGCTATTCGGATCGAATGCTAAAAAATTATCGATTAACGCGTCTGAAATTTGATCCGCAACTTTGTCCGGATGACCTTCTGAAACTGACTCTGATGTAAATAGATATCCCATGATGGATTTGTGATTTATAATTTATGATTTTGGATTTTGTCTTTGGGTTGTGTTTTTCTTACAGAAGCAAATGTACACTAATGCATGAAAATGCCAAATTATTTAAGTGGAGTTAATTTGAATTCGTAAAACTCCATGATCTGGTTGCAAAGTAATTTTTTGCAGGCCTCATCCACTTTGCTTTTTGCCGCGGATTCATTTTCAGCGGTCACTTCAAGGGTCATGTGTTTTCCGATCCTTACGTTTTCGATCTCAGACAAACCCAGGTTTTTCATAGAACCTGTTACGGCTTTACCCTGCGGGTCAAGAAGCGCTTTGATAGGCATTACATCAATATCTGCAATAAATTTTGCCATTTTTTAAAATTTTGAGCAACAAAAATAGAATTAAACTTTATCCTTTAAAAATATATTATTCACAATACTTAATAAAATATAAAGAATGATTACCAGCGGGATGGCCAGGAAGTGAAGGGTTAGAATCATCACCACCGAGGCTAGCAAAAACAGGTAAACCAGCTTATTCGAAGCCCAGCTGAAATTCTTGAATTTCAGGGCAAAAAGCGGGATTTCGGCAATGAGCAGCAGGCTCATGACCAGTGATAAAACACAGAGAAACCAGGGGTTTTCTATTATTCCACTTATAAAAACCAAATTGGGCTGAAACGCTATAATTAATGGTAAAGAACAGATCACCATCGTATTTGCCGGCGTTGGGAGGCCGATGAAAGAATCTGATTGCCGGGTGTCATTATTGAATTTGGCAAGGCGAATACAAGAGAAAATAGTGATTATGAAAGCGACATATTTTAGGTACTCAAACTGAGTTTCATAGAAAACGGGTTTGCCACCAATATCGTTTGGCATGTCCGTAAATTGAATCTGATCTCCAATAGGCAAATTCATAAAAATCATTTGAAACATCACAATTCCAGGAACCACCCCAAAAGTCACCATGTCGGCTAAACTATCCAGGTCTTTGCCGATGGCCGAGCTCACTTTCAGCATTCTTGCCGTAAATCCGTCGAAAAAATCAAGTACCAACGCTATTCCCACCAGGTAGGCTGCCCAAACGAGGTCGCCTTCAAATGCCTTCACAATTGCCAGGCAACCGCAGAATAAATTACCGAGGGTGATGGTATTTGGGATGTGCTTTTTTAGGTTCACGGGGTGAATATACAATTGACTGATTTACAATTTACAATTGAAGCGCCGATGTTCATTTATATTAATTTTCCACTCAGTTCTTCCCACTTTTCCATCTCTTGCTCCAGGTCTTTTTTCAGTTTTTCGTAATTGGCAAAAAAGGTTTTGTCATTCATCAATTTACTGTATTCGTCGGCATTGGCAAGCTTGTCGTCACACTCTTTGATCTTTATTTCTATATTGGAAATGGTCTCCTCTACTTTTTTGATCTGACTTTTGATCTGTTTTTGTTCGGCTTCTATGGCCTTCTTCTCGACTTCGCTCGAAGTGACATTCTTCCCGACTTCGCTCGAAGTGACATTCTTCCCGACTTCACCCGAAGTGACATTGCCCGAAGTGACCGTCTCTGCTGAGACACCCGCCTTCTTTACCTCTTTAATTTCTCTATTTTCTTTTTTCTCAAGATCGAGTTCATTCAAACGTTCAACCTTACGCAACTGCATAAATTCTTCGATGCCGCACAAATGCTCCTTCACTTTTCCATCCCTGAATTCAAATAAACGGTCGCAAATGCCAGCCATAAAATCCCTGTCGTGACTCACCATGATCACTGTGCCTTCGTAGTCGATCAGCGCCTTTTTCAGGATGTCTTTTGAACGGATATCCAGGTGGTTGGTGGGCTCATCCATCAATAAAAAATTATAGGGCTCCAGCAATAATTTACACAAAGCCAAACGCCCGCGTTCTCCGCCACTCAACACCTGTACTTTTTTATCAATATCATCGCCCCTGAACAGGAACGATCCCAGCAAACCCCTCACCTGCCTGCGCACATCGCCAACAGCGGCTTCATCAATGGTTTCAAACACGGTCTTCTTCGGATCGAGCTTTTCTTCCTGATCCTGCTCAAAATAACCCATCATCACACTATGGCCCAGTTTAATGCTTCCCTCAAATTGTACTTTTTGAGCGATCATTTTCATCATCGTACTTTTTCCTTCGCCGTTTCTGCCAACCAGGCCTATCTTCTCGCCTTTGGTCACAATAAAATTAGCATCCGAAAAAATATGTTTGGGACCATAATGTTTGCCCGCGTGGTCAACAGTTAAAATAATTTTCCCGCTGTGCGCCGGTGCCGGAAAACGGAAATACATGGCCTGCGAATCGTCATCGTCCACCTCAACCCGCTCCATCCTGTCGAGTTTTTTGATCAAAGACTGCGCGAAGGCCGCTTTGCTGGCTTTGGCGCGGTATTTATCGATCAGTACTTCTGTCTGGTCAATGATCTTTTGCTGGTTCTTCGCCGCGTTTTCCTGTTGCTCCTTGCGCTCTTTACGCAATAAAATATAACGCGAATAATTTGTTTTGTAATCGTAAATTTTTTGATTTGAAATTTCGATGGTTCTTGTGGTCACATTATCTAAAAAGGTTTTATCGTGACTGATGAGCATTACCGAACCCGCGAAGGTTTCCATAAATTCCTCCAGCCACATAATGGCCTCAATGTCGAGGTGGTTGGTAGGCTCATCAAGCAATAAAATATCGGGCTTTCTCAATAAAATTTTTGCCAGCTCAATGCGCATTCTCCAGCCCCCGCTGAACTCGGCGGTCTGGCGGTCAAAGTCCTTGCGGTCGAAGCCAAGACCTTTTAAAATTTTCTCTATTTCCTCGTTCCTGTTACCGGCGCCTAACATATCGAGGCGCGTATACACGTCCGTTTGCTCTTCGATTAATTTTGCGTAGTCATTGCTTTCGTAATCGGTGCGTGTTTCCAACTGGTGATTGATCTCGTCAATCCTGATCTCCAGCTTCTGGATCTCCTCAAAAGCGGTTTCCGTTTCTTCAAATACCGATCTACCGTGCTGGTGGATCATATCCTGCGGCAAATAACCAATGGTGCAGGTTTTAGGCATAGAGATCTCGCCTTTGGTCGGGTTTTGATGGCCTGATAAGATCTTGAGCAAAGTACTTTTACCCGCGCCGTTCTTGCCCGCCAAACCTATCCTGTCTTTTGGATTAATTAAAAAAGAGATGTTGTCAAAAAGGTCATACCCTCCAAAACTAACCGTAACACCATTAACTGAGATCATTGTTATAAACTATTGAAATTAAAATAGGGTGCAAAGATAGAAGTTTTAAGAGACTTTCGAAAGGTGGCTTTTTCCGCCTTTTTCCTTTCATTTGGGCGCCTGCTTCGCACCGGGCTGTCACTACTCGCTTTTTTATTACGGCTTTCGCCTTCATAAAAAGAGCTCAAACAGGCCGTTCCATCCCTGGCGCTGAAGCTCGTTTGGGAACCAGCATCTTCCAACGACCAGAAACAAGACTTCAAAGTGAAAATTTTATTTTCGAAAATTCTTTTGCCAAACTTTCGCTTCCCGGAAATTTTTTATTGATCATCGGCTGCGCCAAAGCCGCTTTTATTCTTTCCTCAGTTTCCGGATGTGTACTCAGATATTTCATCATGCCCGGCATTTCAGCGCCTTCCTTTTTTAAAAGTTCCAACAGGTCCAGCATTCCTTTCGGGCTCACTTTATTCTGTACCATTAATTTTAATCCGTTCTGGTCTGCTTCAGTCTCCAGCTCCCGTGAATAGTCGAGCTGTTTAAATTCGTCGGCCTTCGATACCGCCCAAAGGCTCAGGCCGTTCATGTCTCCGAAAAAAGCGCTGATGATGATGCCGCTGGCTGCTGAACTCAGAATACTTTTAAGAGAATGCCGTTTAATCACGTGCGTGGCCTCATGTCCCAGCAGGGCGACGAGTTCTTCGTAAGAATTCATTTTTTTGATCAGTCCCGAATACACAAAAATATTGCCGCCCGGTACCGCAAAAGCGTTGATCTCCTCTGACTCTATCACATAAATATGAATTGGATATTTTGTCTGAAGATCCAGTTTTCCCACAAAGCGATTGGCGTAAAAAGTAGCTGAATCGTTGCGTGGCTCCCTGAGATACACTTCGCTTAAATTATTGCCGAGCTTTATCTCCAGGTCCTCAGAAACTAAACCCACAGCCTTACCTGCCACCCAGGGTAATAAATAAATGTAACACAAAATGCCAATGGCAATGATTGCCGCTATGCAAGCCAGCATAAAAGCTATCACTTTTTTAGGACGCGCTTTGGCAACCTCAGCCGGGGGATTTGAATAAGCATGGGAAATGCTTTTTGCTATTTCTCCACTGCATTCAAGAAATTGTCCCGGTACTTTGTCTTTAACGATCTTCAACGTAGCGCCATACATGGTGCATGAATCAAGGGATTTAAGGTCCCAGATCAATAATTCGCGGTTTTGCCCGGTAAAATAAATGAAAATCTTATGTTCCGCTAAAGTGATCTCACAATCAACAGAAGGTGATGTGGCATCGCTGCGATAAACTCCTTTATTCATTAATTTAAATCGTATTTCACATCTGCTATTTTATCCAGTTCCATTAAAAATTCGCTGTCTATTGCGATTTTATTCTTTTTAGAAAACAGCTTTATGTTTTGTCGCAACTCTTCATCCTCAACGTAAAACTCTATGCTGGCTTTGCCGGTGTGGGTGTTCATCAGTGTATCTAGTTTGCCAATAAGACCTTCATTTACATTCGCAAGTTTAACCTTTAATTTAATGAGGCTGAACGCGTTTTCTTTCACCGTTTCGAGCAACTCTATCTTGCTTAATTTAATTTCGAGACTGCCGGGCTGGTTATACCGTTCCTGCACCCTTGCCCTTACAAAAACAAAAAGGCCCTGCACCATGTATTTGTTATATTCCACAAAATCCTTACCAAATAACATCAGTTCAGTAGAACCAAAATAATCTTCAATGATCAGTTTGCCAAAGGCGTTGCCGGTTTTGCTGGTGCGGTTCTCAAAACCTGTAATGATGCCACCGAAAATAACTTCCTTGTTTTTAAATGGTTCAAGCCCCGCCTTTAATTGTGCGCAATTGGCATTGCAACGGTGATCCAGAATAGCCTTGTACGGATCGAGGGGGTGGCCGCTGATAAAAAAGCCCACCACTTCTTTCTCCCGGCTTAACTCTTCAAGCGCGCTCCATTTCTCAACACTGGGCAGTTTTGGTTCGGTGATCTCAATTTCATGTTCATCGCCAAACAAACTCGACTGCGACGTATCGTTGCCCAGGTTCTTTTGATTGGCGTACCTGATCATGCGGTCGGCCAGGTTGGTGCCGTCCAAATCAACATTAAAGAACATGGACCGGTGAACATTCTCAAAACTGTCGAATGCCCCTGATAAAGCCAGGTTTTCTATACTTTTTTTACTCATGGTCTTTCCATCCAACCTCGATGAAAGATCAAAAGGACTATTAAAAATGCCGTTTAAATTTCTTTCTTCAACGATCGCGGTTACCACGTTAGCGCCCACTCCTTTAATGCTGGCCATACCGAAACGGATGTTACCATTGGGCATCACGCTGAATTTCCCAAAACCTTCGTTCACATCAGGACCAAGCACTTTAATGCCCATGCGTTTACACTCTTCCATAAAAAAAGTGATCTTCTCAATATTGCCGCTGTGGTTGAGCACCGACGCCATAAATTCGCTCGGGTAATTGGCTTTAAGATATGCTGTTTGAAAAGCGAGGTAAGCGTAACAGGTACTGTGTGATTTATTAAAAGCGTAACTCGCAAAGGCTTCCCAGTCTTTCCAAACCTTTTCGGCTACGGCAGTGTCGTGACCGTTAGTTTTACAACCGTCGAGGTACTTGCTCTTCATTTTGTCGAGTACGTCTTTTTGCTTTTTACCCATGGCCTTACGCAGGGTATCGGCGTCACCCTTGGTAAAATTGGCCAGCTTCTGGCTCAAACGCATTACCTGTTCCTGGTAAACAGTGATGCCATAAGTCTCTTTAAGGAATTCGTCCATTCCCTGCAGGTCGTAGCTGATGGGTTCACGGCCATGTTTCCGCGCGATGTAATTAGGGATATAAGCAATAGGTCCCGGTCGGTACAAAGCGTTCATGGCGATCAAATCGGTAAAGCTGTCGGGCTTCAGGTCCTTTAAGTGTTTTTGCATACCAGGACTTTCAAACTGGAAGATGCCGTTTGTTTCGCCGCGTTGAAATAACTCGTAGGTCTTTTGATCTTCAAAAGAAATGGTGTCAATGTCAATATCCTCGCCCTTACCAAGTTTAATAAAAGCCAGCGCGTCTTTAATAATGGTGAGGGTCCTTAATCCCAGGAAGTCCATTTTTAAAAGCCCTGCGTATTCCGCAACCGAGTTATCAAACTGCGTGAGCAGCATGTTGCTGTCTTTTGATTTGGTAACCGGTACAAACCTGGTTAACTCGTCGGGCGCGATGATCACACCACAGGCATGAACACCGGTATTGCGTACGCAACCTTCGAGTTCATAAGCCTGTTTTAAAACCGTGGCTTCCGGCGAATTTTCTTCGGAGATCTTTCTGAAGTTATGCGACTGCTCAACCACCTCGCGGCGGTCGCGGATCTTTTCGAGGTAGGCCTCATCAATGCCACCGGGCTTCAACAACGATTGCAGGTCGGCTTCGAGGCTGTCGGGAAAAGATTTTGCCAGCCTGTCGGCATTGGGCAATGGCAGGTTTAAAACACGGGCCGCGTCGCGGATCGCACTTTTACCACCCATCGTTCCGTAGGTGATGATCTGGGCCACCTGCTTTTCACCGTATTTATTAATTACGTAACTGATCACTTTGTCACGCCCCTCATCGTCAAAATCAATATCAATATCGGGCATGCTGATCCGGTCGGGATTTAAAAACCTCTCAAAGAGCAAATCGTACCTGATGGGGTCAACATTGGTAATACCCAGGCAATAGGCTACCGCGCTGCCGGCTGCGCTACCACGCCCAGGACCTACGCTCACGCCCAGTCTTCTGGCCTCGGTAGTAAAGTCCGAAACAATTAAAAAGTACCCGGGAAATCCCATCCTTTCCATGGTGGCCAGCTCAAAATTGAGCCGCTCTTCTATTTCGGGCGTCATTTCGGGGTAACGTTTTTTTGCACCTTCAAAGGTCAGGTGTCTCAGGTAAGCGTTCTCGCCGCGGTTTCCCTTGCCCTCATCAGCCGGATCATTATCCCTGGGGTCTTTAAAATCTTCGGGGATCTGAAATTTAGGCAGAAGCACATCCCTTCCTAGTTTAAATGATTCTATTCCCGCAGCAATTTCATTGGTGCAGCTTATGGCTTCGGGAAGGTCGGCAAAGAGCGCGACCATTTCGGCCGGCGTCTTAAAATAAAACTCGTTGTTTGGCATGCCGTGGCGAAAGCCCCTGCCTTTGCCTATAGGCGTATCCTTTAGCTCACCATCTTTCACGCATAATAATACGTCGTGCGATTCTGACGATTTTTTATCGAGGTAATAATTATTGTTAGCGGCAAAATACTTAACGTTATACTTCGCTGCCAGTTTCAATAAAACAGTATTCACGTGATCTTCTTCGGGCAGGCTGTGGCGGTTTAACTCCACATAAAAATCCTCCCCAAAGTTTTCTTTATACCACACAAATGCTTCTTCTGCCTGGGTTTCACCAACATTCAATATCAATGAAGGAATCTCGCCCTGTAGCGAACCCGTTGTAACTATAAGACCTGTTTTGTACCGTAATAACAATTCCTTATCTATCCTGGGTACATAATAAAAACCTTCTGTAAATCCGTATGAACTTAGTCTCGACAAATTTTCGTAGCCGTTTTTATTTTTGGCGAGAAAAGGAATGCAATAGCCGTTGTCCTGCTTACTCTTGTCGGTGCGGTCTTTGGTAATGAATAATTCGCAGCCAATGATGCATTTGAGCTCGTTCTTTTTTGAGCCGGTTTTTTCGCCTTTGTCGATGGCCTCGTTAGTTGATTTAATGGACTTGTTTTGTTTTTCAACCGATTGCCAGAACAAAAAAGCGGCGTACATATTACCGTGATCGGTGATGGCAACAGCCGGCATGTTCAGATCGGCCGCCCTTTTTACAATGGCGCCAACGTCGCTGATAGACTGAAGTACCGAGAACTGTGAATGGTTGTGCAAATGAGAAAAAAGCGCAGTTGAACCATCAGCCACCACGGTTTCGGTATCGGGAGTTTTAACCGAAGCCGTTTCGGGTTGTTTTTTAATTTTGATGGCCTTTTCATGCGCAAGCAGTTCCGTAAGGTCAACATCCTGGTACCTGATGGCTTCCAGGTCACCGGGAAGCAGTTTACCAATACGGGTAATGCCCCTTTTTATAATTTCGAAGAACACCCTTGACGTGGCCTGCACATCGAACGCGGCATTGTGAGCTTCCTCAAAAGAGGCATTAAACAGTTTGGTGTATAATTCGGTTAAAGTAGGCCATTTAAATTTGCCGCCCCTGCCGCCCGGAAGCGCGCAAAACTGGGTGGTGTCATCATTTTTTGTATCAACAACCTGTTTGTTCGCGAAAAAATCGGGCAAACCACACCTGATGAACTCAGCAGCGATGATCTTAATGTCAAATTCTATGTTATGCCCACAGAGATAATCGCAGCGCTCAACAATAGCTGCAAAGTCTTTGAGAGCCTGGCCCAGGTCTTTCCCTTCTTCGTTGGCGCGCTCGGTGGTAATACCGTGGATCTGAACAGCATTAAACGGAATGGTATATCCCTCCGGCTTAATAATAACGGAGTCGTTGTGAAGCAATTTACCTGTTTTGTCATGTAATTGCCAGGCTATCTGAACCATGCGGGGCCAGTTGTCGGTATCGCTGGCGGGTGCGTTATAATTGCGCGGTAAACCGGTGGTTTCGGTGTCGAATATGAGGAACATGCTGCTGTTTAACGGGACTAAATGCCCCGGGGTTTTGTTGCACTAAAATTAACCAATTGAAACGATAAAAGTTTTACCTGTTGAAAAAGAAGAACAAAAACAAAGCCGCCCGAACAAGGGTGGCACACAGGTTATTTTAATATTAAAAAAGATCGCAGAATATTTCGTCGTTTCACCTAAACTATTATCTTTGCAAGTCTTAAAAAAATCAGAATAGTAATGAGTAAAGAAAAAAACATTCAACAACAGGTTGATGCTGAGAAGAAAAAAGAACACACCAGCGTGTTGGAAAAAATAAGAAGGAGAACAGGTTTACTTGTTGGAATTGTAGGGCTTGCCCTCGTCATTTTTATCCTTGAAAGCCTTTTGGGCTCAGGCGCTTCTATTTTCGGAAACGACGAAATGTCGACCGTTGGTTACATCAACGGCAGAAAAATTGACAGGAATGATTTTGTTAACCGCGTGGAAATGCAGTTGAACAATTACCGCCAGCGTAACCAGACCAATGATATTGACGACGCGACCCGCACTTCGGTGATTGATAATGTTTGGCAACAATACGTTTCAGAAATTGTGGTGAGGCCGCAGTTCGATAAGATAGGAATTACCGTTGGTGATGATGAAGTTTATGAAAGAGTGGTTGCCAACCCGGTACCTTTTGTTCTGCAGCAGATCTCTGATCCCAACACAGGGAAAGTGAATGAGCAGATTGCCAAACCTGACGGTTCCCTGGATCTTAATAAATGGAAACAGGTGATCCAAACCCTTCCTGCCGACCAGGAAGCCGGCATCCGCCAGATTGAGGATAACGTAAAAAACAGCCGTTATTATGAGAAATTCCGTGCTATTGTGAATAAAGGTCTTTATGTTACTACGGCCGAAGCCAAAGAAGTGTTTAAGGCCCAGTCTACTAAAATGAATGTTTCTTTTGTTGTAAAACGCTACGATGCCTTAAGCGACAGCGCAGTTAAAATAACTGATTCTGATATCCAGAAATACTACAGCGACCACTCCTATGAATTTATGAACCCCGAAACCAGCCGTTCTGTAGAATATGTTGCGTTTAACGTGGTACCAAGCCCTTCTGATCTTGAGCAGATAGAAAAAGATGCGCAACGCACAGCCTCTGAGTTCAAAGGAAAATCAATGAAAGAAGACAGTGCCTTTATGCAGCAGGAAAGTGAAAACGGTAACATCACCGTACAGGATTTCACTAAAAAATCCATGATTGTAAGAGATTCAACAATTTTTGTTGCAGCTCCGGGTGCAGTGTACGGACCTTACAATGAAGGCGCTTATTTTAAGATTTACAAATTGCAGGCCATCAACTCTATTGCCGACAGCGCCAAAGTGCGTCATATCCTTATCGGAATTAACGATCCTAAAACCAACCAGCCAAAACGATCAAAGGAACAGGCTAAAAAAATGGCCGACAGCCTTTTGGTGGTAATTAAATCAAAAGCCGCAACTTTTGATACGCTTGTTAAAACGCAAAGTGATGACCAGGGCAGCATCGATAAGGGTGGTGATTATGGCTGGTTTGATGAAAACAAAGGTTTTGTTGATCCGTTTAAAAATGCCGGTTTAATGGGTACTAAAGGAAATATCAGCGTTGTTGAAACCCAGTTTGGCTACCATATTATTGAAGTACTGGATGTAAGTAAAGGCAGGCATAACAGCTACAAAGTAGCACAGATCTTTAAACCAATCGCTCCAAGTGATGAAACCAACCAGAAGATCTTCGCCGAGGCGAATCAGTTTGGTGGCATGAACAACACAGCAGAATTGTTTGATAAAGGGGTTAAGGAACAAAAACTGGTTCCGCGTATCGCCGACAATATTAAAGAAGGCGATCGCCAGCTACCAAATCTTGCCAACGCAAGAGACATGGTAAGATGGGTTTATACCGCCAAAAAAGGGGATGTGAGTACCTTTTCTTTTGCCGATAAACACATCGTTGCCAAAATAAGTGGCATTAAGAATAAAGGCGTATTGCCTTTGGAAGAGGTGAAGGATGATGTAACCGGAAAAGTGATCCGCGAGAAAAAAGCAGAGCAATTCCTCGGCGAATTTGCAAAGCAGGCCGCTGGCGCAAAAAATGTTGAGGATGTAGCCGCTAAAATGGGTCTGGATGTGAGAAAAACTGAAGCGTTGCTGATGAACAGCCGCAATGTTGAAGGGCTCGGTCCGGATGACATTTTTGTTGGAACAGCGTCGGGCACCAAGGCCGGCACCACAAGTAAAGCTGTAGCCGGTAACAATGGTGTTTTTATACTGGCTGTTAACTCGGTGGCGAGCGAGCCTGCGCCAAAAGATTTTAACATGGAAAAATCGCAGATTGAGCAGTCAATGAGCGGCAGAAGTGATTACGAAATTCTTAACGCGCTGAAAGAAATTTCTGACATCGAAGATCATAAATCCAGGATTGATTAAGATCTGCAGATCTCAAAATTATGAAAAAGGGTTCCTCCGTTTGGTGGAACCCTTTTTGTTTTTAAGCCCTAAAAAATTACAACAGTCTCAATTTTAAAAAATTTAGCCCCTGCTCTGAATTTTAGCTACAGAATTATGTCCATCGACCGCTCCCGGGCAAACATTTTATACCACTTATTAAAAAAAAAACTTAACTTTTAACACTTTCTATTTGGAATAAATATTTTATTAAAGTAAAATTACATTTGTTAAATAATACTAATCCTAAATAACTCTCACATGAAAAAAAATTACAAACCAGGCAAATTTTTTAATTTGTTTAAAAAGAGGTCGAACCAGGCGTTAGTGCTTTTTGCATTAGCAATTGCTCCGGGTCAGGCGATCTCCCAGCAATCTTATACATTTACCAATGCCGGCGCAACCGGCAGACTAGGGCCCACACAAGGCCAGCTGAATACAGCATATGCTTTGCCAAGCAATTTAAATGGATTGGTAACGTCTGCTGCTGGTGTTCAAACAATGGTTGTACCAAACACGGGCTTGTACAGAATTGAGCTTTGGGGTGCCAGCGGCGGAAACGTAGCAACGTATTCAGGACTCGGTTCTAAAGTAATAGGTGAAGTTAACCTCACAGCGGGAAGTACACTAAGTGTTTTAGTAGGTCAAATGGGAAGTTCATACGCGCCATCTTATTCCGATGGCGGCGGGGGCGGTTCATTTGTGGCCCAAAACGCTACACTGCTTGGAGCTGCAGGTGGTGGTGGTGGTGCCGCACAAAGCACCTCCAGCAACCAGAACGCGAGTTTATTGCAAACAACTACCAATAACTTACCAAGCCAATTCGGTAGCCAGGGAGCTGGCTGGAACACCAATGGTGTTCACTTTACCTATGGTATCTACACAACTGTTGGACAATCGTTTTTTAATGGTGGTAACGGTCAGGCTGGCGGGCAAGCTGGTGGATGGCCTGGTACCAACTATGGTGAAGGCGGATTCGGTGGTGGTGGTTCTTCGTGCTCCTGCTCTACAGGCGGTGGCGGCGGTGGCGGTGGATATGCCGGTGGCGGTGGTGGCGCATGCTGCTATTTCTCCGGAACAGGCGGAAGCTCGTATATCCTTCCTGCTGCGACAAACACATCCATTACACAACTAACCGGCTTTGGCCACGGTAAAGTAATCATCACATCTTTGTGTAATGTTGCCATCAACGGTGCTACTTCTATCTGTGCAGGTCAGACAACTACCTTAACTTCTACCGCTGTTAGCGGTTGGAACTGGAGCACTGGCAGCACCCAGCCTTCAATTGTAGTTACTCCAAACACAACTACTTCTTATACCGTTGCCGGTGTAGGTTCATTAAACAATTGTATTTCCAATATCATTGTTACTGTTAAAGTAAATCCATTACCTGTTATTACCGGCGTTGTTACACCTACACTTTTATGTGCCGGCAGCCCCGCTACTATTACAGCTTATGGCGCTAATACCTATACCTGGGCTTCCGGCCCGGTTTCAAATACCGCAACTGCAAGTCCGCTTGTATCTTCGAACATCGTGGTTGTTGGAACAAGCACAGCAGGTTGTGTTAGTACAGGCGCCATCGCGGTTAATGTAAATACCATCGTTGTTGCTGCGGCAGCCCAAACAATTTGTATCGGAAAATCAGCGTTCTTAACCGCTACCAATGGCGTTTCTTACGTGTGGAACCAAAGCATTCCATTTCCTGGTATCACAGTTAGTCCAGCAACTTCAACTGTTTACACGGTTTCGGGTGTCGACATCAACAACTGTACTACTACCACAACAGTGGCAGTTACTGTAAACCAGCTTCCTAACGTGAGTGTGACAGCGAACAGAACAACTGTTTGTAAAGGTGAGCAGGTTACACTGACCGCTGCGGGTGCTTCAACTTATTCGTGGAATACCACCGGAACCGGTGCTTCGATTATAGTAACCCCTCTTATCGACATCCCTTACACTTATACTGCAACGGGTACCGACGTTAATAATTGCTCTAAAGACGCTACTGTGACTATCTCTGTTCAACGTTGCACTGGCATCAATGAATTGCAGTCGGGCGAAGAAATCAGTGTTTATCCAAACCCAAGTAACGGTAATTTCACCATCAAATCTGGTGTTGCAATGATCCTGAGCATTACAAATGAACTTGGACAGATTGTTAAAACTGTAAGCCTTACCGAGAACAATAAAAATGAAGTAAACATCAGCGGCCTGTCAAACGGCATTTACTTTATTACCGGTGAAAATAATGGCACCAAAATCAACAAGAAAATTTCTGTTACCAAATAACAGTTTTTGATCTAATCACGTTAAATCCCCCGGATATTATTATCCGGGGGATTTTTTTATTTATAAACTCAAATCTAAATCTGAGGCCCTAAAAAAATAATCACTACTTTAGGAGTTAGAATTTAAAACCATGAAAAGTACTTACTATAAGATCAAAATAATTACAGTTGCGTCGTTATTGATATACGCCCTTGCGCCATTAACGCTCAAGGCACAGATCGTAACCCAAACATTCGCCTATACAGGATCGTTGCAATCGTTTACCGTTCCCCAGCTCTGTGTTTCGAGTCTAACGATAGAGGCCATTGGTGCCGGCGGTGGTTCCGTTGTAACTACCTGCACGGCTACGGGTGGTCTTGGGGCAAGTATAAAAGGAGTTTTTGCAGTAACCCCTGGCCAGGTGTTGAGTGTACTTGTGGCTGGAACCGGTTCACCGAATACTACCGGTGAAGATGCTGGTGGCGGTGGTGGTTCATTCGTGGTACTGACATCCGGAAACGTGCCCTGGATCATTGCCGGTGGTGGCGGTGGCGCAACCAACAATATTCAAAACTGCGGAACAAACCGTAACGGATTAAACGCGACGATCACCAATGCCGGTACCAATTCAGGCAATGGTCTTGCAGCCGGTGGCACAGGCGGTAGCGGAGGTGCCTTTAATGGCACAGGCGGCGGCGGTGCCGGCGGTGGATTTAGTACAAATGGTGGTTTCGCGCAAAATACGCTGGGTTATGGAAGATCTTACCTGAACGGCGGCGCTGGCGGCACTAATGGAGGCAACGGTGACAATGGTGGATACGGCGGGGGCGGCTGTGGCTGGCAACCTGGCGGTAACGGCGGCGGCGGCGGCGGATACTCAGGCGGAGGCACTTCAAGTGCTCAGCCATATACCGGCGGTGGTGGTGGCGGATCCTATAATATTGGAACCAGCCAGGTCAATACTGCTGGTGTTCGCGCCGGACATGGCTCTGTAATTATTTCATATATACCGGGTGTCCCGGTATCTACTGCTGCTTCTGCTTCTAATATCTGTACCGGTTCTACGGCGACTTTAACCGCCGGAAGCATGGTAAGCTATACCTGGAGCCCCGGGGGATCTAACTCTACAAGCATTACTGTTAATCCAACGGTAAGCACTGTTTACACAATACAAGGCACCAGCTCAACTGGCTGTATCTCTACAAGCACTTTGGCGATCAATGTTTTCACCGCAGTACCAACATTAACTGTGGCTAACACCGCTTCGGTACTTTGCCTGGGAAAAACAGTAATTTTAACCGCCAGTGGCGCTACCACTTACACATGGACAAACAGCATCACCAACGGTTCTCCTTACCTGCCGGCGTCCACAGCCACTTATGTTGTGACCGGCGAAAACGCCTGCGGTACTAATACGGCGGCTACCTCTGTTACAGTGAACCCTTTGCCTAATATCACCGCCAGCATCAACAACCCAACGGTTTGCAGTGGTGGCTCAATTATTCTTAATGGTGGTAACAGCGTGACTGGTTATACCTGGAACCCCAGCGTAACTAATAACTCGGCATTTGTTCCTGCAAGTACAACTAATTATACGGTTACAGGAGCAGGCGCCAATGGCTGTACCAATACAGCTGTGACTGGGGTTACCGTTCTTATCACGCCAACCATTACACCTGTAGTAACCCCAACCGCCATTTGTTTGGGCGCAACAGCTACTTTGACGGCAGTTGGCGCTACCGGTTATACCTGGATCCCCGGTTCTAATCCCAATACCTCTACTATACAGGTATCGCCTCCCGGCCCAACCACATATACGGTGTTAAGGACTAACGGAGCCTGTTCAAGTTCAAGCACGGTTAACCTTATTGTGAACCCATTGCCACTGGTAAATGCCAGTGCTACTCCAAGCCAGATCTGTATGGGAACAGGTGTTAACCTTGTTGTGGTAGGTCCGATCACCAATACCTGGTTACCAGGCGGATTTACAGCTTCTAATTTTACATTGTACCCTAACTTCTCTCAAAATTATACAGTAACCGGTTCTAACG
>JAZKFC010000038.1:0-13083 GCA_040386615.1 Bacteroidota bacterium
ACGGAAAAAATGTGTACCACCAAATGGTTAAAACCATTTCATCCACCAATCGCACGTTATAACAATGAGCTTAAGCTCATTGTTATAACGTTGTACGTACAACAAAACCGTTTTAACGGTTTTATAATTTTTCGTAGAGATGGTAAAAATGTACGCCGGCAAATGGTTAAAACCATTTCATCCACCAATCGCACATTATAACAATGCGCTTAAGCTCATTGTTATAACGTTATACGTACAACAAAACCGTTTTAACGGTTTTATAATTTTTCGTAGAGTGGTAAAAATGTACGCCGCCCAATGGTTAAAACCATTTCATCCACCAAACGCACGTTATAACAATGAGCTTAAGCTCATTGTTATAACGTTACACGTACAACAAAACCGTTTTAACGGTTTCGCCTCCAACAATTTATTTAATTTTCAAGCCTGATCTTTTCTATCATGAGGTGCTTTTTAAATTTATGCACCATATCAGCCATTTGTTTTTCCCTTTCTTCGAGTTCAGCAAAATCAAGGTCAGACGCTTCCACCACCGGTTTTAATTTTGAGAGATTGGCCTTCATTTGCTCCAGCGCCATCCTGGTATGTTCTTTAGAAGTTTCGTCCAGCTGTTCATTGTTTAGTTTAGCTTCCATGTTGCCAACAAAATCCTCAACATATGGGATCATGTCCCAGGGATTATTGGGTGTATTGAGAACGAAGGTAATATTGCAGCGCCTGCATTTATATTTATTGCTCTTCCAGCCTTTTTCGTTCCTATCGGTGCCAATCACCTTTAATTGTTCGTTGCTGGCGCATTTCGGACATTTTGCATTGTCTTTTACAAGGCTCTGCAGCTGTTCGCGCTCAGAGAGGACCACCTGGCGGTTTTTTGCATGAAGATACAACTGTTCGCTTAATTTATCACAGGTGTCCAGCATCTGCCGGTATTCATCATCAAGCTTGTTTTCAATAATGAGGATCTCAGCGCGTTTTTTAAAATAAGTAACAAGCTTAACAAGTTCCCGCTCTTCTGGTTTTAAATTTTGGTCCATGGTACGTCTCTTCAATCAAAGATAATGATCTCCCGCTAAAATAAAAAAGACCGCTCCGGAAGCGGCCTTTTAATTTTATCATATTAACCGGCAGAAATTAATTTCCCGTTTTCTGTTGTTTACGTGCCACGAGCTTGTCAACACGCGCCATCAGGTAAATGCACAGGAATATAAAACCAAGCATCACATAACCCAGGACGTCGAAGTTCTGCAATGGGGCATCTTCACCTTGCTTAACCACTATAAATCCGGCAAAAATGGCAGCGAAGCCTCCGGCCATTTGCTGAAGCGAGGCATTCACACTCATGTAAGCACCTCTGTCGCTCATTTCCGGAACCGCTGAACTCAAGGCTGTGGCAGGCACTACACGTCCCATGATCCCCATGAACAGAACCATGTTGATCAGTATTACGAGCCACATTGGCGAAGGGCCCATATTGGTATACACCACCACCATGATACTGGCCACCACCGAACCGCTGATAAAAAGTGTCATTTTATTGATCCGGTCGGTGACGCGCCCTATCAGGATCATGATAATCATCGACGAAATGCCCGTGAAAACCTGAATGGTCGGAAGATCCTCCAGACTGATCTTCACATTGTTCACAATGAAATCGGTGGTAAAAGGCATCAGCATAAAACCACCCATGGAGAGCAAGGCCGTTGCCATAAATCCTATGCGATAGTCGCGCTTCTGAACAGTGTTCCAGAGGTGCAAAAGTGGATTGCTTTGGGTTTGTAATTTCAGGTGTTCAGTCAATGGCTTCATTTTCAGGATAACAGCGATGCCCACCAAAACAGTTAGTCCGACGATCATAAAAAAGGTCATGTGCCAGTTGAAACGTGTAGCCAGGTACAGACCAATAGGCAAGCCCAGGATCTGACTGCCGGCAAAGGCCATTTGAATAAAGCTCATCACCCTGCCACGTTGCTGCAGGCTGAAGACATCCGTTACTATGGCCATTGAAATTGATCCGATCACACCGCCGAACACACCGGTAAAAATTCGAGCCGCCAGCAACGTTTCATAGCTGTTAGCCAGACCACACAACAGAGTTCCAAGGATAAAGCCTACATAAAAGAACATCAGCAACTTCTTCCGGTCGAATTTATCCGCGAATCCAGCGGCCAGTATTCCAGAGATCCCGGCGCTGAAGGCATAGGCCGACACCACCTTCCCAAACTCATGAGGCTGCATTTTCATAGTTTTCATAAGAATAGTACCAAGCGGCGACAGCACCATAAAATCGAGGATCACAGTAAATTGTAAAAGGGAAAGAATGACCACCATAAAAACCTGGTAACCGGTAAATGGGGTCAAATGTAGTTGAGAAGTTTTTTCTTTAGCCGACGGGGGAATAGCGGTTGTTTGTTGCTCTGACATTTATTTATTTTTAAAGTTAAACGGACAAAACCGTCATGATTAACTCCGGTGCCGGAAGTCATCTGTGTTAGCGGGCTTTTATTGTAGTTCTTCACACAGAAATCCTTCCTGGCTCAGCAATTGAATTATTTGGCCGGCGCTTAAGGCAGACGATACCACCCTCAGCACACAATCCACATCTTCAGAATCCACGTTCCATTCATCCACAGAACCCTTCTCAAGAAATAGCTTCTGAAGACGAAGTTTATCAGAAAACGTCGAGATATTTGTTTTAAATATCAAAATGTGCGTTAGATCTTCGGTCATGGTCATCATTTTAATTAGTTTAATCCAGATTATGGGTTTAAGGTTTTAGGGCTTTTACTACCATTTTTAATGTTTGTTTTAATTTGGCATCGGTAATTTTAAAAGACTCGTTCATCATTTTCTTTTCCTGCAGGTGAAATTTAACGAGGGAATAAAAAGAACCGTAGGCCACAGACCAGAAGATCTCAGGTTCCATTTTGGCGAGTTCACCGCGTTTGATGGCGTTCTTCACAAACAACATCATGCTTTCCCTGAACTCAGTCATGTTCACGTTCTTGTGGTTAATGAGATGCGAATTTCTGAACTGCTCAAAGAATTTAAAATAAATGGGATGCTCCAGTATAAATTCAAGGCGGTTTTTCCACTGCCGCCACAAACCCTCTTCCAGCGTTGCTTCCGGATCAAAATTCCTGAGGCCGTATTCTGCAAAAGCCTTTTGCGAATCATTGAATAACTGATGCAGCAGGTCTTCCCGGTTCTTATAATAAATGTAAATAGTAGCCGGCGAAACACCCGCCGCCTTGGCCAGTTTCGCCATGCTCAACCCGTCGAATCCCTCGTTCACGATCATTTCAACAGCCTTTTTGCGGATTGCCGCCTCTTTATTTTCGTCCCTGATTCTCATTTGCGGCTACAAATGTAAATGAATGTTCATTCATTTAAAAATTAAATTGCAAAAAAATCAAAAAATTAATGTTGGGCTAATGTTATGCAGGCTTCTAATTCGTTATAGGCCACCGCCTTTTTTTTACAACATAGAAACATAGGCGTTGCCGTTCTTTGCCGGTGTTAACATTTAATCAGACAACATAACGAAACGTAATATTGATCCTCGGTCCTATATTCTTTGAAGTCTTAGCCAGGCTGTGCTCCCAGTAATGCTGGGTGTCACCACGCATGAGCAGCAGACTGCCGTTTTCTAATTCAATATTGATCTTTTGTTGTTTGTCGCGGTAATTTCTTAGGAAAAACTGCCGCGTGGCGCCAAGGCTCAAAGAAGCGATCACCGGCTTAGGGCCAAGCATTTTTTCATTGTCGCGGTGCCAACCCATGCTGTCGTTACCATCGCGGTAAAGGTTCAGCAAAGCGCTGTTAAAGCTGGCGCTGGTTGACCTTTCCACCCTGTCCTTCATTTCGAGCAACATTTTATTGAAGGGATTGGCGCGCATCGTGATGCCTGAGTAACTGTAGTCTTTACTGCCGAACCAGGCGGTTAATCGGGGTTGCATGACGGTTTTACCGAAAATTTTTATGGGTTCCTGCTTCCAGTTGAGCTCGCTGCTCAGCATTTCGAAATAATGATCGCTGTGCTCTTTCTTAAAAAAGGCAGGAAAATAAAAGACCTCTCCCTGGTTGGGCAGAAGGTTTTGATGAGCGTGCGTGGTTTGTAAATCGTACAACATTGAACCTGAAACATTAAACAAGAAATTATCTGCTAACAGCCGCCGCCTCCCAGCCTATCATGGCCGATTTACGCGTGCTGCCCCAGCGGTATTGTCCGTAAGTACCCGCAGCCTGTATCACCCGGTGACAGGGAATGATAAAAGCCACTGGATTATCACCGATGGCCGAACCCACTGCCCTTGAAGCTTTTGGATTACCCACCGCTCCGGCAATGCTGCCGTAACTCGACAAAACACCCATAGGAATTTTTAAAAGACTCTCCCATACCTTTAACTGAAAATCTGTGCCTTTTAAATGCACTTTGATCTGTTTTAATGGTTGCACTCCCCGTGAAAAGATCTTAAGCGCGTTCTGTTGGTGCTCATCCGGCTCCTGCACATATGTTGCATTTGGAAAATTATCTTTCAGTTCCCGGAGGGCTGCCTCCTCATCCTCAATAAACGCCATATAACAAATGCCTTTGCCCGTTGAAGCGATCAGCAGCCGGCCAAACAGGTTTTCAGAAAAATGGTAATTGATCCGCAAGCCCTCTCCACCGTTTTTATATTCACCGGGGCTCATGCCCTCGAGCTTCACAAACAGGTCGTGCAGCCGGCCGCTGCCAGACAGGCCTGTATCTACCGCCACATCAAATAAAGTATGTTCTTTTTCTTTTAAAATACTTTTGGCATAAGTCAGGCTTAAATAAGCAATAAACTGTTTGGGACTTACCCCCGCCCAATCGGTGAAGAGGCGCTGAAAATGAAAAGGACTTAAATTGACGTGCTGTGCAATCAGTTCCAGCGAGGGCTGTTCTTTAAAGTTTGCTTTAATAAAATCGATGGCCTCCGCTATCCTGTTATAATTAATGGCTTGTTGCGTATTCATCACCTGCATAATACAAAAGTAGGCAGGCTTTTACTGAATGACAACCCGAAAATTGCTAAATTGAGGTTGTTGCAAAGGATTTCTTCAAAATGGTATTTATACAGAATTTTAATATCTTTAAAAGACGGTTGCAAACGTTTACAATTGATTACAAGTATTTAAAATTGGGTTTGTAGTGGTTAGCCGTAAGTTAGCTGTCATTGTAGCAGACCACTCAATAGGCACGAAAAAAAACGATATATAATCACAATTTAAACATCAAACCATAATGAGAAAAATTATTGTCTTATCAAGGATTACATTAGATGGAGTATTGCAAGCACCCAGTGGACCCGATGAAGATAAAGCAAGTGGTTTCAAATATGGTGGCTGGACTTTACCCTATAGTGATGAAACTGCAAGGAAGGTCTTCCAAAAAATGATGAAACCTTCTGACCTACTTTTAGGCAGAAAAACTTTTGATGTTTTTGAAGGTTATTGGCCAAAACATACCGACAATTGGGAAGGCATCAATGATGTTACAAAGTATGTCTTTTCCAAAAGCAGAAAAAAATCAGATTGGAAAAACACTGTATTCCTAAAAAGCCTAGCAGATATAAAAAAGCTTAAGAAATCAAAAGGTTCTGATCTAAAAATTTGGGGTAGTTCTGAGCTCATTCAACTGCTACTTAAAAATGATTTGTTGGACGAACTCTGGTTCGGTATTTACCCGTTGACTCTTGGCAAAGGAAAGAAGTTATTTGCAAATGGTGCGATTCCAGCAGCATTTACATTAGTAGAGAGTATTGTTACAACAAGTGGAGTTATTTTTGTCAATTACAAACGGGAAGGAAAAGTCAAGACAGGTGCTGTTGGTGAATAAAGCGAGACAAAAATACAATGAACCGCTAACACAGGGCTGTTGCTATTGCGGATGATGAGCAACTTGTTAGTTCAGTAGTTTCTATTTATTTTATATCGGGTGACAGGTACGCTGCTGTTAAATCCGCAACAGCATCAGCCCCGAAACCGTTATGCCCAATGCCTAGACAGACAACATGAATCTCAAAAATCTGACAAATATATTTCTTGGCGGCAAGACTCCTAAAGACGGTGAAGTTTTCGAGGCCCTGACTAACGTGGACATTAGTTATCTGACTTCCCATTTCGCTCCCTACACTGGCGGCGACAATGCTGTCTTAAAAAAGGGAGAAAAAGTTGTAGTTCATAAAACGACTCAAAAACGGCCGACAAGGCTTTACTGCACTCCAATTAATTACGAAGACCTGGAAAAAGACATTGTAGCCAAGGACGAAATCGACACCCCTACTTACGCTGGCTACATACTTTACATTAAAACCGACGACCTAAATGATAAGTTTAAAAAAATTGAACGAATGCCAATAAAATACATTACGGGTGACGCGACAAATCCCTCAGACACAAAAACAAAAATTATCATTCATGTTTGCAATGACATTGGCGGATGGGGAAAGGGTTTTGTAATGGCAATTTCAAAAAGATGGAAACAACCTGAAGCCGAATATCGCAATTGGTTTAAATCAAAAGAACTTAGTCCGACTGACAATATCCAATTTGAGCGAATTGAAAGTCGAGACAAATATTCAAACGAAAAGAAATTCGAATTGGGCAACGTACAATTCGTAAAGGTTTCGTCTGACCTTTGGGTTGCAAACATGATCGCGCAAGTAAACACTAAACCCGACAAAGACGGACAACCTCCAATAAGATATGTTTTCGTCAAAGAATGTTTAGAAAGAGTAACAGGGTTTGCAAAAAAAACTAACGCAAGTGTTCACTTGCCACGCATAGGCTGCGGACTTGCTGGCGGACAATGGAGCGAAATAGAACCATTAATAAATCATACCCTCATTGCTCACGGCATTGACACGACTGTGTATGACTTTGAATAAAGCACTGGGCATAACAGCACCTACTTGTAATTTTTTGCGGGTTAACCCTCAAATGCATAAATGGACTTTGCAAAAAATAGCGCAAATTCGCCATCCGCTAGCGGTAATATCCTCGGACAAAGTTAACATTACGACAAAAACTACTACTTTCTATTAAACAGCGAAATAAAATATTTAAAGAAACTCTCAAAAGGATTAGTTATCCATTAAAGCTTTGGTTTACTACTCTTTTGTTAGGACCTGTTCTGCTTTTCCTTTACAGAATTCTTTTTTTTAAAAGTGAGTGGAAAACCCTTTTCGAAGGACTTCCTTTGTTCTTTTTGGTTGGACTGGTACTTTCATTACCAGCAGGCCTCTTATTTATGCTAGCCTTTTCGTATTTGAAAAAAAGAAAGCTAAATCGCCTGCTGACGAAAATAATTTTAAATTTTCTAATTATTATTCTCCTGGCGCTAACGTTTAAATATGGCAGTGGTACGGGTGCGGCATTGGATATGTTGAGTGTTTTTTATTACATCGCGGTATTAATAAGTAGCCTGGTCTATAAAATTGGCACTAATGAGGCCCCTAAGCCGAAAATATAATTTACTGCCGCTAGCACGACAGAACATTAAAAAAAAAGATATATGAAGACAAAAATTATCGGGCTTTTAATCGTTACCATCATTACGACAGCATTTACAGTTTACGTCGATAAGGGAAAAATAGTTAAGGTTGACGCGTTCAAAAAATTCATTGATCCCATAGGCCTTAAATTTGAAATGCCGCCCGATTTCGAAGAAACTTTAGTAAAGGAAAACAAAGACCTGTGGTATAGTTTTGCGATTAAGGACAAGAAAGCTGACTTTGAGATCCGTTATACCGTTTGGTCGCTTAAACCGACTATTGCGGATTATAAAAAATGCAAGCTTGACAGTACATGCAGAATGGTCAATCCAAATACTATCTACGAAGGAAGAATACAATCAAATGTTCTAAATATGACAGGCGGACAGGACTGGGACATTGGCGCATTTCCGCCACAAGCTGTAAAAAAAGAGTTTAACGCCGACAATGGTGGTTCTTCGTTTTTTGAATTTCACTGCGGGTTTGGAACCGGTTATAAGTACGGACAAATGATCTATTTACACAAAGACGATGTTGGTGACGTTATAATAACGTATATGAGTAACGACAAAGAAAAACATCCTGGCTTAATGATGCCCGCTTTTCACTCATTGACGTTTAAATAGGAAGTTAAACTCACCGTAACATCGCTTTTTGCGCCAGGTGAACAAGAGAACCGCTTGAATGCAATGCTCCAAAACGTTTTAGCGATCACCCTTAAAGTAACTAAACAAAAATACCGAACATGAAAACAAAAAAACACATTTGCTCTGTAATTTTCCTGGCGCTTTTTTCTCTGTATAGTCAGGCTCAAACCGATCCAACAACAAAATATGTTCCGGCAGATCAAGTCCTTTACCGGCAAATTGAATCCATGGACAAGGACTTTTTTGATGCTTACAACACCTGTGATCTGAAAAAGCAGGAATCCATCTATTCAGACAACATTGAGTTTTTACATGACAAAGCCGGATTGATCAATTCAAAGGCTGAAATTATAGAGGGAACTAAAAAAAACATCTGCGGCAAGGTCACCAGGCAGTTAATACCAGGCAGTATTGAAGTTTACCCCATCAACAATTATGGCGCGGTGGAGATCGGCTTTCATCGCTTTTTCAATAACCAGGAACCAAACGCAGAATCAAAACCCTCTAAGTTTATCATTGTTTGGAAAAAAGAAAAAGAAAACTGGAAAATAACCAGGGTGGTGAGCCTGCACTAACAGAAGCCACCTGTGGAACCTCACAAATAAGGGCCCTACCAGCACAGGTTTTTAAACAAACAGGCGATCAGGTCGGACTAAGCCTGTTTTTGATCACTTTATTAAAAAATTTAATATCTTTAAAAGACAATTACAAACACTTAAATATTTAACAAGGGATTTGTGAGGCATGCAGTAATTTACCACCACTGCTGCAATAAATCGAAATATCATTTTCCAGACATAATTCCAATTTGGAGACCAGAAACCACAGTAGGACTGTATAAAAAATAAAAAATGAAGAAAACGTTTTTATTAGCATTTATTCTAACAGCAACTTTTTTTGCTGCTGGCCAAGCTCAGTCTCCTGACATTGGCACTTGTTTTAGTAAAGCCAACAAGGAATCCATCAAAAACAAAATGGAAAACTTTTTGACCAGGGTTAGCGAAGAAACAAATTGCCCAAAGGCCAACATAACTTTTACAGTGAATGAGTACTACACGGTTTTTTACTCAAAAGCATGCAGGCACCTGCCAAAAAAGATAACTTTTGACGCTTGCGGGCAGAAGAGGACGTACAAGCATAACGGCCTAAGCGGGGCTATTTTGTATTGGCTTTTGGGAAGCTGGACCTTAGAAAAACAAAACGCATAAAAAGGGATTTTCAATTGTCTGAAAAATGAATCACTATTATGAAAAACCCAATCAACTCTTGACCGGATTTGTGAGAACAATCCTGATCATGGAGGGTTTTTCCAAAAATGAAGGCAACAATCTACCTGTATTTACCAATGGTTTACCCACACTTTTTTGCAAAACAGAAAAAGGTAAAGATAAGTGTGAACAGATCTCCCATCTGACGCTGTTTAACAAACCGCCTGCCGACTTTTGGACTGTAAACAAAAATACAACGATCATTGCCTATTTTTTTAAGCCATTAACGCTCGCCAGTGTGTTTAATATTTCGACAAACAAATTATTACACAAACCTTACGACCTAAATATCTGGAATCCGCATAAATTCAATGCACTCAGAACACAATTAATTTACGCTGCCAGCACTACACGAAAAGTGGAAATCCTTGATAATTTAATTGCACAACAACTTCAGGAAAATCAACAGGTGTGTAAAATCATTCAATATGCTACCGACCAGATTTTGAATAATTCAAACAAAGAAATTTTAGGTGACATTCTCCAGGAACTCAAACTCACCGAAAGAACCTTTCAACGACTATTTAAAAAATACGTGGGTGTAACACCAACGCAATACAGGCGTATCTGCCAGTTTCAGCAGTCTTTTGGGCAACTTCGGGAAAAGCAGTTTGATAAAATATCTGAAATAGCTTATGACAATGGTTTTGCAGACCAAAGTCATTTTATTCGTTCGTTTAAGGAGTTCACGCAGTTAACCCCGAATGATTATCTGAAAAAGGGTTTGAAGCACAAAAATAGTTAGTGTCGGTTTTATTCTATTCTTTAGTCACCTTCCCTTGTAAATTTGTTTTCAATTAATTAAAAAAGAATCTCAAATGAAAAAACAAATCACACCCTGCCTTTGGTTCAACGACCAGGCAAAAGAAGCCGCAGAACTTTATTGTTCAGTTTTTAATAAGTCGAAAATTACCGCGCAATCCTCCATTGTGACCGAAATTGAAGTGTCGGGGCAAAAATTTATTTTATTGGACGGAGGGCCTAAATATCAGCCGAACCCTTCTATCTCATTTTATTATGTCTGCGAAAATGAGCAGGAACTCGACAGGATTTGGACAGGTTTTGAAAAGGGTGGGAATGTGATGATGCCCCTGAAAAAATATGCATGGAGTGAAAAATATGGGTGGATTACCGATAAATTCGGGATATCATGGCAACTCGACCTGGGTAAAATCAGTGACGTTGGGCAAAAAATTACACCCTGCTTATTGTTTACAGGAAAACTTTATGGTCGCGTGGACGAAGCCATTGCGCATTATTCGTCAGTTTTTAAAAACCTCAGTGTAGACGGGATCTTAAGGTATGGTACAAACGAGTTGCCAGACAAGGAGGGGAAAGTAAAACACGCCCAGATTAAAATTGATGGCCAGACCTTTATGCTGATGGAAAGTGCTGCTGAACACGGATTTTCATTTACCGAAGGTGTATCCCTGACATTGTATTGTGAAACACAGAACGAAATTGACTATTACTGGGAAAAGTTTACCGAAAGCGGAGAAGAAAGTATGTGTGGCTGGCTCAGAGATAAATTTGGCGTGTCATGGCAGATCATTCCAACTGCCCTGGGAAAAATCATGAACGATCCAACCAAAGCAGGAAAAGCCGCACAAGCTTTTATGTCGATGCGAAAATTGAATATTGAACAGATCATTCAGGCATCTATTTCATAAAATGAATGGTGGAAAATGAAAAAAACAGCATTAAAAAATATTTCTGCAGTTATATTGGGATTTTCGATAACGCTGGTATTGACAAGGGGAACTGATATTCTTTTAGAAAACACAGGCATTTTCCCAACGGTTGAGCAACAACAAAAATTCGGATTCAATATTCTATGGATGAATCTCGTTGCGATTTCGTACAGAATTGTTTTTACAATTGCGGGCGGGTTTATAACTGTTAAGTTGTCGGCCAGTAAGCCTATCCGAAATATCATGATACTCGGCATAACGGGCACAATGATCGCTATTGCCGGAAACCTTGTTGTTTCTCAAATTCCGGAAATGGCGGACGTTCTGCCATTATGGTTTTCTATTGCCCTGGTGATTATTGCCTACCCATCTGTTTGGATTGGCGGTCGCCTTGCAAATGCTTATTCGCAGAGCCAAAAAAGCTGAACTATCTCACGATCAGTTTTCTGGGATTGTAACTGCTGTTTTCTGATGAAATAAACACGATGTAAGAACCGGTTGACAGTTCGTGAGGGACGTACAGCTTATTCCAGCCTTTGACAGCAGTGACTGTTTGTTGCCAGCAGGTTTTGCCAAGCATATCTGTTATTCTAATGTTGGTTTTTGCGCCGTTTTGCCGGTGATAAAATTCTGCGGTGAAGTCGTTGCCCGAAGGGTTAGGATAAATGACTATCTCATTTTCTACGATGCTGTTTTCACAATCGGCATTGATCACCGGCGAGATTTTTTGCTGGCCGTTAGCGTCCACCTGTCTGAGTCTGTAATAAACTAAGGTTCCACCAGGAGGAGTGTCATCAAAAAAATATGCCTTCGGCGCGTAACTGTTGCCTGCGCCTTTCACCTGGCCAAGCGCGGCCCACTGAGTGCCATCGCCGCTTCTTTCAATTACAAAATGATCGCTGTTCTTTTCTGTGGCTGTGCTCCAGTTCAGCTGAACCTTCGAAGCATTACATCGCGCTGTAAATTCAGTCAACTCAACAGGTAGCGTGTTTAAACTGGCTGTTTTTGAGGCGAATGTAAAGGGACTAAAAGCGGTGACTGCCACTGTAGTTAAAATCGTGCCAGTACCTGTGCCCGAACAGCTTGAGCCTGCAACGGTAGTGGCAGCCCTTTCATCCCAGGACGATCCGTTCCACCTGGCGATGGTAAGATCGGGACAATTGTTGATGTCGCTTGCAGTAGCGCTTTCCCAATACAAGGATAACCTGGCGTTGCCAGAACCCGCAATGCGATCAACAGTCCAGTATTCTATTGTGCTCACATTGTCGAGAGGTGAGTTCACCGGCGTTACAAATACCCAGTTGTTGTCAAAATATTCGGCCTGAAAAGTTGCTGTGGCTGTGAGGGCGCTGAGCGCGGTTCTGCGCCAAAGTCCGCCCTTTCCCACCGGAAAAACAAAATTGGCGGAACCGGTTTTTGTCATTGGGCCGGAAACATAGCTGGTTGCCGAACCGCTGGTAGAGGTCGCACTGGTGCCCAATGCCAGCAGGTTACTCGCCGTAGTGTAAAGAACACCGGAAGTAAGCACAAGGGCGCCCAATACGGTTGCCGTTCTTCCCAACACAACGTTAGGGCTTGTACTGAATGTGTTGTTTACGGTGAGATTGTTGAGGCTGTACGTACCTGAGCCCGACATGTTCTGCCGCTGCAAAAAAGAACTGGTGCTGTTGAGCACCACGCGGCCGGTATTGCCCTCAATGGTTCCGCAATTGGTAATATCTGAACGAACCGAAAGATCCCTGTTGCTCAGTGATAAAGTAGCGCCGGTCCTTATAAAAATGCTGTTCACCTGTTCATTTCCCTGCAACATGGGCTGGGTGACGCCGTTGTCGATGATGACGTCGTCACCTGAACCCGGCGCAGAGTTGTTCAGCCAATTGGTGGCCGCGTTATAATTGTTGTTGGATAAACCATTCCATAACTTCGGTTCCACCGAAACTGAATAGAAGGTTGAGGG
>JAZKFC010000038.1:13144-45454 GCA_040386615.1 Bacteroidota bacterium
CAGTGATGATCCAGTCAGAGCCAAGATTGGTATTGTTCACATGCACTTCATCTATGTTACCCGTTATCTCCTCCGTTCTCTGGCTTGCATTGCCATCATTGCCAAGATCGGCAAAACTATGAATGGCGGTAAATCCCGAATAAGCCCCTGTCCCTCTCTGAACACCGTTCACGAGAATAGTATAGGAGCCCACCCCCGAGCCGCTGGTGGCCCAGCAAAGATGTGATACCAGGTTGCAGTGGATAATAATTGTACATTGGTTTGTAAAGTATGGTTGCCCCCAAGCCCCAGGTAAAGGTTGCCGGCCCCGTCGCCCACATAGATCTGCACCCGGTTGGCATAACCGGCCCCCGTTTGTGTGGTGGATTCGCCGAAGAAATAAGTAGAAGCCACGACCGTATTCACCATGCCCCATAAAGTAATAGACCCGTTACCACTGCCGCCATTGGCGCCTACCAAGGGTACCTGCACATAGTTGGTACCGGCGCCCGAAAATGCCCTTCCTCCAATAATTTTTGCGGTTCCCAGGTTGGTGCTACCGCCATTGGTGGCGTTGTTGCCGGTGAGGCTGGCGTCAGAAAAAACGTTGTTGTCGAGGTGCCAAACTCCTTTGTAAGAAGTTTTCCATGTATTTTTTGTCGACTGATCTGCTGTAGCAGCACTATTACCATAATACATATAAATGGTAGTACTGTAGGTGGTTGAAAGGATAGGAACGCGCACCCAGGTGATGAGTTCGCCCGTGGTGGCGGTATATTCCTGCAACTGGTGCGCCAGTTGTGTAACGCCGTCGTCTGTAGTAAAAATAATGTCATAGCCGTTCGCGTTTTCCACGTGTCCGGTGTTGGCAACGGTTCTTAAATCATTGTCGGAGGCAATGTTTATAAGCACCGGAAAATCTACGAGATCATTCGACCCGTTCACCTGCCCCGGATTAAAAGTAATCCTTTTACGGTATTTGTAAGAACAAACAGCTGACTGGGAACTCAATTCCAAAACAAAAACAGAGAGCACAAATAATAATACCCCTTTAAAAAAATTCATTTTTTACAGCTTTCAATGATTTTACCATATAAAGATACGAAATTGAAAAACAATGGTCGGCCCTGAAAACATCTTTTTACCTCACTTTTGAATACGGGATTGTTAGTAGTGGCAATGGTTGCCTGATTTTACTACATTTGGCCGTGACAATGACGGACACAGACTCAATTTTAACAATTCACCAGTCGAAAATTCAAAGTGGGCAATACAAATAGCTTCTTAACAGTTTTAAAATCTTTGGTCAGAACAGTGTTGATTATCTGCCTGGCTGAGTTATTACTGAGTTGTGGCTTGATGCTGATTTACGGTTTTAGCCACGCGGTCGCCTACGGCATCATGTGGTTCACTGCCATGTCGGCACCATTGATCCTGGTCTTTTCAATACTGTGCATCGCGGGGATTGCCCTTTACCATAAAATAAAAAAGCAGTCTGTATGGTTATCAATAAAACCGGAAATATTGCTCATCGCAGCAAACACCTTCTTTTTATCAATACTGGCAATTATTAACTCTTTTGCCCTGCATTACTGACTGCTGCGTTTATCGGCAAAATTTGTTTAGCCCTGTTATTTCTTTTTTTAATATATTTAATCTCTTATTTATTATTATGAACGCCAATCAAATCATCTTTACCGGCTTGTTGTTTTTTTCTATGTCACTGGCCAACGCCCAGAAAAAAGACCCGCAGACAAAAACTGTTGAAGAAAAAAAAGCACCTGTAACCGAAGTACATACAATTGTTGACGAACTGCCTGAATTTCCGGGTGGAACGGTTGCTTTACAGGAATTTATTAAAACCAACATTCAATACCCCGCGGCGGTAATGAGCGGCAGCCTCACGGGCATGACCTTTACAAGGTTTGTAGTGAAAGTCGACGGGTCCATTGAAGACATTGATATTGTGAAACACATGCCAGGCTGCAAAGACTGTGATGAAGAAGCCATCCGACTGTTAATTCTGATGCCCAAATGGAAACCTGGAAAAATAAAAGGTAAACCTGTCAACAGCATATTCAATCTGCCATTCAGCTTTAAACCCCTGGTAAAATAAAAAGGCTCAATCTTTTAAAATTTAACCTTCTCCAGTTGTTCGATGGCTTCACGAAAACGTGTGGGGACAATCACTTTTTCGTTCTTATTAAAATCAAACATCACCATTACATCCTTTGCACTGGCAGCAATTTCTCCCGCCTCATTTAAGATCATGTGAGCGAAACCAAAACTGGTATTTTTTATAAATTCAGTTCTTGTGAGCACTTTAACTTTTCCCGGGTAAAACAAGGGTGATGAAAAATCGCAGTGCGTGGAAGCCAGCATGGGGCCTATGTTGGCACTACGATGAAATTGAGTGAGGCCGATCTGGTCCCAGTAATTGACACGTGCCGACTGAATGTATTTAAAAATACTCACATTGTTAACATGTTTAAAATAATCCAGTTCGCTCCAGTCTATCCTGAGCTCGTGACTGATATGAAAACGTTCTTCGTTCATTTTATATTTTTTCTTTGATGAAAAGAAAAATAAAAACCCAAACCAGGCCTTTGATGAGGAAAAAAAGAAAGCCGGCAATGCCGATTCTTTTCAGGTAGGAGACTATTTTTGATCTTTCTTCCACAATTTAGCGATGAAATTAATAATCGCAATTGATCAAATGTAGTAAAGAAATTTTATTTGAAAAGGCAAAATTTGAACACAACAAGGTGTAATAAACCAGGTGATGAAAAACAAAAAAGCACCAACGCTATACCAATGGGCCGGGGAAATGTGTGACACCATGCCGGTCGATGAACGCATTTTCTTTGAATTATTCCTTCTTAATGGTCTTCATCTGTATGATGTCCACTAAAAATGCAAAAGCCATCGAAAAATAAATGTATCCTTTAGGGATTTCGAAGTGCAGGCCTTCGGCAATGAGCGACAGACCTATCATCATTAAAAAACAAAGGGCGAGCACTTTAAACGAAGGATGTTTCGTTATAAAATTGCTGATTGGTTTCGACGCAAACAGCATGATGGTTACCGCAACGATTACGGCTGTGTACATGATCCATAATTCCTGCACCATTCCCACGGCGGTAATGATGGAGTCGATAGAAAATACCAGGTCCAGCACAATGATCTCAGATAATAACTTCCCGAAAGTGCCCCTGGGCGTTGTTTCCTTCGTGTCGCCCCCTTCTGTTTTATGATAGATTTCCTTTGTGCTTTTGAAGATCAGGAACAGTCCGCCAAAAATTAAAATCAGGCCTTTACCCGAAAACGCAATCCCAAAAAGTGCAAAAAGCGTCTGGTCCAGTTTTAAGATCCATGAAATAACCGCGAGCAATGCCAGACGAATGATCATGGCAAGGCTCAGTCCCCAATACCTCAGTTTGTTACGCTGCTCCTCGGGCAACTTATCGGCCAGAATAGAGATAAATATAATATTATCTATCCCCAGGATAACTTCGAGGGCGATGAGTGAAATTAAGGGAACAAGCGCGTCTACTAACATATTCTACCAATGCATTTTATCAAAACTAAAAATTACCTGCGACTACTGTGTTACCGCGTTTCATAAAAAAAGCTAAAGCCATCTTAGAAACTGTCGAGCAGCCGGTCCAGGTCTTTAAACAAAAGCGTGTTCGCAGTCTGATCGTAGGTCGCCAGGCACTTTTTAAAAGCTGGCAGGTCGTACAAAAATGCTTTTAGGTGGTCGGCATTGAGCTCAGCAAAGTGACGGCCATAACCTGACTTTTCAATATAGGCCGCGTTCATCCATTGTTCAAACTGGTTGTGTATAGGGAAAGAATACACGGGCTTTTTCAGGTAAACGGCCTCACTGATAAAAGAAAATCCACCATTAGCGATCACAGCTTTTGAAGCGGCCAGGTCGGCAATAAAACCGGTTTCGCTGAAAGGTTTATAGATCACATTGTCTTCCCTTTTGTCGAGGTTCATGCCGTAAACTAAAAATTTTTCATGCGGCAATTGTTGCAGGGTGTCCTTAACGGTTTTAAGACTGCTCGAAGTCTGATACATGAGAATATGACCATTATCAGAAACAACCGCGTCCTGAATCGCCTGCCTGATAATGGGTGGAACGAGCGTTGTGTTTTTCTTTTTTACTTCGGCTTTGAAAAAACTGCTCACAAAATAATGGTCACAGCCTGGAACTTTCGCCTTCACAATATTCCTCGCAAGCAGGTAGTTGTTTTTTTCTTCTTTGGGAATACTGATATTTAACTCACAACGGTCCATGACCTGCATATTGTCGATGCTCACGAGCGGCAAACGGTGTTCTTTAGCGAAGAAAAAAGTAAAACTTTCAAAATCACTGATGACCAGGTCGGGCTTGAAGGATTTTTCGATCAGCAGTTTTTTGGTAGTGTTATAAACCAGGTTCTTACCCGAAGATTGAAGGTTACTTAAAAAGGTTTTTGTTTTAGACACTTCGGCATTTTTATAGGCGAAATGAAATCCCTTAATTTCTATCACTTTCCCTGGAAACTCATTATCTAAAAACCTGAAAGCCCTGCCGCTGGAAACAATGCAGAGTTGGTGCTTTTTTTTGAGCAGGTGATCGATGATCACTTTGCTCCTGGTCGCGTGTCCCATGCCTTCACCCGGCACTCCGTATAAAATGTTCATTTTAAATTTTTTCTTGTTAACCAATGTCTTGTCAGGTCAATGTATAAAAACAATGAACCTGTCATAATTCCCAATGCAGCGCCGGCGCTCACGTCGAACGCTGAATGCGCGCCCATGGCCACCCGCGATATACCAACGGTAAGCGCCCACACAAAGGGAATAAAAAATAGTTTCCTGAGCGCAGGTCTGCTACGGTTAAAGTAAATGGCATAAGACAGGATCATGGCAAACAAAAAGGCGTTAAAAGTATGCCCGCTTGGAAAAGAAAAACCCGATTCGTTGATCCAGTGGTTCTGTATTTCGGTGTCAATCTGCTCAAATTTGAGGGGATTATTTTTAATAAGATCAGCAAAAAAAGCCTTTCTTTCATCTTTATCGAGCCGGTAAAGTGAATCTATGGCATCTCCCAGACCGGCCTGGTTTAGCATATATACATGACTGGGTCTTTGCGCCTTTAAAATGTGCTTTGTAAATCGTTCGTTCACAAAAGCAAGCGCGCCGAAAAAAACAACCAGCGTGAGTATGGATTTAAAGAATACTATAATTTTATCCCTGGTGTTCGGAGCTGTGGAAGCATACCCCAGGCCAGTGACCAGCAGCAGGATCAAAAAGCCGATTGGGCCGCCAGAACTGGTAAAGGCATAGGCGATGGCGCACCACTTGCTGTGCGGTGAACAGGCCGTGAATGCAACGGGAATAAAATACACTGTGCCCATCAGCAATGCCAGCGCGATTAAAGCAATATAAAGGATGTTTCTGATGCGCGATCTTATTTAACCGGCAAGGTAAGAATTTGCTGCGAATTAAAGATTTGCGCCGGTCATCATTCTTAAATTAAAACGATCGCGTCCCCGCTTGATTTAAATCAATGAAATTACTTTTGCTCAAAAAAACCGCCAGGATTTGCTTTTGATCATAGAACCGTGACTTCCTATAAACAATTTGCATGATGGTTGGTTTCGGGGAGGTAGCCGAACGGAATAAAACTACTGGCTTTTTTGAAGATGACAATGCCTTAACACGCACTGGTTTTAAAAATGTTCAAGTTACAGATGTCATTGCTCCCGCTTAAGCATCCATTTCCAGATCAGTCCGTCTTCGGGATCATTTAACTCTGCAACTTTCGCGAAGCCACAGGCTGTTAAAATTTTTGTTGAAGCGTTAACTTCACCCAGGGTATGAGCAGTTATTAATTTTATCCTCTGATCAGCCAGGGCATTTGAAACAAGACCGGCTGCCATTTCCCCCGCAAATCCCCTGTTGCGGTAATCAGGTGCAATTTCATACCCAATTTCAACACAGCCATCCTGATCGGGTTTGCCTTTGTATCCTCCGCTGCCAATTAATTTATTATTTTGTTTAAGGATCGGAAAATAAGTCGACCATCCACTCTCTTCAATATCTTTTGAAAGTTTGTCAAGGCTATATTTTAAAGCATCCAGGCCAAATGCCGTCCAATTATCGGCAACATTTATATTCAGTTTTTCGGCCAATTTATCATTTCCTTCAATAGCAGATTTTAAAATTGCCGCATCGCATGGAATCAGTTTTAGGTTTTTAGTCTCTATTATCATTTTAATTATATTGGGATGATTTTAACCCTGGACATTTCCATCCAGGCAATTTTTTGAAGCGCAAATTTATGAATTTGGCGTAAAAATCATAGTCCCTTTCGCGTGCCGCTAAAGCAAGAGAGGCACGGCAAAGTATTCTGGCTGACAAAGTCACCAGAAACTCATTTGGCGATCGCAAACATTGTTGGTTTTTAAAATGTGTTGCCACATATCAAAACATTATGGCCATTTATAAAAAAAACCGGCTGTTTTCACAACCGGCCTTTAGTCTATCACTCTTGCGAGCGAAGGCGGGAAAAGAAGTACAAATTTCGGGTTGTAAGCCGCTTCAGGCCCGCCACGAAGCGAAAAAACCCTCCCGGAATTACCGAAAGGGTTTTTTCTGCTTCTGTGGCGGAGAAATAGGGATTCGAACCCCAGGTACCTCGCGGTACAACAGTTTTCAAGACTGCCGCAATAGACCACTCTGCCATTTCTCCAGCGACGGCAAAATTACAAATTTTTTAATGATTCAACCCAATTTTCGCAAAAAAAATCTATAACTTTATAATTTACAGCCTGGCAAGATCTTTACATATCCGAAAACCCATTCTTAGCGTGCTGATGGCGGCTTTAGTATCATTTAGCTGCTATTGTCAGCCCGAATGTTATTTCAACCTGGGTGTTTTTAATACCCCCCAAAACCAACCTTTTATAGAGACTTACCTTACAATTTCAGGCAACTCACTATTTGCAAGGGAAGTGAATGGCAAATTTCAGAATTCGGTAAATATTTTATTTACAGTTTTTAAAGACAGCCTCATCGTAAAGGCAAACAAGTATAACCTCAGCGGTCCGCTTTTTAACGACAGCGTTTCAGCTCCGGTATTTATTGATAACCAGCGATATCCCCTGCCTAACGGCAACTACCGCCTTGAGATCGCGCTCACCGACAATTATAATCCGGCAAAAAAGCCATTTATTATCAAACAGGACCTTAGCCTGGCTTATCAGTCAAAAAACATTCAATGCTCAAGCATACAGGCGCTCGAAAGTTACCGGAAAAGTGAAAAACCCGGTCCCCTTACCAAAAGTGGTTTCGATATGATTCCATACACAGTTAATTATTTTCCTGAAACAAGCAACGACCTTACTTTTTATTTTGAGACCTATAATACAGATACTGTGCTGGGAAAAAACAAAGCCTTTGTATACTACTATTACATCGAAAACAGCGACAACCTTACGAAATTAAACGACTACGGCGCATTTAAAAAACAAACCAGCGCCAAAGTCAACCCGCTGTTGGCAAAGATCAACATCAGCAAACTGGGTACCGGTAATTACAACCTGGTGATAGGCGTCAAGGATGAAAAAAATATAATGCACGTTGAGTCCAAGTATTTTTTCAGGAGACTGAACAGGAACGTGGATATTACAGCACTGGCGAAGGCCGACGAGCAAAGGACCATTGCTGAATATTTTGGTAATTGCAATAACCCCGACACCCTGAAAATGTTTGTGGAGTGCCTCTGGCCCATAGCCAATGGGGTTGACAAGGAAAGGACCATCAACCAGTCCCTCAAAAAGAATCCTGAGATGATGAAAAATTTTGTCATTGATTTCTGGCAACGACGAGCGGGTGATACCGCTAATGCGGTGAAGATGTGGGCCACTTATTACAAAAGTGTAAAAGAAGCAATGGCTTTGTTCAGGTGTGGTAAACAGCCGGGTTATTATTCTGACCGCGGCAGGGTGTACCTGCAATATGGCAAGCCCAACCAGCGCGCCGAACAAAACATGGAGTCAAACACCTACCCATATGAGATCTGGCAGTACTATCAACTTACCGATGCTGTGAACGGCACCTCATTTACGAATCGTAAATTTGTTTTCGTAAACAAAATGCTGGGTGACGACTGTCACCGCCTTATCCATAGCGACACACCCGGTGAGATGATCAACGAACGCTGGCGCTTTGACGTACTGAGAAAAAATGACGTGGGCGAAGTGAACCCCGATAACACGATGCCTTCAGGCTCAGGCACTAACCAGTTCAACGAAATTTACAGTAATCCCCGGTAAATTGTATGAGCGAAATACCAGCAGCGGTCGTTATTCTGAACTTTAACGGGAAACACTTTCTCGAAAAATTTTTACCCGGCATAATAAAATTCTCCTCGCCTCACCCGGTTATCGTGGCCGATAACGGCAGTACCGACGATTCACTGGCATTTTTGAGACAACGGTTCCCGGAGATACGCATCATCGAAAACAAAGGCAACTTTGGTTACGCCCGGGGTTATAACATGGCCTTAAAGCAGGTGGAGGCTGATTACTACATTTTACTGAACAGCGACGTTGAAGTGACCGACAACTGGATCTCACCAGTGCTGGTACTCATGCAGAAAAATCAAGCCATTGCTGCCTGCCAGCCTAAAATACTGGACCATGGCAACCCTAAAGCCTTTGAATACGCGGGCGCTTCGGGCGGGTACATCGATAAATTCGGTTATCCATTTTGTCGTGGGCGCATCTTTAATTCACTTGAAAACGATGAAGGACAGTTCGACACCGCTACAGAAATATTCTGGGCTACAGGTGCCTGTCTCTTTGTACGATCAAAACCGTTCTGGCAGGTTGGTGGTTTGGACGAAGATTATTTTGCCCACATGGAAGAAATAGATCTTTGCTGGCGGTTAAAGAACCTCGGCTATAAAATATACGCTGAACCCGCTTCGGTCATTTTTCACATAGGCGGTGGCACCTTAAACAAACTTTCTTCACGTAAAACCTTTTTAAATTTCAGGAATAATTTAAGCACTCTGGCCAAGAACCATCCGCCGGCGTTTTTATTTCCGAAAATAATTTACCGCCTCATCCTCGATGGTGTAGCTGCGTTCAAATTTTTATCCGACGGGCAACCCAAACATTTCTGGGCGGTACTGCGCGCGCACTTCGCTTTTTATTCCTGGCTTCCGGCCATCATGGCTAAAAGACGCGCTTTAAAAAAATTACCCGGTTTTCGATTCAACCTTTCGCAGATGTACAAAGGCAATATTGTGCTGGCCTATTTCGTGAATAATAAAAGAAAATTCAGCGAATTGCACAAAGGCTTTTTTTAACCTGTGCCGGGAATTCAGGCCACTTGCCCGCTTCCGCTGCTTTTACGGGAGATAAAATACAAGCCCGTAAAGGTAAAAATCCCGTTAATGACAATCAACTCGTTGCCTATTTTATAACCCCTGAATACCGACTCTGAAAACTGCTGCAGACCGAGGCTCAGGTGGAGCTTTTTCTCGTACCACTCCGGACTACAGCAGATATCGATGCCCAGCACGATGAGCAGAGTAATAATGCAGGCAGGCCAAACGCGTTCGTTGTTTAACTCTCTTTTTGTAAGAATACCAAAGGAAAATAAGCCCAGCAGCGGACCGTAGGTGATGCCGGCAAATTTTAAAATAAAATCAATGATGAGTTTATCATTCACGGCTTTAAAGACCAGCACCATGATCAAAAATAAAACCGCGATCGTGAAATGAACCTTGAGCCGGGTTCGGCGCTTCTCGACTTCGGTACCCGGACGCGCTCTTAAATTGAGAATATCAATACAATAACACGAAGTGATAGATGTAATGGCCCCGTCCACACTCGGAAACAAGGCGGAGATCAGCGCCAGTATAAAAATGATACCGATCACGCCGCTGAATTCATCGCTCAGGGCAATGGTGGGGAACAGATCATCCGGTGCTACCTTGATGTTTTTTGAAGCCGCGTACAGATATAAAATACCTCCCAAAAAAAGAAATAAAAAATTAACGAGTACCAGCACAAAAGAAAACGAGATCATGTTTTTCTGGGAGTCTTTGAGATTTTTTACGCTGATGTTCTTTTGCATCATTTCCTGATCGAGGCCAGTCATAGCGATGGTAATAAACGCCCCGGCAAGAACCTGTTTTAACCAGAACGAACCCGACTTAACATCGGTATTAAAAACTTTGGTGTATCCCAGGTCGTTCAACTGTGTAAGAGCACCCGAAAAATCCATGCCCAGGGCCTTAACGATAAAAATAATGCAAATGACCAGTCCCAGCAACATACCGGTGGTTTGAAGCGTATCGGTATAGATAATGGTTTTTACTCCTCCTTCGAATGTGTACAACAGGATGAGGATAAGGATGACCAGCGAAGTCACTATAAAAGGAATACCCAACTGATCAAAAATAAATAACTGGAGGATGCTGATCACCAGGTACAGACGGGCCGTGGCGCCTACCAGCCGCGACAAAATAAAAAAGAAAGCGCCGGCCTTGTGCGCGTTCACCCCAAAACGCTGTTCGAGATAAGTGTAGATGGAGGTGAGATTTAAACGGTAGTACAAAGGCAACAACACGAGTGCCACTACAAAATAACCGATCAGGTAACCCAGCACGATCTGAAAATAAAAAAAATGATTGGTGCCAACGCCACCTGGCACACTCACAAATGTAACACCGCTCAGGCTGGTGCCTATCATGCCGAAAGCCACCAGCATCCAGTTGCTGTTTTTATTTCCTATAAAAAAAGACTCATTGTTGGATTTCCTTCCCGTGATCCACGCCACGGCAAGCAGTATCGCAAAATACAGGATCACTATGGTAAAAAGCAGAATTGGCGACATTTTTTAGTTTTAAGCAGCGGAAAAAGTTTCCCTGTTATAACATCACAAAGATTTATGAATTTGCCCTGAAAACTGCCTTACCGAAGAATAGTTCTAAACAAAATTCACGTGAATAAGTTCATGGGGCACAAGCCTGTTTAAAATCTTAATTGCGGGCGGCACTTAAATTTTTTATCTTGTACTTAAATGAAGGCCTGATGAGCATTTTTAATTCTATAAAATTTTTTATTCTGGTGGTCTTCATCTGCATTTTGCAACACTGCGCACCTTCCCGTTACGTAAAACCCCTCGAAAAAACACAAAGTGCGGTGGCTTTTTCTTTCGGGGGCCCGCTTATTAAATTCAGCGGGGCACCCATTCCTATCCCTTTTTCAACACTCGGCTATGGTTATGGGTTAACGGATAACGTTACTGTTTATGGCAACCTACACAGCACCAGTTTGTTGTTTGCTAATGCCCAGGCCGACCTCGGGGCTACCCTTCATCTTTACAAAAAACAAAATGTGTTCGGCATCACCGCTTCCCCTGCCCTCCAACTGGCCTATAACATCAGAAATCAAACAGGCTTCAGAATGTGGCCATCACTTGACCTCAACAGTTATTTTCATTTTAATAAAAAGCCGTCCTACGTTTACGGGGGCATTAATTCGTGGTTGGAACTCTCAAAACTCAGAGCTCACGGCGACACACAACAGCGCCACCTGATCCCCAACCTGCAAATAGGTTACGTGATCGTAAAAACAAAATGGCAACACCAGTTTGAATGTAAATACCTGGGCATCGGGATCCCAAATTTACCGGGTGTTGTAGATTATATAGGACTTGCCCGCAAAGGCACCTTCGGAATCTATTATTCCCTGATTAGAAAATTTTAAAATGAAAAACTACGCAGCCATATTTTTTATCGTTTTCGCATCTTCCTGTTTAAAGCTTGATAGCAATTTATACAATAACGATAATAAAATAAAAGAATATAAGTTCGACGCGTACACCGGCGAACAGGATTTTATCCTTGATGCTTCATACGATATTACATCAGGCAAAATAACCCTGTTCACCCTTGCCTCGCAGGCTGCCTCAGAATCAAAAGCGACAAGCATCAAAGCACTGTATCTTGGTGATATAAATACCATTAATTCAGACACTGTTATTTTATACTGTCACGGTAACAAATGGCACATGGATTTTTACTGGCAGCGCGCTAAACTTCTGGCCCACGTGAACGGGAAACACCGGTACGGCGTGATGATGATGGACTACCGGGGTTATGGGCTCAGTGAAGGTAAACCCAGCGAAACCGGCATGTACGCCGACGTGAACGCCTGCATGCAGTGGCTGAAGGAAAAGGGATTGACAAGCGAGCGCCTCGTGATTTATGGTTTTAGCCTGGGAAGCGCGCCGGCAACTGAATTAAGCGCTAACAGCGCGGTGCTGGCGCCTGCTAAACTTATCCTGGAAGCGCCTTTCGGCAGCGCGGCCATCATGGTGCAGGACGCATCACAACTCAACATGCCGGCCGATTATTTTACAGACCTTAAAATTGACAACGCTGAAGAGATCAAAAAAGTAAAAGCGCCTTTTTTATGGCTACACGGGCTCAACGATAATTTCTTAAACTATAAAACCCATGGTGAGATCATTTACAAAAATTATGGCGGCAGCAGCAAATCTAAATTTATGGTTGAGGGCGCCGACCACGGTGAAGTACCCGCTAAAATGGGGTTTGACAAATACCTTGGGGTTTTGGGCGGCTTTATAAGAAATTAAATCACAAAGAAAGAAACTTGGTTTATCATTTGGTGTACGTTTCGAGATGCCTTTGTGTTTCTTCCTAGGCGCAATGGTTTTTTCTTTCTTTGCGCCCCTTTGTGGTAAATTTTACCGTGAGTAGCCATTAATCCGTATCTTTACAACCTTGGAATTCAGCTCTAAAATAATTGAACAGGCAGTGGAAGCCTTCGGCCAGTTGCCGGGTGTTGGAAAAAAAACCGCGCTGCGATTTGTGTTGCATGTGATCAAACAGGACAAACAACAATCCGACCAACTTTCTAAGATCATTTCCCAGTTAAAAACCGATCTTAAATTTTGTAACCGCTGTCATAATATTTCAGAGCACGATGTGTGTGAGATCTGCGCCAACCCTTCACGCGACGAAACCATAGTATGCGTTGTGCAGGATTACCGTGATATTTTAGCGATTGAGAATACGGGATTATACAAGGGACATTACCATGTGCTGGGTGGCCTTATTTCGCCGATAGAGGGAATCACCCCTTCAAGCCTTAATATTGAAACGCTGGTTGCCAAATTGACCAGCAATTCAGTTGCCGAGATCATCCTTGCGCTGAACGCCACCATGGAAGGTGAAACAACTTCCTTTTACATCTTTAGAAAGATCGCCCCTTACAACATTAAACTAAGCGCCATCGCCCGTGGCATAGCTGTTGGCGATGAACTGGAGTACACCGACGAGATCACCCTTGGCCGTTCCATTACCAACCGTGTTCCCTTTGATTCTTTCATGAAAAAATAATGTTCCAGCGCCAGCCGGGAATTTTCCGCTACCCGGTACTTGTTCACCTACCTTTTTGCGCCGACTTTTTGAGGAAATTTTTCTATTGCCTCAGCAAAACCCAACCTGCAAATTCGGCATGAAACCTCGCATTTACAAGCCATAAAGGCAGCCTTTACCGCAAATCTGCGACTAAATTTCACATTTCTTGTATTGGAATAATTTATGCTTGTCTTTTTGTAAATACCAGGTCATGAATCTTAACAATTACACCATCAAATCGCAGGAAGCCATACAACAAGCCGTGCAGCTCACCACTGCCAATGGTCAACAGGCCATCGAACCCGCGCATATCCTCAAGGGCATTATTGAAGTAGATGAAAACGTAACGCCTTTTATCCTTAAAAAATTAAACGTTAACACTTCTTCCTTTTCAAAAATGGTGGACAGTGTGATCAACTCTTATCCCAAAGTGAGCGGTGGTCAGCCTCATCTTTCAGGCGCAGCCAATAAAGCCCTTACAAAAGCTTCTTCTTTTTTGAAGGAATACAACGACGAATACGTTTCGGTGGAGCACTTGTTACTCGGTTTATTGCATGCAGGTGACAGCACTTCCAATTTAATGAAAGACTCGGGCCTGAAAGAAAAGGAAATGAAGGCTGCCATTGCCGAATTGAGAAAGGGTGAGCGGGTTACCAGCCAGTCGCAGGAAGAAACATACAACGCCCTGAATAAATACGCCATCAACTTAAACAGCCAGGCAGCCAATGGTAAGCTCGATCCTGTGATCGGGCGCGATGAGGAGATCCGTCGTGTTCTACAGATCCTTTCCCGTCGCACCAAAAACAATCCAATATTGGTGGGTGAGCCCGGCGTGGGCAAAACGGCTATCGCCGAAGGGCTGGCGCACAGGATCATTAACGGCGACGTGCCTGAAAATCTAAAATCAAAACAGGTTTATTCCCTGGACATGGGCGCTCTCATTGCCGGCGCTAAATTCAAAGGCGAGTTCGAAGAACGTTTAAAGTCAGTGATCAAAGAAGTGATCAGCAGCAACGGCGAAATCGTGCTCTTTATTGATGAGATCCATACCCTTGTAGGCGCGGGCGGCGGAGAAGGCGCCATGGATGCGGCCAACATTTTAAAACCGGCTTTGGCCAGGGGTGAACTGCGCGCGATTGGTGCCACTACCTTAAATGAATATCAAAAATATTTTGAGAAAGACAAAGCTCTCGAGCGCCGATTCCAGAAAGTGCTGGTGGATGAACCTACCAGTGAAGACGCCATCTCTATCTTAAGGGGAATTAAAGAAAAATATGAAGCCCACCACCAGGTAAGGATCAAAGACGAAGCCATTATCGCCGCCGTGGAACTCAGCCAGCGTTACATCAACGACCGCTTTTTGCCCGACAAAGCAATCGACTTAATGGATGAGGCCGCCTCAAAGTTGCGCATGCAGATCAACTCTATGCCTATCGAACTGGATGAAGTAGAGCGCAAGATCATGCAGCTTGAAATTGAGCGGGAAGCCATCAAGCGCGAGAATGAACATCAAAAGGTTGAAGAGCTGAACAAAGACATTGCCGAACTCCAGGATAAACGCACCGCGCTCAGAGCCAAATGGCAATCTGAAAAAGAAATGATCGATGGTGTTCAAAAAATAAAAGTGCAGATCGAAGACCTGAAACATCAGGCAAACAATTTTGAGAAACAGGGCGATTACGAAAAAGTAGCCGAGATCCGTTACGGAAAAATAAAGGAAGCTGAAAATAAATTAACTGAATTTGAAACCAAATTAGGCGAGGCAAAAGCCAGTGGCTCACAGATGTTGAAAGAGGAGGTTGACAGTGAAGACATTGCTTCTGTGATTTCGGCATGGACAGGCATCCCCATTAAGAGCATGCTGCAAAGTGAAAAAGAAAAATTATTAAACCTCGAAACAGAACTGCACAAACGTGTGGTGGGTCAGCACGAAGCCATCGAGAGTATTTCAGACGCGGTTCGCAGAAGCCGTTCTGGATTACAGGATAAAAAACGGCCCATTGGTTCATTTATATTTTTAGGTACTACCGGCGTTGGTAAAACCGAGCTGGCGAAAGCGCTCGCTGATTTTTTATTCAACAACGAAAATTCAATGACCAGAATAGACATGAGCGAATACCAGGAACGTCACGCTGTGAGCAGGCTCATTGGTTCACCTCCGGGTTACGTGGGTTATGAAGAAGGCGGACAATTGACAGAAGCGGTAAGAAGAAAACCATACAGTGTGGTATTGCTCGACGAGATCGAAAAAGCCCACCCCGATGTGTTCAATATTTTACTGCAGGTGTTGGATGACGGCCGTTTGACCGATAACAAAGGCCGCACCGTGAATTTTAAAAACACGATCATAATTATGACGAGCAATATTGGTTCACAACTCATCCAGGAAAATTTTGAGAAAATGGATGATGACAATAAGGAAAAGGTGGTCGCCAAAACAAAAACCGAGGTCTACGAATTATTAAAGAAATCAATAAGGCCTGAGTTTTTGAACCGCATTGATGAAGTGATCATGTTTGAGCCTTTATCACGCGAAGATGTGACGAGCATTGTGCGGATCCAGTTTGAACACATCCGCAAACAACTCGCTGAGCAGAATGTTACTATTTCAGCTACCGAAGAGGCCATTGAATGGCTGGCGCAACTGGGTTATGATCCTCAGTTTGGTGCCAGACCGGTTAAACGGGTGATGCAGAAACAGGTGATCAATGAATTGTCGAAACAGATCCTGGCTGACAAGATCAGCAAAGACAGTGAAATTGTGTTGGATATGTTTGATAATCATTTTGTGTTCAGGAACAAAACGCTGGGCTCGTAATAACAGATGAAAGTAAAAAATAAACCACATAGATACATAGTTGGCATAGGTTTTAATAGTTGCACAGATGATTTGAAGCAAGCTTCAAATGTATGTGCTTCTATACCTGACTCAAAATAAAATCCTATGTGACTATGTGGTTAAATTATTTCACAGGTTTAACTGTAATTTTTTATCTTTACTTTAATAACTAAAGATGAAACGCTTACTTTTTTTTACGCTGTTGGCTGGATTCTTATTTTCCTGCAAAAAGGAAGTGGGGCCCTCTGAAGAGCCTCAACCACCAGCTACTACAGGCAACCTGAGCGGCTACGTGAACCAGTACGACCAGTTTGGAGTTAGATATGTAACTGGTCTCAATACAACAACCGTTACCATTGACAGCACCGACGCGGTATGCGTTACCGACCAAAACGGGCATTATTCTTTTGCAAATGTTGGAAGCGGGATTTACACGGTGATCTTTAAGAAACCAGGGGCAGGCACAGTTAAGATCATTGACCTGAATTATAAATTCACTGACAGCACCACTTATAATGTGAGCCTGGCCGACATTCCTGCCTTTTCGATCAGCAGCGCTTACCTGAAAGACACCTCCTGGTTTAACGGCACGCTACCAGGTATTTATTACAAGGCCAATACCGCGCCAGTAAACAGCAAGGCCACAGTAGTAGCCATCGTGGGCAAATCTCCAAACATCACCCTGGCCGATCCTTTGAGTTATATTAAATTCTCTCCTGCTTCACTCGTTAATACAACCGACTATAACAGGTTTTTATCCTACGCCTTTTTATCACAGTCTTATGGCTTTAAAAAAGACTCTGTTATTTTTGTGAAGATTTACCCGGTAGCGACAACGGGGGCGTCTTATTACGACAATGCCGTTAAAAAACCGATCTACACTGCTTACGGCACACCCTACCCTACTTTTACGATTACGATGCCACAATAACCTTGCACCGGCTCTATAGATTTTCAAATATCTAATAAAGCAAACAAAAAAGCCCCGATCTTTTAAGACCGGGGCTTTTAAATTTAAACAAAAGATTTTGATGATGTGAGCTCCGCTCTACTTCTATAATAGTGAAGTGAGCTCCGCTCTACTTCACTATTTCTTAGCTGCTGCTGCTTTTGCAGGTGCTGCAGGGGCCGCGGTTTTAGCCGCTGCTGCCGGAGTTGCTGCTGCCGCTGTTGGTTCAGCCACTACCGCACGGGTGGTGTCAACGCTTACAATAGAAATATTTTTAGGGTGCAATAAAGTTAAACCTTCGATAGAAATATCTCCGGCTGAAATAGATTTACCGATCACCAGTTTAGTGATATCCAGTTCAATCGCTTCAGGTAACTTGTTGATCAAACCCCTTACTTTTAACTTACGTAATTTTACTGTCAGTTTTCCACCGGCTCTAACACCTTCAGAAGTTCCGATTGTTTTTACCGGCAAGTGCACAGTAACAGGTTTGTCTTCGCTGATCTGTAAAAAGTCAGCGTGGATCAACCTGTCGTTGATTTTGTGGTATTGCGCTTCCTGCAACACAGTTTTATAAGATTTACCACCTACCTCAACATTTACGATGTTGGTTTCAGGTGTAAAAATAATGTTCTTAAAATCGCGGATGTCCGCGCTGAAGTGAGTTTGCTCACCCGCGCCATAAATCACGCAAGGTACCATTCCTTTGGCCCTAAGCATGTTGGCGTCTGTTTTTCCTACGTTCGCTCTTGGCGAACCGCTCAATGTTACTGTTTTCATTTTTTTTATTTTAGCGGTGAAGCGATCGACCTGCTTCACCAGATTTTATTTAATTATGAAGCGATCGATCTGCTTCATTGTTGTTGGATCTTCAAAATTGCCCGTCCAATTTCTCTGACCCTTTAATTATTTTTTGTGACGGGATTGCCTTACATGATAAAATTATTGCTGATGGATTCGTAATTGTGAACACTGTTGATCACTTTCGCGAATAGTTCAGCCACGGTTAATACTTTTATTTTTGAACTTTGCTGTTTTAAAGGGATGGTATCGGTGACGATCAATTCAGTTAAAACAGACTTTTCAATGTTGTCATATGCGGGGCCCGACAAAACCGGGTGTGTGCAAATAGCCCTTACGCTCAAAGCGCCACGGTCCATCATCATTTCAGCAGCCTTACAAAGTGTTCCGCCGGTATCTACCAGGTCATCCACCAGTACTATGTTCCTGCCTTCGATATCACCGATCGCTGTCATTTTTTCCACTACATTGGCTTTGGCGCGCTGTTTATAACAGATCACCATTTCGGCTTTTAAATGTTTGGCGTAACCATTGGCGCGCTTGCTACCACCCATGTCGGGGGCCGCAATGGTAAGATTAGGCAGTTTCAGTGATTGCAGGTATGGTAAAAATATGGTGGAAGCGTATAAATGATCTACCGGTACGTTAAAAAATCCCTGGATCTGGTCGGCGTGGAGGTCCATGGTCATTACCCTGGTAGCGCCGGCAACAGCCAGCATATCGGCCACCAGTTTGGCGCCAATGGCCACTCGGGGTTTGTCTTTCCTGTCCTGGCGGGCGTATCCAAAATAAGGGATCACAGCTACAATGTGCCTGGCGCTTGCGCGTTTGGCCGCGTCGATCAGCAGCAGCATTTCCATTAAATTATCAGCAGGTGGCATGGTGCTCTGGATCACAAAAACGCTCTGCCCGCGGATACTTTCCTCGTAAGAAGCCTGTAGCTCACCGTCGCTGAAACGGTAATGCTCCACTTTACCCAATGCCTGCCCGTATGAAGCAGCAATGTTTTGAGCCAAAGTTTCGGTGGCGATGCCGGAAAATAATTTTACCTGTGATTCCATTTTTTTAAGGGAAGCAAATATACTGATTTTTATAGTTCTGGCAAGGGCTTAACAGGCAAAAAACCGATAAAAACCCCGATCCCCTCTATAACCGGATCTCCATCCTGATATCGGCCCTTAAAAACTCAGGATTACCCAGAGGCGTTTCGGTAAAACCGAGCTTTTTGTATAATTCAATGGCTACCGGCGATCCTTTGGTATTTGAAAAAAGAAAAAGCGTTTTTGCGCCTGTTTCTTTCATTTTTTTCATTGAAAATTCCCCTAACACGCGGCCAATGTTCAGTCCCCGGTAGTCTTCATCCACGGCCATTTTGATCATTTCATAGTTATTTTCACCAAAATTAAGGTAACCGCAGGTGCCAACTACCTTATTATCATAAAGCGCGATAAAGATCCTGCCACCGCCTTTCAATACATGGTCTTCAGGATTGTCGAGGGTTTTAATGTCTTCTTCCTCGAGTTTGTGGTTCCGGGTGATCCATTGCACGTTAATCTCTTTAAAACGCTGCTGGTGTGAAGGGTTATATTCTACTATTTCGATCATTGGGGCATAAAATTAGTAAAAAAGATAAATGTCAACGTGCAGTTTTCAATCGGCGCGCTATACAGGGTCAACGACGCCTTCATTCCCACTGCTGAATTTCAAAAAGCCAATTATATCCTGGCTTTGTCATATGACGTAAACGCCTCGAAATTTACAACGGCTACAAAGTTCAGGGGAGGCTTCCAGATCTGCCTGCGCATCATAGCACCGGGTACTTATCTGTACATTGATAAAGATACTCCTCCCAAAAACAAGAGATCAAAAAAGAAAGTACACCAATGTTTTAAGATGCTTTAGTTCCAGCGCCAGACCCAACAGCTAGTGCTGATGTAGATAAGGAAACTCGTGTGTCAGGTCGAGCGGAGTCGAGAGTCAGGTCGAGCGGAGTCGAGACCTACAAATAACCCAGCCATTTCTTTTGCCCGTTAGCGGCTTTGTATTTTCCATACCACCTGCAAAGCGGGTACATGCAAATGATCAGGCAAATCCAGTATACGTAGACATAAGGCAGTTCAAGCCCAACTCCTTCTTTAGGTCTGCCAAAATTCCAGGGACCAAAAGGCATTTGCTCCCAGGTAACACCCTGTAAAATGATCATCACAAACATGGAGATGTGTATAATGTACCAATGCAGCACATAAAAAAACATTGGTACCCGGCCATAAGTAATAAAAAAACCAGTCAGCCTGTTATTTTTACCCTCAGCGATGCACAACACAAAAAACATAACGGATAAAGTCATTGCGGTATAAACCAGTGAAGGTGGGTACTTACTTAGATTAATAAATGAGAGCAGGCTATAAAGAAATGATACCTGCGGGGACCAGGGCTTCGGATCGCCATATAAATTTATAATGCGAAGAATTATAAAAACAAGCAGGCATGATAACCCGCTCCTTAAAAGAATTTTGCGACGACTAGGCGCGTCGCGCTCAAAAACTTTTGCAAATCCGAAACCGCACAATAAAATGCCAAGCCAGGGAATTATAGAATAAATAATAATCAGAGCACGGTCACTGCCCAGGTTAAAAAATCCACCTTCAAAAAAAATGGCCCAAACAACCGCTCCAGCGCTGCCTTTTGCAAAGGGATGAAGAGGCAAAACACCGTGCAACAAAACAATTGCGAGCCCCATGAAACCAATAATTTTAGAAGGTAATTTCACTAGTGCTGATAGAATCACAAAACCAGACCCTATCGCGAAAATCACCTGAAAAAGAACACTCCTGAATTTGAGATCGAACCAAATCGCAAAGCCAATAATGGTGATTTCAAGAAAGATCAGCCAAAGGCCGCGCGTAAATAAAAATCTTCTTGTTTCTGAAACATTGTTTTGCCTGCGGCTCATCAAATACGCAGACACTCCCGCCAAAAAAATAAAAACCGGCGCGCAAAAATGCGTGATCCACCTCGTCATAAAGAGTGCGGGTGTTGTGGTGGCCAGGTCTAAGGGTTGTTGGGTGAGAGAGGTGGTATGAAGCAGGTCGCGGATATGATCCAGGGCCATGATTACGATTACCAGGCCACGCGTGAAATCTATAGCGCTTAAACGGCCTGTGGTTGACGTACTTGTTTGTGACATTTATCCTGTTTGGGTTTTAGAAAAGCGGGAAAAAAATCGTTAGTCAATTATTTTATCAATATTACAAAAAAGTACCGACAGGTTACCTGCAAAAAAACAAAAGCACCTGCTTAAACGCAAGTGCTTTTGCCTGGTAAAAAATCAGGGTCAGATCATTTCATGTTGACGAGGATCAGCGCCGCTACGAATAAAGAAAGGAAGTGATAACCTGTATTAATAAAGAACAATTTCCATGATCTTCCCTCCCAGGCAACTGTGTTAAGATCAACAGGTACATAAAATCCCAGCCAGGTGAATACCGAAGCGCTCATCACCGTTGACATCATGCTCATGGGTGAAGGCGGCAAGCCCCAGGTTGTAGGATCCCAAACTGCCATGTTGTGTGCAAACACAAAAGCCATTAAAAAATTACCAATGATCATAATGACCATTCCTTTGACAAGCGAAGAAGTGGGTGGTTTTTCATCCATTTTAAAACCCATTTCCTTACCCCAGACTTTTCCGAAAAGCGGGGTGTACCAGATAAATCCAAGAACAAAATTTGCGACTACCGCGACGAGAATCGCGACCATGTTTACGTGAATGTTTTCCATGTTGATGTAATTTTAAAATTATTAATATCCGACTAAATTAGAAAAAAGAAGTAAAAATCAAATTCTTTTATATGAACCGTTCATGCGATGGTTCACACACGCAATGACCCCCTGAAACCACGGGCGGCGTAATAAGATTCAGCGCCATTGTGGTAGAGGAAAACCGTATCATAACGCCGGTCGCAAAAAAGGGCGCCACCCAATTTCCTGATGTTGGCCGGGGTCGCGATCCAGCTTGAGGTTTTGGCGTCAAAATCTCCGAGTTCCTGCAGCTGACGGTATTCCTCCTCGCTTAAGATCTCTATGCCCATTTCCGCTGCCATATTCAGCGCGCTGTTTTTTGGTTTGTGTTCTTTTCTCGAATTCAGGGCTGTTTGGTCGTAACATAAGCTTCTGCGTTCTTTAGGACTTTCGGCCGAACAATCGAAAAAAATGTATTCGCCGGTTTTTTTATCAAACCCTACAACGTCGGGTTCACCACCGCTAACTTCCATTTCATCAAGCGTCCAGAGTTTTTCCGGTTTGGCTTCGAGTTTGGCCTGCACCTTGCTCCACTCAATGCCTTTATGGCGTTTCATATTTTTGTCGAAACGTTTTTTTAGGGTGCTGAGCAACTCCTCGTTTTGTTCAGGCGATAATTTCTTTTTAGTGTTTTTCATATCTTTTCTTTTAAAATACGCAATTGACTTTTGTTTATCCTGCTCTGCCTTCGCAGAGCTGCAAATATCCTCTACCGTAAAATCAGCCTCATCAATCGTCCAGGCCTTTTCCGGTGAGAATTTGTTTCATGTATTTTTTTATTCTTTCCTCACGGGTCGTAGCTTGTTTGGCTGAAGAAAAATACAAAAGGTATCCTCTTTGCCTTCCCGGTGTTAATGCCTCAAAGGCCTTTTTCAGTGCAGCGTTCTTATCCAGCTTAATTTGAAACTCTTCAGGAATAGTGTATTCCCTGGTTTTTTTCATGGGCACTTTCAGGCCCTTCTCTTCTATTTCAATCGCTTCAAAAATATAAGCTTTCAGGGTTTTTTCAAGCCTGGTTATTTCCTTAACACTCGTAAAACGCACCTGGCGGGCCGCCTGCACATTTTCGGTTTGCTGAATGAGGATCTTTTTTGGATCTTTTAATAACGCGCCTTTAAAAAACAAAAAAGCACAATAGTCCTTAAACGTATGGATTAAAACAATGTTACTTTTATCGGACACCCGCCCGGTTAACCCTGGCGGACACATGTAACACGGACAGCCCCATTTTAGCTCTTCGGCAAGGTGACAGTCCAGTACCAGGGTCCTCATCAGTTTTAATTCTTCCTGCCACGTTTTGGCTTTATTAAAATAAAAATCAACCTTAGCGTTCATTGGATACTTTTGCAGAATAAAATTACGAATTTTATTGATTTACAGTGGCCGTGGCTCCTGTCGTGATCTTTCGGCCGGCCGGTCTGAAATACCATGATAAAATAATGAAAAGCGTTTGCATCACCGGTCCTATGATAGATTGTAAAGCGTAATCGCCGCTGGCCAGGTGCGAGATAGCGGCACCCGTCATCACAAAGAAAAAACCGGCATAGGCCCATTCTTTAAGCAACTTAAAGCCGGGCATTAAAATGGTTATCACACCCAACACCTTCCAAACACCGATGATGGATAAAAAATACACGGGGTAGCCCAACGGTGTCACCAGGTCTATCATGGCCTGCGCCTGAAATATTTGCGCCAGGCCGCTGCCCAGCATTCCAAAAGATAATAAAGCGGTGGCCACCCAATAGGTAATTAATTTTGCTTTTGTCATGATATGTTATTTTATGTTGTTTATGATTTGTTGGATCCTGTCGTGCGCCATACTGATGCCTTTCGCGAATGGCAACTGCAGCAACTGGTCTCTGGTCTCAACAGATTTGTAGATCACCTGCATAACAAGCCTGCTCGTTGTCTTGCCGATCTTTTCAAATTCTAAAAACTCAAGTTGAACCGGAAAAGGGGTGTTTTCCATTTCAAAGGTGCGCACTATCTTTTTTTGAGGACTAAATTCATGGATCGTTCCGCTGAAAATATGTTTGTTTCCCATCGGATCGGTTGTTTCAAACTGGTAACTGCCATGCTTCTTATTCTCGAGCTTCAGTACTTTTGTTCCCATCCATTGTTCTACAATTTCAGGGTCTTCATAGGCTTTAAAAAGTAGTTCCAATGGCAGATCAAATTCTCTTGTGATTTTCAGTTCCTGCTTGCCGTCTTCGGCGTGTATTTTCGTTTTCTGTTCCATCAATTTTTAATTTAAACTCAAAATTTATTACCGGTTACCACGATTACCGCGGCTCTTTGTTTGCTGGTATTTTTTCATCACTGCTTCCAGTTTGTTAAACCTGTCATCCCACATTTTGCGGAAGGGTTCTATAAAGTCTGCGACCATTTTCATTTTTTTCGCGTTAATATGATAATAAATCTCCCTGCCGTTCTGTTTCTGCTCCAGCAATTCGCACTCGGTAAGGATCTGTATGTGCTTTGAAATCGTTTGCCGTGACGAATCAAAATTTCCGGCAATGGCACCCGGTGTCATGGCCTGGAGCGCGACCAACGTCATGATCGCCCTTCGTGTGGGATCGGCTATAGCCTGAAATACATCTCTCCTGATTTCCATTTATGCAGTTATTTGACTGCAAATATAGTGCAGTTATTTGACTGCGCAAATTTTTTTTGTATTTTTTTGATTTATATAATTGAAAAAGGTGTGTTTTACAAACTAAAAGTCAAAATCTAACCACAACTTGTCCCGAACTCGTTTCGGGATAGATACATAAGCACTAAAGCACTGTCGTCTTGTACAAGACAATAATAATACGTTATGTTGTAGTTTGCCGTTGAATTTTGGCCTTTTTTAAAGGCCATGTCACTTCGAGTCCCGATGGCTATCGGGAAGAAGTGGTCTTGACTACGCCCCTTTGGTCGCCGGAGGCTTGCCGAAGGCGAGGCGACCTGACGCATTTCCAAGCGTAAACTACAACAGGGCATAATAATAATACGCTTTCTTACTCCCAACAAAATTTACCAGGCAATTACGTAAGGGGTAAAAGCCTGGCGGTAAAATGAATTATTGTGAAGATGAAGGGATCATGAGTGTAAGGTCTGCCTTAACGTTGTTGAAGCATTAATTCTGCTTAATGATCTTATTTTTGTAAATAAAATCGTTGGCTTTTAATTTATAGAAATACAGGCCTGCGCCCTGACCCTTTGCATCCCAATCCCAGGTGTGGGGACCATCACCTTGCTTACCCAGATCAAAAACACCTACCGTTCGTCCGACAAGATCAGTGATCTCAACACTCACGTCGCAGCCTTGGTTTAAATAATAACGCAGCGATACCGCATTGCTGAAAGGGTTTGGAAATGCGAAACAATTCACAATGGCATTGTCGGTGGTCCTTTCCTTAACACCAAGCAAAGGATCGCTGCCGATGATGCCTTCAATGTCAATTAACTCATCACCCGGCTGATAAGTGAGGTACATCATGCCATCGAACAGCATTTCGTCGTTGGTGCCTGTATTTGAATAAACGGTAATGGGCGGCGAATTTGGATTATGCGGATTACTGGAGGTATTGTCATAAACATGTTTTGAATAGAGTTTGTACCCTGCCGGGATCCGGACTAATTTTTTAAAGGTATAATAATCCTGCCATTCAAAATCCCAATGATTGATTCTTACCAGAGGGATGGTATCGATGCCAGGTTTAACTGCGTAACATAAAATACTCTGGCATAACAAGTGTGAATGTGGCATTATCGCGAAGGCTGAGAGATCAAGCGGCAGGCTGGTTGTAGCCGATGGGTAGTACGCCGAATAGGGTTTTATTGTGTTGGGTGGAAATACCATCGACCAGTTTTGAAGCGGTGTTGTTGAATAGATTCTTCTTACACCGGTTTCGCCGGGCGGGTAAAAGAACACTCTTAATTTAGTACTGTCAACCTCACCGGAGCTTCCGGCAGGATAATGCAGCTGAATAATAATCTTTGATCCAGCTTTAAGAAAAATGCCTGCTTTTAACGGCGCCATTCCGGGGAATACAGTTGCCTTTGACCCTGGAGCATAAGTACCAATACCAAGGTTACCCGGGATGTTGTAGCATCCACCCGAAAGGTCGCTGTTGTAGGTGCCATTTGTATCGGCAGTAATTACAGCGTGGTGAACGATGGCTTTATTACCCGGCACAACTTCAAAAGCCCTGATGATCCGATCCTGAGTTAAACCCGAAGGCATTGAAAAACAATAGTACTTATCAGTTGAGTTAGATGTGCTTGTAAAATTTCCGATGCTCACAACAAGATCAGGTGTACCGGCTAATTGAAATTGGTTGGAATAAACGGGCGCTGCTGGTGCCTGGGTAGTATCGCCGGGTAAAGCGCCGCCTGTAACCCAGCTTAATATTTTTTGTTTTTCAGGAAGGGTGATGATCCTTTCGTGCTGAAAGCGGGTATAAGCAGTATCAGCGCTCCAGGGCGGCATCTTGCCAATGTTAAGGTCGTTTTGAATTGCCGGCGCCATTAAAGCGGTCTGGCTGTAATTCATAAACGGGTAATCTGACGAACCTACATGATGACAACTGGTGCAGCGGGCGTAAAAAATACCTGCCACGTCCTTATATACTAACTGCGCGTTAACGGTGGTAATAAACCCAAAAGAGACCAATAAAAATTGTAATTGTTTTTTCATGTCTTTGCGTTGCTTATAACAAATATAACCATATTTAGCACAATCATCTCGGCGTTTTCCAATGCAAAAACTCAAAAAAGGCAGGGGTGAAATTTAGATGAAACTTGTTTGTTACATTTTTCTGAGTGACCTTTGTTTTTCAATATTATTCCATGCCTGAAATTGTAATAGACGCGAGAACCGCTTTCATAGGCCCCAACATGGCCGTCAACCGTATTCTGCCGTTCAGGAAAAAAAGAATGGTGGGTCCCTTTATTTTTATGGACCACGCAGGCCCTGTTCAGTTACACGGTGTCGCCCATCACGAAATGGATGTGCTTCCTCACCCCCACATTGGTTTATCAACCGTGAGTTACTTATTTGACGGTGAAGTGACACACCGCGACAGTCTCGGTGTTGAGCAGATCATCAAACCCGGGGAAGTAAACTGGATGACCGCGGGCAAAGGCATTTCACACTCTGAGCGGTTCGAAAACCCCGCGGTACTATCGGGAGGAAAACTGGAGATGCTTCAAACCTGGGTGGCTCTGCCTGAAAAAGATGAAGAATCTGATCCTGCTTTTAAAAATTACAAGCAGTCTGATTTACCTGTTGTGACCGGCAAGGGTTTATGGATGCGCCTGATAGCAGGGGAAGCTTTCGGCGTGAAGAGTCAGGTCTCAACCCTTTCACCATTGTTTTACCTGCATGTTTCGCTTGATACTTATTCAAAAGTTGAGTTGCCTCAAAATTATACCGAACGCGCCATTTATATTGTGAAAGGTTCAGTAGAAATAGACCATGTGATCTACCAATCAAAACAGATGGTTGTTTTTACAAAAGAAGAAAATCCTGCGATTGTTGCCAGGGAACAAACTGTGCTGATGATGCTCGGAGGAGAGCCTTTGGGAGAAAGACACATCTGGTGGAATTTTGTGTCATCACGAAAAGAAAGAATAGAACAGGCAAAATCGGACTGGAAAGAAGGCAGGATCATATTGCCACCACTCGATGACCAGGAATTTATTGCGTTGCCCGAAGATAAGAAGGGGCCACCACCCGGTATCCTGTCGTAAAAAACCTGAATTTATATCAGGCAAACTGGGTAAAAATCTCCACTTGTTCAGCAAATCCATGTGACACCAGGGTTGCTGTGCAATAAAATCAAAAAAAAAAAGGGGCCCATAAACATGAACCCCTTTTAAAATACAAGATAAGTAACTACTTCTTTTTTACCAGTAAAGTACCACCGATAATGGCGATGAGAAACAGTACCACAAAAATAAAGAACAGGATCTTGGCGATGCTTGCGGCGCCTGCCGCGATGCCGGTGAATCCGAAAAGTGCCGCAATCAAAGCGATCACAAAAAAAATGGCTGCCCAACGTAACATAATATATAGGTTTTAAATGGTTATATTTAAGTCTATACAAAACTGTGCCAAAACAAAAAGGGCGATTATCCTGTAAAACAAAACGTGCTCTACCTCCAAAATGTAATTTTCGTTTTATTGCTGAATACCTGGCTGGCACAGTGTCAAGCACTTATTACTGGCATAAAAATTGACGGTTTTGAGTTTAAGAATACACATGAAAACAATAGCCGCGATAAAACCGGCCGTTAAAAATCCTGGCGGTTGGAAAACCTGTAGCCGTGGTCATAAATACCGTGGAGCAGGCCCCTGCCCTATCTGCTGGCCGGGAGGTAAGAAAAACGGGGGGGAATAAAATCTGTCTTCCTCTTAGTTTAAAAATTCTGGGTTTTTTTTGACGCCATTTATTTTTCTTAAACACGAATTATCGGGTGGGCGTGCAATTTCCTTTGGATTATTGTAAAACAAAACTTAATTTTGCCCCGCCTGCGCTTACGCTTCGGCGGGCAATGCCCGCCTCTGCTAAAGCTTCAGCAGCACGCCGACAGCGGACAATGCCCCGATGGCGGAATGGTAGACGCGATGGTCTCAAACACCATTGTCTTCGGATGTGCCGGTTCGAGTCCGGCTCGGGGTACCATAAAGCAGAAAAGCGGTTTCTCATTCATTTGAGTGCCGCTTTTCGCTTTATGGTACTGAAGCGAACGAGGAACGAGTTCTGCTTCACGCGCAAAGTTCGATAATTTCAATGTGCAGGGTACGGTAAAGCAGAAAGGCCCTTTCGATTTATTTTCGGAGGGGCCTTTCGCTTTATGGTACTGAAGGAATAGGATGGCCTTATCATATTTTGATAAGTTTTTTTATCTTTGAACGTTCTGCAAAACAAATCAAAATGAAGTTGATAACGACATTCATAATAAAGCCCGTGCTTTGTGTCATTTTTCTGTTCAGTGCGTCTTTGATTTCAGGCCAAACCATTTGGACGATAGGGCCTATGTTGCACATAAACATTGGCGGAGAAAAGGTAAAGGCTTCGTATGCCCTTGAAGTTGCTTATTGGAATTTCACGCATTTTCCCCACAGTGTTGATTTTGCTATGGAGTTTGAACGGAAGCGTATTCGTTTATATAGCGAAGCACAAACGGGCATTGGCGTGGCAGGTATTGCGGCAGGACCAGTTATCGAATTTCAAACCGATAAACCGGCGGTCAGATTCGGTTTCCAGGGATCCGTATGGGCCAATTATTTTCTTGGCTTTGATTTTAGGCTTCGATATATAGATAAGAAAAAATTGTATTGCCCGGGAATTTATGCTAAGCTGCCAGTTTATGCACGGGATGAGAACGGAGAAAAAATGGAATCCACCTCCTCGAGGAGCGGGTTTGACGACTGATACCTCCGGACATGACTGGAAATTAAATTCGGTCTTAAAGAGTTAAACCTACTATTGTTTCAATTCCAAAAATTTAAAATGTCCGCTCTCGCTGTTCCGATAACTATCAGAATGCAGCCCTTGCGCCATACATTACCACATAATCTTCAAGTCAAGTGAAATCATTTAAAGAATTCAATAAAAGAAACTGACAAATAGAACACTATACACTACTGCACAGCCTTCACTCATGTGGAATAAAATTGAGTTACTCAACATTCTAATTCCCTGAAAATCATTCAAAAAGGGTTTATCAAAAAGTTCAGTTCCGGCTCCCCCGTTAAACCACAATAATTTTTTTTGATATTAATTTTGCAAATTAGATTTTTGTTTTTAACTTTGCACCATAAAGTGCTTTAACATGGAAAATGACAGACAACAATTAGAAGCTCTGCAGGATATTCGCAAGATGATGAAGGATTCCTCGAAGTTTATTTCCCTGAGTGGCCTTTCGGGCGTATTTGCGGGAATCTACGCTTTGATCGGCGCCTGGCTCGGACAACAGGTTTTGGGCAGATCAAGCGACATCCTGGTGAACCGGTATACAGAAGCGGTTAACTATTATGACCTGATGTTGGATTGTATAGGAATTTGCCTGGGGGTTCTCGTGCTCTCGATAGCAACAGCTTTGTTCCTTACCGCCCGCAAAGCTAAAAAGCATAACCGCAGCCTGTTCGACCACAGCAGCAAAAATGTGTTCTGGAGCATGAGCATTCCATTGTTTACCGGCGGGGTATTTTGCCTGCTGCTTCTTTACCATGGCTATATTATATTGGTGTGCCCTGCTATGTTACTGTTTTACGGACTGGCGCTGGTAAGCAGCAGCAAATATACCGAGAGCGACATCCGCTACCTGGGGTACCTTGAAATAGCACTGGGTTTACTGGCGGGCTTTTATACGGGCAAAGGCCTGTTATTCTGGGCCCTTGGTTTTGGTGTGCTGCATATTATTTATGGTTTCATTCTTTGGTTTAAATACGATCGTCAATCCTAACCTGTACCAAACATGATCAAACACGATATACATAAGCTGAACAAGGCCTTTGAGAACAGAGTACGCCTGGGCATTATGAGCGTGCTGATGGTGAACGACAGTATAGATTTTAATTCGCTGAAAGATGTACTGCGGGTAACAGACGGCAACCTGGCCAGCCATACCGCTGCCCTCGAGAAGGAAGGTCTCATACACATTAAGAAAGAATTTGCCGGTAAAAAAACACTCACTACATACAGCGCAACTAAAGTAGGCATCAAAGCTTTTGAAGAGCACCTGGACGCCCTCGAAAAATTGCTGCGGCCTAAAAAATAAATTTTTTTGCTCATTTACTTTGAATTACAAAGTACTTTTTAAATAAAACATAAAAACAAATCCATATGAAAACCCTACAACTCCACCTCAGCAGCTTTATTCTTCTGCTTGTGCTCAGCGGTGTTACCGCTTTTCCCCTGCAAACCGAAATTGATTTTTTGTTTTTACACCGTGATACTTTTCCGGATTTTTTAGAGCAATGGGTCATACAGCTTTACAACAACATACATGCTACACCTGCCGTAATGCTTTATGGAACCGACTGGCTGGCTTTTGCCCACATCATTATCGCCCTGTTCTTTATCCCTGTATTCTTAGATCCCGTAAAACACAAGGTCAATCTTCAAATAGGCATGGTTGCCTGCCTGCTTATATTTCCATTGGCCTTTGTATGCGGACCCGTACGCAACATTCCCTTTTTTCACCAACTCATCGATTGCTCTTTCGGTCTTTTCGGATTTCTTTACCTCGCTTACATTCTCAAAAAAATAAACCGTCTTAATACCCAAACAATATGAAATCAGTTACAGAACAACTTCAAACACGTTTTAGCTTCCTGCTGCAAATCCACGAACAGATCAACTCCTGGACGGCACACCTGTTAGGGCCTCTGGTTTTTAATACCGGCATCAAAGAACAACCATGGAACCTGAGTACCGCCAGGCTTCTCCGGTTTCCTGAAGGAAGCGTTGGTAAAACGCTTGGGGAGTTTTTAAAGAAAAACAGGCTGGAACCTATTGCCCGGGCTGAATCGCATGATCTGTACCATGTGCTCTTTGATTATTCTATCTCGCTGAAAGATGAAGTGGCCCTGCAATTTTTTTTAAAAGGAAATGGTAAAACGTCCATTGCATCCTTCGGTACCTCATTCGGCGCGTGGCTCATTTTTCCGGGTCAATGGTCCTATTTCAGATCTTCTTACAAACGTGGGAAAACATGCAGGGACATTTCAACTATCGACCTGAAATGTATCCTGACCGAAAATTTTGAGCAGGTTAAAACTTCCCTATTTGAACAAAAAACAAGCAAAGCAAAATAAAATCAATAACCAAACGTTAAAACCACAGCAATGAAAACAAACACCCACCACCACTACATCACCCCATACCGCATCGGCCTGCTGTTATGCGCCGTTTCTATGGGCATTTATCTTTTTGGCACGCACCGCGATGCTCAAACCAATTTCTTCTCACAGGTGTTCTTTCTTAATTACGGAATTTCTGTTGCTTACCTGGTTGTTCTGTTGAGTAGCAAAATGCGCTTTGATTCACCGCGTCCTTCTATTTCACAGGCTTGTTGGATTAACGTCGTGGTGCTGCTCACCATTAGCGCGTTTTCTCTGAACCAGGAGATGAATGTGTTTGCCCGATTTCCCACCTGGCTGAACATATACACCTTGCTCTCCGTTCCTTTATTCCTGGTGTTTCCATATTACACCAATTTGCCCTCGCCCTTAAAGATCGGTGTGCTGCTACTCACCGGTGCATCGCTGGTACTAACGGTTTACATGACGCTCTACCTGATGCCCTTGCTGCCGTTATCCTGTATCGCCATGCTCGCGCTGGGCATTTCTGTGCATAGTTTTGTACCTCTGGCCTGGTTACTTGTCCTGCTTCATTTCATAAACAGCAAGGTTGAAAAAAAACTGCGCTTGTGGATTTTGCCGGGTTTGTTGTTGCCACTTTTTATCCTTGCCATCTACCT
>JAZKFC010000038.1:45464-91364 GCA_040386615.1 Bacteroidota bacterium
TGCAATCGAATATCCAGGAAACGATTGCCGAGCAGAATATTAAATTCTCTAACCGCCTGCCCGATGCCATTTACCTGGCGCAGAAACTACCTGACGACGCGCTCACGGAAGAGATCCTGATGTCGACTTACAAGGCACAACGCTTCTGGGGAAGTGGCTTTATGTTTGACAACGAGGGTGACAGCCGCTATCACAACCCACTCTCTACGCTAGCACTGGGTATGTTTGGTGATGTAGGTATCGACAGGAATACTGTGGAGAACATTCTCAACATCCGCAGGGATTACCGGCATGCCACCACGCGCAAGTTGTGGACCGGCATTAGCCTGTCTACTTCTGCCGTGTCCACCAATATCCGACTCTTTCCCGAATACCGTTTAGCCTATCATGAAAAAACCATGCGTATACACAATGATCCTTCAAAGGATAATAGGGACGCCTGGTTCACAAGCTCCACACAGGAAGCGCTCTATACATTTCATGTGCCCGATGGCAGCATTGTTACCTCCTTATCTCTGTGGATCAATGGCAGGGAAGAGAAGTCACGCTTAACTACAAATCAACGCGCCGACAGCGCTTACACGCGCATCGTGGGCACAGAGCGCAGGGACCCAGCCATTGTTCACTGGCGCGAAGGGAATACCATCACCGTGAATATTTTTCCCTGCACGCCGGCAGAAGACAGGCAATTCAAGATAGGCTTCACAACACCACTTAAGCTGGTGGCGAATGCGCTTCAACTGGAGAATGTCTGGTTTGAAGGGCCCGATGCAAAGCAGGCCATGGAAGTAACACAGATCCTGCCCGGCAATAACACGAAGTTGACCGGCGATTTACCCGAAGATTTTGTATTGCAGGCCGATGGGAACTACATCCACCAGGGTGATTATTTGCCCTACTGGCAGATCAACCTGTTAAAGCCAGCATTAAGCAAGACCGCTTTTTATTTCGGCGGATATAAATACACCGTGCAGGAACCGGCGCCACAGCTGCTGAAGCTGGATGTAAAAGAGGTGTTCCTTGACATCACCAGTGAGTGGAACAGGAAAGAGTACGACAACCTGCTGCACAGCATGGGCGGTAAGCAGGTGTATGCCTGGCTCCCGGAAAAAACACTGATCACCGCAGAAAATAAAGACCGTATATGGGAAAGCAGCAGCGAAAATAAATTCTCTGTACCTTTTATTTATGATATAGAGAAGCCCGCACAGTCGGTGATCGTTACCAAAACACCACACCATTCGCCCATACTCGGAGATCTGAAGAACAGCGATGTGTCCGACCGCTTTACCAGCTACCTGGCCAATAACCATGTCCCGTTGCAGGTCATCAACATCGGTCAGGAACTGTCCCCGTTCTGGCGTTCACTGCGGGAGCTGCGCCTGGTCAATTACAATGCCCTGCCCCTACAACAAGCCATTAAAAAGATCAACAGCGGCCAGCTGGAGCATTATCACGAAGATACAACGGTTACCGTATTGCCGGACAGTCACATGGCCCTTACAAAAACAGCAGCGGATAGCTCTGAAGCAAACAGTACCGCGCCAGATCACCTGATGCGTATATTTGCTTATAACGACCTGCTCCGTAAGATAGGACCTGTTTATTTTGAAAAGGATAAGTATGAGAATGAGCTGTTCAGGGAAGCGGAAGAAGCCTATGTGGTAAGCCCCATCACAAGTATGATCGTATTGGAAAGCCTGGCTGACTATGAGCGCATGGGCATCCATAAAAATACAAATACGCTTGGCAACGCCTCCGTGCTTGGCGGTGGCGCTGTGCCTGAACCCCATGAATGGCTGCTCATAGGCCTCGTCGCTTTTTTTATTCTCCGTCATATTGTAAAGCAAAAACGTTTAGCAGTGCCGCACTTATGAAGAACTTCCCTTTAAAACAGTACAGCGCGGTTTTGCTGCCCCTGCTCATTGCGGGCAGCAGCATATGCCTGCTACGTAATTATTTTTTTCCGCAGTTCCAGATCCTGATGGGCATTCTGATAGCGCCTTTTGTATTCAGGGTGCGGGAAAAAGGCGTTTTTTCGAACCGTTATTTTTATGCAGCCCTCCTGTTTTTGCTGGCCTATTATACGTTGTGTATGAAACTCTTTTTATTCCTGGCGCTTGGTGCATTTTTATTTTACAGCATCGAGAGCCGCTTTGGAAAAATAGGCCTGCTTCCGCTTATCTTTTTAATCAGTATTTCCCCTGCCCTGCATTACCTGGTGACTATGTTCACCTTCAGTCTTCGTTTAGCCATGAGCCACTATGCCGCTGATCTCTTAAATGCTGTTGGCTACCCTGTGACCTGCCACGGTAATTATTTCACACTGCCCGATGGCTTTATATTTAATGTGGACAAAGCCTGCCTGGGATTAAATATGTTTAACACCGGGCTGGCGTTTACCACGCTGCTCCTAGGTCTTTCTGAAAAAAAATGGCGGAGTACACTGCCACTGTTTCATTTATGTATGACCTTTGTCACTGCCTGTGCTCTGTTAATAGCGTCTAATTTTCTGCGCATTGTGATCATTGTTCTTTTTAAATCGATGCCTGGCACTTTGTCGCATGAGCTGATCGGCATTTTCTCGCTGCTCGTGTACGTGGCGCTGCCGCTGCATTGGTTGATCAACAAACAGGTTAAAAAATACGGACGTCAGCCGCAGGTCTATACCCCTGTATTACGCATGCGGCGCACGGCATTTGTATTTCCGCTTATCGCGTTTACGCTGCTGTTCTTTTCATTTAAAAGTGTAGAGCAAAAATCAAAAACTGTAGTGACCGATGAAAAGCTGGAGAAGCTCATACTCAAAGGGTTTTCGAAAACCAGGCGGCAGGACAGTGTGATGGAATTCAGGAAAGACAGTTTGTTGGTATACATAAAACCCGCGGTTAAAGCCTTTGAAAGCGATCACCCGCCCGCTTTGTGCTGGAAAGGTTCGGGCTTCGATGTAGAACAGGTAGAGGAAACCTCGATTGGCAATCGTGTTATTCTGACAGCACAGGTCAGGAAGGATGCAACAAAACAATACACCGCCTGGTGGTATGATAATGGAACTATCAAAACGACTGATCAATGGACCTGGCGTCTTGCAAAAGGTGAGCCATTCCGAATAATTAACATTACCTGCAAAAGCCGTGGCGAACTGTTAATGCACTGCCGGGATTTTCTGGAGAGAAAGATTTTCTGAACCCCGTTCACGCTGTTCCCATAGCTATCGGAATGCAACCCGTGTACGTTATACTCTGCGCTCGGTTTGCCCAACGCAGGTGCCTTACTCACAAATCCGCGCGAACGGAAACTTTTTAGTTCCGTAATTTATTGTATATTCGATCTATAGATATTTAACCCACCATATCATGAAAAAAATATTTTTGTCGGCAATAATCATTGCAAGTTTAACCTCCTGTAAAAAAGATTATACATGCGAATGTAAAAGCACCTCTACTTACCCCGGCATTCCAGGCAGTACAGGTAAAAGCAACACGGGTAAAATGAAAAAACAACACGCGATTGAAAAATGTAACGAAGGAGACAAAACGATTAACTCGGTTTATTTCGATGTTCAAAGTAATCAGTTAAAAGAATACACGATCACTTCGTCGTGTGAATTAATATAAATATTTATTGTTCATTCATTAAATGAAGAAAAAGAAAAGATCTTCGCACGGCCATCCCTTCTTAGAAATCCCGTTCGCGCGGATTTGCAATCCGTGCGCCGTACATTACCGCACTGTCTTCAGTTTATGCGGAATCAATTCTATTCCAATCAGCGAATCAAGTTCCGCATAGTTCCTTGCGTTACTTTATAAATAATCTACTGGTCTTTCAACTATTCCATCTTCAACACTTTATAGTCATATACTCTTTTTAAATTCTCACAAGCTTTCGAGAAAATTTCTAAAAGCCATGCTCTTCGGCTTTCAGGTTCTTGTTTTATATTCTGAATAATTTTTTTTGAGGTAAACTTCTTAAAATCACGCATAATATCTGCCAAAGCAAAACCTTCATTAGCCCGACATAACATATGTAAGTGGCTTGGCATTAACACATATGCATAAATTTCAAGGCCTTTTTGTTCTTGACATTATCCTAATCGGTCAATAATTGTCATTTTGTGGTTCTTCTTTTTAAATACGTCCGTCCAGCCGACCTTTGAATATGCCGGGGGAAATTTCGTGTAACCAATTTCTTTGGAATTAATCTTAACTTACAAATGAAAAATTTAGTCGTAGCTTTAATTACCGCAACCACTATTGGTAACTACGACTCAAACCAAAATACGAATATGGAAACTTCAGAAATTTTCCCGAAAGGGCAGCCATTGCCCAAAGAATGGTTTACAGGAAATGCTTTTCTACATCCCCTGGTTGCGCAGGACAAGAACAATGAGTTTTCGTCGGGCTGTGTAACCTTTGAGCCTGGATCGAGAACCAACTGGCACACACATCCAAAAGGACAAGTGCTTATAGTAATTGAAGGCGACGGTTACTACCAGGAAAAAGGCAAACCGGCACAGGTTATTAAAAAAGGAGAGGTAATAAACATTCCTGAAAACATCGAGCATTGGCATGGCGCATCGGCAGAGTGTAAAATGGCTCATATTGTCATTACAAATTATAAGGAAGGCATAACGGTAAACTGGATGCAACCAGTAACGGATGAAGAATATCATAGCGTAACAAAATTCCCTTAGATCCGACCTGCTGGTTCAGAAGGTAAAGGCCTGCACTTGCCAAATCGGGAAAAAATAACCCGCTGGCAGTACTTTTGCTTAGGTTATATACAGAAATATGTATTAACACTTAAAACTAAAAATTATGGCACGTTATTCAAGAGTTGCACTGTATCACAAGGCTCAAAACGCCGCGCACAACCAGGCAAACAAGTTAAAACAAACTCCTGTCAAAAAAGCTATTGTTCAGATCCCAGAGGCTAAAAACACCGCAGATCCCTTAGAACTTATTCACCAGGCGCCGGTTGCGGTAGCTGCACCTCTTCCACAGGTGGTTGAAGTGAATGACATCAAAAATGAAAAAGAGAAAAAGCCACGCTCCCGTGCGAACTCTAAAAAAATGTCAACCCCTGCCTCCAAAATTAAAAAGGTCGCTACTACCAAAAAGGCTTCTACCTCAAAAACAAAACGAGCTGTAGTAAAAGCGGCGGTCAAAAAAACAACCAAAAAAATCGCCAAAAAGAAGACAGCGACTGCTAAATCTACTGCAAAGAAGGTGGCTCCGAAAAAAAAGACGGCAAAAAAGATGATGACAAAAAAAATGTCTCAAAAAAAGTCTGCAAAACCAGCTAAAAAAACAAACAGCAGGCCTGCAAATAAAAAAGCCACGCGAAAATCTAAATAGCTAATAATCTAAAATCGTATACTGCTGAAAAGTCCCCGCTGCATGGTTGGCGGGGCTTTTTGCCATGACCTCCCTTGAACCTGTTGAAAAGCCAATTTCATTTTCGTTTTCTCACAATAACAAAAACGAAAAATGCAATTACAAGTGTAAATATTAAAACACCGGCAAGCGGACTAAAAAAAGATAACAGTAGCGGCAAAACCAGAACCGGGGCATATAAAACGCCACTAACCACGCGTAACCAGATAAGTCTCCGCAAAAACGCGAAAATGCTCAATACATGCACCCCAAGGATATAAGCAAAAAACCCAGCAATCTGTCTCTCGTCTGGCAGCGCATTTAAACCATGGTTTGCCAGGCACTGAGAGTTAATTACGATCAGGAAAAAAAGAGTGACTTTAAATTTGTTTGCCATAGTCCGGTTTTTTAGAAATGTTATTTAAAATGTATAAACAACATTAAATATACATATGTCTGTGCTTTCCGGCAAATTGATATAAACTCCCGGGTTACCCCAGGGGATGCTGCTGGTCAATAAAAAGCGAAGAAATTTACATTGCGTTTAAACAGGGCATAGGGGCCTGGTTAATCCAACTCTTTGACAAGATCATTCAGATCAAGGGCTTTGGTGTACATGCCCAAACTGCCATCTTTATTTTTTGGCCATTCTTCTTTTGGTTTGTCCCAATAAAGTTCAACGCCATTACCATCCGGATCGTCAAGGTATATTGCTTCCGAAACCCCATGGTTGGAAGCGCCGGTGATATGATAGCCTGCCTTTTTCACCTTCAGGAATATTTCCGCAAGATCTTTTCTTGTAGGATACAGAATTGCCGTATGAAATAATCCAGGATATTTTTGCGGAGCCGGTTCTGAACCTTTGCTATACCAGGTATTTAAACCTATGTGGTGGTGGTATCCGCCTGCCGAGATAAATGCCGCGTCGGGTCCATATAGGGTTGTGACTTCAAAGCCGAGTATTCCACAGTAAAAATCAAGTGCTTTTTTAAGGTCTGCTACCTTAAGGTGAACGTGACCAATTCTGGTGTTTGCGGGTATTTTATATTGTGTTTCCATTTTTGTTTATTAAATTGTTCATGTTTCGCGTGTATAACGCGACTATACAGAGCAGCCTCAGTTTTTTAACTTCAAAGCCGCCTTTACCTGTGGCACCACCTTCGTTCCAAAAAGTTCAATTGATTTCATGGTGAGTTCGTGTGGAACATGCCCCACACTCGCCTGCGCGAGAAAACGTGTATTTCCGAAAAGTTCAAATTCATAGAGTATTTTTTCGACAACCTGTTGCACGCTGCCTACCATCAATGCGCCTTTCGGCGAGCGAAGGAACTCATACTGTTCGGCGCTCAGAGGCGGCCAGCCCCTTTCTCTTCCTATCCTCCCCATCATTTCGGAATAATAGGGATAGAATTCTTTGCCGGCGTCCTGTGAATTTTCAGAGACGTAAAAGTGGTTGTTGACACCAAGCTGCAGTGATTTATCATCTCTGCCTTCCATTCTTGCCGTATCACGGTAGAGTTTTATAAAAGGCACAAATTGTTCGGGTTTACCGCCAATAATTGCAAGCATCAGTGGCAAACCCAATTTTGCAGCCCTTACCGCAGAAGCCGGCGTGCCCCCAGCAGCGAGCCATACAGGCAGTGATGATTGTAATGGCCTCGGATAAATACCGCGCTCTGTAAAAGAGGCACGGTGTTTCCCGGTCCAGGAGATCTTTTCAGCACTATTGATTTTTAATAGTAGTTCCAGCTTTTCCGCGAACAATTCATTGTAGTGATCGAGGTCCTGACCAAATAAAGGGAATGACTCTATGAAGGATCCCCTGCCGGCCATAATTTCGGCCCGTCCATCAGAAAGCAGGTCCACAGTCGCAAATTGCTGAAAAACCCTTACCGGATCGTCGGAGCTCAGCACGGTTACCGCGCTTGCCAATTTAATTTTTTTGGTAACAACGGCGGCGGCCGCCAATATAGTAGCGGGAGAAGATACAGCATAGTCGGGGCGGTGATGTTCACCCACGCCAAAAACATCCAGGCCAGTTTCATCTGCAAGTTTGATTTCTTCCATCAGGTCTTTCACACGCTGATGGGTAGTTACAGCATTTCCGGGGCCTGCCCCGGGGATCATGTCGGCGAAGGTGATTAATCCAAATTCCATGGTACGTTTCTAATTTTAAATTAGATCAAAGATCCTAATTATAATTTCAAATTACATTAACCTAGATTAATAACACACTCCGTTATGAGCCCACTTCCTTTTCATTTTTTCCTTAAAATAAATACGTAAAACCAAAATTTAATTTAAGAACTGCCTTTTTGCCTACTACCTCAGCAAAAATGCGCTGTTTTAACCTTTATTAAAATATGTCCGCGTAGATTAACCATATATTTGAGAAAACACAATTCTTGAGCACAATAACAAATAAAAAAATGGTTTTCGTTTATATGTTTAAATGTGGAATTATTTTTACCTCAAACAACAAGGTCTTTAATACACAGGCCCCGGATTAGTCATTTTCCGGGGACACTCAACTCCGTCCTTCAAACAGATCACCGATCCATTGAATCCCCAAAGGAGTTAGCTGCGTTTCTCGCTATCATTTATTTACACATATTTTATTTTATGCAACAGGTAATTTCTGAAACAGACCACCATGAACTTGGTCAACTCATTGTCAGTCAAAAGAAACACGAAATCAAATTTCTTAATGTGCTTCTTAAGCGATTAAAAATAATTAAGGAAAAAGACATTTCAAAAAAAACCATTCGTTTAAATTCACTTGTAGTTTTCTGGAACTCTCTTCTTAAAAAAATTATCAGGCTGCGGATAGTGTTGCCGCACAAAGAGGATTTGAAGTCAAGGCGCGTTTCTGTGCTCTCCCCTATCAGCATGGCGCTGTTAGGTCACAAGGAAAAAGATAACCTTACAGTGTCTGCTCCGGGAATCGAAAAGAGATTTCGGATTCTAAGGGTCATCAACGATTAGCAACGCAACTATCATTTATTGAATTGTCACGCGCTACTACAATACAAAGCCGCTGCAAACCCTAAGTGCAGCGACTTTGTTATTTATGATTTTGGTTGAAACAAATCATTTTACCTAATTATTCGCCATCATAAAAAGGTTTGATCTTTAATGGGATATAAAGTCCAAAAGTCATCATACAATACATGTTGCTTTTGTTAACAGGCACATTGGTGTTTTTTGGTGCTTTAAAACCAGGACGACTGCCTATCTCCAGTTTAAAGCTGAAACCCTGGTCCTTCGGTTTCCTCAGAAACCAGCCGAGACGCCAGCCGAGGTTGGTTGTTTCCTGGTGCTTTACTTTATAGGTGGTACCGTCGGGATTTTTAAAATCCTTGATGCCAATGAGAGGCGCAAAAAGAACATCCACATAAAAATCAGAATACATCATATTACCCCTGTAGCCCCATCCCGACACGTCGATCAGCAAATTCCTGATCCGCCTGAACTGTAATCCGGCGTAAACAGCTGGGATATAAATGCCTCCCACCTGCGCGATGTCTGTGCCGAGATCAGAGATGGTGTCTTTAAAAACATTGCCTGTCTTGGCTTCGCGGTAGGTGATATCGTTAAAGGTAAGAAGGCTGTCGGCGATCTTCTCATAATTAAGACTGTTGGTGTATTGCAGAAAACCTCCGCGCAGCGCGAATAAAAACCTGCAATTCGCCGGAACACCGCCTTTGATGTACACCGTTGTTTTGGTATTGCCCGAAGTGGTCTGGCTGAGGATGATAGGCACATTTTTACGTTTCATGCGGTTAACCAGCACCAGTCCTAATCCACCTTCCATATTAAAATAATTGCGGGTGTTCTCATTCGATTTCCTGTATAGGTTGGTACCAAAACCGGTACGCATATCGAAATTAACAAGCAGGCGTTTACCGGCCATGAATTCAGCGCGCGCACCCCATCCAAATGAATAACCGTTGTGGCCGTTCACATCAATAAAAAAAGGATCGATGGTGGCGGAGAAATTTTTTATATCGAAAGGATCATCATGCTCATAGGTATAAGAGATGGATTGCGCGTTAAGCCTGTTTGTTGCTGCGATCATTATTAAAAAGACTGCTGTATATAAATTTGTTTTCATAGACGTTTAATAAGGGTTAGAAAAATTTGGTTAAACCTACACGGAGAACGAAGGAGCGCACTTTGCCTTTGGCTTCGGTCATGGTACCTGCCGATTTTTCAGCCAGTGGGATATAATCGAACTTTTTACTGTAAAAGCAAGGCATTACCGAGAGTCCGTATTTCTGGAAAAAAGAATAACCAAGCGTGCCCTCAAGATAAAAACCGCTGCCCTTGGTGATAAAATTCTTTTTACGGTACAGTTCATAGCCCACCTTGGCTACGGCCCTGAATTTGCCGATCTTTTTATAGGCCAGTACACCCAGACCATAGTTGATATACCCTCTTTGTTTAAGGGGCCTGTCAATGGAATCAAGGTTAGATGTCAAAAATCCGATATTACCATTCACGCCAAACCTGAAATCGTCTTTTTCGCCGAACATGTAGCCCACGCGTCCCGCATACAAGCCACCTTCGGCCTTTGAGATCTTAATCCTGTCGTCGTTCGCTTTGTTGGTTTGGGTAGCCGCATAATACAAGGCGTTGAAGTCCATATTGACATACCAGCGATTAGTGATCCGGTCGATCATTAGTAGCGGCGTAGCCGCCCCGAACCTGTATTTGCTGAACTGGGCGTTGTTTGTAGCTTTTACACTTACAAAGCCCACCTGCAAGCCTGGGAAATACTGGCAATTCATGCCAACGGTCTGCGCCTTTGTCAGGGTAGCGAGCAGAAGAAGACAGAAGGTAGTTACGTTTTTTTTCATGGTATGTTGTGTGTTGGTGGTTACATTTTAATTTTTAAGGATGGCGAACTCAACTCTCCGGTTCTGTTGCCGGCCCTCCTCCGAATCATTGGTTGCGACAGGTTTCGTTTCTCCGTAACCTTTGTACTTTAAACGTTCTGCGTTAACGCCAAGCGAGATCATATATTCATACACCGATTTAACACGGTCGTCTGAAAGTTTCAGGTTGGCTTCGTCCGAACCTGCGTTATCTGTATGTCCCGACAACTCGATCTGCATTTTGCTGTTCTGCGACATAAGCCCCGCCAGGCGCTCGAGTTCAGGATAGGATTCGGCCCGAAGCAGCGATTTGTTCACGTCGAAAAAAACATTATTCAAACGAATGGTATTTCCCACTTCAAGCGGTACAAGGTAGAGGTCACGTGTAATCTCCCTGTACTCAGCAATTGCAGAAAGGTCAAGATTATCAGAAACGGAAATAAATTTATCGGTATAAGCCATAAATCCGTAGTTCCTGCCATAGGGCAACACAATTTTGTATTCACCTGTTAAAGGGTTGGATTGCGCGACACCGACATTTTTACCATCCACCAGGTTTTCGTATTCAATGCTTGCTCCCAATGGTTCCTTTGTTTTGGCGTTATACACTTTGCCAGTGATGAGAATTACCGGGTTGGGGCGCAATTCGGCCACCAGTTTTATTTTGATAATGTCGCTCCTGCCCAGGCTGTTCTTATAAGAGGTCATGTAAGCGTCTTCACCACGGGCGTCGAGCGTATAATAAGCATCCCATTCGTCGGAGTTGATTGTATTGCCAAGGTTTACCGGTTCCGACCATTTTTGCCAGGTATCATCCAGACGTTTGGCCATCCATATATCCTGGTCGCCAAAGCCACCGGTTTTGTTTGAGGAATAATAAAGGGTAACGCCATCAGCTGCCATGAACGGCGCAAACTCATTGAACTCACGGGCACTTAGAGATTTGATGAGCTGGGGTTCAGTCCAGGTATTGTTATTTAGCGCTTTGCTCACAAACCTTGTAAAGTCTTTGATTGAAGAGGGTTTGTGCCACTTGTCCTTTAACACGAGATGACTTACATACAACTCATGACGGTTACCGTTAGATGCGTCGGAGAAAGCAAACAGCAGGTGCTTGCCATCGGGGGTGAGCACAGAGTTATTGGTATTGCCCATGTTTGAGTAAGTGCTGAAGTTGACGATCTCGAGCTTTTTAGGATCCTTCCATTCTCCTTTTTTGTTTTTCTCTATCACAGACAGTCCGCTGCCTGTATACTCTCCGTCCTCAAACGCGCCTCTTACCAGCAGCTGATTGTTATCGGTGGAAACATTGGAAATACCGGAGGACTTGCCGCGGTAATTGAGTGGTTGCCTGGGATGCACCGCCGGGCCCCAGCCGGAACCCAGTACTTCACAAAACCAGACATCCTGTGTGCTATAGTTTTCCACATGGCTGTCTCTCACAAAATACAAAGTTTTACCGTCTGCGCTGATAACGGGGTGGATCTCTGAAGCCCCGGAATTGACATTGGGTCCCAGATTCTCAAGCACAGTTTTTGAAACTATAGTATGGGTTTGTGCCGCAACATGAAAAGAAAGGCCGCTGCACAACAAACAGATAAGCAGGCGGGCGCTGAATGCCGACAGGCCTGGGGTTAAGATGAGCGGGTTTAAAAACATGAGCGCGGGTTGTTGCCGGCACAAACTAAATCTTAAAATTTCAAAAGAGAAATACGGCAAATGCCGTATTTTCACGGCTTACACATTGCCGCAAATAAGCGCACACCTCATGGATTAAATTTTGGCGCGATAAAATTAAAATATGTCCCGTTTAAATAAGGCGATTTTTTTTAGCAATTGAAATGGCCTCTACCTTGTTGTGGGCCTGCAGTTTGGAATAAATATTCTCGATGTGCTTGCGCACCGTTTTCGGGCTGATGAAGATTTTATCTGCGATCTGATTGTAGTCAAGACCCAAAGAAAGAAAGTTAAGGATTTCGAGTTCCCGTTTAGATAAATGATACTCATTGTTTTCGGGAACCGATTCAGGTATTTTGCCGCGCAACAGCGTGAGAGTTTTTTGAGCGATGACCGGCGACATAGGCGCGCCACCCTCCACGGCTTCTTCAATGGCTGAAAAAAGCCGCGCGGGTTTTTCATCCTTCAATACATAACCGGTGGCCCCGGCGAGAATCGAATTAAATATATTGTCGCCATCGTCGAATACTGTAAGCATTACAATTTTGATGTCAGGATAAAGAGTCTTAACCTGCCTTGTAGCTTCGATGCCGTTCATTACCGGCATATTGATGTCCATCAATATGACATCGGGCAGGTTTCCCGGGAGCTGTGAGAGCAGTTCCTCACCGTTCACGGCAACAAAACAAAGGCCGAACGAATCGTTCATCGCGATGTTATCGCAGATTGCCCTGGCAAGCGCAGCGTTGTCTTCAGCAATGGCTATTTTTATCATATCCCAAAAAAGTAAATTCCAAAAATGCTATTTATTTGTCTTATTAAAATAAGGCATATGCCATATTATTGCGTTTCAACCAAAAAACAAATCCGGGTACCTTTACCGGGCGCAGAATTCAGTTTGAGTTCTGTTCCTATCTCTGCAGCCCTTGAGCGGATATTCTCCAACCCGTACCCCTTGCGTTTCAGGTTACCCGGTTCAAATCCTTTACCATTGTCGCTCACAATAAATTCCAAAGCCTGGTTGCCCTGCTGTTGTATGATGATCTCAATACAGCTGGCTTCTGCATATTTAAGGCTATTGGTGATTGTTTCCTGTAAGATTCTGAAACTGTTGATGGCAATAGTGGGTGTCAGGGGCGTGTCCACTTCATAAATGCCGGTGACTTTTATCTGTGTTTTCTCAAAACTGTCGTTTATTTTGTTTGTATACTCATGGATCTTAGCAATCAATTCACTTACAGAGATGGCTTTGCTGTTAATGGCCCAGATCGACTCCCGCAACTGGCTAAGGGTGTCGCGCGAGAACTCACCCAGGGCATCGAGGTGGCGCACCATCTGCTTGTCATCGTGCCCCGATTTGTATGAAAGGTTGTCGAGTGATTTAATTATGTAGGTGAGCTGCGAACCCACGTTGTCATGTAACTCGCGCGAGATGCGTTCTTTTTCCTTTTGCAGTTTCTGCTCGGCTTCCACCTGTTTGAGTTTATTTTTAAGTTTACGCTGTGAGAGGTAGCGCACAGTAAAAGTAACGAGCAGGATACCACAGATGACTACAGAAAGGAGGAACCACCAGGTAAGCCAGAAAGGGGGCTTCATAATGATAGTAAATGAAAGACCGCCAGCGGCCATTTCCTTGCCATGCAACAGCGGGATAAGATTGAATGTATAACGCCCGGGGGGCAGGTTGGTGTAGATCGCATTCCTGCCGGCTGAAGTAACGGTGACCCAGGCATCGCTGAATCCATCGAGCCTGTATTTGTACTGCACATTTTCTGCGCCCAAAAAATGCAGTGCCGCAAATTCAAAAGAAATTGTTTTAACCGTGTGATCGAGATTCAGGGAACGCGGTGAAAAGTTACTTCCCGAAACAAACTCGCTGCTGTCTTCAACGGTGACGTAATTTATTTTAATGGCCGTCAAAATTGTTTTGAGCGACGAAGTATCTTCACGCACCGCATCAGGATCAAAGACGAGAAGGCCCGACATGGTGCCGAAAAAAAGATCGCCGTTGCCACTCTTGTAAAAGCCGTTCTTAGTACACTCCTTGCTTTCAAGACCCTCATGCGCGTCGAAGTTCTCAAAAGTACCGGCCTCTGTGTCAAATTTTGCAATGCCTTCGTTGGTGCCCAACCACAAATGATGTTTGTCATCCGGCAAAATTCCAAGAACCGTTTCATTTTTCAAGCCTTCGGCGAGACCGAACCTTTTGAATTTTCCGGTGGCCGGATCTAAATTCAATAAGCCATATCCAAGAGTTGCCACCCAATACCGGTTCCTGGAATCTTTTTTTACGTCGGAAACAATGTTGTGATATTGTTCAGCCACATTTTTTTCATCAGGAAGAAGTTGCCTAACACTTCCATTTTTTCTGTCAAGAACACAAAGACCACAGGCACTGCTGAACCAGATCTTGTTGCTTTCGGGCCAGGCTTTTAAAGTGTAGTTGTTGCTTACATTTTTGTGGAGCCGCGTCAGAAAAAACTGGGTGACTTTAAAGGTGGGAATGTCAATTTCAGAAAAGCCCAAAGGACTTGAAACACCAATTCTGGTCGCAGAAAGCGTATCGAGGTGCAGAACACTGTTGCTGACCAAACTTGTGGAATCACTTTCTGAATGTAGAAACACCTTTAGATGTTTTTTATTAAAGTCGTAATAATATACGCCGTTGTTCTCTGTACCAATCCAGAGATTGGAACCAGCGTCAACACTCACCGAAGAGATGAGGAAATCCTTTACGTGTTCCTGCAGCCCCGGCAGTTCAATTTCGGTGAGTGCCTGCTCCGGTAAAAATAGTGCGGTGATGCGCGACACATTCCTTTTTTTCCTGTACGCTTTAATTCCCTTGGCTGTAGCCAGAATAAGGGTATCTCCTTTCTCGGCAATGCTCCATACTGCTACACGGAGGCCCAAAGGCTTGCTTATTATCTTAAACGCCTGCCAGCGAGGATTAAACACACACACGCCACCCCTTGAAGTACCTATCCAGTACAGGCCCGAACGGTCCTTATAAACACAGTACACGTAATCAGAACTCAGGCTGAACTCATACTCCTCGTTGTGTTTAATGAGCAGTGTATCGTCGCCCCTCTGCCAGATCAGGCCGTTTTCTGTACAGATCCAATCGTCACCGCCGTCTTTAAATACTGTCACCGTTTTCCGCTCGATACCGGGAGTATTAAAATATTGGGAGTAAACTTCAGTGGTTTTCCCATCCACCAACGAAAACAAACGTTCCTGGGTTTTGTAAAGCACCGAATCACCCTGCACGTTAAGTAAACTTAAACCGTTGTTTATTGAAACCGCAGTTTCATCTACCTTGTTTAAAATATAATCGTAACAAATGATTTTGGTGCCGGTGCAAATCCACAGCTTGTTTTTTTGAACCATCATTTGAACGCCAGGCACCTCATTGCCGGTTGCGCTCACCATGCTGATTGTCCCCGATGCGTCTATACAAAAAATACCCCAGCTCATACCAAAATACACGAAACCATTTTCCCCAACTGCGATGGCATGAATGCGATAATTAGACGCGTTCTTCAAAACACCTGAAAGGTCTATTCGCGTCAGGCGTCCGGTTTTCCCGTCTATCCGGTTCAGCCCGTTTGTAGTGCCTGCCCACACATTGCCGCTTTTGTCCACCGCCAGGTTCATCACGTAATTGTTGCTCAGCGTGGTTGGATCGTTGCCTGTGTGGCGGTACACTTTAAACGTATAGCCATCATAACGGTTAAGCCCGTCCTGCGTAGCCATCCAGATAAAACCGTTGTGATCCTGAACTATCGAGATGACTGTATTCTGCGACAAACCGTTGTTGACATTCAACCTGTGAAAACGCAGTGACTGCTGTGCTTTGAAAGCAAGCTGAAAGATCAAAACCAGGGATAAAAAGAAAATCTTTTTCAAGGGGCGACGCTTAATTTTAGAACAGCGTTTTCGATCTAAAACTAGAGAAAGGGATGATAAAATCAAAGGAGTGACCAAACTATTTCAAAAATCGTAAAACACCCAATGGGTGAAACAGTAGACAAGCACCGAAATGAAAGGCTTGTTTTCGTTTGCTGATATTGATATCTTTGCCCGTTATTATACGAAATTTGAAACTCAGACTTTTATTCATCCTTAGCTGGACCTGCAATAGTTTATTCTCCCAGGACAATCTTACCCTGACAAGGTCCGGGATTAAATACTTTCTTGCCGGCGATTTCGAAAAATCAATTCATTTTTTAACGGTTGCCATAGATCACGACAGCACAGCCTATGAAAATTATTATTTTCGCGCAATTGCGCGTACTTACACGCCAAAAGACACTTTGAGTGTAGAAGATTTTTTTAAGGCGGTGCGATTGAAAACAAAATATTCAAGACAGGCAGATACCACTTTTGTTGCCGGTTTTCTCGCGAAACCCGCACGCAGGGCACCCACTTCCACACCCGCGTTTTTACATGAACAATCAGAAACTTTTTTTGACCTGATGTTATCCACCTGGTATCTCCTCAATAATGACAAAAGATCGGCCTGTCTTCTTTTAAATGGTGCTTCCCTTAAGGGATTTGCCAAACTTGAAAAGTTCCGGAAAAAATACTGCCCGTAAGGCGCCAGGCATTTTGTTTTTTACCTCCCGGGTTGCTTTGTTTCCCGCTTCCTTTACACTACTTAATTTGTAAATCACGAAGATCAAACCTATATACGTTAGGCGGTCTTTTGTAGAAATTTCTCCCACAAGTAAAATTAAATCCCTGAAAATCAACTCAAAAAACAGCGTTTTGCAAAAAAAAGAGAAATAAATTTGCGAAACCGATCGGTTGCACATATATTTGTGTGCCCGGCCATTTTTTATGGCCATTATTTTTGACCATTCGGACGGGCAACCGAATAGTTTCATAAATAATTTTTTGAAGATGAGAAGAGATGTTTTCCAGGCCATAGCAGACCCAACCAGGCGGGCCATTATCCTGCTGATTGCCGTGAATGCCATGACGCCAAACGCCCTCGCCGAACATTTTGAGACCAGCAGGCAGGCAGTATCCAAACACCTGCGTATTCTTAGCGAATGCCATCTCGTGAAACAGGAACAAAATGGCCGCGAAATTTATTATCAGTTGAACATAACCAAAATGAAAGAAATAGACAAATGGCTTGAACAATTCAGAAAGATCTGGGAAACCAGGTTTAATCAACTCGACAACGTATTATTAACAATTAAAAACAAGAAAAAATGAACATGAACCTCACGCTTGATTTTTCTGTAGACAAGAAAAACAACACAATCACAGTAAAAAGAGAATTTGCCGCTGAAGTTGCCCTGGTTTGGGACGCTTATACCAAAGCCGAAATACTGGACCAGTGGTGGGCCCCTAAACCCTGGAAAGCAAAAACCAAAACAATGGACTTCAGGAATGGCGGGCACTGGCATTATGCCATGGTAGGCCCTAACGGCGAAGAGCATTGGGCGGTTGCCAATTACAACGACATTGTACCCGGGAAAAAATTCACCGGCCTTGACGCCTTTGCCGATGCTCAGGGAAAGATCAATAAAGACCTCCCGCAATCCAAATGGCAGGCAACTTTTTCTGAAAAAGGAAAACAAACACAGGTGGAACTTTACATTACCTACGAAGACCTGGCACAACTTGAAACCACCCTACAAATGGGCTTCAAAGAAGGATTGGGTATGGCCATGGAGAATCTTGACGCATTGCTCCCATCTTTGAAAAAATAAACAGTAGTCGTGGGAGGTCGCGATTGCCAGAGCGGCATTGCGACACGCCCACCGCTTGCCGCGCTTAGTACAAAATAAAATCACCGGAATTTTATTTAATGTATCTTTGTATCCGTTACGTTTTAGCGTAACGATCACAATTATGTCTTTCCAATCACTCGGTTTATCTGCTCATTTATTAAAAGCACTTAGTGTGCATAAATTTGAGGAAGCCTACCCCATTCAAACCCAGGCAATTCCTGTAATTTTAAAAGGAAAAGACATTTTAGGAATTGCACCAACAGGATCAGGCAAGACAGCGGGATTTGTATTACCCATCCTTCAGCAATTACAAAAACCGTCTGTTACAAAGAACAGGCACGTTTCAGCGCTTGTGCTGGTACCCACCAGGGAACTGGCCATCCAGGTAAACGACGTGTTTCAGCTTTTTTCGCCCGGTTTGCCCGAAAGGATAAAAACGATGGCGGTTTATGGCGGTGTGTCTATTAACCCGCAAATGATCAAACTCCAGGGTACCGACATCCTGGTGGCCACCCCGGGAAGACTGCTGGAATTAATAGAGTCGAAAGCCGTTCATTTATCGGAAGTAAAAATACTGGTGCTCGACGAAGCAGATAAAATGCTGAGCCTGGGGTTTAAGGATGAAATGAATCAAATATTTAAACTGCTTCCTCAAAAAAGGCAGAACCTTTTATTCTCAGCCACCTTAAACGAAGAAATAAACAACATCAATGCAATATTGCTTCGTGATCCCGCCGTTATTAAAGTAGCGGCCGAGGAAAACAATCTCGATCTTATTTCGCAGCTGGGTTATTTTGTTTCACAGGAAAGAAAAGGACCCTTGTTACGCTACCTGATAAAACAAAAGGGTATGCAGCAGGTTTTGATATTTGCCTCTTCGGTATTTGAGGCCGACAAAGTTGCCGATAAACTCAGGATCAATGGAATCAAAGCCTCAGCGATCCACAGCAAAAAAAGCCAGGGTGCCCGTGAAGAGGCGCTCAGTAAATTCAAGACCGGAAAACTTCGCGCTTTGGTGGCTACTGACCTGATGGCAAGGGGTATTGACATTAAATTCTTACCACACGTTATTAATTATGAATTGCCAAGGTCTCCCAAGGATTATATTCATCGCATTGGCAGAACAGGCAGGGCCGAAACGCCGGGCGAAGCCATCTCTTTAATCTGCCCCGAAGACCAGCACCACTTTAAGATCATCCAGAAAAAAATGGGTAAATGGGTCACTATGATCGATAGTGATGATTTTGACCTGCAGGGATTCTAGTTCAACCCTTTGAGGCTTACTGATTTTTATTTACCTGCCAAACCTGTATAATTTCGCAAGGTCATTGTCTTTTCCATCCAGTATGTCGTTCACAATTTGCATGGCCTGCGCCGAAAAGGTAATGCCATTGCCCCCATAGGCCAATACAAAAACCGCGTTTTCATATTCCGGTGAAACTCCTATGTATGGCAGACCGTCTTTAGTCGATCCAAAAGTACCGCCCCATGAAAAATCCTCAAAAAATTCAGTTTCCGGCATCAGGCGTTTCAATTTTGACTGCAACCTTTTCGACTTTATTTTTCTTGTCCTGTTGAGAAAAAAAAGGCGGTTGGCCGAATCTTCACCTCCTACCAGCAGCCTGCCATCGTCGGTTGTACGCATGTATAGATAGGGGCTCCCGGTATCCCAAACCAGCGTATTTTTAATCGCGTCAGGCAACTTAATTCCCCTTTCACTCACACAGGCATAAGTATAAAATAAATCGGCAGGTTGTTCTTTCAGAATTTCACCGGCTTCGTAGCCAGAGCAAAAAATAACTTTATCGCATTGAATGCTGTTGCCGCTCTCGAGATAGAGTTTGGCACCGGTGCCATTCAAATCAAATTTCTGAGCAGAGGTCTGGTCAAATACCCGCATCCCCCGTGCCGCATTCATGCCGATTAACCCATGTGCGAGCCTGTAAGCATCAACACTGGCAGCAACCGACGAAAGAATTGCGCCCTGGCTTTTGATGCCATATTCTTTAAGCACTTCCTCTTTCCCAAGCCAACTCACACCAAGGTTATATTTCCGACGCATCTCAAATTCCTCGAGTAACCATGTGGCATCGCTGCGGTTGCGTGCGATAAAAAGCGACTGTTTTTTTTCGAATCCGCAATCCAGGTTATTTTTTTTTACCACTTGCTCAAGATGGCTAATGGCTGCTATGCCCTGCCTGTAACAATACACAGCTTCCTGTTCTCCTGTCATCGCAGCGAGCCTGTAAAGGGGAACATCAATTTCGTACTGTAACATGCTGGTGGTCGCCGCGGTACTGCCGCAGCCAATATCCCGCCGGTCGATCAGGATCACATCGTAGTTCCTCTCCACGAGCGCGTGACTCACCAGGGCGCCGGTAATACCCCCACCCACAACAACAAGCTGCGACGTTTCATCGCGGCGTAATGAGGGGTAACTGTTTAACAGACCGTTATTGATAAGAGAAAATGGCTCGTAAGTTCTTAAATGCATAATAAGCGGTTTGAAGCAGGCAGATCGACCTGTCGTGCTTTCCCCAGTGCTAAGAATAAGAAAATTTGATACCAGAAAAGAAATTCGCCCTGTAAGCGGTACCGCGGCTATTTAAGCACCCTGATCGTTTTTTCGCCGCGTTTCTCTATACGCCCAATGGGCTTTACGAATTCACCATAGCCGCTTCCCTGCAATAACACGGTCACTTCTTTAGCCGCCTTTTCTTCTACTGAAAATAAAAGACCACCGTTGGTTTGCGGATCGGGAAGAAGTGAAAATGCCTCCATGGCATCCACATCGCTGTCGAAAAAAACTTTTTTGCTGTAGGCATTCCAGTTCCTGTAAGTGGCATCCGGGATCATGGTGAGTTTAATGTACTGGGCTACAGAAGGTATTTTAGGCACCAGGCTGTAATTGATATGGGCCGATAATCCGCTTCCTTCCGCCATTTCAAGCAAATGGCCGAGTAAACCAAATCCTGTAACATCGGTCATGGCAGTAACCCCTTTGATCCTTCCTAATTTTTCTCCAATCGCATTTAACCTGGTGAGCTGTTTGATCAGCAAGGTTTGATCTTCTTCAGTTAAAACTTTTCTTTTTTGAGCTGTTGACAAAATGCCTGTGCCAAGGGGTTTGGTCATAAAAATCAGGTCACCCTCGCCCGCAGTGTTGTTCTTTTTTAAATTCTCAAGGTCAATCAACCCGTTCACCGACAAACCAAACATGGGTTCGGCTGTATCAATGCTGTGACCTCCGGCCAGCGGAATACCCGCTTCATCGCAGATAGTGCGCGCGCCTTCGAGTACCTGTTTTGCCAATGACGCCGGTAGCTTGTTTACCGGCCATCCTAAAATCGCAAGCGCCAGGCTGGGTGTACCTCCCATTGCATAAACGTCACTAATGGCGTTGGCTGCTGCAACTCTTCCAAAATCATAGGCGTCGTCCACAATGGGGGTAAAAAAATCGGTTGTAGCAATAAGTCCCTTGCCATTTCCAAGGTCATATACGGCGGCATCATCGTTGGTCCTATTTCCAACGAGCAGATTTTTATCCACCGGCCGTGCGGTATCGCTTTGCAAAATTTCCTCAAGCACCTGCGGCGCGATTTTACAGCCGCATCCTGCTCCATGCGCGTGCTGTGTTAAAAAGATTTTATCCTCCCCGGTTTGCATGATCTGATATTTTTTGAAGATTTGTTTGTGCATCGGTAGTATCACAATCAATATGTACAACCGAAGTGTTATCCAGTTTTCGCTTTAATTCATTCTTATGATAAAGTTTGTCATAGTATTTAAGAAGCAATTCAAAGCAGGCTGAAATATCATCGTCCATCAGAAAATTAACTGCCGTCTTTGCCTCCAGCCCTCCGAGTTTTTTTGTGATGCGCACAATGGCGTTAATCAGCGATTCCTTCGAAGACTTACCATAAAGCGCAACAATGTGCTTCAGGCGCTGCTCAAAGGGTACATTAATAAAATACGAGGCCTGCGCCGAAAAATAATCAAAAAAAGGCTGAGGCATATTGATGTTACCGATCCTCTGGCTTTCATTTTCGAGCCAGATGGTTTTTGCCGGGTTTTTTTCGTAAAACTCAAACAACTGCGTGGCCAGCAGGTTTTCGAAATGTTCCTGCGACGGCTGTTCTATCCGTTCGAGATTGCCAAATGCTGATCCCATGTGCCCGGCCAGGGCTTCCAGGTCAATCACATGGTCGCCTGCTTTTTTTAATTCGTGAATGATGCCCGTTTTGTTGCTGCCCGTATAACCGCCAATCACACCCAGGCGGTATTCTTTTGCAAATTGTTTTAAAGCCCAGCCACGGTAAGATTTGTAGCCACCTGATAATAAATGCACTTTGAAACCATACAGATCAAGTAACCAGGCCACTGCCCCGCTTCTCATGCCACCGCGCCAGCAATGCACTATCACTTCACGGCCCTGCGTGTTTTTATCACGCACGATTTTTTCAGCGGCATCCACCATCTTCACCATATTTCTGCCAAATGATTCCAGCCCTATCTTCACTGCCTTCTCCCTGCCTTCATGCCTGTAGGCGGTGCCAATGATTTTTCTTTCGTCGTTTGTAAAAAGTGGAAATGAAAGCGCCCCGGGGATATGGGCGTGCAGGTATTCAATAGGACTCCTGACATCGAGCACAGGAATCGTTCTCTTCAACGCGGATAACTCCTCAATTTGGATCTTTGTGATAGACATAAAGCGGAAAGATAAGTAATTCTATTTTTACGTCATGGGATTTTAAAAGCGGGCACTCAAATTTCTTTGAACATCATCCCCAAAAATATTTTATAGAATTCCTTTTTCGGCTCGCACAAATTACCATTTCATTTTATACACCTTATTGCCCGAAACAGCAAAAAGGGTCGTGCCGGTCCTCGCAAGGCCGGTCACATAATTTGTGGTGTTACCCGGATTTTCAGTCAGTGTAAAAGTTGTGCCATGATCGTTTGAAAAGTAAAGTGACTCCATCTTCGCCTCTCCACCTGCAAACAACGCGTTATCAGTAAAACTCACACTGTACAGGGGTGAATTAAATCCGGGTACTTTTTCAAGTGTATTGCCCTGGTCATTGCTATAATACAAACCGCTTTCAGTAGCTACCACCAGTTGCGGCGGATAAGCCATGATCGCCGTTGGCGCCTCATTGGCAAAATCCTTGGTCATTTTCGTCCAGCTTTGTCCATAATTATCCGACATGTAAATTTCCCTGGCCGTTTTTGAGCCTGCGTACATCCTGGTGCCGAGCACGGCAGCCATTGAAACATCAGGAGCACCCTGGTAATTCACAGCCTTGTTCCAGTTAACGCCCCGGTTCGTGGTGATATAAACACCGTTGGTTGTTCCGGCACAAACAGTTTCCCCTTCAGCTGCCAGCGCATTCACATTCACGCTACCAAGTGTGTTATTAACAGAAGCCCAGCTTCCTCCGGCATTGGCAGATAAAAAAACACCGCCTTCAGTCCCGGCATAAATATCACCGCCCGCGCGCGCGAGGCATTTTATTTTCAGGTTACCCAGTCCTGAATTGGACGCAACCCAGCCGGCAGTAGCGCCGTCAGACCTGTATATGCCGGAGGCAGTCCCTAACAGCACCGTGGTGTTGATTGTAATAATACTTGTTACATATGGGTTATCCAACGGCGTTACATACACCCAGCCTGGTTTGGTTTTAAAGGTCAGTTCGTTGCCAAAGGTCACACCTTCTTTATTTGTGGCAAATGCCCTTACGTAATAAGTGGTATTGTTTTTTAGATGACCTGCTTCAAATTCATAGTCGCCTTTAACCGGACCCGAAACCCTGTGGCTGTCAAGACGCGTAGGGCCAGTGAAGGTAGCCCAGCAAACGCCCACGGTTTCGAGTTCGCTCGAACCTTCATCGGCGGTATTGCATTTAAGGGTGGCCGAAGAATCGGTTATTTCACTGATCTCTTTGGTGCTCACAGTTGGAAGTACTTTGGGCCCCTCCTTGGTTTTACATTGCGTGATGAGGATAAGGGAGAATAGCACAACCGCGATAAAAGGTAATTTAGATCTCATGATGATAAATTTTGGATATTATTTAAAACATTTTGTACTGCGAAATCAGTATCTAAGATACTTATTTTATTAAATAACGCCGGGCTATGAAAACGTTAAATTTTTCAGGCTTATGGCCGTGTCGGGGTTCAATCCATCTTCGGTATTTTTTGAGAATGTAAAGCGTTATTTGGGAAATCGTACGCGCATTCTTTAAAGAAAACGGCCTGGTGCTTATAGTTGAAGGTAACGATTTCGGGTTTCCTGAAAATGAAATCGATAAGGTGTTTGAAAAATTTTACCGGCTTAAAGATTCCGTTACCGGCGGTACCGGTCTGGATTTGTCTATTGTAAAAGGATTTATAGAGATCCCAACAGAGTTTTACATCGTGGTTTTTTAACTGGATCAGGTTACAGATCTTCGCAACAAAAAAACTGAAAATAGAACCCTGGATCATCAGCGGATGGCAGAGTTATGGCGTGTTCAACCGGCAACCAGGACTTGGCGGCAATATTTTCCATACAGCGCTAACCCAGGCGACTCCTTTGAAGGATTTGATAATTCCACAAATTTAGACTGGATGCCCAACGAGCATATTTTATTTCGTATGGAATACGTACACCATCAATCCAATGTTAATTACTTTGCAGGACACCGCTGTGTGACCTCGCCAAACGGTTATACAACAAATGCACGCACTCCCGATTGGAAACCCGATCTCGTGAAATTTGAAGACCGGCTCCTTTTCGCTGTGCTTTCAGGCCGTAGTGACATCACCTTTATCGGCGACCACGCTTCTGATTGAACCGCTGATTGAAATTATTTTCCCGAAAAATATTCTACCACAAATGCTTTCTTCTGGCCTTCACTCATTTTATCGGCGTTTTTTACTTCTATCTTTATTTTTTCGAAGCGATGATCGGCCACTATCAGGTTGCGCAATTCTGATTTAGCATCAGTAGGCCCGAAAAGAATTACATTTTCATAATTCCTTATTTCTTCAATCAATTTTTTGTAGAAGCCCGATTGCTGGTGTTGTTCCTTGTTATGCATCAGGTTCTCGTTTTTGTTTAAACTCTCTTCTTTTACCTGGTGAGTAAATGCAGAAGATATAGTTTTGATTTCTATCGGATCGGTGGTTAGTTCCATTAAATCGGCAGTAGAATGATCCATCCATATGCCCAGGTTTTTTACTTTTGTCATAAGCTGATTTTATTTGTTTTAGATTTTAATGAAGCGTGGGTAATAGGGTGTGTCGGTATCGCCTCATTTTATTTAAAAAGATAGGTTGCTGTACCCGATGCAAATTTGTATCCACACACTTTGCATTTGATTTAGGGTACGAATGACCCACATTATTCGCTTGCTTCCCTGTTTGCAAACTTTTTCACTTAATTAAGCGCCTAACATCCCCACTTTGGGGAATTTAATAAGTTGAAAACAGAACACATCGTCTGAACTGCCCGTGAATAAAGGATCCCATAATTGTCGACTTTTCCTGATGCGGGAAAAATAATGTGTACATTTAAATAACTTGTACAGCGCGGAAAAAAAAATATTAATGATTGTAGACGATGACCTCGACGACAGGTTTTTCTTTCACGAAGCCGTGAATACTATTGACGCCTCCTTTGAGTGCATTGAAGCCGATAACGGTGAAAACGCGCTGGGGCAATTGCGCTTATCGAAGCAACTCCCCGATTTTATTTTCCTTGATCTCAACATGCCACGTATGGACGGTAAACAGTGTTTAAAGGAACTTAAAAAAGATGAGCGGCTTAAAAATACGCCGGTTATTATTTACAGTACTTCTTCCTTCAAACGCGACATCGACAATACAAGGGAACTCGGAGCCGCTCATTTTTTAACCAAAATTTCCGACATAAGCAAATTGCCCGGCATGATCACCAGCGCTATGGCCCATGCGAGCATTGGCAGTTCTATCAAATAATTTTTATCCACGCAATTTCATCTCTCTCTTTAGAGAACGACCATGAAAAAAAAAACCTCTCCGCCTGCCTCCGAGCAGGACTTTCCCATTGTGGGCATTGGCGCATCGGCTGGCGGTCTCGACGCTTTCAAAAAATTTCTGAAAGCCATTCCTGAAAACTCCGGAATGGCCTATGTGTTGGTACAACATCTTGATCCAAGACATGAAAGCGTTCTCCCGGATATTCTCTCGAGGGTCACGCGGATACCCGTTCACGAAATCACCGATGAAATTCACCTAGCGCCTGATAACATATATGTAATTCCTTCCAACAAAACCCTTACCACATTTGACGGGGTTTTGAAACTCACTCCCCGGGAGACTAAGACAAACCTGGCCATTGATGTTTTTTTCAGCTCACTCGCTGAAGTCCACCAGAGCCTTGCTATTGGAATTGTGCTGTCGGGAACAGGGTCTGATGGAACGCTGGGCTTAAAGGCGATAAAGGAATATGGTGGCATTACGATCTCGCAGGAACCTGAATCTGCAGCCTATGAGGGTATGCCGCAAAGCGCTTTCAATGCCGAGGTAGTTGATTTTGTTCTTGCACCCGAAAAAATCCCGGAAAAACTCCTCCAGATTTGTCAAAATTATAAACACAGCGCGGTCGCCGAAAATGATGATAAAGACGAAGAATTGGTCTTTAAACAAATTCTTTTTCTACTCAGACAGAGAAGCGGCGTAGATTTTAGTTATTACAAGCAAACCACTGTAAAAAGACGCATCGCGCGTCGGGTGTTGATGAGCAAGACAGAATCACTGGGCGAGTACTTTAAATTCTTAAAAACCGATAAATCCGAACAGGATAGTCTCTTCCAGGATATGCTGATCCCGGTTACTTCATTTTTCCGCGACCCAAAGATCTTTGAGGAACTCAGCACCAACATTTTTCCAGCCATACTCAAAAATAAAACACCGGGCGAACCTATCCGGATCTGGTCGGCAGGTTGCTCAACCGGCGAGGAAGCGTTTTCGCTTGCTATCTGCCTGAGTGAGTTTCTGGGACACAGAACTGCTGAACGCCAGATCCAGATCTTCGCGTCCGACATCTCCGAAAAAGCGATCGCGAAAGCACGAAGCGCTTCCTTCATAAAAAAAGACACTGAAACCCTGCAAACCTCACACATCGAAAAGTATTTTACAAAAAATAACGGCAAGTACCAGGCCAGTAAGGCTCTGCGTGACATGTGTGTGTTTGCTGTTCAGAATTTTCTGAAAGATCCCCCTTTCGCTAAAATGGACCTGATATGTTGTCGTAACGCCCTAATATACATGGAGCCGTTGCTGCAGAAAAAAGCACTCACCAATTTTCATTACGCGTTAAATCAAAATGGTTTTTTATTGTTAGGCAAGTCCGAAACTACTGCTTCTTCTACCGGACTTTTTACAACTTTTAGTAAAAATGGAAAAATTTACACACCCAATCCCGTGAAAGAGAGAATAAACAGTGTTGACAGGGAGGACTATAAAACCGGCGCCGAAGTAAAGAACATCAAAGCCAAGGGGTCAGAGGTTTTGTTAAGTGATTTTAGAAAAGCAGCAGAAACAGTTTTGCTGAATAAATACACGCCTGCAAATGTGATCATGAATGAACAGATGGATATTGTTCACATCCAGGGAGCGGTGAGTGACTTTATAGAGCCGCCACAGGGTAAGGCCTCATTCAACATTATAAAAATGGCACGCGATGGCCTGGGATTTGAGCTTCGCAACGCGATCCATAAGGTAAAAATGGGTAATGTGCCGGTGATAAAAGAAGGCATCATGATAAAGACCGGCGGCAAAACCTTAAAGGTGTCTATTGAAATTGCGCCTCTCACCAACACTGTCGAACGATACTACCTGATCATCTTCCGTAAAACAGAATCGCGCGACACCTCCACTGTGAAACGGCAAAAACAAAGCGATACTGATATCCGAATGCACATCGAACAGCTTGAACAGGAACTGTCACAGAACCGGGAAGACATGCGTTCGATCACCGAAGAGCAGGAGGCTGCAAACGAAGAATTGCAGAGTTCGAACGAGGAACTGCTTAGCGGAAGTGAAGAGCTTCAAAGCCTGAACGAAGAGCTTGAATCTTCTAAAGAAGAGTTGCAATCCACCAACGAAGAACTGATGGTGCTCAACCAGGAATTTATCGAGAACCAGGAACAACTGAACATCTCACAGTTGTTCTCTGAAGCTATCATAGCCACCCTGCGTGAACCGCTTGTGGTACTTGACGGCTCGCTTCGCATAAAAACAGCCAATGCTTCATTCTATAAGAAATTCAATATCCGAGAATATGACGTGAAAGGTTCACTCATTTATGAAGTGCGTGAGAATATATTTGACAACAGCCTGCTGCGGTCGCTGCTCGAAAAAATACTGCCGCAAAGAACCGAAATGCATGACTACGAAGTGGCATTCGAACTCTCTTCGTCGGGCGAACGCACCATGCTGCTCAATGCCAGCAAGATCGTTTCTGAAAAAAACGCCGAACAACTCATCCTGCTTTCATTCGAAGACATCTCTGAAAGAAAGTTGGCTGAGAAGACCAGGAAAGAGTTCTCTGAAGAACTTGAAAGAAAAGTAAAAGAGCGAACGCGCCAGTTGGAACAGTCGAATATGCAACTCGATCAATTCACGCATACCACCAGCCATGAGTTCCAGGAACCCCTGCGCAAAATTGTGATTTTCTCTGATATGCTTCAGAAAAACGAAAATCATAACAACCCGCAATTGATGAACGAATACCTTGGAAAAATTGCCGGAGCTTCAACACGGATGACAAAACTGATAGAGGACATGCTCAATTTTGCAAGCGTTACCAACTATGAAAAACTATTCGAAAAAACAGACCTTAATGAAATACTTAAAAACGTCCTTTTTGATTTCGAACTCCTCATCACCGAAAAAAGAGCCACTGTAAACTCCGGTAAATTACCCACCATAGACGCAGTACCTTTTCAGATGAACCAGTTGGTGTATGATCTTTTACACAATGCTCTTAAATTCTCTCAAAAAGGCGTGGCGCCGGTAATCGACATCTCTTCGGCACTTCTTAGCCAGGAAGAACTAAAACTGTATCCCGGGCTCAATCAAGACCTCACCTACCATGAGATAATATTCAAAGACAACGGCATAGGTTTTAATCAAAAGTATGCCGATAAGATCTTTACCATGTTTCAACGGCTTAGCCATAGTGGCAGCTACGCCGGAACGGGCATTGGTTTAGCTATTTGCAAAAAGATTGTGCAGCAATACAATGGAGAGATCTTTGCCAACGGAAAAGAATCGGGAGGGGCGAGTTTTCATGTGATTTTGCCCTTGCACCAGACCAGCGACAATTCGACAAACGACACAAGATTGAATTTAGAAGAAAAAGCGCAGGCATAAAATACGGAAGCTGGTTTAAATAAGACGGTTGATACGTGAAATGTCTCTAATAGTTGCCGTTAGGATCAGCAAAACACCTGTGGTACAAAAACGTTTTATCGGTAAGTAATGCCGCATCACTATTTTAAAATATAATGGGTACTCCTGCCACCTGCCTCATCTTTTTTAAGTATTTTCTTGGTTATTAAATCCTGTATGTCGCGAAGCGCAGTGTCGGCAGAACATTTTGTTATTTTGGCCCATTTGGAAGAAGTAAGATTGCCTGTAAACCCATCGAACAATTTATTGATCATTAAGCGTTGTCTTTCATTTACCGGTGTATTACTATGCTTATCCCAGAACTTTGTTTTATACAGGATGTCTTTCAGCGTTTTGTTGGTCGCGTTCAAAGCGCGGTCAAGGCAATGCATAAACCACAGCAGCCATTCGGTGATGTCAAGTGATCCCTTCTGGGTTTTTTCAAGTACCTCGTAGTAAGCTTTTCGGTCGAGTCTGATCTGCGCCGACATGCTATAAAACCGCTGACTGTCTGCGTCGGCTTTTGTCAATTGCATATCGGCAATGGTGCGCGCTATCCTGCCGTTACCATCGTCGAAAGGATGGATGGTTAAAAACCACAGGTGCGCGATGGCCGATTTAAGTACAGGATCCATGTGTTTGTCGGAATTAAACCAGCTGAAAAACTGTTTCATTTCTTTCTTCAAACGATCCGCGTCAGGCGCTTCATAATGAACTTTTTCTTTGCCCATAGGGCCCGACACCACCTGCATGGGGCCCTTTTTATTGTCTCTCCAGGCGGCCACCGCTATCCTGTGCATACCACTTCTTCCTGTAGGAAACAAGGCGGCATGCCAGGCAAACAGTCGGTTTTTATTGAGCGGTTGATTATATTTTCTGGTAGCGTCGAGCATCATTTCTACAACACCTTCAACATCCCGGTCAGAGGGCACCAGCCCGGCGATATCCATGCCTAATTTCCTTGCGATGGAAGATCTTACCTGCGCGTAATCGAGCAATTCGCCTTCTATCTCGCTTGATTTGAGAATATCCAAAGTAAGCGCCTGAAGCGTTGTTTCATTTCGCAAGGCGAATCCGAGCGCCTTCATGTAGCCATTTAAATGCCCTTGTTTGTGCCGCACATTCGACAACACCGGAAGCACGGCCTGGTGATCCCAGGTAAAACCCGGCCAGTTCTTTAACTGGTGGATGTACGTTTTTGCTCTAAAATGCCTCATATTCTCCGCAAATTTGCGGTAAATATACGCCTTAATCTCCGCATTTTCAAAATTAATCTCCGCAAATTTGCGGAGATTAGGCAATTTATTCTCCGCATCCTTTTCAGTCGGTAAACCATTGCTTGTTCGCCATTAAATTGAGAGAAGTTTTTGCAGCTCGGAGATAAAATCACGCTGCCCTGGCAGTATTTTAATGAAAGCCTCTGTAACACCGAACCAGCCAGCCCGGTCGACCTCCGGAAAAGTGCGTAATTTCCCTGACTTCGGAGGCCACTCCATTTCAAAGGTATTGCTCTTTAAATGTGCCATTTCAAAGGCTCCTTCAATTGCCCAGGCGTGTACGAGCTTGCCTCCTTTTTGTTTTACAGGTGTGAGGGGAATAAACTTACCCGAAATAACACGGCCGGTTTCTTCATTAAATTCGCGAATGGCAGCCGATAACAATTCTTCACCCGGCTCCACCCCGCCTTTCGGAATGGTCCAGGCACCGGCATCCTTTTTTGCCCAGAAAGGTCCGCCCGGATGAACCAGTAAAACCGAAAGGTCATCTCCAGTGATTTTGTAAAGAAGAAGGCCTGCGCTTTGTTTCATACCTCTGTGATGCTTCGCGTAAAAAACAGATAAGTACCAGGATAAAAACTAGTTCTTTGGCAGAAAAGCCGAATGGTCGGACGCGGGCTTTTCAACAGGGGCCGGTTCTGCAAACCTTGGTCGCGACGCAGTCTCCACCAGTTTATAACGCGACACCCTTTTACTTAACCGGGGATGCGTGGAAAATTTCTCGGCGAACCAGAACCAAAAACCAAATTCGGTCTGCTCCTGTTCTACAAATCTCTGAAGATTGACTTTGGTCCACAGCTTTTTTCCCGAAGCCAGCATCAGGAGCCCGCTTCGCACACCTGCAGGGCTAAGCGCGGCGCCGATATTATCGCAGGTAAACTCACATCCCCTTGAATAGGCGCGGTTTAATAAGGGTATAAAAAAAGAAGGGAACAAAATGAGTTTTTTGCTCATGTGCTTTCTCTTGATGTGGCCCAACTCGTGACCTATCACAAATTCAACCGTGGCCAGGTTGTTCTCATACGCTTCCTCAAAAATTTCTGAAAATATGACCACATAATTTGTACCGGAGAATCTTGCCGCAAAAGCGTTTAGTCCTTCATTCTGCATCAGGTAAACATCTGGAACTTTATCGATCCCCAATTGTTTGCTTTGCCTCACCACGATATTGTGAACCTCAGGAAATTGTTTCGCGTTAACCTTTACCGAGTTTCCCTGAATATAACCAATGAGAATACCGAAACTAAAAAATAAATAAAGACCGATCAGAGAAGCATAAATTAAAAGAGGTAAAAAAGCCATGGAACGTTCGGCCCCCCCCGAAACCGCAGCCGAAATAGCGAAAAAAATGCCGCCATACCCGAGTACGGCGGCAATGACTTTTAGGTTAAAATATAATTTCTCCTTAGGATGAACTTTTATTTCTATATGATCTGTCATGATTTTATCGTTTAAATAACAAAATCTAATATACAAAGTTATTACACCAGGGAAAAAAAATCCTTACCTTTTTTAAGAAATGACCGGGCCGGGTTTTTAAATAATTTCAATTATTTGACAGCCCTATTTTAATGTATAAACCGTATCTTGCTAAAACAAATGTTACATTTACCTTCACTGATAACCGACCTTGCGCTCATACTGGGAGCTGCAGCCGTTATTACCCTTTTGTTTAAAAAACTAAAACAACCGGTTGTTCTGGGCTATATCATTGCCGGCCTCCTGGTGGGCCCGAATTTTAAACTGTTTCCAACTATTATCGAAACAGAAAGTATCAGAACCTGGGCAGATATCGGCGTTATATTCCTGTTATTCAGCCTGGGCCTGGAGTTTAGCTTTAAAAAACTGATCAAGGTGGGAGGCGTAGCGGTGATCACGGCTTTTACGGGCGTGCTCACTACCATGCTCACTGGTTACGGTATTGGAAAAATAATGGGATGGAACAATATGGACAGTCTTTTCCTCGGCGGGATCCTCGCCATTGCTTCCACTACAATTATCATGAGGGCATTCGAAGAACTAAACGTAAGAACCCAGAAGTTCACGAATATAGTTTTAGGTGTGCTGGTTGTTGAAGACCTTGTGGCAGTTGTGCTCATGGTGGTTCTTTCAACAGTGGCGGTAAGCCGTAGTTTCGCAGGTACTGAAATGATCAATTCCGTTTTAAAACTTGTTTTCTTTTTGGTGCTCTGGTTCATTTCAGGCATATTTTTTCTGCCCACACTTTTAAAACGACTGCGCAACCTCATGAATGAGGAAACGCTGCTCATCCTTTCGCTCGCGCTTTGCTTTTTTATGGTTGTTCTGGCCACACAAGCGGGGTTTTCTCCGGCTCTCGGCGCGTTTATCATGGGATCGATCCTCGCTGAAACAACAAAAGCCGAAAAAATAGAACACCTTATTAAATCATTGAAAAATTTATTCGGGGCAATTTTCTTCGTTTCTGTGGGAATGCTGATAGATCCTAAAATGCTGGTTCTGCATGCCGGGCCAATCATCGCCGCCACATTTGTTTTACTGATCGGAAAACCCCTGTTTGTTATTGTTGGCGCTTTAACTTCAGGTCAACCGCTGAAAATCGCCGTGCAGGCGGGAATGAGCCTCTCGCAAATAGGCGAGTTTTCTTTTATCATCGCAAGCCTCGGCCTTAGCCTGAACGTAACAAGCGATTTTCTTTACCCGGTAGCCGTTGCTGTATCTGTGATCACAACGTTTACAACGCCTTTTATGATCAAATTTTCAGAACCTGCGTACAGGTTCATCGAAAAAATGTTGCCCGGTAAATGGAACGAACAACTCACCGCTTACAGCGCAGGGGCTGAAAAAATAAACGATGTAAGCGATTGGAAAAAACTTATTCGCTTTTACATCATGAATGTAATTGTATTTTCGGTCGTCATTATCACCATTATTCTTTTAAGCACGCATTATTTTTACCCTGTTTTGTCGGGGTACAAGGGCGGCAGAATCATTACGGCCGTACTCACGCTGATCATCCTCTCTCCGTTTTTATGGGCGCTTGCCTTCCGCCGGACCCAAAGACAGGCCTACGCGAACGTGTGGATGAAGTCTTCACAACGGGGTCCTCTGGTTTTGTTATTATTGAGCCGCGTATTACTTGCAGTGTTTTACATCGGCTTTTTGTTTTATCGTTTATTTTCGTCTACCATCGCATGGGAAGGGGCGTTGATTTCATGCCTGATCCTGGCCCTCTTTTCCGGAAAAATAAAGTCGTTTTATGGCAAAATAGAATTAAGATTTCTTTCCAATCTCAACGAGCGTGAAAGCGAAAATACACCAACAGAAACACTAACGCCCTGGGATACACACTTCACTAAAATTGACCTCACCGCGCAATCGCCCTACATCGGCAAAACCCTGCTTGAATCAAGGATCCGCGAGCAGTTCGGTGTTAACATTGCCATGATCGAACGTGGAGAGATCACCATCAACGTGCCGGGAAGACAGGAACGCCTCTATCCCAACGATGTGCTTTCTGTAATTGGTACCGACGAACAACTCGACGCTTTTAAGTCCTATCTCGAATCAAAGGCAACCAAAATGGAATACATCCGTTCAAAGCACAGTGTTTCCCTCCAGCAACTCACTATCGGACCGCACTCCTCTCTTTTAGGTAAATCTATCCGCCGTTCGGGCATACGTGAACTCACCAAAGGCCTGGTTGTGGGCGTTGAAAGACAGGGAGAACGCATTATCAATCCTGAATCAGACCTTACGTTTGAACGCAATGACATCATCTGGATAGTAGGTGATGAAAAGAGGATTAAGGTGCTTACAAAAGAGGTTTTTACAAAATAGCGGCGCTACTTATCCAGCCACAACTTAAAATCGCCCACCCTTTCCCGGCTTACGATGCATTCTTCTTCTTTAAGACTGTCTGAGTTCAGTTTTAACCTGCTGTTGAAATAAGCACTTACTTTTTTTATACTGCTGATGTGGATGATGACCTTACGGTTGATCCTGAAAAAATCGTCAGGCGATAACATCTCCTCGAGCTGGTCGAGTGTATAGTCGATGGCGTAACGCTTTCCGGTATTGATAACAATGATCACCAACCCGTCTTCAGAAATAAAGTGAGATACGTCTTCTGTTTTTACCGATGAAATGGTGTCGCCGGTCTTAACCATAAAACGGTTCTTATACTGTTTATTAATGTTCTGGTAAGCATTTGCCAGATTTTCGAGCGCCGTGGAATTATTTTTTTCATTTAGCCGCTTGTACTTGTTGAGCGCGGTCTGAAGGTCTGAGATACTGATGGGCTTTAGCAGGTAATCAACGCTATTGATCTTAAAGGCTTTGATCGCGTATTCATTATATGCGGTTGTAAAAATCACGGGCGTATCAACCTGCACCTCCGAGAAAATATCAAAACTCAATCCGTCAGCGAGGTGTACATCCACAAATAATATATCGGCCCTCAGGCCTTTTTTAAATTCGGCTATGCTTTTTTTCACCGAATCAAAACTGGCTACAATTTCAACGGAGCTATCGGCTTTTTTGAGCAGAGTTGCCAAATGCTCTGCCGATAATTTTTCATCTTCTATGATAATGGCTTTCATTTGATCTTTAATAATGGAATGCTGACAGAAAATTCGTTGTTAAGGTCAGAAATTTTCACTGCCTGGTCGGTAAAATAAGAGTAGCGGTGTTTAATGTTCTTAAGGCCTTTGCCTGTGCTGGGTTCCTGGTTGCTCCTGAGTTGAAGATTGTTTTTAACTACCAGATACGCGTCCCGGATCTTTACACTGATGGTGAGTGGAAAATCGGAAGAAATTTCATTGTGCTTAATGGCATTTTCAACAAGCATTTGTACCGACATTGCCGGGATCATCATACATTCATTGCCTTGTGGAATATCCAGGTCGAAAATCAGATTTTTGTCGAAACGGATCTGCAGCAAATAGGTGTATGATTTGAGCACATTCAGTTCATCAGCCAGGCTTACCAGTTCTTTATTGCCGGTATCCAGCAAATACCTGTAAACCTTGCTGAGCTGGTTGATAAAATCCACCGCTTTGTCCTGGTCCTTATATACAAGTGAAGATAAAACACTTAAATTATTGAATAAAAAATGTGGATTCAGCTGGTCCTTCAGATTCTGCAACTGCGCGTGAAGACTTTCCGCTTTGTATTTCTCAACCTCTACCAGGGATTTTTTCCAGTTCCCGAAAAACTGCGCCCCGACCTCTACCGATATCAGGATGATTGAAAAAAGGGTGCCTATGATGATTGCTGTAACCATGAACCCGTCCTTAGTATGCTGCGGCATTACGCACACATATTTATTAAAAGCCAGCATCGACAGGTAGATAATAAAAGCGCTGAAAACAATGCTTGCGGGAAGGTGTACAAGGATTCTCGTACCGGGATTCTTTTCCCACGGAAAATAAAGATTCATCAGGTTGTCGATCCTCAGGTTGCCCTCCCAAACAATAATGGTGATAACAATGGCGACAAAAAAATCCATGAAACGGCTGTGCTCCACCTGCTCTCCCAGGTTCATGGCTTCCAAAAGCATTGAGATGATAACGCCCACCACCACCATCAATACAAACCTGATTTTTCTTCTTCGCATCGGCGTAAATTTAAACATTTTACATTATCATCCTTACAGGGGTTTCCCCACCCTTTTAAAACTGGATTTTATATACAAAATTGGGGAAAAAACCTATCTGGTATGCCGTGTTTACCGTGTTGGTAACCGGGTTGTACCTTTGGGCAAAAACGTTTTTATTATTGGTTACATTTTGAATATCAAAAAACACAGACTGCGAGAGTTTTGACCGTTTGCTGTTGATAGTAAACCCGGTCTTTACATCCAACCTGAAAAAGTCAGGATTACGTTCGCTGTACGCAAAGTCATCGTTCTTTAAAACCTGTTGATGCGCGGCCTGCGAAGCTTCAAGATCAACAGGTGTGTAATACCTGCCTCCGGCCTGCGTCATTTTTACGCCAATTGAAATAATGTTTCTTTTTTCCCTGCCTACTTTAAATTCTTTACCCGCCAGGATGTTGTATACATACTTTCCGTTGAAAGCGGTATTGCGTTCAATGTTGTCGCTGCCCTTATACTTTGATTCGTAGACCGTGCCGGTCAGCAGAACATAATAACCTTTCGTAAAAAATTTTTCAAGGGTCAGTTCCGCGCCATAATTGGTGCCCGTTCCATTGTTCTTCAAATTCACCTGGTCGTTAGGTAAAAAGCTCGCCCCGGCGTTCAGCATTGAATAACTTCCCGAATTGGTGGTAACAGGTATATTAGATAACATCTGGTAATAAACTTCGGTTTTGATCCGCCAGTCTTTGAATGGAACAATATCGTAGCCCAAAACAAAATGCTGGCTTCTTGTAAAGTCAAGGTTTTTGTTCGTCTGAACATAAGCCCCGTTTGCATCAAAGCTCCGGTAAAAATACGCGTCCACCGGTTGCATCTGGCTATGCATACCATAGCCGGCACTAAGCGCGTGCTTTTCCGACAACTGGTATTTTAATCCCACCCGTGGCTCGATGGAAGTTGAATTGTTCAACGTGAGAAATTGTCCATGAACGCCTATATTCAAAGTAAGGCGCTCATTAAATTTATATTTTGCCTGGGCATAGGCCTGGTGAAGAGTTGTTTTATCATTAAAGTCCCAATACTGCCGCCAGTTGAGTAACGAATCTCGTTGCCGGGCATTCAGCATCAGGGCTATGACTTCAGAGATAATGCCGGTTTTTACAAACAACCTCGCATTTATTTTCGAATTGTAAGAGGTATTGATCGAATAATGTACCTGGTTTGTTTTATTCTCAACATAACGCAACAGGGGTTGCGTGTCGGTGGCAACGTTATCTTCAAGATAGTTACTGCCGTTGTAGGTAACGCCAATTACCGTATTCACAAACGAACGCTGATTTATTTTAATAAAGTGTTTAACTCCCGCCAAACCTATATCGCTGGTAAAATAACTGTCTTTAGTTGGATTGGCGAACAGGTCGGTACTGTCGATCTTGGTATGTAAAAAATCTATTTTACTTTTGGCACCAAGTCCGAATAAAGTAAATTTTCCGGCTTTTGAAGTGCCGCTATTGATCTTAAAAGAAACATCCTGATAAAAAGGTGTTGCCGCGGTGCCAATAGGGATACCGATTGCCTGAGCAACACCGGTAAAAGAATAGCGGTAGGCCACAAGGTAAGATGAGCCTTTTGCTTTATTGATTGGTCCCTCAGTCATCGCTTCTAAACCTGTTAAAGCGCCCACTTGCAGCGTGTGTTCATACTTTTCTGAATTCCCGTTCCTGAATCCAAGATCAAAAACACCCGCGTTTGCATTGCCATATTCGGCTGGAAAAGCTGAAGTAAAAAAATCGGAATTCCTGATCACGTTGGTATTGATGGCGCTCACCGGTCCGCCTGTGGTACCTACGGTGCTGAAGTGATTGGGATTGGGAACATTGAGACCTTCTATTCTCCACAACACTCCTGTTGGCGAATTACCTCTTATTACAATGTCATTCCGTGAATCGTCGGGCGAACTCACACCGGCAAAATTAGCCGCAAGCCGCGAAGGATCTGAACGGCCTCCGGCGTAGCGGTTGACTTCCTCCATAGAAAAAGATCTGCCACTCACCGAAACCATGTCATTCTGGGTTTCATTTTTTTTCGCCGCGCTCACCTCCACTTCGTTCAGCGTGCTGACACTCTCTTCCAGCCCTATCTCAAGTACCACTTCTTTTCCTGTTGTTACAACGATATTGGGGAGGTTAACTTCTTTGTAGCCTGTATAGGTTATTTTCAGATCATAACGTCCCGGCGGAAGCCCTGGCAGCCTGAATTTACCTTCGGCGTCGGAAATAGTGCCTGTAAAAGGTTCTCTCCCCACCAACACCACACTTGCCCCTGGAATCTGTGTCTCTGATTGTTTATCCATAATCACGCCGCGGATGTCCTGCGTTGGGTTTTGCGCATTCAATTTTCCTGAAATTGTTATAATGACCAGGATCAGTACTTGTAAAGTTTTTTTCATGAGATTGTATTGGTAGGTCAAAAGTAATTTGATTCAGCAGGCAGCAACAGCAAAATTCTTTGAATTGTCGAATCGGAGGGTTGAATTGTTATTTCGCAACATCAAACGCAGGGATGATTTGAGTTAAATTTGCGTTTGTATTGCAAAACCACAGCAAATATGTGGTAATTTCAAAAAAATATTTCAAACCAATAAAGAGCCATCCTATGAAAACAATGTTATTTAAGTCAGCCGTGCTATTAATCTTTTTGATGTCTTGTACATTTTCATTTTCTCAGAAAAAGATGGAGAGTCCACGCGACAGCGTCGACGGAAAAATTGGTAAGGCCAGCATATCGATTAATTACGGCAGCCCCTCGGTACGTAGCCGCAAGATCTGGGGTGAACTGGTGCCTTATGGAAAGGTATGGAGAGCGGGCGCCAATGAAGCCACTACTTTCACTACCGATCAGGCCATTACCGTTGAAGGTAAAAAATTAGCAGCGGGCCGCTATAGCTTTTTTGTGATCCCCGGTGAAAAAGAATGGACCGTGATCTTTAATAAAACTGCCAATCAATGGGGCGCATATGAATACAAAGAAGCCGCTGACGCGTTGAGAGTAAACGTAAAAACCAAAAAGTCTGCGGCCATGCAGGAGCGCCTGACCTATAAGATCAATAAAAACAGTATTTCGCTCATTTGGGAAAACACTGAAGTGCCGGTTTCGGTTGAATAAATTGCTGGCATCGTTTTATTGAGGCGCTTTTAAGGTCCATACTGGCATCCTTATTGAGGGATAGATTCCTGTCGATATGGGATTGCTGAAATATAAAGCCAAAAGAAATTTTAAGGAAAGCCCGGAGCCCACAGGAGGTAAACCTGAAGGTGAAAAACTCCGCTTTGTCATTCAAAAACACGATGCCTCGCACCTGCATTATGACTTCAGGCTCGAAATTGAAGGCGTGCTAAAAAGCTGGGCCGTTCCCAAAGGACCATCGCTGGATCCAACGGTAAAGCGCCTGGCTATGATGGTTGAAGATCACCCCTACGATTACAGAACCTTTGAAGGCATTATTCCCGGCGGCTATGGTGCCGGTACAGTGATGGTGTGGGACGAAGGCTCTTATGAACCTGCGGGCGAACATGGTAAAGATAAAAAAACGATGAGCAGGGAATTGATGGCCGGGCTCAAAAAAGGAAAACTCCATATCATCATAAAAGGCAAAAAACTAAAGGGTGAGTTTGGCCTCATTAAAACATTTGGTAAAGGCGAAAACACCTGGCTCCTCTTTAAAGTAAAGGATAAATTTGCCGCAACTGCAGACATTTTGCTTAAAGACAAATCAGTCGTCTCAAAAAAAACACTCCTACAAATTGAAAAATCAACGGCCCATCTGTATGGTGTGACTGCGCCGAAAAAAAGAACGAAAATCCCGATAACTATCGGAACAAAAAATACCGCAAAGACCACAACGAAAACAGCACGTTCAAAAAAAAAACCAACCCCAAAAACAAGAGACGCGGGCCAGGCACTATTGGAGGCCAAAAAAAGTAAATTCCATACCAAAATAACGCCCATGCTGGCAACTCTTGTTGACAAACCTTTTGACGAAGAGGGCTGGCTGTATGAAGTAAAATGGGACGGCTATCGCGCCATGGCTTTTATGAATAAAGGAACTGTTGCGCTGAAATCGAGGAACGATAAATCATTTAATGAAAAATTTTATCCCGTACACCGGGCGCTTAAAGAATGGAATATTAACGCCATTGTTGACGGTGAAGTTGTGGTATTGAATGAAAATGGCACCTCCAATTTCGGAGCGCTGCAAAACTGGAGAAGCGAAGCTGATGGCGAACTGGTGTTTTATGTTTTTGATTTGCTTTGGCTCGAGGGGAAAGACCTGATGCCACTAGCCCTGGTAAAACGAAAAGAAATTTTAAAAAGCATATTACCCGATTCGGGACTCATCAGGATCAGCGACACCTTCTCGGGCTCGGGAACAGAATTCTTTGAAGCTGCCAGGTCTATGGGTTTGGAAGGTATGATTGCAAAGAAGTCAGCCAGTATTTATTCGGCGGGTTTGCGCACCGAAACCTGGTTAAAAATTAAATCCAACAAACGACAGGAAGTGGTGATTGGAGGATACACCAGGAATGATGACAGCAGCAAACCATTCAGCGCGTTGCTGGTTGGCGTGTTTAAAAAAGGCCAACTGGTTTACACCGGAAAGATAGGAACGGGCTTTGGTATACAGGCGCAGAAAGACATGATGAAACAATTCAAACCATTGGTCACCAAACAATCTCCTTTTAAAGTTGCGCCGGATATTAATAAACCGTCCCGTTTCAGGCCCGACCCCCCTCACGCCACGGCAGTATTTTTAAAACCCCATCTGGTTTGCGAAGTAAGCTTTACCGAAATGACCAGCGATGGCGTGATGCGACATCCCTCCTTTGAAGGAATGAGAATTGATAAGCCTGCTCAGACTGTAATACTTGAAAGTGAAATGCCTGCCGAAAAAATCATTCATAAAACAAAAAAGGCTCCGGTTAAGAAATTAATTCAACCGACCGGGAAAAAAGAAAGAAAAACGCTTTTAAACCCGCATGAAGAAACACAGGTAAGACAGGTAAACGGCCATGAAATGAAGTTTAGCAATCTCGATAAAATATTCTGGCCCGATGTAAACGTCACCAAGCGGGATATGTTGAATTATTATTACCAGGTAGCGCCATACATATTGCCTTACCTCAAAAACCGCCCCCAATCGATGAACAGGCACCCTAACGGCATCAATGGTGAAAGCTTTTATTACAAAGATGTAACCGGCAAAGCGCCTGATTGGATAGAAACATTTCTGTATAAAAGCAGTGCCGACCAGCGCGAACGGCATTACCTGGTGGCTAAAGACGACGCCAGTCTTTTGTACATGGCCTCTTTGGGTTGCATAGAAATGAATCCATGGAGTAGCCGCGTGGAAACCGACGGTTATCCTGACTGGTGCGTGATCGATCTTGATCCCGGCAAAACAACTTTTGAACAGGTAATAAAAGCGGCCCGGGTTACAAAAAGCGTGTTTGACGAGTTGGACATCCCTTCCTATCCAAAGACCAGCGGTTCAAAAGGCATACACATTTATGTACCCCTGGGGGCAAAATATACCTACGACCAGTCTAAAGAATTTGCCCGGGCCATTGTAACCATTGTGCAGGAACGGCTTCCCGATTTCACAAGTATCATCAGAACGGTAAAAGACCGCAAAGGAAAAATGTATCTTGATTTCCTGCAAAACCGGGCGCAGGCAACCATTTCAGCGCCATACTCACTAAGGCCAAAACCGGGCGCTACCGTTTCAATGCCATTGCACTGGGATGAAGTAAAAAAAGGCCTGAAACTAACTGACTTTACAATTTTTAATGCGCTTAAAAGAATTAAGGCCGAAGGCGATCTTTTTAAACCTGTATTGGGAAAAGGTATTGACCTTGAAAAAACAATAAAAAAGTTCATTCAATAAATCTTCAAAAAAATGCCAAATCAATCATGGAAAAAGAAAGCGAAAATTCAGAAACAAAAACCGGCGCTATTGTATGCGTAAAAACCATTCCGGGCACCGACGACCTTGAATACAAAGCCCTGATGTTTATCACGGAAATTCCAATCCACACCAGCGACCACGAGCTCGAAAAATTATTGGGTGGAAAATTAAGTGCTTTGTCAGACGACTGTCATCACCTGCTGGTGAGATCGGATATTAACGCCACCGCAAACGAAGTTGCCGAACAATTCACGTTTCGTGAAGACAATGCGCAAAGGGTTTCCTTCGACACATTTTTATAAACTCACTACCTAGGAAAAAATCGTTTTCACGTCGTTAGCCACAGCTTTTACATCTTCAAAACCATCCTTTACATGTTCAACTTTTTCGCGAATGGTATCGCCGGTATTGTCGACCTTTGTTTTCAAATTATCCGCAATTCCGAGGATCTTTGCTTTGAATTCAACGACTTCACTTCCGAGTTCATCAATAGAATCCAGAATGGATCGCTGGAGATCTTTACCTTTTTTGGGTGCCAGCAAAAAGCCCACTCCAACACCAAGAAGAGCGGCCGCTACGATAAATTTTGAATTGCTCATATTAAATGTATTTAAGTGTAAAACGATTGTGTAATCGTAATAAAATTTTGATACCTCGCCATGGCTTTTGCAATCACCCCAGGCTGTGGAATAAATTCAGCATTCCGAAAATTTTATGCGGGCATTACGGGGTCTAATTTTTAAGTTTGTCGAGCGCCTCAACAGTACGCAGGCAAATGTTTTTTACCAGGTCTTTAAGTTCAGGTAAACGGGTGGGTTTAGTAAAAAAATCGTTGGCGCCCAATTGTTTTGATCTGTTATTATCATATTCAAAACGGCTTGTTGATAACACATAAATGGGAAGGTCCTTAAATATAAGATTCGATCGGATCTGTGTTAAGGCGCCGTAACCATCCAGCAGCGGCATATTGAGATCGAGGAAAATCAAATCGGGTTGCCTTTGATCTGTTTCAGAATACTCTCCCTTTTTCAACAGCAGGTCCATTAACTGAAGGCCATTTGATAAAAAGGTAATGTGGTGATTGATACCTGTTTCCAAAACCGCCTGTTTGATCAGATACTGATCGTCGAGATCGTCATCGGCTACAACAATGTAAAAAGTATTTTCCATTTTCAACAGTTTCAAAATTAATGGTAATTTTCTAAATACAAAATCCGGGCTAGCTTAATCTTAATAAATGCACCTGGAACTTTTATTTAAGACATTTTTGGGGGCTGGCGCATTTTTTCAGTGGCTGGCATATTCTTTTAACTTTGCACCATGCCTGGCGACCAAATTATTAACCGATTGAGGATCCTTAAAGTTATTGTGGAAACCGACAACGCGAGAACATTATTGCTTGAACCTGTCGACAACTGGAAACCAGTCTATAAGGCCGGGCAATTCCTTACGCTGGTGTTCTATACACCGCATGGTGAAAAAAGGAGGTCCTTTTCACTCATTTCTTCACCCGGTAAAGACGAACCTTTAGCCATCTCTATTAAAAAAATTGACAATGGCGAATTTTCGAGGCCCCTGGTTTATGGTGCAAAAACCGGTGACATTTTATTTACCTCAGGCATTGGCGGGCTGTTTTTGTTGCCCGAAAATCCCGGCGAAAAAAAATATTGTTTTCTCGCGGCGGGCAGCGGCATTACCCCTTGCTTTTCTTTGATCAGGGAGCTGCTCGAAAGTTCATCGGCCACAATGACTTTATTATATAGCAATAAAAATCCGTTCGACGCCATGTTCCTGAACCAGATCACCGAACTTCAGAATAAGCACCCGCAAAGGCTCACTACCCATTTGCTTTTTTCTAATCACACTGACCTTTATTACAAACGACTCAGCAAATGGCTGCTTGAACAATTATTAAATAAGTATATCCCGGCAGAAAACGACAAGACCCTGTTTTATTTGTGTGGCCCCTATGACTATATGCAGATGGCTGAGATCGTGCTCTTAAACCGCACATCGAAAGAGTATATCATCAAAGAAAATTTCAGTTCCCTGCCAAGAAAAACACTCCCCGAGCCACCGGATAAAAGCATGCATACCGTAACAATCAGGATCAACGGTGAAACCCATACGCTGAAGGTACAGTACCCAAAATCAATATTAAAGACAGCCATTGAAAATAAAATTGAATTACCCTACAGTTGTGAGGCGGGGCGCTGTGCAAGTTGCATCGCTACCTGTACTAAGGGGAGCGTGTGGCTGGCTTACAATGAAGTGCTTGCAGACAAAGAAATCGCCAATGGAAGGATCCTGACCTGCCAGGGTTTCCCGGTGAACGGGGATGTAGAAATTGTATTTGACCAAATGAATTAATTTCAAATAAAAATAATGAACAAAATAAAAACCCTCATTTTACTGGCCGCCCTGTTAACCGCAGTGCAATGGCTGAAGGCCCAGCCCATGAGCTGGAACATCAGCAACGATTACACAATAAAATTCTCAGGAAAAAAAGTCGATGGTTTTTTCAGGGGCCTGGATGTTGACATTGTATTCGATGAAAATAATCCCGCCGCTTCAAAAATTGTGGCCGGCGTTAACGCCAATACTTTAAATACTGGCACAGGCCTGAAGAATAAACATGCAAAATCAAAAAAGGGCATCGACGCTAAGAGGTTTGGGATGATCACCTTTGCCTCCAGGCAGATCGTCAAAAAAGGAAACGCCTACGAAGCCACTGGTATACTAACCATCAAGGGCATGAGCAATGAAATAAAATTGCCCTTTACTTTTGAGAGGATAGAAACCGACGCCGTATTCAAAGGAAAATTCAGTATTAAACCACGCGATTATCAGGTAACAAGGCATGGTACGCCCGAAACTATCGACATCGACCTGGTTGTGCGTGTCACAACAAAATAACAACCTGCCTGATCAAGGTCCGGTAAGTTCAAAATGAGAGTGCTACGTTTTTAATCGGCATCGGGATACAAAAAGCTGATGAGAATTTTTGAAAGTATTTCAGCAAAAATAACACAGGCCACAAATGACAAAACGGCTTTGGTGCCTTTTATGTTACAGGACACACTGTATGCCCGATACATCAGTGCGATCATCCACACCAGCATCAGAACTGTGCTGATCGTGCCCATGCTGAACATAAAAATATCTGAGGTGCTTATTTGCACAGGCTTACCAATCTTTAAAAATGTGTATTCGAAATAATGCAAAACATTGTTATTGAAAAAAAAGAACGAGAAAATGGCCGCGAACATAAATGGAAACCTTGCTATGGCCTGCGTTCCAATAACATCAATGATTTTGATGGAAGACCGCGAAAAAAAGAGTCCAGCCAGATAAACAAACAATGAGAGGCTGAGCCAGTTGATGAACCCTTCGGTGAGATTTCCGGTAAAGCTGGTTGCTGTTGTGAGATGAAGGTCTAACACGCCGTCGAACCTGGTATTTGAATAAAAAGCAATAACAGCGGTGATAAAGATCACGAACACACCTACCACTAAAGAAGTCCAGCCGGCGAGCATTTCAAAGGGATTAAAAAGCCATTTTCTCATTTTTGAACTGATGATGTCTAAACGCGGTTAAACTTATACATAATATTAAATATTTTTTTCTTACAAGCCGAATTTTTTATCGGTTGATACCCGATCAGGCGTTTGCAAACAAAAAAGCCCCCGAAACAAACGGGAGCCTTTCGTAAAAAGTGTCTGGGGCTTTTTATTTATGCATCGACACAGCGTCGGTCACATGGATGACACCATTGCTTTGATAAACATCTTTGATGGTGACGGTCGCCATACCTCCTTTTTCGTCGGTGAGCACCAGCTTATTGCCTTTCATTGAGGCTGTAAGCATACCACCCTGCACAGTACTTAATTTTGCCTTGCCGCCGCCTTTTTCAATCATGTCAGCAATCGCCGTTGAATCCCATTTTCCGGCGATTACGTGGTAAGTAAGAACTCCGGCCAGCGTGCTTT
>JAZKFC010000038.1:91374-130688 GCA_040386615.1 Bacteroidota bacterium
AGAAGAGTTTCAACCGTGCCTTTTGGTAATTTGTCAAACGCGTCATTGGTTGGGGCAAATACGGTGAAGGGGCCGGGCCCTTGCAGTGTTTCTACCAGGCCTGCAGCTTTTACAGCAGCCACCAGCGTCGTATGGTCTTTGGAATTGACAGCGTTTTCGATAATGTTTTTCGAAGGGTACATTGCCGCGCCGCCTACGTTTACAGTTTTTTCTTTTGAACCCATTTGTGCGTAAGCACCCTGGCTTAGTACAGCAACGCATGCTACTAAAGCGATTTTTGTTATAATTTTCATATGGTTTTTATTTATTTAAAAACATTTACGGCGATTTATGAAGCCTGGATTTAAAAAAGACAAACCTTGCTGATTCTCAATGCATTATTAATTAAGCACCACCTGTTCCTTAATTTAATGGCATCGCAACAAAAAAGCGCCGATAGAAAATATTGTGGAAAATTTTGCGCAAGCTGAAGACGATTTTTGGTGCCGGTTTGGGAATTTATTCCACAATTAACTATGATTTTATTTGCTCCACAGCAATGGCTATCAGTAGTGTGTGGCAATTTTTCCCTCCAATTTTTTTGTGGCCGATTTTGTTGCATTAAATTTGTTTTTTACTGGCCATTAAGAGCAGAACAACATTAAAATTTATTTTTGTGAAAAAAGTCAAAATTGTGGAAACATTAAAAACACAGCATTTTAAATTTCCTAAAACTCCATCCGGCATAGAAGGATTGGATGAAATAACTGAAGGCGGTTTTCCGAAAGGCCGTCCGAGTTTAATATGCGGCAGTGCCGGTTGCGGAAAAACGCTTTTGGCAATGCAGTTCCTTATCAAGGGCATCACCGAGTTTAAGGAGCCGGGCGTTTTTATGTCGTTTGAAGAAACCGCCGGCGACCTGGCCCTGAATGTTAGGTCACTGGGTTTTGATCTTGAAAAATTAAAAGAAGAAAAAAAACTCATCATCGATCACGTAAGAGTTGAGCGCTCCGAAATTGACGAGGCCGGTGAATATGACCTTGACGGTCTTTTTATACGCCTGGGCCACGCTATCGATAAAATAAAAGCAAAACGGGTGGTACTCGACACCATTGAATCTTTATTTTCGGGACTTGATAACACGGCCATTCTGCGCGCAGAATTAAGGCGGCTCTTTCACTGGCTCAAGGGAAAAGGCGTTACAGCTTTAATTACCGGCGAAAGAGGTGAAGCAACCCTTACCAAACAGGGACTTGAGGAATATGTTTCAGATTGTGTGATCCTGCTAGACCACCGGGTGATCGACCAGGTTTCTACACGCAGACTCCGCGTTGTAAAGTACCGTGGTTCAACACACGGCACCAACGAATATCCGTTTCTTATTGATACGGATGGGATCTCTGTATTGCCGATCACCTCGCTTAAACTTGACAACAAGGTCTCGTCAGACATTGTTTCAACCGGCGTTCCCGGGCTCAACGACCTATTCAAAGGCCGCGGCTTTTACAGGGGAAGCAACATCCTCGTAACGGGAACTGCGGGCACCGCAAAAACAACCATTGCCTCGTACTTTGCCAACGAACAATGCGCCAAAAAAGAAAGGGTATTGTATTTCGCTTTTGAAGAATCGCCACACCAGTTGATCAGGAACATGAAAAATATCGGGATCAACCTGGAGACGCATATTAAGAATGGGCTTCTGCAGATCCACTCGTCGAGACCTTCATTGAACGGACTGGAATTACACCTGCTTACATTAAGGAAACTGATCCGCGAGTTCAAACCCTCAGCAGTGGTTATTGACCCCATCAGCAACCTCATATCGGTTGGTAACCCGCACGACGTGCGATCGATGCTGGTGAGACTGATCGATCTCTTAAAGATCAACAACATTACCGCGCTTTTCACCTCGCTCGATATCAAAACTGAAAACCGCCCTGCAGAGATGGCCGAAGACTCGGTCTCCTCGCTGGTTGACACCTGGCTCAGTGTAAGAGATATGGAAGGCATTGGTGAAAGAAACAGGGGGCTCTTTATTATTAAGTCGAGAGGCATGGGTCACTCCAACCAGGTAAGGGAGTTTATCATTACCGACAATGGCATACAATTGCTTGACGTTGAATTGGGACCTAACGGTATTTTAACGGGCGCTGCGAGAAAATCAAACGCCTTAAGTAAAAGGGTTTCGGCCTTTGCCAAACAAAACGAAACTGAAAGAAAAGAAAGGGACCTGGAAAGGAAAAGAAAAACGCTGGAGGCAAATATCGCTACGCTGCGTAATGAATTTGAGTCTTACCAGGATGAATTGGAGCGGTTAAAATCACTGGAAGAACTACAGGCCAATCTTTTTAATGAAAAAATGATTAGCCCGAAACCCACGAAAAAAACAAGCAAATGAAGAAAAAAGAAATAGAATGGCAACTCAGGTTGTACGTAGCCGGGCAAACCCCGAAATCGGTGACCGCGCTCAATAACATCAAGCGTTACGCCGAAGAAAATCTTGCCGGGAAATACAGCATAGAGATCATTGACCTATTGGTAAGTCCACAGTTGGCAGAGGGCGACCAGATCCTGGCAGTACCCACGTTGGTACGAAAATTCCCTGAACCTATCAGGAAAATCATAGGCGACCTTTCCAACGAAGAAAAAGTGCTTGTTGGTTTAAACATCAAACCAATTAAAACACTTGAACCTAAGTGAGAAGCGGCCCTGATAGCAGCAGTTTAACCGCCACCGAAAACAAATATCTTTTTAAGTTGTTTATTTCCGGCATGTCTGTTAATTCTATCAATGCCATTGAAAATCTGAATGAAATATGTGAAAAATATTTACCCGGCAATTTTGACCTGGAGATCATTGATGTTTACCAGCAAAGTGAACTGGCCGCCGAATACCAAATCATTGCTACGCCTACCCTCATCAAATTCAGGCCCGCGCCACAAAAAACAATTTTAGGTGATCTTTCCGATTTAAAAAAAGTGTTACTACTGCTTGGCATATCAAATAACCAATAGCTTGGAAAAAAATAAATACATAGACGAACTCCTTGATAAAATAAAAGAGCTTGAAGAACGCCTGTTTGACGCGACCACTTTAATGGACGCGATTAAAGACGGCTCTATTGACGCTTTTGTATTGAATAAAGAAGGCCGTTCCGACATTTACGCGCTCGAAAGTATTGATTATACCTACAGGATTCTGATAGAAAAATTTGGTGAAGGCGCGCTGAGCATTTCACAGGACGGTTTGATCCTTTATTGTAATTTTTATTTTTCGGAATTGATGAACATTCCCATCGGAAAAATTATGGGAAGTTATTTCCAGGATTACGTTTCAAACACCGAAGACTTCAAAATTCTGCTTGCGCAGTTAAAAACCGGGCTGAGCAAGGGAGAAATTTTTCTTAAAACCGCCGGCCAGGAAATACCGGTTTATATCTCGCTCACCAGCCTTCAACCCTACCTGCCTGCCATCGGCATGATCGTTACCGACCAGACTCAAAACAAAAAACACGAAAGCGAGATCTACCTGTATCAAAAGGAACTTGAATTGAAAATAAAAGAGCTCGATCACATGAACAGGGATCTTGAGCAGTTTGTGCACATCATTTCGCATGATATTAAAGAACCGCTCCGCAAAATAATCTCTTACGGCGAACGTCTTAAAAAAGACCTGACCGGTGGCCTCAATGAAAGCAGCATTAAAAACCTGAATATTATCTGCGATGCCACTGTGCGCCTGAACCTGCTTGTTGACGACCTGGTGCAGTATTCTTTTTCTTCACGCGATAAAAGCGGATTTAAAGAACTCGATTTGACCGAGATTATTAAACAGGTATTGAACGATATTGAACTGGCTGTTGACGAGCACCAGGCGCAAATCATATTCAAAGACCTGCCAAAAATATATGGCTCTGAAGTGCAAATGCGTCAACTTTTTTCAAACCTGGTGATCAATGCCATAAAATATTCCAAAAAAAATACGGCACCGGTTGTCAATATCACCTCCTCCTATGTTTCCGGTTTTCCCGAAGATCCCGGGAAAATATATCACAAAATTTCAGTGTCCGACAATGGCATAGGAATTGAAGAGCAATACCTGCAGAAAATATTCACCATTTTTCAGCGACTGCATTCTCAAAGTGAGTATTCAGGTACGGGCATCGGCTTAGCCATCTGCAAAAAAATAATGGAAAATCACGATGGCAGGATTGATGTTGAAAGCAAATTGAATAAAGGCAGCAAATTTTCGTTATATTTACCTGTAATTAAATCGCCCTGAATGCAATTAACAAAACTGCACATACTCATAGCTGAAGACGATAATGACGACGCCGACCTGATCAACTTTAGCTTTGGAAAATGCAGTTATTTTGACAGGATCGATATTGTTCAAAACGGCGTCGAGTTGATGGATTTCCTGAATGAGAACCGCCTTAACCTGCCCCACATTATCTTAACGGACCTCAACATGCCGAAAAAAAACGGCTACGAGTCGCTGCTCGAAATCGCAGCCGATAAAGATTTTTCAAAAATACCCGTATTCGTTTATTCCACCACTATCAACCCTTCCTATGCGTTGAAGTGCAAGGAACTTGGCGCAAGGGATTTTATCATCAAACCGTTTAACCTCGAAGCCATTGAAAATATGCCGTTCAGACTGGTTGAATATTTAGTTACCACCGTACCGGGTTACTCAGAAACAAAGTAACATCCATTTGAAGTTTCTCCCTGTCTTAACAACATCCCTCTTTTTGAAACATTTCCTGATCACAAAAAAACCCCGGTTATTTTTGTTGAAAAGTGCAATAGTCCAGTTGATTTGTTTTGTATTTCCGGCGATTAAGCCCCTAACTTTGAAATACAATTTTCATTTGTTTAATCTTAAAAATTTATCGCCATGACACCGAGATTATTTTTTTGTTTGTGGATGATCTTTGCCCACTTTGTTAGTGCACAAAACATTTGGTTGCCTTTAAATTCAGGCACTTCTAAAAATCTTGAGCAGCTTTGTTTTCCCTCCTCTCAAACTGGGTTTGTTGTGGGAGAAAAAGGAACAATTCTTAAAACAATAAATAGTGGCGTCAGCTGGCAGGGTACTTTTACCGATACCACACAGGACTTTATCTCGGTGTCGTTTCCCACCACAAATACCGGTTACGCGCTCAGCGGCACCAGGGTTTACCGAACGCAGAACTCCGGCCAGAGCTGGCAATTGATCACCACTGATACTGTAACAGGTTTTAATGTGATCTACTTTGTGAACGATAGCACAGGCTTTTTAGGAACAGCCTCCGGCATTTTAAAAACAGTTAATTATGGCAGCAGCTGGATCAATATTAAAAACACTGCTAATCCCATCAATTCTATAGATTTTACTTCGGCCCAGATTGGTTACTTTTCAGGCGGACCCAGTTTCACCGATCAGTTGTACAAAACAACCAACCAGGGATTGAGCTTTTCAAATTATCCGCTAAACCTGCAGGTGATTAAGGAAAGAGTTTTTTTTATGAACGACAGTGTAGGTTACCTGGCTGGATGGTATGGCGGCTGCTTATCCAAAACAATTAACGGAGGACAAACCTGGACTATGATCAACGTAAACAACGACACACAGGCCTGGGACGTTTATTTTAGCGATGCACTACATGGTTTTTACATCAACAACAGCGGAGGTTTTTCAAAGATCCTGTGCAGCAGCGATGGTGGAAACACATGGGCGGCGGACATTACAAACAGCCCCTTCAGCTTTAAAAAATTTACCTTTACAGGATCGGGCCAGGGTTTCGCGGTTGGCAAATCAGGCGGCATATATTCCACGCAGTTGGCCAGCGTATTATCTGAAAACCAAAATGAGAAACTGCTGTCTGTTTTTCCCAATCCCTCCAATGGAAATTTATCGCTTCAGACCAGGCAGGATATTAACCTTGTGCTGACTGATCAATTAGGTCAAAAAGTTTGGCGCGCGTATGTGCCCGCTTCAAAAGATCAGGTCATCACCCTTTACGACCTTAGCGAAGGAGTTTATTTCCTTGAAGCAAACGATGGCAACATAAAACACATTCAAAAAATTATAGTCCTTAAATAATCTCTCTTTTTATACTCTTTGGTCATTCCCTGCTTATCGCGGTTTGATATTGACCCGACGATCTATGCCGGTTAACGACAAAAAAAACTATTACCGTATTATACTCATACTTGGCTTGTTAACAGGACTAACGCCATTTAGCATTGACATGTACCTGCCAGGCTTTCCCGCCATTGCTGATGATTTACATACTCCGGTGGCTAAAGTTGGTATGTCGCTTGCCGCTTTTTTCACGGGCATCTGCATCGGCCAATTGGCGTATGGCCCGCTGATGGACAGGTTTGGGAGAAAAAAACCCCTGGTGGCCGGTCTATGTGTATTTGTTTTAGCGACCATTGGTTGCGCCTGCGCCGGCAGTATCGAACAACTGATCCTGTTCCGTTTTATCGGGGCTTTGGGCGGATGCGCCTGTATGGTAGCCGCCAGGGCAATAGTGCGCGACCTTTTCCCCGTGACCGAGAGCGCCAAAGTGTATTCTATGCTGATGCTGGTGATGGGCATAGCGCCAATCGTGGCGCCTGGCATTGGCAGTTTTGTAGTCACCGGATTTAACTGGCAGGGCATTTTTGTTGTGCTGGGAACAATCGCATTGAGCCTGCTGTTATTGGCCGTGTTTTTTCTCCCCGAGAGCAAAAAAGCAGATCCGTCTGTCTCGCTTCATCCGCTCAAAATTATGTCGCAGTATTTTGTTGTGCTTAGGCAGCCGGTATTTATTGTATACAGTTCTGTTTCGGCTTTCTCAATGGCCGCTTTATTTGCCTATATCAGTAGTTCTCCATTCATATTTATGACGCTGCACCATCTTACTGAACGTGAGTTCGGCTTGGCTTTTGGGCTGAACGCCTTCTGCCTCATTGCGGGCAGCCAGGTAAACCGCCTGTTGTTGAAATATAAAACCAGTGAATGGATCACAGTGCAGGCAACACGCCTTCAGTTCGTAACGGCATTTGTTTTTCTCGCGATGCTCCTCTCAGGGGCAAACAGTCTAGTTGTTACTTTCTACGGCGTTTCAACCTGCTTATTTTTCATAGGCCTTATCAACCCCAACGCTTCGGCGCTGGCTTTGGTGCGCTTTTCAAAAAACGCAGGAATGGCCGCCGCCTTTGCCGGCTTTTTTCAAATGGCCCTGAGTGCGGCCAGCGCGGTGTGCATCAGCTATTTTTACAATGCTACCGAGGCACCCATTGCGGTCATGTTCTGCATATGCTCATTATTCTCACTTACAAGTTTAAGCATCGCAGCGTCACTCAAAAAGACTGACAAAATCGCGATCGTCAAAGAAGTTTAACTTTAATTAAAAATTAATTTTATCGGCTGTGTGTGCGTAAAAAATTCCCCGGAGGCGCTGGTATAAATATTTGTGCCAACACATAAAATGTTAATGCTACGTCTTTATGTGCTTTTTTGTGACGGAGTCGTTAACTTAGTAACCTATTACTTTATTTCTATTAGACGATGAATTTTTTTTTGATAGATGATGATCACGAAGACCAGGAGATCTTTAAAATTGCCTTGAACGAGATTGACAAATCATATGAGTGCATAGTAGCCCGCGACCCGATTGAAGCAATGAGCATCCTCAACAATAATATAAATTTGAACGCTGATCTTATTTTTCTTGATTTAAATATGCCGCGCATGAACGGTAAAGAGGGCATCAGAGAAATAAAAAAAGATCCGCGCATGCAGCAAACCCCAGTGTATTTTTATTCAACACATAACGACGAAAAAGATGTTGCCGAAGTAAAACAATTGGGTGCAGCCGGCTTTATTAAAAAACCGTCGAGCATCAACGAACTTTCTCAAATCCTGAAAAAGATCATTGACACGCATCTTAAACCCATGCAATAATTTTTTATTGCCAGGCGCTCTTAACACCTTTCAGATACTTTCAGAATAATAAAAATTCAATACATTCGTTGTGGACGATTGAAACAAAATTATGCCTGATTATTTATCCTACACATTTAACGACGACGAAGCATTCATCAGCACGTTCGATGAGCTTCCCTTATGGAGCGCTTCGTTCGGACTTTTACTACTGAAGCACCTGCACCTGCAGCCCGGGATTAAAGTGATAGACATTGGTTCGGGGGCCGGATTTCCTTTGATGGAACTGGCCGGCAGGCTCGGCGAATCATGTCAGTTATATGGTATCGACCCCTGGACCAACGCCAATAAACGGGCCAGGCAAAAAATAAAAAACTACGGGCTCAAAAATGTTGAGATCATTGAATGCTCGGCCGAAAAGATTCCATTTAATGATAACACCATCGATCTCATCGTTTCTAACCTCGGCATCAATAATTTTGACCGGCCAAAAAACGTTTTTGATGAATGTTACCGGGTATTAAAGCCTGGTGGTCGCCTTGCCTTAACCAGCAATATTACCGGGCACTGGAAAGAGTTTTACAGGATCTTTGAAGAGACCCTCAGGCAGTTGAATAAAGAGCATTTAATCGTCGTACTTAAAAAAGATGAGGACCATCGCGGCACCGTAAAGAGTATTTCAAAATTGTTCGAAGAAAGCGGTTTCAAAATTCACAAAACGGAAGAGGAAAGTTTTGAAATGAAATTCGTAAACGGCAGCGCGTTTCTGAATCACTACTTTGTTAAGCTGGGCTGGCTGAGCTCCTGGCTGGGTATTTTTCCTAAACATGAATTGCCGGTGATCTTTTCTGCACTGGAAGTGAATTTAAATGCGTACGCGGACAGTAATGGTGGATTAACATTGACAGTGCCGATGTTATACATCGAAGGCAACAAATAAAAAAGGTAAATTATTTTACTTTCTGGTACAGGTAAGAATGACCGGAGGTGTAGCGATAGGTAAACTCAAGACCGCCACGAATGTTTGAAGATTTCGCCAGTTTGGAAACATTGATATCATAGCTCATAATTATGGCATGCTGTTCCTGCCATTCAAACATACCTTTCACGATTACAGCATCTTTAGTCCTGTAATATAAACCGCCACTGATGGTGCTTCGCTTCACATAGCCTGTATAGCGCGTGTCGTTTTTCAAATAATACCTGAACATACCCCCGGCGACGATCTCCATGTGCGAAGCCTGCATTTGGAACAAATAAGATAAAAAGATCCCGGTGCGGGAATTTGGAATACTCCGCAAAATGTCGCCATGCGAAACATATTTCATGTACAAAGCGTCAGTTTTTTTTGATAGATATTTTTGCCTGGGCTGCGTGAGGTGATACACCGAAAATCCCAGGTGACCTTTGCGCTCTTTATGATCTTTTAAACCTCTTACTTCATCTTCGTAGGAAAACATCATTCCAGTGGCAAGGTCCAGGTACCTGAATTTATCAGCCATGCCGGCTTCCCCCGAATCAAAATCGGTATCATAACCGTAGGCGCTGTTGTATTGATTAGGGTAAACAAACCGTGAATCATCTATCGTCCTCACAGCATAGCTCGTTTGAACACCAAAAGAGAATGCGCTTTTTTCGCCAGTCCTTAAAAAAGTAGCCAAAGACAGGTTGATCTGCTTCAAGGTTAATCTTCCATCACCCGCAATGTCTTTGTAAACTGACAGGCCTGCTGCATACTTCCCAGGAATGCGCTCACTCGCCGGTGTATTTTCCATGTTGCCGCCTGCTTTTTTCTTCACGGTGCTGTTCCTGGCTTCAAACGAAAGCCCGGTTGTTCTATATGGGGTAGTGACACTTTTCCACTGGGTTTTGTGGTTAACTGAGCCCCGCATGCCATCGGCCCCGGTTAAAGCCGGGTTTACAAGTGCCGGTGTTTCATTGATCTGTGAATAATGCAGGTCCTGACCCAATATCACGGCGCTGTAAAAGAAGGCGCAGATAAAAAATAAATAATTTTTCAAAGCTTTTTATTTTATCGGATGAGAGTAATATTTCCTTTTTTTACTGAAGTGGGAAACCTGTTGATGGAGGCAGAAATGGTATAAATATAAACGCCTGAATTCAGCAGTTTGCCATTATAAATACCGTCCCAGCAAAAATCAGGTTCGGTAGACTCAAATACTTTTGCGCCCCAGCGATCGTAGATCATTATTTTAAAATCGGTTACGCAATAACTCCAGCCTCTCAGACAGAATCTTTCGTTGTTATTATCACCATTAGGCGTAAAGGCGTTTGGCACCGAGAAATCGCCGTTGTTGACGCAAACCACGATCACATCGGTACAAGCTTTGGTAATACAACCGTCCACTATATCGGACGCGCAGTAACGTGTAGTGGCCACAGGACTCGCGATAGGTCTGTCGCAATCAAAACAGCTTAAATAATCGGGTGGATCCCAGTTATAGGCGCTTCCTCCGCTCACACCCAGTTCTATGCTTGTTCCTTCTTCGATGGTAACCTCGCTGTAGTTCGTGACAAGGTCCCCGCCCTGGTTCACATACAGTGAGGCGAAATTCGTTGATGCCAGGGTGCAGCCGCGCGCTGCAATGGAATAGGAAACCAGGTGGTCTCCGACAGGAAGTCCCGAAAGGCTGATCTGCCCGGTAGTGGCATTTAATTTAATATCGGGATCATCTGAAAAAAACACGCCTCCGTTTGAGAAACCTGTGGCTTTTATAGGAAAAGGGTCTCCGCTATTGCTGCATAAAGGTGTAATGTATGAAAAGGAGGTGTTAGAAGCAACCGTTGGCGTTACACCAACAAGTTGATTGGCATTGCCGGTACAACCTTCCACTTTAGCTATTACCGAGTAAACCTGCGACTGAACCGGTGTTACAACGATCGTCGCGGTGTTGGCTCCCCCGGGCATCCAGGTATAAGTGGCGTTGGTTGAAGGTGAAGCGAAGGCCACCAGGGTCAGCGGCTGCCCCGCACACACGGTGGCGCTTTGGATGAAGACAAAAGGGTTAGCCTTAAAAGTGATCACATGGCTCTTGGTACCGGTACAGCCGAAGTTATTGGTACTGCTCACCGCCACGGTCATGTTGCTGGTAGGCGTTAAGGTAATCTGGTTGCCGGTTTGCCCGGTGCTCCATTGGTAGTTAAAACCGCCACTGGCTGTTAAAAGTATAGACTGACCCGCGCAAACGGAATTGCTTCCTGAAATAGACATAACGGGCACAGGATTGATCACCACTACTGCCTGGCTGATGGCGGCATTGTACAGCAGTGAAACCGTGTAGGTGCCCGGGGTTGAAAGTGAAGGCGTTATCACGCCCGTAATCTGGTTAATGTTAAGCAAATTTGAAGATGGATAAAAAGTACCCCCACCGGTGTAACTGGTGGTGGCAGGATTGAGCAGCACCGGCGAGTTGCCGCAAATCGGAGAACCGGGATATGAAAGCGTAGCAGGTGGCGGCGGGGGGGCGCTTACACCATTATGCCGTATTTCCGTTTTGTGGGGACCAAGAGCTGCAGCCAGAAAAGGAAAGGCGATAAACACCAGGAAAAAAACGACCCGGTTCATTTTTAGATCTTTATATTTCATTCATAACATTCAAGCCCGGTTGAGTGGATTGAACAGAAGTAAATATACGAAATTTCTTAAAAACATAAAACACCAAATCATAAAATTAATAGCATTAAACTGTTCATTTTATATCATTTGTTTTGACTTTTCCCCTATCATTTCAAGCAGAAAACTATCGTGTATTTCGCTTAAACTGTAAGATCCGGCAAAGTCTATGCCCTTTCCGGCGCTAATGATCTTAAAAATTATTTTAGATGTATGCACCTGTGGTGCAAACCAAATATACATGGCTATATTTTCACGCTCAAAAACAACTTTAATACCATCGGCCTGCCCATGCAGAAAGTCGAGGCGCATGCGCACAATCTCCCCATTGATGATCTTTACCGTTCGGTGCTCGTGGCTGCTGTTCAGTTCTTCGCCCGATTTCCTGAACAGGTTTAAAATGTATTTGTTGAGCACCTCATCATACTTTTTTTGAAACGCCTGTTCCTTAACGGCGTTAACCTGCTGCTGAATAGCCGCCGCGGCTTTTAATCTGTAAAGGCGCGCTTCACAGCGGGCGATCGCTTTTTTAAAGTCTTCCATGGCGGTATGGTTTAATTGGTTAGTGATATAAAGGTAGAAGCTATTATCGTGTGATAGTGTTAAAATTCAAATCTTAACAAAAGCCTTTTTCAACCGGAAGGTAGGCTTTTCGCTAACGAATAGCGTCTCTTCGAGGAGTGCTGATGATTATCGGAATGAAAGGAGGCGTCCATCCCGATAGGAATTGAATAGGCGTCAAACTAGACATTGTGAAAGTATTAGGCCTTACTTTTCCCTTGCGCCACCGCTAGACGCTTGCGCCACCGCTTTAGCTTTTGCTCCTACGCTGTAGCTCCGACGTAAGCTTAGCGCACGCGGTGAGCGCAGGAGCAAGCTAAGGCGGCACGCGGTGATGGAAAAGTAACAATCCCGAAAGCTTTCGAATAGGCGTCCAGTTAATGATGGAAATTCGGCGCCCAGCTACGTCTAGGTTAGTGTGCAGGCAAACGGCGCTTTGGTGCGAACCCTCATTTTTCGTTAAATGGGTAATGGGTTTGAGCAGCCCAGTGAAAAATGAAGGTTGGCAAAGCGCATTGATTTTTTGCTTACTTTTTCATCTAAGGAAAAAGTAAGAAGATGAGCTTGTAAATAGCCATTATGCTGAGATTGTTCGGATTAAAGCATAATCTTATCTTGACTCCAATTCGAAAACTTTCGGGACAAGGCTGCATAAAATATTCCTTTGATTTTCAGCCGGAGAAATGGATTCGTTTATCTTTACGGCATAATTTTATTTTCCTGTGGTAAAAGACAAACAACATGTTTTAATAATAGGTAAGGTATGGATGGAACCGGGCTCCTCTGCTGCCGGTAGCCGCAGCCTGCAACTCGCGGAAACCTTTTTGTCTTTGGGCTGGAAAATAAGTTTTGCCACCACTGCGGGCGAATCACTTTACAAAGCTGACCTGACTTCGCTAGGGATAACGGAATTCAGGATAGAACTCAACGATGCCAGCTTCGATGTTTTTGTAAAGGAATTGGATCCCGACATTGTGATCTTTGACCGCTTTACCACCGAAGAACAATTTGGGTGGCGGGTGGCAAGGCAATGTCCAAACGCGCAACGCATACTCGACACCATCGACCTGCATTGCCTGAGAACCGCAAGACAAACGGCATTAAAAGAGAACAGGGATTTTACAAAAGCCGACCTGTTTAATGAAACCGCCAAAAGAGAAGTGGCCGCAATCTATCGCTGCGATCTCAGCCTGATGATCTCTACAGTTGAAATGGACCTGCTCATCAACTATTTTAAAGTGGACAGCAGTTTGCTTCACTATGTGCCCTTTATGCCCGCACCCATCACAGAACAAGAAGTGAAACTGCTTCCCGGCTTTGCCGCGCGCCGGAATTTTGTGACCATTGGTAATTTTTTGCACGAACCCAACTGGGACTCGGTTTTGTTTTTAAAAAGGTCGGTGTGGCCCCTCGTTCGCAAACAATTGCCGGGGGCTGAACTGCACGTCTATGGGGCCTATCCCACACAAAAGGTTTTTGAATTAAACGCGCCAAAAGAGGGATTTATGGTAAAAGGCCGGGCCGAAGACGCCGGTGAAGTGATGAAAAAAGCCAGGGTCTGCCTTGCTCCTTTAAGGTTTGGGGCGGGAATAAAAGGAAAATTGCTCGACGCGATGTTGTATGGAACACCGAGCGTGACAACGCCTGTTGGCGCCGAATCCATGCATGGAGAACTGCCCTGGAACGGCTTTATCGCAAACGACGCAGAAGCGCTTGCCCAGGCGGCTGTAACATTATACAACGACCAAAGTCAATGGGAACAAGCCAGTAAAAATGGAGTAAACATCATCAACAATTTCTTTGCGGCCAGCCTGCACTCAAAAAAACTGGTTGAAGTCATTTTAACGACCCAGGACAATTTAAACCAGCACAGGCTGGATAATTTTACCGGAGCCATGCTCATGCATCACACTGCCTCAGCATCAAAGTACATGGCCTTATGGATAGAAGCAAAAAACAAGTAAGTAAAAGCTCAGATTAAATACTCACAGAACAAAATTCAGCCATGATCATCAGCCTGCAAAGATAAAAATAAACCCATCGACATCCAGCTAAGTGGCGAAAAAATAGGCGCACAGCTACGTCTTGGTTAGTGCGGTTGCTGACGGCGATTTGGTGCGACCCCTCATTCTTCGTTGAATGAGCACTGTATTTTGGCATACAGCGAAAAATGAATCCCGATAGTTATCGGGAGGCAAATCGCCATGATTTTGCTCCTTCGCTGTAGCTTCGGCGTAAGCGTTTTGTTTACTTTTTCATCTTAGGAAAAAGTAAGAAAGTAAAGTCTGAAAATTGCCATTATCAAAAGATTAGACGGATAATTATATGTTGTTACCTTGACGCGAATGACCAAAGTGGGAGCAGGCTTATTACCTGGCACCCACTAAGCCGCCTGCTGCTGCGGGTAAGTTGTCAACGGCCTTTCAAGATCTGTCTGCTGCAGGCACAACCTGATATTATTAAAAATCTCCCTGGTCTCGCTGAGCTTGTTTTCAAAAATTGCTTTTTGACGGTGTGTAAATGTAGAGATCAGGCATTCATTAAAAAGCCAGTTGATGCCTTCTATGGCGTCGAGTTGTTTTTCAACCTTCTGGAAAGGCCTCAGTAATTTTAACAACTCCCTTGTATAAGCTAAAAACTGCACATAGGCATAAGCGCCACCATGCTCATTGTTGTAGTTAATACCTTCTATCATCGTAAAGTACTTCTCTGTTTTTGCAAGTGTTTTCATGTTTCGGATTTTTTATAATATAAAACTACTACATTTAATAGTAATTAATTGCTATGTTTTGTAGTATTAACATAACACGGGCATTAAGCGGCTGTGGGCACTGGAATTCTGATGTAGTCTAAAACCCAATTGGCAAACGCTAGAAAGGGATGAATTTCAACCGCCATCCTTGTGCCGCGTCGTGCAGCAGACTATCAGACAATATTCCCCTAAAAATTAAAGTTGCAAAAATCCGGGCAACTACTTACCTTTGACGTTAGTAACGTGAAAAGACAGTATGATTGTTTCATTTGGCGACAAAACAACCCAAAAAATCTGGGACGGTGAATGGGTAAAAGGTTTTTCGACAGACATACAAGAAACTGCCCGAAGAAAATTAAGAATGCTCAACAACTCGATCGACATTAAGGACTTAATGATTCCGCCTTCGAACAGACTTGAAAAACTCAAAGGCAATCGCAAGGACTTTTACTCGATTCGGGTAAACGATCAATGGCGCTTGATTTTTCAATGGACAAACGGTAATGCATTTAACGTTGAATTAATCGACTATCATTAAAACCTTAGACAATGAAGAAATTGAAAAACATTCACCCTGGCGAAGTCTTATTAGAAGAATTTTTGATTCCACTTGAGATTACAGCATATAGACTTTCAAAAGCAATCTCAATTCCGCAGACTCGCATTTCAGAAATCGTTAAAGGCAACAGGCGAATCACAGCGGACACGGCTTTACGCCTTTCCAAATTTTTCGGCAACTCTGCTAAATTTTGGCTCGGACTTCAAGACGATTATGACATTGAAGACGAAAAGGCTCATAAACAAAAAGACTTAAAATTAATAAAGCAATACGTTCACAAAGCTGCATAACAGCAAACAGGCCTTACGCGGATGCGCATTTGGAAATACGCATAAGGCTATTCGCCATCCGTTATGTGCAACCATACCAACAACAATGTTAATCTGTTTACAGAAAGATAAATGCCAACCATCAAATTAGAAATAGAGATCTTTAGCGACATTGAAACCTGTTTCGATCTGGCAAGGAGTATAGACCTTCATCAAATATCCACGGCAAAAACAAACGAAAAAGCAATCAGCGGACGGACAAGCGGTTTGATAAATCCTGACGAAACTGTTACCTGGCAAGCGACTCATTTTGGGATCAGGCAAAAATTGACATCTAAAATAACAGCGTTTAAAAGGCCCTTTCATTTCAGGGACGAACAAATAAAAGGCATCTTTAAATTTATTATTCACGACCATTATTTTGAGCAAAAGGACCAAAAAGTAATAATGAAAGATGTTTTTAGTTTTCAGTCCCCTTTCGGCATTTTTGGACGAATCTTCGACAAACTGGTGCTTACTAAATACCTGAGGAAATTTCTTATTGAAAGAAATGACATCATTAAAGAGTACGCCGAAACGGGTAAATGGGCCTCAGTAATAAAATGAGTGAGGGTATAATACACACTTCAAACGTATCGCAGTTTTTTTTATCTTCGTATTCTATAGTACCCGATTATGTCCAAATTACATCGTACCTGGATCTTTTTGCTGATGTGCCTGATGCTGGAACTTCATTCGCAATCGCAGTTTAAGTCGAATAACCGCAGAATCTCTTTTATTGAGAACAAAGGACAGATCGCGGACCAGCATTTTCAACCGAGAAAGGATGTGCGTTTCTCAGGCACCGACGGAGATGTGGCATTCCACATTCGAAACAATGGGGTTTCCTACCAGCTCCAGCGTACCATCCGCTACGAAGAGCGCAGGGACCTCAGGCACGGAAAAAAAATTACTATGCCCGCATCCATTGCCATTTGTCGCGTTGATGTTAACTGGCTGGGCGTAAACAAAAATATCAGTTTCGCGGGCGCAGGCGAACTGCCCGACAGGGACAATTTTTACCTGCCACAATGTGCTTCGGGGGCCATTGGTGTACGCAGCTTCGAACTTATAAAAATAAAAAATGTCTATCCGGGCATAGACCTTCAATATTATGAAAAAGACGGGCACGTAAAATGTGACTGGATCGTCAACCCAGGCGCAGATTATCAACAGATCCATTTCGAGGTGAAAGGCGCAGACGTCGAAATTGGCAATGAGGGCAACCTGGTCTACCATACAGCCTTGGGGCTAATAGAAGAAGGGCGGCCACTTGCTTTTCAAAACGGCAAGCCGGTTAAAGCCAAATGGACAGTTAAAGGCGATAGGGCGGGTTTTGCAATTGAACCTTACGATCACACAGTGCCTCTTATTATAGATCCCCTTTTGCGTTCGTGGAGTACACATTACGGCGGACTTGCCGGCAGCAACGGCGTGAGTGTTGCCAGCGACGCAAATAACGATGTGTATTTAGCAGGGCAAACAACAAGCCAGACCGCGAGCATTATTGCTACAAGCGGCGCTCACCAAGCAACACTGGCCGGGCAGTCGGATGCATTTCTTGTGAAATTCAGCAGTAATGGCACCAGGCTGTGGGGCACCTATTATGGAGGACTGGGCTGGGATGTCGCCAGCGACTGCGCGACCGACGGCTCTGGTAATGTATATATTGCCGGCGCTGCAGATACAAGCAATGCCACCGATATTGCCACTTTGGGCGCGCATCAACCCATCAATGGAGGATCGACCGATGCATTCCTTGCGAAGTTTAGCGCGTCGGGCCTGCGTCTCTGGGCGACCTGGTATGGCGGTTACGGGTCTGAAGAAGCATATAGCTGTGCCACCGACCCCAATGGCAATGTGATCCTGGCAGGATCGTGCAGCCAAATGAACGCGGCGATCGCGACCAGCGGCGCGCACCAAACGATTAAAGGTACTGGTCCGGGTAGTTTCGATGCCTTCGTGGTCAAATTCAATTCAGCAGGTGTGAGGCAGTGGGGCACCTTTTATGGCGGCAGCGGCAACACTCATGGTTTCGGTTGCACTGCCGACCTTTCAGACAATGTTTACCTGACTGGTCCGACTTCAAGTTCGGGCACAGCCGTTGCCACAAGCAACAGTCACCAGCCAACAAAGGCCCCGGGCTTTAACGACGACGCCTATCTCGTCAAATTCAATTCCTCCGGCGTACGGCAATGGGGCACTTTTTATGGAGACCAGAATCTTGAATATGCTTACGACTGTGTTACCGATGCATTCGGAAATGTATTTTTCACCGGTTTCACGAACGGCCTGTCGAGCGGAGCCGCATTGGTTACCACCGGCGCTCATCAAACCATTCTGTCGGGCCAGGTCGACGCCTTTCTAGCAAAATTTAATTCTTCCGGAACCAGGCTCTGGGGAACTTTTTATGGTGGTACCGATGCAGAAATCGGGAAGTCATGTGTCGTGGATGCCGCGAACAATATCTACCTGCTCGGAACAACCCAATCAACTAATGCGACGGCGATCTCTACGCCGGGCACTTATCAGAACCTTGCAGGCGCTACCCAGTTCTCGGATCTTTTCATCACGAAATTGGATCCCGGTGGTCAGCGCATCTGGGGCACATTTTACGGAGGGCAGGGCCAGGATCAGGCCACGTCGATAACCCGCAACACAGGCTCAGGTTTTTATGTAGCGGGTGTAACCACCAATACCACAGGCACTATCTTCGCCAGTAGCGGGGCGTTTCAATCCACAGTGGCGGTAAATGTATTTAATGCGTTTTTTTCGAAGTTCGACGACTGTTATTTAAGTATTTCGGGAAGCAATACTGTTTGTGCCGGAGCTACCCTAAGCCTTTCGGCGCTACCTGCCAGTACTACAATGAACACTTTCGCGTGGCAGGCACCCGCTTCATTTTCAACAACCACTCAAAATTTTACAGTTCCTGGAATACAACTCACGCAATCAGGTGTGTACACCGTTACTTCAACTGATGGAGCGCAATGCAGCGGGGTCTCAACAATTGCTATCAACGTCGCTGCTTCACCTTCAATATCTGCTCCAAGTGGCTCCATCTGCAGTGGACAGGTATTTTCAATCTCACCGGCGGGCGCTGCGACCTACACTGTGCAAGGCGGGAGTTTTACCGTGAGCCCGGCCGCTACATCCGCGTTTACTGTTGCAGGAACGGCCACAACCGGGTGTATTTCACAATCGCAGGCCACTGTTTTGGTAACGGTTCACTCACTGCCATCTCTCACCGTCAATAGTGGCTCCGTTTGTCCCGGTGCAATTCATACCTTTACACCTGGTGGTGCCCAGAACTATTCCATCACAGGCGGTAATTTTAGCGTCAATCCGCCGGCTACCAGCACGTATGTTTTATATGGCACCAGCGCACAAGGCTGCGTTTCAGGAACCGTAGCCGCTTCGGTATTTGTATTTACAGCCCCCGCTGTGTCTCTGGGCGCTTCACCCAACCCGGTTTGCATCGGGGGGCTCACATCTCTTTCAGGCAACGGGGCCAGCAGTTATTCATGGAGTACAGGCGCCAACGGAAACGCGATCGCGTTCACGGCGACAGCCGGAACAATAATTACCGTAAACGGCAGCGATATTAATAATTGTATGGGCACCGCCTCGGTGAGCATATCTGTTCTTCCTGCACCACCACTGTCACTAACAGGCTCATCGGTATTATTATGCGTTGGCGAATCAACAACACTTACCGCCAGCGGTGCTCAGACCTACAGCTGGTCAACCGGATCGGTTTCCAACACCGTGCAGATTTCGCCTTTCGTAAGTACGACTTATTCAGTGACGGGCACTGGTGCAAACGGATGCTCAACGGTTTCAGCTGTGACGCAGGAAGTGGAACTATGCGCCGGCTTAAAAGAATTTTCGGAATCACATGTACGGCTGTACCCAAATCCCTCCGGCGGTTTGGTTTTTATCGAGACTAGCGGCACGGGACAAATTGAAGTCTATGACCTGGACGGGCGCGTGGTGCAGGCGCGAACTGTCAACGAAGGAGCCTGCACGCTCGACCTAAGACCCCTGGCAGACGGGATGTACCTGGTGAAAATAAAGCTGCCGGGTGGCGCACACTATGTTCAGCGCATAGTGCTGACGAAGGATTGATGGACCACGTTCCGGGTCTTGAATAGCTTCTTACGCGCAAAGCCATTCCAGGTGGCGCGCTTCTCCAGGAATATAGTTTTGCTATTGTCCAAAATATTTTAACTTCACTCCCGATAGTCATCAGGAGGACAAGCGGATAATTCAAGTTATAAATAATTTTTACCAGACTGACACAAACAACAAAATACGCGCTTTTAGCACTCACACTCTGCTTCTACCATTGTGTAATGTTCGCACAACTTACCGCAACCGGCGATGAAAACAAAATTGCCGCTCTTCTCACGCGAATTAAAAATGAAAAGGAAGACACAAACCAGGTAAACAGTTTAAACAGTTTAGGATTTGAATACAGTGTCCAGGATTTTTCTAAAGCAAAATTTTATTTGAATAAAGCCGAACAATTAGCCCGAAGACTTAACTTTAAAAAAGGCTATGCAAATTCTTTATCCTACTTAGGCATTGCCTATGAAACTCAGGGCAACTATTTTGAAGCCTTAAATGCACAGGTTGGCGCCTTAAAAATAAGAGAAGAAATTGGAGATAAATCAGGAATTTCCTATTCTATTCACTACATAGGCGATATTTATTTTGGCCAGAGTGACTTATCCGGGAAAATTTCGTCAAAAGAAGATTACAACAGCAAAGCACTGGCGCAATTTTTCAAAGCGTTAAAGATTGCAGAAGAAGTTAACGACGAAAAAAGCATTGCAAATACTTTTAATTGCATAGGAAATAGCTATAGGGAACAGGAGAAATATTCTTCCGCTTTGGAATACTATTTTAAGGCAGTAAAAATAAGAGAACGCAGTGGTGACAGCATAAATTTGTCAACCACACTCGTCAATATTGGCAAGCTTTATTTAAAACAGGGAAACTACAATGCCGCGCTTGAATATCTTTTCAGAGCATTAAAATTATCAGAAGAATTAGGACATAAGAGAACCAATATAAAAGCTCTTGGAACTATTGGAACTATCTATTTTATGCAAAAAAAATATGACAAATCAGTTGAGTTTTGCAACAAAAGCCTTGCATTAGGCAGACAGGTTGGTTACCTGGAGTACATTGCGAAAGCAAACAATTTGCTGAGTCAAATTTATAGTTCTGATGATTTTCGCGGGCACAATAGCGACCGGGCATTTGAATATTACAAAGCTTACATTACAGAAAAAGACAGCATTGACACAAAAAAAGCAAATCAGGCAGAGTTACAATTTGATTTCGATAAAAAAGAAGAATTAGCAAAAGTCGAACACGCGAAACAAATGGCTATTTCAGAAACTGAAAAGAAAAAGCAGAAAATCATCATTTGGTCAGTCGCAGGCGGATTATTGTTTGTTTTAATATTTGCGGGTTTCATTTTTCGTACTTTACAACTTACACAAAAACAAAAAGCAATTATTGAAGCCAAAGAAAAAGAAACGCAACAACAAAAACACCTGATCGAAGACAAACAAAAAGAAATTTTAGACAGCATTACCTATGCAAAACGTTTGCAACAAGCTATTTTACCGCCGACAGAATTTATCACTAAAAACTTTCCGAACAGTTTTGTATTGTATAAACCCAAAGATATAGTTGCAGGCGATTTTTATTGGGCGGAACAGATCAATGATTTGTTTTTTATTGCCGCCGCCGATTGCACCGGACATGGCGTGCCTGGCGCAATGGTTTCGGTTGTTTGTTCAACCGCACTCAATCGAGCTGTAAAAGAATTTGCGTTAACCGACACAGCCAAAATTCTGGACAAAACCCGTGAACTGGTCATTGAAACTTTTGAAAAAAGTAATGCAGAGGTAAAAGATGGAATGCATATTTCTTTGCTTTGCATTGATAAACAAAATCAAAAAATTTCCTGGAGTGGTGCCAACAATCCACTTTGGTACGTGCAAAACAACATGCTGACAGAAATAAAAGCCGACAAACAGCCTGTCGGGAAATCGTATGATACAAAACCGTTTACAACAAACCGGATAGAATACAAAACGAACACGACTTTCTATTTGTTTACTGATGGTTTGGCCGACCAGTTTGGCGGACCGCGAGGTAAAAAATTCAAGTACAAACAATTTGAACAATTGCTTGTTTCAGTCAGCGGGAAATCCATGCAGCAACAATCTGACATGATAGACACAACTTTTGAGAACTGGAAAAACGAATTGGAACAGGTTGATGATGTTTGTGTAATTGGCCTGAAAATCTGAAACGTGCTGTATCTAACAACGCGAAACTGTTAGGTCCCGCCTCGCAAACTACCTGAAATCAATAAAACATAAAGAAAATGAAAGCAGTTGTTTACACAAAATATGGGCCACCTGAAGTTGCCAGGTTGTTGGAAGTTTCTAAACCCATAGCCAAAGGCAATGAACTCCTGATAAAAGTATATGCTTCTACGGTAAACAGAACTGACGCCGGTTTTCGCAGCGCCAGTTATTTTATCTCGCGTTTCTGGACTGGACTTGTACGCCCAAAACATCAGATCCTGGGTTGTGAGTTTGCCGGAGTGATTGAAGAAATCGGCGAAAACGTAAGCACATTCAGCAAAGGTGACAGGGTTTTTGGATTTAATGACAAAACGTGCGGAGGCCACGGGGAGTATTTAACTATTGCCGAAACAGACGCGGTTACAACCTTACCCGACAACTTAAACTTTGATGAGGCTGCCGCTCTCACTGAAGGAGCCCATTACGCACTGGTCGATATCAGGGCTGCAAAAGTTGAACGCGGACAAAATGTTTTAGTGAATGGCGCCACCGGCGCGATAGGTTCAGCCGCTGTTCAGCTCTTAAAACATTTTGGAGCAAAGGTCACAGCTGTTTGCAACACAAAAAACGTGGCCCTGGTGAAATCTCTCGGCGCTGACACCGTCGTTGACTACCAAACCGAAGATTTCACGGAGACGAAAAATAAATTTGAATTTATTTTCGACGCGGTGGGTAAAAGTTCGTTTGGCCAATGCAAACCTTTACTCACAAAAAAGGGAATTTATATTTCTACCGAACTCGGAAAAAACGCCGAAAATATACTTCTGGCACTTACAACACCACTTTGGGGTGGCAAAAAACTATTGTTCCCAATCCCCTCAATTAGCAAACAAGACGTCATTTTTTTAAAAGACCTGGTTCAAAAAGGCGAATACAAACCTGTAATTGACAGAAAATATAACTTAGACCAAATAGTGGAGGCGTACAAATACGTTGAATCAGGACAAAAAACCGGGAACGTTATACTCAAATTTCCTGGGATCTGAATATGAGAGGACCTCAGAAGTTCAAAATATTTTCATTTTTATTCATCCTTGCAAGCGCGGCTATTATTTTGTATCCCTTTTTAACCTGGCCATATTTCGAAACCGCGCCGGTTATTTTAATGATTTTAAAATGGGTGACTCTGCCGGTATTTCTTCTCACTCTGGTTTTATCATTTTTCATTTATAAAAGATTTCTCGCGCCATATGATCCTGCGTTTCAATCCCGGGTTAAACAACGCCTGAGATTCTTTTTTTCTGTGAGCCTACTATCAATAGCCTGGACCATGGTCCTTCTCGGACTTGTATTCTCCTCAATTGTGGTTTCAAACAATTGCCTGCCGAGATCTGAAATATTTGTAAAAGCGCCTGTAAAAAGCTATCATGCTGAACTTACCCGAAATGGACGGCAGATCCATCATATTAAATTTTATGAAAAACGCCTGGGCCGTTTAGTTCAACTCACGGTAAACCGGCCTTACCAGCTGAATGAGATTTTTGAAAAAGAATTATCTGTAGGCCATTGGGGCCTGTTATATTCAACAAAGTAGAATACTACCGCAGTGAGGCATAATTAGCGGCATAAAATTTGACTTAATGACCCGCGGAAATACTGTCCGATTCGCTAATGCTTTGCTCAGCATCTTCATCGAGAGGCACCACCATTACTTTAAACGTTTTGTACGTCGCGGCACGTAAAGCAACGGGTGGTTCTATAACGATGGGTTCAACAACAGGCTCAGCAACAGTTTCAATAACGCGCTTTGCCTTTTGAGGGGCAATGACCCGTATGTTTGCGGCCTGGGCAGTGTCCTGTTTCACCAATGCCGGCTCTTGTCGCATCACAAGTTTCATTGTTGTTGTTTTGGCCAGGGGCTTAATTGAATTGCTTTTTTCCCTGTATACAATTGCCCCAACACCTGATGAAACCGCGACACCCATCACAACAACCTTAAGTAATACAAATTGGTTCAGCTTTAATACAACAGCCTTCTTCAAATAAAGGGCCTTCAATTTGAGAGCTGAATGAGTTTTTGCGCCGGGTGCAATCGCCAATGGGAAAGACAGTTTAAGCGGGTCTCCACATAGTTCTTCTTTCAGGTCCAGCACGGCTTTCGAGAAATTATCCTTCCTCCTGGTTTCGAAATCAATGGGTTTGAGAATATATCCCGCAACACCGAGGCTCTGCGTTGTCACCATATCATACTCTTCAGCGGAAGTGGTCATCACAAATATTTTGATGTTCTTTAAACTGTAATAGTTTTTGATGATCCCTAAAAACTCCAGCCCATTCATCTTTGGCATATTAAGGTCCAACAGAATAATATCCGGCAACACTTTTATTCCCGTGGCTGAGTTGCCGTTGAGTAAAGCCAACGCGTCCACGCCATTGTGAGCCACATGCAATTCATGATTTACTTTCAATTTTTCAAGCGCCCTTTTTACACTTTTCACATCGAGATAATCATCTTCTATCAGTAAAATTGTCTTAGTTCTTGCCATCTTCAGTCTCTTTAGTTCAGTTAAACCTTCTTTATTAAACTTGTTCTGGGTTTTTGGGCCAGGTGAATTTAAAAACGGTACCCTCTCCAAAAACCGACTCAACCGTTATTGTCGCTTTTTGTTCTTCTATTATTTTTTTTACAATGGCCAGGCCAACGCCGGTACTTTCAAAAGCATCACGCTCACGCAGGGTTTGAAAAATGGTGAAAATCTTTTCAAAGTATTCGGGCTGTATGCCAATGCCATTGTCTTTCACTGTAAATTCATGATACCTTGGTTCATCAACAGAACTGATAAAAATTTCACCGGGATATTTATCATTGTATTTTACGGCGTTACTGATCAGGTTGGAAAATACCTGCTCGAGCAGTAGCGGCTCGGTGACGATCAGAGGCATAGTATTTTCAATTTTGACAATAAAACCGGCGGGCACCAATAAATCAATCAAGTCCTTCAACATCAAAGATACGTCCACGAGCTGAAGCGCTTTTTTCTCTTTTCCAATCCTGGCGTAGTCGAGCAGACCGTTGATCATGTTTTCAAGGCGCCTGGCGCGGCCTTTGATGAGATCAATGTTCTTTTTTAGTTCAGGTGTAATTTCAGACGCGTGATCTTCCTCTGTCCAGGTTATTAAATTGTCGATGCCCCGCAACGGCGCTTTTAAATCGTGCGACACCACGTAGGCAAACTGGTCGAGTTCTTTGTTTTTTCTCCTTAGTTCCTTAAAATTTTTTTCAAGTATGTGCGACATGGCGTTCAGTGAACCGGAAAGCTTTTTCAGTTCATCGTTTTTATCATCGTGTATTAACCTGAAGTCGCCTTTCGAAATACCTTCCGCCATAGTCACCATTTCAGAGATCCTGCCTGTAATTAAGCTTACTATATAAAAACTAGAGATCAGTGCCAGGCTGATTGAAGTGATTGTGAGCGCTAAACTGATATTACGTGTATCGCTGATAGATTTTTGAAGGGCCTCCTGCCTTTGCTGCCTGATGCTGTACTCAAAATCATCAAAAGAACGAAACTGTATGCTGATGGCGTCATTCAGCTTTTTGCCTGTTTCGGTTTTTACTTTTTTTTCAAAGAGCTCAGAATATTTTTTTGTGGCTTCGGGCAGCGTATCGTGCTTTGTGGCAATGAGCGCGTTGGCGTACCGCACCCAGGTTGCATGAATTTTGGCAATCGAATCGAGTTTGTTTTTCTGGTTTTTAGAATTGCAAAGGAGGTATTGTTCACGCAGAATGGGGGGAATGCTTAACAATCCTTTATAGTAGGGTGCAAGAAAACTCTGCTGGCCGGTAAGGAGGTATCCCCTGTACCCACTCTGCATATCTATCATTAATTTATGCATGAGGTTGGAATTCCTGAGAATGCTTTCTGAATTGTTAATGTAGTTAGTGTTTGTGATCACTTGCCTTGACAACCTCTGGTTCACAAAAAAATCAACGCTGAAGATCAAAATCAATACGAGGAAGCCGGTAAATAATCTTGAGCGAATTGTCATATTAATTGTTTAATGCATTTCAAATCACTTTAGAAATCGAAATCAGTTAACCAGTTCCTTCACTTTGGCTTCGTAGGAATGTACCGGCAGGCTGATCACAAAAAGGGTACCTTTATTGACCGAACTTTTTGCGCTGATGTAGCCCTGGTGCTCTTCAACTATCTTTTTACATATGGCCAGACCGATCCCGGTACCGGTATATTCAGAACCAATGTGCAGGCGCGTAAACATCGTAAAGATCTGTTCCGCGTACTGCTGCTCGAATCCAATGCCGTTGTCCTGCACGTAAATCCTCCAGTATTTTTTAACCGCGATAGAATCCGGGGCTTTAACCGAAGCGTCCATTTTGGTTGTAATGCTTATCACAGGATCCACATCTTTTTGCGAGTATTTTAAAGAGTTGCTGATGAGATTCTGAAAAAGGGATTTGATCAGAACCGGGTTTACATACAGGTGTGGCAGTTTATCGATTTTAACCAGGGCTTTTTTCTCCTGGATGCGGTGATCCATTTCAGAAATCACTTCGTTAAGCAACAGGCCCACATCAGAATAAACCAGCGAATCTTTTGTGACCTCAATTTTGCTGAAAGCAAGGATATCGGTGATAAGGTTCTGCATCCTTTCGCAGGCTGTCTGCATTTTGTCGATATATACCCTTCCTTCTTCTCCTACTACGTCAGCGTATTTTTCGTTGATGCGGTTACTGAAGATCCTGATCTTACGGATAGGCTCCTGCAGATCGTGCGAGGCCATGAAGGCGAAGCGGTCGAGTTCTTTGTTGGTAGACTCGAGCTCGTTGATGTTTTCTAGCAATTGCCTGTTCAGTTCCTTCACCTTTTCTTCGGAAGCGATCCTGTCTTTTATTTCAATCTCAAGGTTCTTATTGATGGCTATCAGTTTCTGTTCCTGCGACATGAGCTGATGGTTTTTGCGGTACAATTCGGCAAACACCATTACTTTGGCCCGGAGCAGGTTCGGCTGTATGGGCTTGTAAATATAATCCACCGCACCGGCCCTGTATCCTTTAAAAAGGTTGTCGTCGCCATAGCTGTGCGCGGTAATAAAAATAATAGGAATGTGTTTTAATTTTTCGCGCTGGTAGATCATCGTGGCCGTTTCAAAACCATTGAGATCGGGCATTTCAACGTCCATCAGGATGAGCGTGAAATCAAAATCCTTAAGCAGGATCTTTAAAGCATCCTTACCCGAATTTGCTCTCACAATTTTGTAACCATCCTGCCACAAAACACTCTCCATCGACATGAGATTATTTTCGCGGTCGTCAACCAGTAATATTTTTACCCTGCACGGTTTTTCTACAATTTCCATAAACTTTATTTATAAAACCAGATCCTCATCATCGACAACAGTTGATCCATTTTCAGCGGCTTGGTGATATAATCGGAGGCGCCCGCTTCAAGGCATTTCTGACGGTCACCTTTCATGGCCTTTGCTGTAACCGCGATGATAGGAAGGGCGTTGTTCTTGTGCTCCCTCCTTATCTTCTGCATGGTCTCATACCCGTCCATTTCCGGCATCATAATATCCATCAGTACCATTTCGATGTTATTTACCGGGTTACCGATCAGCTCTATCGCTTCCTTACCACTCTCCGCTGTGATCACATTAATATTGTAACGTTCAAAAACTGTTGTTATTGCAAACAGGTTTCTCACGTCGTCGTCAACTACCAACACTTTTTTACCTGAGAGTGTATCGTTTTTCATCCTGATGTTCTCCATCATTCTGCGCTTTTCAGGCGAAAGTGTGGCGTAATTCACATGCAGGTAGGTCATGGATTCTTCCAATAATCTATCCAGGGAATTCACATCCTTTAAAACGATACTGCTCGACATTTTATTCAGGGTAGCCAGCTCGGATTTTGTAAAATCCTTAGCCGAATAAATGATAATGGGCACCAGCGAATTTTTTCCTGAATGGATTTTGTTAAGCAGGTCCATGCCCGCAATATCCGGCAAGGTATAATCAACAACAATGGTATCGTAAATGTTCTTTTCAACCAGCTCAACCGCCATTTTTCCGGTGTTGGCAATGGTTACGTTGATGTTATCTCCTTCTATCAGTTTAGCGATCTGCGACGATTCGAGTTCGTTGTCTTCAATGATGAGCAATTCCCTGTTAGGTCTTTGATTAAAATTCACTACATCGGCAAAGAGTTCATCAAGCTGGTTATTATTCAACGGCTTTAAAAGGAAACTTCTTGCGCCGCGCTTTAAAGCCAGCATTTTATTTTCCTCTCCGGAGATCAGGTGAACCGGAACATGCCTGAAGTTAAGATCATTCTTTAACAGGTCGAGTACTTTCCACCCGCTTGTATCGGGTAGCTTAACATCCAGTGTGATTGCGATAGGATTGTAGCGCGCCGCGAAATTAAAAATGTCAACGTAGTTGGTAGCGATCACCACTTTAAGCCCGTCTTTGTGTGCCCTGTCAATCATGATCTTTCCAAAACGGAGATCATCCTCCACTACCAGCACCACTTTATCACTCGGCAGAATTTTGCTCCGGTCGTCGCCGGTTTCATTGATCATTTCTTCAACACGGTCCATCTTTTTAAATTCTATCCCGTCTTCCTTTATTCTCAGTGAATCAAAGATTTCATCAATGCTTTTCTTTTCTTCATCGGTGGTTCTGCTGAAACTTTCAACACTGCCGCTTACCTCAGCGTTCAGGTCCATTGGAAGATAAAGGGTGAATGAACTGCCTTTGCCCACTTCGCTTTCCAACTCTATAGTACCTCCGAGGAGCTCGGCCAAACCACGGCTGATAGACAATCCCAAACCTGTTCCACCGTACTTACGACTGGTTGAACCTTCGGCCTGCTGAAAGGCTTCAAAGATGATAGTTTGTTTATCCTGTGGAATACCGATACCACTATCGATAATTGAGAAGGCAACCACGCGTTGTGATTTATCAAGGGCCAGGTTACCTGATTTCCAGCTTTTTTTCGCTTCAAAGATCCTGAGCCTGATCTCACCTTTTTCGGTGAATTTAAAGGAGTTCGACAAAAGGTTTTTAAGGATCTGGTTGAGGCGCTGCGAATCGGTGTCGATCTCTTCAGGCAATGACTCGTCGATCTCAATTTTAAATTTAAGATTTTTGGCTTCCGACAAAGGTTTGAATGTTGTTTCAACAAAGGATGAAATTTCGGAGAAACGGATCTTTGAAATATTGGCGGTAATAAAGCCTGACTCGATCTTCGAGAGATCGAGAATATCATTGATGAGCTGCAGCAAGTCATCACCGCAGGAGTGAATGGTTTTGGCGTAACGCGTTTGTTTATCATTTAAGTTGCCTTCGGCGTTCTCATACAATTGCTGTGCAAGGATCAACAGACTGTTTAAAGGCGTACGCAACTCATGTGACATGTTCGCCAAAAATTCTGATTTATATTTGGAAGTTAAAGTGAGTTGTTCTGCTTTTTCTTCGAGCGACCTTCTGGCCTCTTCTACTTCCTTGTTTTTGGCTTCCACTTCGTTTTTTTGTTTCACCAGTAACAGAGCTTTATCCTGGAGCTCGTCGTTGGTCCTTCTCAACTCTTCCTGCTGAATTTTTAACTCACCGGCAAGGGATTGCGATTGTGCCAGCAACTCCTCTGTGCGGGTATTGGTTTCAATGGTGTTTACCACTATACCAATACTTTCGGTTAACTGGTTTAAAAAGTCAAGGTGTGTGGCGCTGAAAGTATCGAGCGAGCCCAGTTCAATAACGGCTTTTACGTTGTTTTCAAACAACACCGGCAACACAATGAGGTTGGCCGGTTTTGCCTTGCCAAGTCCCGATGTGATTTTTACATAGTCATTCGGCACATTGGAAAGGATGATCCTTTCTTTTTCAAAAGCGCATTGGCCTACAAGCCCTTCGCCTATAGAAAATTCCCTTGGTATGTGTTTATCTGATTTGTACGCGTAAGCGCCAAACAATTTTAATTTTGGAACAGCGTCTTCTGACGATAAAATATAAAACGCGCCATAGTGTGCGGTTACAACCTGCGCCAACTCCGATAGGATACGGGTAGCAACGGTTTGCAGGTCTTTTTGTCCCTGCAACATTTGCGTGAATTTCGCCAGGTTGGATTTCAACCAATCCTGCTCCTGGTTCAGGAGCGTGGTCTCACGCAGGTTGGTGATCATCTGGTTAATGGTATCTTTTAATTCTTCCACTTCACCTTTGGCGTCCACACGAATGTTCCTGGTAAGGTCACCTTTTGTTACAGCCGATGCTACTTCAGAAATAGAACGCACCTGCGTGGTTAAATTTTCTGCGAGCTGGTTCACGTTCTCTGTGAGATTCTTCCAGATACCTGAAGCGCCGGGAACATTGGCCTGTCCACCAAGCCTTCCTTCAACACCCACCTCGCGGGCCACGTTTGTTACCTGGTCGGCAAACACCGCCAGGGTTTCTATCATTTCGTTAATGGTATCTGTTAACTGAGCCACCTCGCCTTTGGCGTTGATGGATAATTTCTGACGTAAATTTCCGGTAGCCACCGATGTTACCACCTTCGCTATACCCCTCACCTGGCTGGTGAGATTGGTGGCCATGATATTCACAGAGTCGGTAAGATCTTTCCACGTACCAGCTACACCGGCTACATAGGCCTGTCCGCCCAGTTTTCCATCGGTACCTACTTCGCGGGCCACACGTGTTACTTCAGAAGCAAAGGCCCGCAATTGATCTACCATTTTGTTGATCGTGTTTTTCAGATCAAAAATTTCGCCTTTAACGTCAACTGTAATTGTTTTTGATAAGTCGCCGCTGGCCACCGCTTTAGTTACTTCGGCAATGTTACGCACCTGCGAAGTTAAATTTCCAGTCATCTGGTTTACAGAGTCAGTCAGATCTTTCCAGGTACCTGCTACGCCTGGCACAAAGGCTTGTCCACCGAGTTTACCATCCGTACCTACTTCACGTGCCACCCTGGTTACTTCCGACGCGAAACCACGAAGCTGATCCACCATGGTATTGAGCGTTTCTTTTAATTGGAGAATTTCTCCACGCACGTCAACCGTAATTTTTTTGGAGAGGTCACCATTGGCAACCGCTATCGCTACATCGGCAATGTTACGCACCTGTGCGGTTAAATTTCCTGCCATTTGATTTACCGAATCGGTCAAATCTTTCCAGGTACCCGCTACGCCTGGCACGTGGGCCTGGCCGCCCAGTTTTCCTTCAGTACCAACTTCCCTGGCCACCCTTGTTACTTCTGATGCAAAACCGCGGAGCTGATCCACCATGGTGTTGATGGTGTTTTTTAATTCGAGGATCTCGCCTTTTACGTCAACTGCAATTTTACGCGAGAGGTCACCATTGGCCACCGCCGTAGTTACTTCGGCAATATTACGCACCTGCGAAGTAAGGTTGGATGCCATTTTATTTACTGAATCGGTCAAATCCTTCCATGTGCCGCCAACACCCGGTACATCGGCTTGCCCACCCAATTGACCTTCTGATCCTACCTCACGGGCAACGCGTGTTACTTCTGAACCAAAAGAGTTCAGTTGATCCACCATGGTATTGATGGTATTTTTTAATTCGAGAATTTCTCCTTTTACGTCCACCGTAATTTTACGTGATAAATCCCCCTTCGCAACGGCTGTTGTTACTTCAGCGATGTTCCGCACCTGCGCGGTGAGGTTAGATCCCATCTGGTTAACTGAATCTGTCAGATCTTTCCAGATACCGTCAACGCCTTCCACTGTAGCTTGTCCGCCAAGCTTGCCTTCGCTGCCCACTTCCCTTGCCACACGTGTTACCTCCGAACCGAATGAGTTCAGCTGATCCACCATGGTGTTGATCGTATTTTTTAATTCAAGAATTTCTCCTTTTACGTCCACTGTAATTTTACGTGATAAGTCGCCTTTGGCAACCGCATTGGTTACTTCAGCGATATTACGCACCTGGCCTGTAAGGTTACCGGCCATTTGATTTACCGAGTCGGTAAGGTTTTTCCAGGTACCACCAACACCGGCAACAGTAGCCTGGCCGCCCAGTTTTCCTTCGGTGCCCACTTCCAGGGCCACACGGGTTACCTCCGAAGCGAATGAGTTCAACTGGTCAACCATGGTGTTGATAGTATTCTTTAATTCAAGGATCTCACCTTTTACATCCACCGTAATTTTACGCGACAAATCACCTCTTGCCACCGCCGTTGTTACCTCGGCAATGTTACGCACCTGCGCGGTGAGGTTGGATCCCATCTGGTTCACCGAATCGGTGAGGTCTTTCCAGATCCCGTCAACACCTTCAACAGTAGCCTGCCCGCCAAGTTTTCCTTCACTACCCACTTCACGCGCCACCCGTGTTACCTCCGAACCGAACGAGTTCAGCTGATCCACCATGGTGTTGATCGTTTTCTTTAATTCAAGGATCTCGCCTTTCACGTCCACCGTGATTTTACGCGACAAATCTCCTTTGGCAACAGCTGTTGTTACTTCAGCAATATTACGCACCTGGCCGGTGAGGTTGGATGCCATCTGGTTTACAGAATCTGTCAAATCTTTCCATACACCGTCAACGCCTTCAACCGTAGCTTGTCCGCCTAATTTTCCTTCACTGCCCACTTCCCTTGCAACACGTGTTACCTCCGAGCCGAATGAGTTCAGCTGATCCACCATGGTATTGATGGTTGTTTTTAATTCAAAAATTTCACCTTTTACGTCAACGGTTATTTTACGCGACAAATCGCCTTTGGCCACGGCTGTTGTTACTTCGGCGATATTACGCACCTGCGAGGTAAGGTTAGACCCCATCTGGTTTACCGAATCGGTAAGGTCTTTCCATACACCGGCCACACCTTTCACCTGGGCTTGTCCCCCGAGTTTACCTTCAGAACCTACTTCCCTTGCCACACGCGTTACTTCGGATGAAAATGAGTTCAGTTGATCCACCATGGTGTTGATGGTCTTTTTGAGTTCAAGGATCTCTCCTTTTACGTCGACCGTAATTTTACGTGATAAATCGCCATTAGCCACCGCGGTTGTTACCTCCGCGATGTTACGCACCTGCCCGGTTAAGTTACCGGCCATTTGGTTCACTGAATCCGTTAAGTCTTTCCAGGTTCCGGCCACACCTTTCACCTGTGCCTGTCCACCCAGTTTACCTTCAGTTCCCACTTCAAGCGCCACCCGCGTTACCTCAGATGAAAACGAGTTCAGCTGATCCACCATGGTGTTGATGGTGTTTTTTAATTCGAGGATCTCTCCTTTTACGTCAACCGTAATTTTTTTTGATAAGTCACCTTTTGCCACGGCTGTAGTTACATCGGCGATGTTACGCACCTGTGCGGTAAGATTCCCGGCCATTTGATTTACCGAGTCGGTCAGATCCTTCCATACGCCGTCAACCCCTTTCACCTTTGCCTGACCACCGAGCTTTCCTTCAGAACCTACTTCACGGGCAACACGTGTTACCTCCATGGTAAACAGGTTGAGCTGTTTTACCATGTCGTTTACTTCCTTCGCAATCCGCGCGAACTCTCCCTGCAGGAGGTGATCACTGATCTCGATGGGAATTTGTTGCGAAAGGTTTCCTTTTGCAACCGCCGAAATTACGCGGTCAATTTCACGGATGGGGTAAGCCAGATCAGAGATCAGCGCGTTTAACGCTTCCACACCGGTACTCCAGTCTCCCTGCGCGCCAACCAATACTATGCGCTGATTGAGCTTGCCTTCCTTACCAATACTCTTCTGGGCTTTGGTAAATTCCTGGGTTAACTTTTTATTTGTTGAAATGATGTCGTTGAGAACATCACATATTTTTCCGTTGATGCCCTCTTTATCAATGGGCATTTTCACACTGAAGTTTCCGTTCTTTACTTCTGTGAGAATATCAAGAAGTTCAATTGGATCGATCACTTCACTGGCCTCTCCCTTGACTTTTTTCGCAGCCGGTGGCGCCTTTGGCTTGCCATTTTTCGGGCCCTGGATTTTGCGTTTGCTTAGTTTAACAGGTTGGGTAATTCCGATTTCCTCCTTCAGAGACTGTTCCGGAAAGCCTGTGTTTGATGGGGTTTCTTCCATAATGGCTTGGCTTAAATAATTAAAATCTAAAGACTTTAATCAAATTCAATTAATAATCCAGTGATTTAAAATACCTTTACAATAATAATTTGATGAGGATTTTTTTCCACAAACCTCATTTACCGAAAATTTCATGCCAACATTCATATTTTTGGTTTTACGCTCATCAACCGACATTTTACTGACAATTAACGTTAATTCAGCATTCAGAACATTTTAACCCTGCGCAAATCCTGAGCCATATGTCCTGGTTCTTTTAATCATCAAATAAATCCGAAATGAGTTACCTTTGCTGCTATGAAAAAATTTGCAATAGCCATTCATGGGGGAGCGGGAACAATTCTGCGTTCAAGCATGACAACAGAAAAAGAGACGTCCTACAGGCAGGCATTGGCAGACGCCATTAACGCCGGCGAAAGCATTTTAAAAAATAATGGCAGCAGCCTCGATGCTGTAGAAGCCGCCATCAGAAGCCTTGAAGACAACGCTTTGTTCAACGCAGGCCGTGGCTCTGTTTTTACGCATAACGGAAAAAACGAAATGGACGCTTCACTGATGAACGGCAAGACCCTTGCAGCGGGCGCAGTTTCGGGCGTTCAAAATATAAAAAATCCGGTGAGTCTCGCACGCTGCGTGATGGAAAAATCTGAGCATGTTTTTATGTCAGGGTCTGGCGCCATTGAGTTTGCGAAACAACAAAACGCTGTGTTTATGCCCGAAGATTATTTTTTTGTGCAGGCACGCTACGACCAGTTACAAATGGCATTAAAGAGCGACACCGTATTGCTCGACCACACCGAAAATACCGACGGGAAAAATAAAAATTCGGGTACAGAAGAAAAGAAGTTCGGTACTGTGGGAGCCGTAGCCCTCGATGTTCATGGCAACCTGGCGGCCGGTACCAGCACGGGTGGCATGACCAATAAAAAACACGGTCGCGTTGGCGACACACCCATTATTGGCGCCGGTACCTATGCCAACAATAATACTTGCGCAATATCCTGCACGGGACATGGCGAATTTTTCATCCGCTCGGTAGTGGCTTACGATATTTCATGTTTAATGGAATACAAAGGTTTGTCGTTAAAGGAAGCCTGCAGAATTGTAGTGAATGATAAACTGGTGAAGATAGGTGGTGAAGGAGGTTTAATTGCGCTTGACGCCAATGGAAATATTGACTTACCTTTTAACTCCGAAGGCATGTACAGGGCTTCTTTGAAGGAAGGCGAAAAAATGTACGTAGGAATTTACGCGGATTAATCTCCTATCACGGGCGTGGTCACATGCAGTGTGAGCTTTTTGGTCTTCAGGTCAAAATGATCTCCAAGCGCCATCACGTGAACCGTTAGGTTCTCTATTGACACAGGTTCTCCCATTTGAACGTCGGTAATATTGGTGCGGCGCATGTGTGTGCCGTCAACCAGGATCACAAGTCCGGAGCCTATGGCCTCCATACTATTGCCGTGCGTGATCAGCAACCCGGTATCTTCCCCGAGGCCTATGCCAAGATTGATGGGATTGCTGGCGCAGGCATACAACAACCTGCCGATTCGGCCGCGTTGCACAAAATGCGTGTCAATGATCACGTTATTGATAAAACCAAGTCCCCCTGTGATCTTCACCTCTCCCTTAAGGAGCGCTTCAGAGCTGCTTCCCTGGTAGATCATATTATTTGAACTGGCTGCCGCACCTGCAGATGTGCCTGAAATAATAAAATGCTCGTTTTCATAACGTTCAAGTAACAGGTGGTGGAAAGCCGTTCCTCCGAAAATAGAAGTAAGGCGCAACTGGTCGCCGCCAGTAAAGATTACTACATCGGCGTTACGTAAACGCTCAATGTTAACATTGGCATTGGCTTCTTCCCGCGAGCGGATATCTAAAATACCGGTATCAAGAATATTTAACTGCGCGAATGCCTTCGCGTATTCTTCACCCACTTCCTGCGGTATGTTGCTGGCCGTTGTGATAATTTCGATGCGCGACAGGTTGCCTTTGAATGACTCGGTGCTGATCCGCTTCAGAATTCCCTTCTCGAAAAATTTCAGGTGTTTGGGCAAATCATTGGGGTTGGTGGCAAAACTTCCCTTATCAACAGAACCGCCTATAATTATCAACTTGCCTTTGGGTGCGATCATTCTAAATAGTTATTGTTAAACAAAACTACCTTAATTATCCATTAAAACGCCAAAAACATTTTTCAAATATTACCTTATTTTAAACACATTATTGTTTAAATAAAAAACAAACCCTACATTCATCCAAATTCAAAACCGGCCCTCCAACACACCGGCAAATCCCACCCTTGAAACCGGTTCCGGATCTTTATAGGTGTGGTATTAAAGGTCATTAAAAAACATAACGATGAAAATTATAGAGATCAAAACCCTCAGAGGGCCCAACTACTGGTCTAACTACCGTAAGAAGCTGATTGTTATGAAACTGGATATTGAAGAACTGGAGGAATTGCCAACCAACAAAATTCCCGGCTTTCTCTCGCGCATGAAGGCCATGGTCCCCTCTCTGCAAACTCACCGTTGCTCGAAGGATTACCCCGGGGGCTTTTTTGAACGGGTTGAGGAAGGCACCTGGATGGGGCACGTGATAGAACACATTGCACTTGAAATTCAGTCGCTGGCCGGCATGGAATGCGGTTTTGGCCGCACGCGCAGTACCGGTACCAAAGGCGTTTATAATGTTGTGTTTTCATACATGGAGGAAAATGTAGGGGTTTACGCCGCGAAAGCCTCAGTAGCTATTGCCGATGCTTTGTACCATTCAACAGAACACGACCTGGCAACCGACATTCAGACCATGCGTAAAATGAGAGAGCAGGATCGTTTTGGACCAAGCACAGGCTCCATTGTGGATGAAGCGGTGGCGAGGGATATCCCCTATATACGTTTAAACAAAGAATCACTTATACAGTTAGGCTACGGCAAAAACCAGGTAAGGTTCAGGGCCACCATGACCGATAAAACCAGTTCTATCTCTGTTGACCTTGCCAGCAACAAGGACGAAACAAAACGAATGCTCCAGGAAGCGGCCATCCCCGTAGCAAAGGGTATGTGCATTGTGAGCGAAGAACAGGTAAAAGAAGTGATTGAAAAAGTAAAATTCCCACTGGTTTTTAAACCCCTCGATGGCAATCATGGCAAAGGCGCGTCAATCAATGTAAAAACTGAGGAAGAAGCCATCGCCGCTTTTCACCATGCTAAAAAATATTCACGGAAAATCATTGTTGAGAAATTTATCACGGGTTACGACTTCCGTGTGCTGGTAATCAATCACCGCTTTATAGCGGCAGCCCTGCGCGAACCGGCCCATGTAACCGGAGATGGCAAATCAACCATACAGGAATTGATCGACCGCGAAAACAAAGACCCGAGAAGAGGGTATGGCCATGAAAATGTGCTCACCGAAATCAGCATCGACCGCGAAACCCATGAACAACTCTTAAAATATAACTATACGCTTGAAACAGTTTTGAAGAAAGATGAACTGTGTTATTTGAAAGGAACCGCCAATCTCAGTACCGGCGGCACTTCAACAGATGTCACCGACATCATGCACCCTACAAATATTTTCACCTGCGAGCGCATATCACGTGTAATTGGCCTTGATATTTGCGGAATAGATATCATGGCAAAAAATTTATCCGAGCCGCTCGAAGTTTCAGGCGGCGTGGTTTTGGAAGTGAATGCGGCCCCGGGATTCAGGATGCACCTGGCCCCGGCCAAAGGATTACCAAGAAATGTGGCGGCCCCGGTGATCGACATGCTTTATCCTCCCGGCAAAAATTGCCGCATCCCCATTATCGCCATAACGGGTACCAACGGAAAAACAACTACTACGAGGCTCATTGCCCACATCGTGAAAAATAACGGTTACCGCGTGGGTTTCACTACCTCCGATGGTATTTATGTTCAGAATTCCATGCTCACCAAAGGCGACACAACAGGCCCGGTAAGCGCCGAATTTATTTTAAAGGATCCAACGGTTGAATTCGCCGTGCTTGAAACAGCGCGCGGTGGTATTTTGCGGTCGGGACTTGGTTTTGGCCGCTGCGATGTGGCGGTGGTGACCAATATCCAGGAAGACCACATGGGACTCTCTGACATACATACCCTGAAAGACATGGCCAATGTAAAAGGCGTGGTGGTGCGAAGCGTAAAACGCGACGGCTACGCTGTGCTGAATGCAGATAATAAGCATTGTGTAGATGTAGCAAAGACAGCGGACTGTAACATCGCATACTTCAGTCTTAATGAAGATAATCCTGTTGTGACAGAACACTGTAAAAAAGGCGGCATCGCCGCTATCTACGAAAATGGTTTTATCACCATCAAAAAAGGAGAATGGAAATTCAGAGTTTGCAAGGTTACAGCTATTCCACTCACCTTTGGTGGCAAAGTGAGTTTTATGATCTCCAACGTACTGGCTGCTACGCTGGCATCATACACCTACGGTTTTACCATAGAAGACATTAAAACCAATCTCGAAACCTTTATTCCTTCGGCCTCACAAACGCCGGGACGCATGAACATCTTTGATTTTAAAGATTACAAGGTACTGATCGACTTCGCTCACAACGCCGACGGTTTCAGGGGAATCAAGGAATTTTTATCATCGATAGAATCGCCTTATAAGATCGGGATCATTACGGGTACAGGTGACCGGCGCGACGATGACATCCGCGACCTGGGAAGAATTTCGGCTGAAATGTTCGATCACATCATCATCAGGCAGGATAAATTTTTACGCGGGCGCAAAGCCGAAGACATCGTGAATCTGCTGCTTGAAGGTATTAAATCGGTAGATGCCGGCAAGTCCCACGAATATATTCCAAAGGAGGTTGAAGCCCTGGAACACGCGTTGTCGTTAGCGAAACCCGGTACCTTTATCACGGCGCTGAGCGACGTGATCGACAACGCCATTGACGTAGTTCAATCGTACCTTGATAAAGAAAGGGGCTTGAGTTAACCGACCGGTGAACACTTTTAAAATAGTTATTTTGCTTTTGGCAGGCCTACCGGTTTGTTTCAAAGCGCAGAACAGTCACCCCTGGCGAATGCAGCAACAAAATAAAGTGGCGGCCGTTTTTACTTTTAACAGCAAATCATCTTCGCTACCTCCGACAACAAAAAGTGTTTGCCTGGTTAAATGCGAAGCGCCGCATCTTG
>JAZKFC010000039.1:0-53264 GCA_040386615.1 Bacteroidota bacterium
ACCATCGGCGTCGCAAATTTATACGGTTATCGCGTCGTTAAACAGCTGCAGCACCAGCGCGGTCGTTTCATTATCGGTTATTATGTCGCCAACACTTGAACCAAGCGCTTCTGCTTACACTATTTGCAGTGGCGCAAGCGTTCATCTGTATGTGAACGGCGCCAATAGTTACAATTGGTTTCCTGCAACAGGTCATCATTCAACAACGGGCCAAAATATCATTGCCACGCCACTTTCTCCGACTACGTTCACGGTAAGAGGGTTTAATGGTATTTGCACAGGTTCGGCCACCGTGTTTATTAAAACAATTTCAAACCCCGATATGAAGATCGATGCTCCGTATAGCCAGGTTTGTGCCGGTGGGTTTGTACCCTTGAAGGTGAGTGGCGCGCAAAAATACAATTGGTATCCCGTGGGTGGCCTGTCTTCGGCAACCGGACCCACTGTGAACGCCTCGCCTGCCATTACTACAAATTATACCATTGTTGGCGTCAATTCCGATGGCACTGTTTCCTGCGCTGAGTTGGTGAGTTACCAGGTGATAGTTTTACCTTATGCCAAAGCCATTGTCGGAAGCAATAAAAGCGTTTGTACAGGTGATAACGTTTATCTATCGGTAAGCGGCGGTAACAGTTACCGTTGGTGGCCAGCCACCGGTTTAAGTAAAACCGAAGGCGCGTTGGTATTGGCCAAACCTTCTGTTTCTACCGTTTATTTTGTTGAATCTTCGTATAATGGAATCTGCAGCGCCACCAATTCTATTGTTGTGATGGTACATCCAAAACCGGTTGTTTACGCGGGGAGAGATACCGTGTATAACCTTGATGAAAGTATGTCCATCAGGGCAACCGGTACAGGCGCCTTAAAATGGATCAGCGGTGAAAATGTTTTTTGCGGCGACTGCCCTGAGACACAAATTTCGCCCAAAATGAACAGCTGTTACATAGTAGAGGCGATCAATGAATTTGGTTGTAAAAACCAGGATGAAGTATGTATAAGCATTACCGATGATTTTTACGAATACCTTCCCAATTCATTTACACCCAATTCAGACGGATTAAATGACCTGTTTTTAGTGGTTGGCGCCGGTCTCACGAATGTAAAGATGGATATTTACGACCGCTGGGGCGAACATTTGTTCAGCTCCAAAGACCAGTCAACTGGCTGGGACGGTACCTATAAGGGGGTAGATTGCAAAGCAGGCGTTTATACCTACAGGATTTCCTACAAAGGACTCAGCGGCAAAAATTTTGAGAAAGCCGGCACCGTCAGCCTTATCAGGTGATTGTATTGATAGTTTTTATTGATCAACTAATTTTTAACCCTTTCCCTTCTGCATAGGATTTTGTCCCGTACTCTGGCCCCTGATGGCCGCCCCGGTTTTTGACTTAAACAGATCAAATTTATTGGGTTCGGCTTTTATGTTCCAGGTATTATTACCTTCGTTGATGTCGGCAGTTTCTTTGTAAGGATCGAGTAGTATGGAAGCCACCTTCCTGCTTTTTGAAAATGTTTTGGTGACTTCTTTTTCATTTTTTCTCCATACATAGGCGCCTATCCTTTCGATATCACTTGTGCCATCCGTATAGTTGAACTGAATAATCAAGGGCATCACCAGGCCGCCTTTGTTCGAGAATTTAATTTCGTAAACATACTGGTTATTGTATTTTGCGTAGGCCGTATCTGAGATCTCTTCTATGTTCTCATAACGGTTTTTGGCTTCCCTGGTATATTCCCTGGCGGGTTTATAATGGTAATAAAAATCACGCAGCGTTGTGTCAATGTCCACCAATGATTTCATGCCGCTTTCGCGGTTCCTGATATTGGTAATGGTTTCGAAACTACTTTTGTTTAAAGAATAACCCGGGTCGGTCGGTTTTGGAAAAACAAGTACGGTGTCTATTTTTACAGGCACCTTTTGACCTTTGTTTATTGAAAAAGCTTTTACTGAATCAATTGCTATATCCACCGGGTCGATATCGTAAAACCAGCCTCTCCAGAACCAGTCTAAATCAACCGCGCTGGCATCTTCCATGCTCCTGAAAAAATCGGCAGGTTCAGGATGTTTAAAGGCCCAACGGGTGCAATATTGTTTAAAGGCGAAATCAAACAACTCGCGGCCCATTACCGTTTCCCTTAAAATATTTAAAGCGGTTGCCGGTTTGCCATAAGCGTTGGCGCCAAAATTATTGATGTTCTCGCTGTTTACCATGATAGGCTCCAGCTGGTTTTTAGGCAGGCGCATGTAATCGGTTATTTTATGTGCAGGACCCCGCTGCGAAGGATAATTGGCGTCGAATTCGCGCTCGGTTAAAAACTGAACAAAGGTGTTCAGGCCTTCATCCATCCAGCTCCATTGACGCTCGTCGCTGTTAATGATCATAGGGAAGAAGTTATGACCCACCTCATGAATGATCACCAGGATCATGCCGTTCTTTGTTCCTTCGGTATAGGTGCCGTCTTTTTCGGTCCTGCCAAAATTAAAACAGATCATAGGATACTCCATTCCTTGCGCTGCTTCAACACTTTGGGCAACAGGGTAGGGATAAGGAATAGAAAATTTAGAATAGGTTTTGATAGTATGCGCTACCACTTTTGTTGAATATTTCCTGTAAAGGCCATAAGCTTCTTTCGCGTAAAAGCTCATGCACATCACCTTTTTTCCTTCACACATCACAGGCATGGCGTCCCAGATGTATTTTCTTGAACTTCCCCATGCAAAATCGCGAACGCTGTCGGCTTTAAATATCCACGTTTTGGTGCCGGGCTGTTTGGTTTTTTCAGCGTTGATGGCATCCTGTAATAAAGCAATCTCAACAGGTTCGGTTGCAGCCTGCGCTTTCTGCCAGCGGCCCAGCTGAGCGGGATTTAAAACCTGCTGGTAATTCTGGCATTCGCCAGTGGCGCAAACCAGGTGATCGGCGGGCACGGTCATTCTCACCCTGAAATTCCCAAAAACCAATGTGAATTCGCCCCGGCCGGTAAATTGTTTGTTTTGCCAGCCGTGAAAATCGCTGTACACGCACATGCGCGGATACCACTGGGTCATAGTAAATAAATAATTGCCGTCTTCGGGAAAATATTCATATCCGCCACGACTGCCATATTCAATGCGGTTAAAGATCTTATTGTGCCATTTGATCCTGAACTTTGTTTTTGATTTTGATAACAATGGTTTTGGAAAGTCAATACGCATCATGGTGCCATTAATGGTGTATTTTAATGGTTTGCCCGCGTCATCGGTAACAGCGTCGATCTTACTCCCAAAACCCACAAAATTTTGTTTTGTTTTTAATGACTTTACAGCCTGGTCGGTTAAAGGCTCGGTTATTTTGTTCTCGTCAAAATAATTGGCCTCGTAATTCGGATCGTGCAGGTTTTCATCTACCTGGAGCCAGATATAACTTAAATTGTCGGGCGAGTTATTGAAGTAAGTAATGGTTTCACTGCCTGTAGACAAGAGGTTTTTTTCATCGAGTGTCACATCAATATCATAGTCGGCACGTTGCTGCCAGTATTTTGAACCCGGCGCACCAGAGGCAGTGCGGTATTCGTTGGGGGTTGGTAAAATTGTGCCAAGCTGCTCAAATTTATTCCCATGATTTGACTGGGGATTATTTTGAATGTTCTGGCCGGGAACCAGTAAATATGAAAAAATTAAAAAAGCTCCAGAAACCGTTCTACGCTTATTTTTAAGGAAATGAAACCGATCAGGCATACCACAATGAGTTTGTAAATTTTGAATGGAAATTTATATATGAAGGCTAAAAGTAAAGAAAAAACAACGACAAATAAAACAATAATCAACTGCCCGACCTCCAATCCCAGGTTAAAATACAGCAGCGGCAGTATTACGTTTTGTCCGGTTCCCAGCATTGACTTTAACATCAAAGAAAAGCCAAGTCCATGGATCAGACCAAAAAAACAAACAATAAAATAAAGAAAATACGACTTTTGCGTTTCGGGGTTTTTATAATTAACGAGGTGATAAATGGCCGAAAGCAAAATGCTTAAGGCGATCAGGAACTCAACAATTGGTTGGTGAAGCCTCAGGTCGTTGATCACGCTCAGGGCGAGTGAAACCGAATGTCCTACTGTAAAGGCAGTGATCAGCATCAAAAGCCGGCTCCATTTATTAAAACAATAGGTTAATACCAGCAGGGTTACAAAAAGGATGTGGTCGTAACCCTTAAGATCTAAAATATGTTCGATGCCTGTACTGAACCAGAGCCAAAATGCGTTCATTTTAGTAAATTTGCGGGCAAACTGTTTTTCCCCTGCAAAGTAAACATATCAAATGAAAAAAGTTTTAATTCTTGTTACTATCTTTTTCCTGGTTGCATTTAAACACCCTTTTTACCTGAGTGTGACCGATCTTAAGTATAATACCAGGGAAAAGGCCCTGCAGGGTTCTGTTAAAATTTTTATAAACGACCTTGAAAGCGCGCTCAAAAACATCAATAAGAAAAATACCGACCTTGTAAATGTTAAAGATACCGCTGAAGTTACCAAACAGCTGACTGCCTATTTAAAAAGCCATCTTTACCTGAAGTTAAATGGAAAGGAAAAGACCTTTAGGCTGATAGGTTTTGAAAAAGAAGAAGAAGCCATTTGGATCTACCTGGAGTTTAAGAACTGCGAATTGCCCAAAAAGCTCGAAATCAACAACACCATCCTGTTTGAGTATATAAAGCAACAAACCAATATTGTTCACCTGGAGGTTGGCAGCGATAAAAAAAGCGCTAAAGTGTCGAACCCGGATAAAAATCTGATCTTCGATTTTTAGTTCTGGGATGGCGTAAAATCAATTTTAGCACGATATTCAGGAATTTATCGAAAGAAAAACAGCGTTTTAAGTGCAATATTGACCATTTTTACTCAAAAACAGGTGCGATTCAGGCAAAAATTCCGTGTTTTTCTGAATTTTAATGGGCTGAATTAGGGTTTTTGCCGCCAATTTGGTTAAATAAGTCTATAAAAAAGCTAATTGTTAATAACTTTCACCCCCGTTCCGCAGCCTGGGGTTTGCTTTTTTGGTAAAAAAAACAATCTTTGCAAAGCTTAAAAAATTGCGGAACTTAATCTACATATTATCAATCACTTGTGTGTCCTTTATTAATCTAAATGCATCCAGCATTTCTATTCCCGGGGACGACAAAAAGGGTAAAGCCAAAAAGGAAAGGGAAGATACCAGCAGATTAGTTATTAACGAAGGTACACTTTCTGACCTGGAAGAAACACCTGATACAAGTTTAATTCTTTTCCCCAGCCATGACTTATACACCAGCTGGGATACTACTGCGGCGCACCCTTACAATTTTAACGAGGCATTTAAAAGCGATAGTGTAGAACTGACATTAACAGAGGAGGGAGACGGGGGGTTTGTTTTACCTTATAAAGGTGGTTTAACCAGTTTGTTTGGCTGGAGAAAATACCGCCCGCACTACGGCACTGACATTGATCTTGAAACTGGCGACCAGATTGTGTCTGCCTTTGACGGCATGGTGCGCGTGGCCAAATATTACCACGGTTACGGCAATTGCGTGATCATCCGCCATAAAAACGGACTGGAAACGGTTTACGCTCATATGTCAAAAATATTAGTGGAGTCGGGACAAGTGCTTACCGCCGGATCGTTGTTAGGATTGGGAGGTAACACCGGCCACTCATTTGGCAGCCATTTACATTTTGAGATCAGGTATTTGGGTCAGGCTCTTGACACACAGGATTTTATAGATTTCGAAAAAGGTGAATTAAAATCCAACTGTTTTACACTGAGAAAATGTGATGTAGAAAATAAGTATGACCTTCGTGCCTTACATGCCCGTCATAAACATGATCTTGGTCTTGCGAGAGGCCATAACAAATCGGGTAACGCAAAAGGCGGACGGATTTATAAAGTGAAAGCAGGCGATAGTCTTGGTAAAATTGCCAAACGCAATCGCACCACTGTAAAAGCCATTTGCCGTAAAAACGGTATTAAACCGGGAACTACTTTAAAGGTAGGGCGCAAGATCAGGATTTGATCTCACAACCAGGTAAAAGTGCCTTTAACTCTTCAATTTCTTCGGGCGTAAAATTATTTCCTCTCAAATCGAGCAAAGTCAGGTTTTCGAGGTGTGAAATACTTGCGGGCAGTTTGCGTAATTGATTGCCCCTGAAAGAGATCAGGCGGAGTTTATAGGCCTTATAGATATCAAAAGGAACTTCGGTAAGATGGTTGTTTTCCACTATCAGGACTTCCAGGTTTTGCAAACGCTCAAAATGTTTAGACAAATACCAGGTGTTGGTGTTTGAGAGGCTGAGGTAGGTCAGGCCGGTCAATTTAAAGATCTGTTTCGGAAAACTATCCATCACACAATTTTCTATGCTCAGGTCCTTTAAGTTTCTGAGGAAGCGCAAAGTCACCGGCAGTTTCAGTGTATCGTCGGTGTTTCCAAATTTAAAACTCCTTAGTTTATTCAGGTAAGCTACCTGTGCCGGAATACTGTCAATGGCAGTGTGCTGCAGTTCAAGATAGTGCAAATTCGAAAAGGTTTTCATATCGGGTGGAAACCTCGTGAGCTTATTGTTATAGGAGGCAAAATACACCAGGTTGAACAGGGCTTCAAAATTTTTAGGATAATCGGTCACTTCATTGGTGCTTAACCGCAATACCTGCAGATCGGTGATCCTGCCCAACTTTTCGTACAGTTTTTGATCAATTTTCTGATAGCTGAGGTCGATTTTGTAAACTTTTTTTTCAACCCGCATTACTTCCTTCAGGTCTTTAAACACAATGCTTCCCGGCGGGCCATACATGTCGAATTCATTCTGTCCGAATACAACCGGGCAGGTATTGATCAACAGGATCGTTATCAGGATCTTTTTAAACAAAATCTTTAATGGGCTTAAATTAATGAAAATTATTAAAAATTTTCCAGCTCTCATCATAAGCCTTATAAAGTTCGGCGGTATTTAAGTTTAGCTGAATGTTATTTTGTTTCGCAAAATTTTCAAGATCTTCGGTGGCGATGTTGCCGGTGAGATCATCGGCAGCCATGGGGCAACCGCCATAACCGTGAATGGCAGTATCAAAACTCCTGCAACCGGCATCATAGGCCGCTTTGATTTTTTCGGTTGTTTTCTCTTTGGTGGAATGCAGGTGCGCGCCCAGTTCAACGCCTTTGAGTTCGGGAATAAGGCTTGAAAAAAGTGTGGTAATGGTTTGTGGAGTAGAGGAGCCTGTAGTGTCGGCCAAGGCAAGGTGGTTAACACCCAGGGCCTTGAGTTTTTTACACCAGTTGATGGCAATTTCGGGTTGCCAGGCATCACCATAAGGATTACCGAAAGCCATAGAAATGTACACCAGGAGTTTTTTATTGGTTTTGATGCAGAGTTTTTGAATTTCTTCGACCCTGCCCAGGGATTCCTGGATGGAAGAATTGGTATTACGCTGCTGAAAGGTTTCCGATATTGAAAACGGAAAGCCCAGGTAGGTGATTTCGTCAAAAGAACAGGCATCCACCGCGCCGCGCTCGTTGGCGATGATGGCCAGAAGTTTGGTTTTTGAACCCGAAAGCTCCAGTTGTTTTAAAACCGCTGCCGTATCCTGCATTTGTGGGATGGCTTTTGCCGACACAAAACTTCCAAAGTCAAGGGTATCAAAACCTACCTTTAAAAGGCGGTTCAGGTACTCTGCTTTCAGTTCAGAAGGTATCAGTTGTTTGATCCCCTGCATGGCGTCCCTTGGGCATTCTGTGATCCTGATCATTTTGCCTGGTTTATCAGTTTGTGGTTAATTTCGTGAATTAAGGCCGGACCTTCATATATAAAGCCTGTATATAACTGCACCAGGTCTGCGCCGGCCCTTATTTTCTCAAGCGCATCATCCGCACTGTGAATCCCTCCAACGCCAATCACCGGAAAAGCATTTCCCGATTTTTGTTTCAGGTACCTGATCACCTCGGTGCTTCTTTTTGTTAAAGGTTTTCCGCTAAGGCCACCCATTCCGAATTTCTCGATTTCAACCGGCGTGTACGACAACCCATCGCGGCTAATGGTGGTGTTGGTAGCGATGATGCCGGCAATCTTTGTCTGTTTTACTATGTCAATAATATCGTCGAGTTGCGTATTGCTAAGGTCGGGTGCAATTTTTAATAAAATAGGTTTGGGCTCTGTTTTTTTGTTGTTGAGGTCCTGCAAAGTATTCAGCAACCTCGTGAGCGGTTCCTTTTCCTGCAGTTCGCGCAGGTTTGGCGTATTGGGTGACGATACGTTCACAACAAAATAATCCACCACACCGAACAGCTCATTAAAACAGATCACATAATCATTAACGGCGTCTTCGTTGGATGTGACCTTGTTTTTGCCAATGTTACCTCCAATGATCAACGATTTGTCTTTCCTGTAACGTAGCCGTTTCGCTGCTTCAACAACACCATCATTATTAAAGCCCATCCTGTTGATCAAAGCTTCGTTTTTCGTTAACCTGAACAGCCGGGGTTGATCGTTGCCGGGTTGAGGTTTGGGAGTTACGGTGCCTATCTCTATAAAACCAAAACCCATGGCGCCAAACTCATTAAATGCGATCGCGTTTTTATCCAGTCCCGCCGCCAGGCCTACCGGGTTTTTAAAATGAAGACCAAAAACATCCTTTTCGAGTGAAGGGTGTTTGCTGCCGTAAATTTTTGAAGCGATGAACGCGACTCCAGGGATTTTAAGCGCTGAGAGTGTGAAGTGGTGCGCCTTTTCGGGCTTGAGGCAGAAAAGAAATAACTTTATAAACCGATACATAATCAGCTATAAATTTAAGAGGAATTTCCCGAAATAGTAGATTATTGTGTTGTTGATAAAAAAAAACGAAAATTTAGGTTTTTTTGTATTTTTAAGTAAAAAAATGTATTTTTGACCCGTTAAATTTTTAAACAATAAACCTACTAAAATGAAAAAAGTATTATCAATTATTGCTGTTGCTGCATTGTCAACTGCTTTTGTATCTTGCGGTCCATCTAAAGAAGAAATGGAAAAACGCGAAAAGGAAAAATCTGATTCAATTGCTGCAGTAGAGAAATCTAAACAAGATTCTATCGCCGCTGCTGAAGCTGAAAATGCCCGCATGGCTGAAGAAGCTGCAAACATGGAGAAAATGAGGATGGACTCTGCCCGTGTTGCTGATTCATTAGCTAAACACAAAGGTGGTAAAAAGCACTAATCATCGCATGTCGCATTAGCTTTAGCGATGGCGCAATAGCTGAATTTTTAAGAAACCCCGGTCATTTAAGTCCGGGGTTTTTTTGTGCCCGATTTTCCGCGACGGTCAATTAAATGGATGCATCTGCGGCGTTAAATAAGGTTTTAAGAAACTCTGTTAATTTTAATGTGGCTACAGTATCTGTTTGACAATAGGTGACCAGGTCTGATTTAGTATTTTCCTTTTCTTCAATGTTTTGCTCGAGCCGGTACTGGTCATAATAATTCATAGCCTCAAGACCCGAGGTGATTTTTGAATAGCTCACATCTTTGAGTAAAAACTGACTGGCTGTTTTTAATGAGAAATTATTCTGGAAGTCGGGATGATAATACGAAAGTCCTAAAAAGATATCGAAAACATCCACAAACTTGCTCTTCAACAAACTAAGGCCCGGTTGAAACTCAGGGAACATTTTACTGAGGTTATCAATAATGCCGACTTCCATGGTTTTATCGTACACCAGAATGGTGTTATAAGCGGCCGATAATTCAATGAGTTTTTCAGCGAATTCTTTCCTGCCATCAGGTTTATTTTCAGTAAAAAAGTACGAATTGCCTGTTACATCAGAAAAACAAACTAAAAAGGGTACCTGTTCAAACGGTTTTGTACCCTCTATTTGTGGGATGGCCGGGTTCCAGATCTCCATGTCCATTGCAGCCACAGGCGATTTTATCCTGGCTAAAAACTCCTCAATTTTTGGCAGGTCTATAATAGGTTCGCCAGTCACAAAGGCGTTCTTTACTTTAATAAAGGTTGGTTTTTCGAGATGTGTGTCGTTAAGATCTTCAATGTTCTTAATGCCGCTATTGTGCCAGTCAAAGATCCTGTTCTTGTCGATGACCGGTAAATTAAAAATGCTTTTTTCAGTTAATGTTTCTTTCCAGCAGGTGCCTATATAATCGCAGGGGTAAGGCCTGAAGCAATGTCTGCCCACGGCGATATTTGGAATTACATTTTGCTCCAGCACCGCCATGGCTTCAGAAACCCGGTGCTCGAAAAATGAAAAGTTCTCTTCAGCCTTTAATTTAATGCTCCTTTTTTTGAATAGCTTTTTTGGTTCGGGTTTCCCTTCAAGTTTGTAGTCAGGGTTGAGGGTGACCAGGAAAAAATCTTCAATATTGTGGAGGTTGTGTTTTAGCACATAATATTGCAAACATGCGTCTTTGATGTAATTATCGGAGACCTTTAGAGAACTTTTTACCTCGTAGGCAGTGTATTTGCCTTCATTCAGAACCAGGATGTCGATCATAATCAGTACACCGTTGTGCACAAATGTGGCTTCGTAAATAACCGGTGTTTTATTTTCGATCAGGCTCCTGGTAATGGCGATTCCTTCAGATGAATTTTTTATTTGCGCCGAAACATCAATTCCCGCCGGAAAAAGCTGTTGCGCAAAAAAGCCAACATCATGCCCCCGTTTAAATGTCAGCCTTTTATCAACGCTGACCTTGTCTCTTAAATAGGGATGGTTTTTATAAAGAAAAAACGCCTTCTGGCACTGTTCGAATTTTAAAAAGGAAGTTTTGCTTATTGAGTAGAGAGGGGTGGTCATATTTTGCCACATAAAGTTAAGGAATAAATTGCACCAACGGCAATTGTGCCACGAATTACACGAATTACACCAATCTGTGTTTATTACAAAGTAAATTGTTGTAAAAATTGGGGAAAAAAAGCAGGTTTTTTGTCATTATAATTTCGATTAAAGTTTCTTCTTAAACGAATAGCTCTATGCACATTGGTGAAAATTAGTGCAATTCGTGGCAGAGACCTCGCTGTCTATCGTAAACATTTTTTAATTCTTAAACAATGTGTAATTTAGAACCTTAATTTATTTCTTATGTCAGCAACTCCCGAAGGCCGTCAGATTATCTTCAGCATGGTGAACGTATCAAAGATACACCCACCGCAAAAACAGGTTTTAAAAGATATTTATATCTCATTTTATTATGGCGCCAAAATAGGCGTATTAGGTTTAAATGGTTCTGGTAAATCCACACTACTTCGTATTATTGCCGGAATGGACAAGGATTATATCGGAGAGATCCACCAGTCTCCCGGTTATTCTATAGGCATGCTGGAGCAGGAGCCTAAACTGGATGAAAATAAAACCGTGATAGAAATTGTACGCGAAGGCGTGCAGAAATACGTGGATATTTTAAACGAGTTTGAAGAAGTAAATAACAAGTTTGGTGATGAAGAGATTCTGAATGATCCCGATAAGATGGACAAACTCATCAATCGTCAGGCGCAGTTGCAGGAGTTGATTGACCAACACGATCTTTGGAATCTCGATAACCGTTTGGAAAGGTCGATGGATGCGCTTCGCTGCCCTGAAAGTGATGCCAGCGTTAAATTTTTGTCGGGTGGAGAACGCAGACGTGTGGCACTTTGCCGTTTGTTATTACAGGAACCCGATATTTTATTATTGGATGAGCCTACCAACCACCTTGATGCCGAAAGCGTTGACTGGCTTGAGCAACACCTGCAGCAATATAAAGGCACCATTATAGCCGTTACCCACGACAGGTATTTTCTCGATAATGTTGCGGGCTGGATCCTGGAACTGGACAGGGGAGAAGGCATTCCATGGAAAGGCAATTACAGCAGCTGGCTCGAACAAAAAGGCGCGCGTTTAAAACAGGAAGAGAAAACAGAAAGCAAAAGACAGAAAATACTGGCCCGGGAGTTGGATTGGGTGCGCCAGGGTGTTAAAGGTCGTGGCGTAAAACAAAAAGCCAGGTTGAACAACTACGATAAGATGATGAATGAAGATCTTAAATCGAAAGAAGAAAACCTTGAGATCTTTATTCCCAATGGTCCACGATTGGGTAACGAAGTGATTGAAGCACAAAATGTTTCAAAGGCTTTTGGTGACAGGTTGTTGTACGAGGGACTTAATTTTAAATTGCCTCCCGCGGGAATTGTGGGGATCATTGGTCCGAACGGCGCCGGTAAAACCACGCTCTTTCGCATGATCATGAATGAAGAAAAACCAACCAGCGGCGAGTTTATTGTTGGGCCAACAGTTAAATTGGGTTATGTGGATCAAAATCACAAGGAACTGGAGCCTAATAAAACCGTTTACGACGTGATCAGCGGAGGATTGGATAATATTATACTTGGTGGCCGGCCGCTGAATTCAAGAGCTTATATTTCACGTTTTAACTTCGCAGGCAGCGACCAGGGTAAAAAAGTGAGTGTGCTGTCGGGTGGTGAAAGAAACCGTTTACACCTGGCGATGGCACTTAAAGAAGAAGGTAACGTATTATTGCTGGATGAGCCCACCAACGACCTGGATGTGAACACACTTCGGGCCCTGGAAGAGGGTCTCGAAAATTTCGCCGGCTGCGCTGTAATCATTAGTCACGACCGCTGGTTCCTCGACCGTGTGTGTACCCACATTCTCGCATTTGAAGGCGATAGCACCGTGTATTGGTTTGAAGGCGGATACAGTGAGTATGAAGAAAACCGTAAAAAACGACTGGGAAATGTTGAGCCTAAAAGACCACGCTATAAAAAATTGGCGGTTTAGGAGGAGGTAATCCTAAAAAAAATAATTATATTTAACTCACTAACTAAACAAAAACGGCTATGATTCATTTTAATATTTCAAAAATTTTAATCCCGGTTGACTTCAGTGAAACATCATTGCTGGCAATTAAGCATGGTGCTTATATGGGAAAAAGCACCGGGGCGAGTGTACACATTTTGCACGTGATTAACGCGCATTATGTATCGCAGGACATATTTTTACCGGTAGTAAATATCCAGGACCAGGGTAAAATTGAAGGGGTTGCCAATACCAAGTTGGCCCAACTGGCAGCGGAGGTGAAAGCAGAGTTCGGAATTGATGTTCAAACCATGATCAAGGTTGGTCCGCCGAGTAACGAGATCAGCAAGGTCGCCAAAGAAATTCACGCATCTATTATCGTTATGGGCACTCACGGTTATTCGCCGGTTGAAGAATTGGTGATTGGTAGTACTGCCTTAAAGGTGATCACCAAATCTCCTTGTCCTACTATGGCCATGAGCAGTGCGGCAAAGCACAACGGTTATAAAAAGATCCTTATTCCTATTGATACCAGCGGCAACTCAAGGCAAAAAGTAAATTACACTCTTGAACTCGCTAAAAAATTCGGATCTTCTGTTCACGCCATCGCCTTGTTAACACATAGCGAGGATTCTGAAAAACCTGCCATGGAACTCATCCTTCACCAGATAGACAAACTGGCAAAAGAAAAAGGCGTTGAATACCACTCTGAAGTAATTTCTGACGTAAAAAACAGGGCTACTTCCACCGTTGCGCAAATTGAAAAAGCGGGTGCCGACCTGGTGGTAATTATGACCGATCAGGATGCTGAGCTGAGTGGTTTCTTTTTAGGACCATACTCGCAGCAGGTGATTCACCTGAGCAAGGTGCCAGTAATCGCTATTAAACCAGAAGACCTGTTTGTAAACGATTCAACCATACTGGCTGGTACATCCGGAGGCAGGTAATCAACTTATTGAGGCTTGTGTGTTGTATACCATTGGAAAATTTTCCTGATGGGTGCATGACCGTACAATTCACAAATTGTTAAAAAATCAGCATTTAATCACGTTTATATGTGTGGGCGAAGCTTAACTTTGTGCTCTTATTTTTAATTAATTCAATAGATAAAATGCAATCAAAAGAACATGTTTCCTGTCTGATCATAGGTTCAGGCCCGGCCGGCTACACAGCGGCAATTTACGCCGCCCGCGCCGATCTAAAACCTGTGCTTTACACCGGTCTCACACCCGGGGGACAGTTAACTGAAACAACAGAAGTAGATAATTTTCCGGGGTATCCCAACGGCGTTACCGGTCCGGTTTTGATGGAAGACCTAAAGGCGCAGGCCGAAAGATTTGGCACACAGGTAAGGTTCGGAATGGCCACCAAAGCTGATCTTAGCCAAACACCAAAGAGGATCTGGATTGATGAAACCAATGAAATTACTGCGGATACAGTAGTTATTTCAACCGGGGCCAGTGCCAAATGGCTGGGGTTGCCGAATGAAACGCGTTTGCGCATGAACGCCGGTGGTGTAAGCGCCTGCGCGGTTTGCGACGGTTTCTTTTTTAAGGGACAAGACGTAGCTATTGTTGGGGCCGGTGATACCGCTGCCGAAGAGGCTACTTATCTTTCAAAACTCTGTAAAAAAGTTTATATGATCGTGCGTAAAGGCGAAATGCGCGCCAGTAAAGCCATGCAGCACAGAGTGGAAAATACACCCAATATTGAAATTTTATGGCACAGCGAAACCGCCGACATTTTGGGCAAGGAAGCAGTAGAAGGCGTAGTTGTAAAAAATAACGTGAGTGGTGAATTAAGAACACTGGATGTAACCGGATTTTTTGTCGCCATCGGGCATCAACCCAACACAGGTATTTTTAAAGATCAACTCGACATGGACGAACAGGGATATCTGCAGGTTATTGCCGGAAGTACCAGGACCAATATTGCAGGAGTTTTTGCCGTTGGCGATTGCGCCGACAAAACATACAGGCAGGCGGTAACAGCCGCAGGCAGTGGTTGTATGGGTGCACTCGACGCTGAAAGGTACCTGGCATCTGCGGGAATTCATTAAATGAAATAAACGTACCCATTTACAGGATTTTTTACCTGCTCAAATCGCCGGAGACCTCAGGGTATCTGGCGATTTTTTTTACCCAAAAAAAATTAAAATCACCGGCTACGCCCGTTCAAGCAAAAATAATTTCTTAAGTTTATGTAGTTATATCACAGGCGGCATGAAGAAACTATTTTGGCTCATTTTATTTTTACCGGTTTTAATTTTTTCTCAGTCAACAAAAAAATACCCTTCACTTTTATGGAAAATCACTGGTAACGGTTTAAAAAAACCGTCGTACCTGTATGGTACCATGCACGTGAGTAACAGGGTGGCTTATTATTTGTCTGAACAATTTTTCACCGCCCTGAAAAGCGTTGATGTTGTTGGGCTTGAAACAAACCCCGGTGACTGGCTGATGAATATGGAAGAGACCGGGGAACTTAACCAATTGAGCCAGTTCAGGGGACCTGAATATTACAGCAAGGATTTTTACCGTTCAGCTTTCGCTGTGTCTTTTCCAGAAAAAAAGATGCTTCAGGGAATTCTGGCATATGACCCCGATATTATCGACGGTTTATTGTACCGTCAAAACCGGTCAAAAGAGAACTTCGAAGAAAACACATATATTGATCTTTTTATTTTTCAAACAGCTTCCAAATTAAACAAACAACTGATCAGTCTCGAGGATTTCACACAATCTGAAATTCAGGCCCGGCTCTCGGCTTTGCCCGATGAGGATAACAGCGAGGCAGAAGAAAATTCATACAAGGATTATTATTCGGGTATGCAAAGAATTGAAGATGCTTACCGCGATGGCAACCTCGATATGCTCGACAGTTTAAGCCGCATCTCCAGCAGCAAAAACACCCAGCATTATTTAATTGAAAACCGGAATGTTTTTTTTGTGAATACCATTGATTCAGTTTTGAAAACCAAATCCTTATTCAGTGGCGTGGGCGCTGCGCATTTACCAGGCGATAACGGCGTGATTGAGTTATTAAGGAAAAGGGGCTATACCGTTGAAGCCGTGTTTTCAAAAGTGTCGAAAAAGAGCAACAGCCTCATTGAAAAACTGGATGCCCAGGTGAAACCGGTGAGCTTTCAAAAACAGTTTGTCAACGATTCGGTATTCTCTGTGAGTCTTCCCGGTAAACTGTCGCCTATAGTGAACCTTGAGAATCTCAAATATTATATCTATGCCGATATGGTTAACGGGAGCTTTTACACCATAGTAAGGTTAAAATACCTTGGTCCGCTTTTTAATGTGAGCGCCGCGCAAATGACGCAAAAGATAGACAGCCTGTTGTTTGAGTATATCCCCGGAAAAATCACGCTTAAAAAAGAAATTACTTCAGGCAACGGCGTAAAGGGAATAGAAATTGTAAACAAAACCCGCCGCGGTGACGAGCAGCACTACCAGATCTTTTTTACTGAGCTGGAAATGATCTTATTTAAGCTGGGAGGCAAAAACCAGTATGCCACGGGCAATGAGGCCAGGCAATTTTTTAATTCCATACAGTTTGTGAGCAAGGCAGAGACTGCTGTCACTTTCACACCAAAAACCGGCGGTTTCAGCGTTAAATTGCCGGCAAATTATACTTACGTAAAGAACGATGGCTCTTCTCTTATTGGGGTGGTAGAGGATTTATTCGCCTACAATAAGACTAAAAATATCGTTTGTGGTGTGAAGCAGGTGGTGTACAATGATTTTAATTACCTCGAAGAAGATACATTTGAACTGAACCAGTTTTCAAAGAATATTCTCACCAGTTATAATTTTAAAGACCTTAATTCATTCGCCAACACCAAAGATCTTGGCTTTCCCTGCGTTAATTTTAAAGGAAAAAATAAAACAGGTGCCTGGTTCTATGGCAAAGTGTATATTAAAGGCATACACTATTACCTGGTCTACCGGATTTCTGAAAAAGACAATTCTTTTGATCATGAATTTTTTACTTCCTTCAGACTATCCGATTTTATTTACACCAATCCTTTAAAGGAGATCACCGATCGTGAGTTTCATTTTAAGGCAACAGACGAAGTCACCGATAACGCACTAAGCCGCTTCAACGAAGCCTATGCCAAAGCATACCAGGCTACCCGACCAAAAAAAGATACCGTAAAAAACGATTATGATTACCGTACAGGAAGTAAATTTTATTATTCTCCTTCCAGCAACGAATATGTAAATATCACTTACGAAAAGTATAACGACTACGACTATTTTACAATTAAAGACATTGAGGAAAAGACAGCTAAGAACATAAGAACCTTCGCCGGCCTGAACTCAACACACGTAAAAACAAAACACAACGATCAGCTTTATACTTACGAAAGCATTTTAAAAGACACGGCTACAAGCAGGGCCATCGCGCTTAAAATTTTTATTAAGAACGGTATACGGTACGACATCAGCGCACCCTTTGACACTACCATTGGTTTGAGTGGCTGGACAAAAGGATTTATGGAGTCGTTTTCACCACAGGATACGGTAATAGGGAAAAATATTTTTGAAAATAAATTTCCAAAATTACTAAATGACCTGTCGGGCAGTGACACTGTTTTAAAAAGGATGGCCGACAATTCAATACAAGGCACCTTAAGTATGCAGAAGGCCTATACTGATGATTTTGTGGATTTTATTTCCGGTGCTAAACTTCCCTTTGTACATGAATCGAGCAGGGCACAGTTGTTTGTGAATGGGGGAACGCTTGAAAGTGATAAGATCATTGGGCCGTATAAAAACCTGTACAAACAATATACCGATAGTTTTTATTTACAGCTCTGTCTGTTGAAGGGGCTTGCCTATCAGAAAACACAAAATTCGTATAACGCCTTTTATGAACTGGTGCTTGCTGAAACACCTTTGGTTGGCGCCGAAAACACCATCAGTGATGTATTTTCGGCCCTTCATGATTCACTGGAATTGTGTAAAAAATTCTTTCCAGGCATGCTTGCCCTCACCAAATACGATGAATACAGGGAGTCGGTTTATTCTTTGATGGGCGACCTGGTGAATAAAAAAATGTTGCTACCTCAAACTTACGCCTTGCAAAAAGAAGGGATCCTTGCAGACGCCAACCTTGCGCTGAAAAGATTCAATTCGGCGGGCGTTAAACCTTCGACCTCCAACGGCGACTATGGTAACTTCGATTACCTTGAAAAGTCAGCGAAGGACCTTGCTGAGAGCATCCAGGTAAATCTGGATGGCCTTGCCAATAATAATTTATATAAAGGCTCTGGTTACTTAAGAAGTATAGTGGCTTACAACAGGCCGGCCCTGGTTAATTATGCCTATGTGTTATCGCCATTTTACAAAACAGATGAAAAAACCAAACAGTTTTTCACGAAGATCTCAAAAATTAAATCCCAGAACATCGCGATGCCGGTGGCGATCAATCTTTTAAAACATGGTATCGTTGTAAATGATACCCTGGTGGAATATTACTCAAAAAACAAGATCACCAGGGCGTTTTTTTACAGCGAACTTGAAAAAGAAAAGCTAACCGATCGCTTCGACAAAAATTACCTGGATCAGAAAAGCCTGGTGGAATCTGTTTTAAGCAGCCGTAAACAGCTGAGTAATTTTTACACCTATGAGAATAAAAATAAGAGAGATAGCCTGGTTTTGATTAAGATAGTGGCGGCCCATAACAAATACCAGCGCGGAAATCTTTATATCTACAAAGGTGCAAAATCCAGGTCTGAGGACGAACAATGGTCGGCAGCCTTTGTGAACGATTCCAAAGAGCCTGTGAGCTCAAAAATGGAAGTGGTGAGTTCAAATTTCAGCGTTGACAAAACAAAAACCGAACAGGAAAACATCAACGAACTATTAAATTATTTTTACCTGAGTTACAGGAAGCGTGCGGCTTTAAACAATAACTCCAACGAAACTTACTAATAAATTATTCTTATATTTATCGTCTATGAATTTTAAAAGTGATACCGAAGCCATCGAAGGTTTTGTTTCCAAATACAAAGAGTTAAATTCCGAGATCGGAAAGGTAATTGTTGGACAGGAAGAAACGATCAAAAATGTACTGATTTCTATTTTCAGCAAAGGACATTGTCTTTTGGTTGGGGTACCCGGTCTGGCCAAAACCCTTTTGGTAAATACCATTGCCGACGCGCTGGGACTGTCGTTTAACAGGATACAATTCACCCCCGATCTGATGCCTACCGATATTATTGGAAGCGAAATATTAGACGAGCAAAGAAATTTTAAATTCATAAAAGGTCCCTTGTTCGCCAACATCATCCTGGCCGATGAGATCAACCGTACGCCGCCTAAAACGCAGGCCGCGTTGTTGGAAGCCATGCAGGAACGGCAGATCACCACAGCCGGAAAAAAATATCCCCTGGCCAATCCGTTTTTTGTGCTCGCCACACAAAACCCCATAGAGCAGGAAGGAACCTATCCATTGCCTGAAGCGCAGCTGGATCGTTTTATGTTTAATGTGTGGTTGGATTATCCCAAGTTTGCGGAAGAACTACAGGTGGTGAAACTCACTACCACCAATACGCACGTGCAATTAAATAAAGTGTTGTCTGCCGAAGAGATCGTTTATTTCCAGGACCTGATCCGTAAAATTCCGGTGGCGGATAATGTGATAGAATACGCGGTGAAACTGGTGCATAAAACCCGTATTGGCAGTGAGTATGCCGGCGATCTTACCAAGAAGTATGTGCTTTGGGGTGCCGGCCCGCGCGCTTCTCAATACCTGATCATTGGCGCAAAATGTCACGCGGCCATTCATGGTAAATTCAGTCCCGACATAGAAGATGTGCGTGCTATTGCCACGCCAATTTTGAGGCACCGCATCGTTGTGAACTACAAAGCTGAAGCCGAAGGCGTTTCTATTGAAAATATAATAAAACAGTTAATGTAATGAGCATGAATACGCCCGATGATATCCTGAACGAATTACTTGACGACGACGCGTTGGATCCCAAAAAGCTCTTTAATGAAAAGGAGTATAACACGTTGATCATAGACCGGGGAGGTTTTAATAAAAAAGAAAACAATACTGCTGATCTGCTTGAACAGCTGCTTGATCCGAATATTACGCGGATTGAAAGTGAAGGGATCTACCTTCAGCTCAAAGAAATGAAGGCTCAGAAATTGCTTGTTAATGCCATTCAAAAAGCCGAAAGAGTAGAGGAGAAAGCCATTTTAACGGCTGCTTGCTGGGAATCGGGACTGGAATTTGCAGGTGATTTTTTGTTTTTCGTGGGCCTGGCTTGTCATGAAAATTTTAAGCTGGCCATGGAAGCATTAACAGTTGTGCAGTATGAAGAAGGTACCATTGAGGAACCTGTTTTAAAAACCGCGCTGGAAATGGCGCAGCAAACAACAAGCCCCAACCAGGAACTGATCTCTGACCTGAAAGAAAATATTAATTCCAGACTTAATTAATTTATGTTAGACAAAAATTTAAAATCCTGGATAGACATTCAGCCTGGTTCTGATTTCTCTATTCATAACATTCCTTTTGGCGTTTATTCGGATAAAGGGGCGGCGCACCGCGTCTGTTCAGCGATAGGGGATTATGTGATTGACCTCTTCGAATTGGCCGCAGTTGGTTTAATTAAAGTTGAGCGCTCTGTGCTTGAAAAAGAATTTTTAAATGATTTTATTTCCCTGGGAAAAACTGTTACCGGCGAAGTGAGAAATACACTCATCAAATTACTCAGTGATGAAAGCTCAAAGCTGAGGTCTGATAAAAGTTTATTTGAGAAAGTGTTTAAGAAACAGTCGGCAGTGAAAATGTTGTTGCCTGTGAGAGTTGGGGACTACACTGATTTTTACAGCAGCATGGATCATGCGGTTAACATCGGCACCATGATCCGTGATCCTAAGAACGCATTGATGCCAAACTGGAAGCATTTGCCGGTGGGTTACCATGGCAGGGCCAGTAGCATTTGCGTGAGCGGTCACGGCTTTCACCGACCTAAAGGGCAGCAAAAACCCGCGGAGGCTGAAGTGCCGGTTTTTGGTCCAAGTAAGTTACTGGATATTGAACTCGAAACCGCTTTTGTAATTGGCAAATCCACCCAAATGGGAGAAAGCGTTTCTACAGAGAAGGCAGATGATTATATTTTCGGCATGTTGTTATTTAACGACTGGAGCGCGCGTGATATACAGACCTGGGAGTATGTGCCACTGGGACCATTTTTAGCGAAGAATTTCGCGAGCACAGTGTCGCCCTGGATAGTGACCCTTGAAGCATTGGAGCCATTCAGAACCAAAGGATATGTGCAGGACCCAAAAGTATTGCCATACCTTGAATACAAAGGCGACCGTAATTTAGACATCAAACTCGAAGTGTATCTTAAACCGCAAAACGGTGAGGACAACCTGATCTGCACTTCTAATTATAAATACATGTACTGGACCATGGAGCAGCAATTGGCGCATCATACGGTGAACGGCTGTAACATCAATGTAGGTGACATGATGGCCAGTGGCACCATTAGTGGTCCCGATCCAAAGGAATACGGCAGTATGATGGAACTCACCTGGAGAGGAACAAAACCCATGACCTTAAAAGACGGCACTGAACGCAAGTTTGTGAACGATCATGATACCATCACCATTAAAGGCCACTGTGAAAAAGATGGGGTGAGGGTAGGGTTTGGTGAGTGCGTGGGCACTTTGTTGCCTGCACTTTAGAATATTTGACTTGTTTTTCCTGGTGATTTTTATTCTTCAGATACTATTCTGACAAAAATAACGTTGTACCTGAAATTCAAAAATCGGTGTAATGATAAAACAGTTGGTTTTTATATCCATCATTTCCATTTTTCTTCCACTTCATCTTTGGTCGCAGACCCCTGCTGATACCATTCTTGTGTACGACGTTTCATCGCAGATCACAAGCACCATCCTGCCTGTCGCCATTACTTCGACTCTTACATCAGACTTTACGACTTCATCGCCGGGCAGCATGGGCAATGTTTTTCCCCTCAGCCTCACACCGCCAACCACCAATCTTTTTAACGGTTCAAATTTTAGCAGGCTGGCGCGCGCCACAGATTTTTTTTCACTGGCCAATTATCCCATGCGAACGGTGGTCAGGCTCAGGGAGCATTATGACGACACTTCTCACTTCACTACCACCGGCATGATCGTGGCGCCCTGCCTGGTATTGACTTCGGCCAGCGGTGTGTACGAGTTTTTTACAAGAAAGTTCTTGAATTTCGACAGTCTTCGCGTGTCGCCCGCTTTTAATAATGGCTTGCCGCAAGCCGGGTTACCCAGCGCACTGGTAAAAAAGATCTACCTGTTTAAAAAATTTTATGATCAGAGAGGATGGGAGGATATCGCCCTATTGGAGTTAAAACATCCCATTGGCCTGCAAACGGGCTGGACAGGCATTGGTTTTAACGCGGATACCAATTTCACCGCAGGTAAGGTGTATCATAAGTTCAGTTATCCCAGTGTGCCCGATCCCAGCAATACTTTGAAGGTGTACAATGGCGATACGCTCTATTACAATTATGGTTATATCAACGAAAACCCGCCATGGCTGATGGTCAATAGTCCGGAGGCTTTTGCCATACCAGGACAGGGGGGAAGTACTTTTATGTATACTGATAACAGTAATTACTACTCAGTGGGTTTGTGCAGTTACAGCAATAATTATATACATTACAAGATCACCAGGGATGCTTTTTACCAGCTTAAAAATGTCATGACCAACCTGATTTGTGAATATGATGTAACGGCGGTTGATATCAATAAAGGACAGCAGATCTCTTTGCGTTTATATCCAAATCCTCTGGATGAAAATACAAAACTGGAGTTCAGTTATGAGCCGGGAAAACAATATGAGCTTTTGGTGACTGATGCTTTAGGCCGGAGCATAAAAAACATTCCTGTAAGCAGTGGCGAAGTGTCGATCAAAAATGAGGCACTCCCACCCGGCATTTATTTTCTTAACCTAAAGACTAACAAGGGAGAAAGTTCTACGGTGAAACTGCTTGTTGATTAAATTGTATTGCCGATCTTCCATGCTGATCGGAGCATCCGTCCAGATCTTTTTTTAATACAAAAGCCCCGGGGGTGATATCAAAAAAACATCATGGGTAAAATCGGGGCAGATACACCGACAAAATTACGAGCGTGTGTGAACCATATAACCTATTATAGAGTGGCCGTAAAAATATGGGCTCAAAAAACAAACCACTTATGGGTCTGCAACGTCATCCTGAATGCATTTGTTGCAAAGGACCTTTTTATTCGTATTTTTATTAAAACGAAGACTAATGAGTGATTTAAATTTTTTTGCCAGATTGAAAAGGTCCCCCTGGTTACCAACTTATTACTTAATTGTTTCGTATAGTTGTAAAAGAAATATTATGAAACTGAATAAAATTAACCTTGGAATTTTTTTCTGTATAACGTTTCACTTTGCTTTTTCTCAATGGCAACAATTGACTGTCCCACCCCCTGAGGATTTTAATATAATTAATCCTTGTCCTGTCTCAAACGGAAAGATCTATTTTGGGGTAGTAACCGGCCATAGTGCCATGAGTATTCAACTTTACCATTCGAATTACGATATGTCAGACTACAACTTGGATCGAGGTGTGTATAGCGGAGGTAGCAGCCCTAATTACTCATATTTTACAAACATAAGCTATGCAAACGATAGCACTGTTTGTTATTCTTCGGTTATCGAGCTGACTTTCACGTTCAATAGCTTTATTAGCTCTCACATGACCAGCGCTTCTACCATGCAGGGAAATCAATTTTTTGGACGCAATTGGCCGCTAGCCATTACATCGAAATTCTTCTATTATTTTACACAGTCTTCTAATTCTGCTTCAGCAGATACGTCGTTTATCACACGTACCAATACGTCTCTGGTGAAGTCTGTATTTAAACTGCCAATGTGCCGCATTAGTAACGGGTCTCACGCGCTTAAATTTCTAAATGATAGTGTAGGATTTTTTTTGGTAGTTAATAAAAACAATTTATCCAAAACCAGTCTGATCAAAACTGTTAATTTTGGGCAGAACTGGGTCTATATGATAACAGATTCAGTCAACCAGATCACTGATTATTCATTTCCTAGTGCTTCTAAGGGTTATCTCACTAAACAAAATGGCAGCATTCACAAAACCATCGACGGAGGAACAACCTGGAATCAGATTGCCCTTTTAAACTTTTCGACAAATTGTATCAAATTTGCCAATGATACGCTTGGTTACATTGGCGGATCAAACGGGAACCTATGGAAAACAATTAATGGTGGATTGACCTGGCAAAGTGAAGTGAGTAATACACCATATTCGATTAATGCTATTCACACTTTTGGAGAGGTTGCTTACTTTGTCAATGGTTCGCACAACGTTTTTAAAAATGGACCATTGGTTGTAGGACTCGAAAAAAAGAGTTTAGATGCAACTTCAATGTCAGTATTTCCAAACCCAGCATCGGAAGATGTGACTATTGACATGTCTTCTCATTCCGAAAATCTTGTGAGTATTTCTCTGGTTAATATATTGGGGGAAGAGGTATTTGAAGAAACCTCACCGAATCTTCTCAAACAAAATATTTACAAAATTTCGGTTAAAAACATGTCGCGCGGGGTTTACTTCATTCTTGGTAAAACCAAAAGCGGCAGCTTCACTAAAAAGATCATTGTTGGAAATTAAGACTAGGGTTTTTTGTTGAGAATCATAGGAACTCAGATCGAATGTCCCATTTTATCCTTCTTGGTCTGCAAATACTTTTCGTTGTGGGGATTTGAACCTATTGAAATATTTACATTCTCAACAATCTCCAATCCATAACCAATAAGGCCTGCACGTTTTTTTGGATTGTTGGTCATGAGCTTTATTTTTCTCACACCAAGATCTCGCAAAATCTGCGCGCCAACGCCATAATCTCTTTCATCGGCTTTAAAGCCTAATTCCACATTGGCTTCCACGGTATCTAAACCATCTTCCTGGAGTTTGTAGGCTTTTAATTTATTCAACAGGCCAATGCCTCTGCCTTCCTGGTTTAAATACACCACAACGCCTTTGCCTTCCTTTTCTATCATGGCCATAGACTGGTGTAACTGTGCGCCACAATCGCAGCGGCAACTGCCAAATATATCACCGGTTACGCAGGAGGAGTGCATTCTTACGAGTATGGGCTCATCTTTTTCCCAGGTGCCTTTAACAAGCGCCAGGTGCTCCTGTCCGTTGGTCTCTACTTTATAATCTATCAGTTTAAAATCTCCCCATTCTGTAGGCATGTTCACTTCTACCTGCCGCGTTACTATACTTTCTTTACCAAGACGATAAGAGATCAGGTCTTCAATGCTCACAATTTTGAGATCAAACTTCTCCGCTATTTTTACCAATTGCGGCAGGCGCGCCATGCTGCCGTCTTCATTTAAAATTTCAACCAACACACCGCAGGGTTCAAACCCAGCCAGCACCGAAATATCTACAGTGGCCTCTGTATGGCCAGCCCTGCGTAAAACGCCGCCTGGCTTAGATTTTAAAGGAAAAATATGTCCGGGCCTTCCAAAGTCAGAAGGTTTAATACTGGGATCTATCAGGGCTTTTACAGTCCTGGAGCGATCGGCGGTAGAAATGCCGGTAGTACAACCAAAACCCAACAGATCCACTGAAACGGTGAAAGGTGTTTCGTGCAGAGAAGTGTTGGAGGGTACCATCATGTCGAGCTTCAGTTCATGTGCGCGCTCCTCAGTCAATGGCGTGCATATGAGACCACGGCCGTGGGTGGCCATAAAATTGATCACTTCGGGCGTCGCGTTGCGGGCAGCGGTAATAAAATCGCCTTCGTTCTCACGATCTTCATCGTCAACAACAATAATTACCTTGCCTTTACGAATATCTTCAAGGGCTTCTTCAATAGTATTTAGTTTAAACTCGCTCATAATAATTGTGCAAATTTACTTAATTTAAGGCACCAAATTTCTTTTTTTATTTTGGAACAAGTTATAAATAAGTTAAAAACCGAACTGCTTAAAACGCTGCCGGGGCAAGAGATCCAATACAAAATGGCACCCACCGGAAGGGTCAGGTATAACCCGGTTCAGTCAGCCGCCTTAACTTACAAACCAAGCGCGGTAATGATCTTATTTTGCCTTGACCAGGAAGACAGATGGTTTTTACCCTTAACGCAAAGGTTCTCCTACAACGGCGCGCATAGTGGCCAGATCAGCTTACCCGGTGGAAAAGCTGAAGAAGGAGACCTTTCATTGCAGGACACAGCGCTCAGGGAATGTTATGAAGAAATTGGCATTAAAGAAGAGGTGGATGTATTAGGATCTTTAACCAACTTATACATTCCTGTGAGTGGTTACCTGGTTGAGCCTTTTGTCGGCATTTGCAAGATCAGGGACCCTTTGTTCGTTCCACATGAAAGGGAGGTCAAAAAAATAATAAAACTTTACACCTCTGACCTTGTAAACAATGCGATCATAAAAAACGGTATCATACAAGTGGAAGGCACGGAGCAATTAGGCATAGAAACGCCTTATTTTGGCATCGAAGAACACAAGATCTGGGGCGCAACGGCCATGATCTTAAATGAATTGAAAGAAATAATCAGGACTATTTTTTAATATCGGTCATTGTGTTATCATAACACAAATAATAACTGCCTTTTGGCAGATTGTCGATTTTGGCTTGTTTACCGTAGCCTCTTTTTACCACCGAACCATAAATATCGTAAATCTCGAAACCTGTTTCGGCGCTGAAATCAACACTGTGGTTATTTTTTGAGATGGCGAAAGAAGGTTTGTCGATTAAAGATTTTGCTATCACTTCCTGTGAGTACCTTGATACGGCGTTTAAACCTTTCTGCCTCACGCGGTATTTATTTTCGCCGCTGTGCATGGTGAGCTGAAATGAATATTCGTGCGCGTCAGGCGTGCCAATACCCTGAACTTCGCCAACCGGAATCCATTTATTCCATTTGAATTGTTCGATGATGTAAGGAAGCGATCCTGTTTCGTTGGTGGTATTCCATTTTAATAAACCGGTATTTGAAATGTTCATTGTTAATACCTCAAAAGTTGGTTTTGGTTTAAGGTCTTCCATATTCAAAACCTTAGGTACACAGCCATCGCCATGAACGATCTCTATCACCACTTTCTGTCCGAATTTTAACTGCAAAGAGGCAAGATCTATTTCAAAAGAACTGGAGTTGGTCTCATCGGTTGTGATACGGCCATTGACCTTCACTTCCCGCGCGCAAAACCCAACGCCGTTGCTGGCAACAGAATTTTGTACATACAGGTTTTTGTTTTGGTATTTTCCTTCAATGACCAATGTTTTGGCATTGCCCGGGAGACCAATAGTCAATGCGAAAAACAGTACAACGAGTGGTTTCATTTTAAAGAAATAAGGTGACGTTAGTTATAGACAAAAATACGAAACTTTTCTAGATGTCAAAAGAAAGTCCTCATTTTAACAATTACAAACTGCAAAATAAAGAACAAAAACAGCGCTATCAGTACCTTGTAAACATGTTTAAAGTGGATCTTTGAAACCGGATTATCCTTTCTGTAGGCCCAAATAAGCCCTATCACAAAAACAACAACGAATGCTATTGCAAAAATTATTCTTCCTGTTGTAAACATGCCGCAAATATAAGCATAAAGGCCGTTTTTAGTTTTGTAAATTTTAAAAAAATAGCAAACTTCACCAAATTATCTGAATGCGCTTTAAATTATACATAAGCAGGCCGTTAGGGGTTTTTATTTTTCTTTTTTTGCTCACGGGGTTTCGCGCTTCTAAATTGGACAAAGGCTTTGAAGCGCTTGAGAGCAGGGATTATTTTAAGGCCCTGAAAATTTTTAACGGGATCAACAAAAAAGCCCCCAATGCCTATGCATCGTACGGGCTGGCTACCATTTTCAGCAGGAACGATAATCCTTTTTCGAATCCCGACAGCGCTTCAAAATATGTGTGCCTGGCATTCAACCAGTTTAAGTTGATGGAAAAACCTATGAAAGTAAAGGCATTGCGGCTCGATACTGCTATTATCCTGGCTATGGCCGATTCAATCGCCGACAGGCAATTGCAAACGCTCAAAAAAGAAAATTCGGTGATCAGATTCGACCGGTTTTTGCTGGGCAACTATCTTGCCAACCAAAGTATCATTAGCGAAACGGTTTATCTCAGGGATGAGATAGAGTTTAATAAAGTTATGAGTTTCAACAGGAGCGACTCTACCAGGGAATTTATTTTAACCCATCCCCGCAGCAACTTTTTTATAGAAGCCATGCTTTTAAGTGAAAGACAAATTTATGACGAAGTTACCGCCGACAAAAAGGCGGACTCATATAAACTGTTTCTGACGCTGTATCCTAAGAACAATCTCAGGAACCTGGCTTACGAACGCCTGTTTGAAATTTACCGGCAGGATTCTGATCTTGAAGGCCTTAAATTTTTTGTGGCCAATTATCCCAATGCACCGCAAAACCTTGAAGCCTGGAAACTGCTCTTTTCATTGTTTGTAAGGTCCTACACCAACTCTGAACTTAAAAATTTCCTCGAAGCTTATCCTGCATTTCCACTGAAAAACTCAATTTTGAAGGAGGTTGAATTAAACAACATCGCGCTGTTCCCATACCAGAGGAAAGACCTGACCGGGTTTATCAACTCAACCGGTCAGTTGGTTATACAACCCATGTACGATGCTGTAACCGAGTTTCAGGAGGGTTTGTCGGTGGTAAATAAAAACGACTCGGTTTTTTTTGTGAATAAAGAGAACAACAATGTGTTTGGTAAATTTTTTTCTGAGGCGTTTACTTTCAGGAATGGCATTGCGCCGGTAAAGCAAAATAACAAATGGTATTTCATCAACCGGCTTGGACAACAGGTTTCTAAATTTTATAATGAAATCAGCGAATCATCAAATTCGGCATTTATCGTGAAGGTAAACGATAAATACGGGGCGGTGGATAATTTCGGACAGGAGATCATTGCGCCTAAATATTTTAAGTTGGGCGATTTTAAAAACGATTTCGCTTATTACATTGAAGACAACAAATACGGCTTTGTTTCCAAGGTGGGTGGGCAGCACCGGGCCGAGTTTGAATGGATTTCTGACTTTAACAACAAGCAGGTGGCTATTATTAAAAAAGATGGCTTTTATGGTCTCATCAATGCACAGGGTAAGTACATACTTGAACCTGAATACGACCAGGTGTTAAAAACCAATAGCCAGGTTTTTATTGTTGTGTCGAATAACAATTACGGTTTTTTTAGTTCAGAAGGTTGTTTTCTGAGCCAGGTGGCTTATGAGTATTCAAAGGACAGGCCGGCTGAGTTTTACACGAACGGAGATTATTTTAAACTCATTAAAAAGGGTGAACAGTCTTTAATTGATAAAAACGGCAGAACGCTGATCTCGTTTGACCAGTACAATGAGATCAATTTCTTTTGTGATGGTTTAATGCGGGTGAGAAAGGATATTAAAAAGGAACCGAAGTATGGGTTCCTTGATAAAAAGCTGGTGGCGGCTATTCCTTTGAAATACCAGCAGGCAGGTGATTTTTCGGATAGTGTGGCCATTGTAAAATTAAAGGACAAGTTTATCATGCTGGGCCATTCGGGCCAGGAGCTTTTGATTTCTGATTACCAGATTGAAAAGTTGACGGCTCATTATTATATGCTGGACGATGGCTTTAAACAACTGATCAACCAGAGGGGAGTAGTGGTTTTTGCAGATATTCAGGATGCCCAGGTGATCAATCCCTGGCTGCTGGTGGTGACTCTATCCAGCGGGGAAATAAAATTGCTTTACGATTAATATGATTTTATTTCCTTGTTCAAAGTGTGATGAAACCTCACGATATTTTTTAGAACTTCCTTTTCTTCCTTGCGCCACCGCTATACGCGTGCCGCAGAAGCTTTAGCGCAGGGGCAAGCTCAAGCGGCACGAGGTGATGAAGAAAAGGAACAAAAGAAATCAAGGCGATTTGCCAACCTTCATTTTTCGCTAAGTTTGCTAAACCCAGTTCTCCTTTAACGAAAAATCCTTAGCACAAGCTGGCTACTTGCTCTCGCAAGTCCCTGCTCCAAATCGCTCCCGACAACAGTTGGGACCACCGCACTATCCAAGACGTAGCTGTGTGCCTATTTTTGCCCGATTAAGTTGACGCATCTAATTAAAATCGTCCCGGATCGCAGGTCTTAAAAGGGATAAACAATAAAAATTTCATTATAAAAACAAACAGCGTCTAAACATTTTACTAAATTTACAACCTTAAACAACAATCATGAGCAAAGTTCACAATTTTAGCGCCGGTCCCGGCATTTTACCTTTAGAAGTTTTAAAACAGGCCTCTGAAGCCTGTATTAATTTTGATAATTTAAATTTATCATTGCTTGAAATTTCGCACAGGAGCAAGAACTATGAAAAGGTAATGGACGAGGCGCGTTCATTGGTGAAAGAGTTGTTTGAAGTAGGGGATGAGTACGAAGTGCTTTACCTTGGCGGCGGCGCCAGCCTGCAATTTGCTATGGTGCCTTATAATCTGTTAACTGAAAATGGCTACGCGGCTTACGTAAATACAGGGGTTTGGGCCAACAAGGCCATCAAAGAGGCAAAAATAATCGGTAATACAAAAGTGATCGCTTCTTCCGAAGATAAAAACTATAATTATATTCCTAAAGGATACGATATTCCGAAAGACGCCGATTACCTGCACATCACCAGCAACAATACAATTTTTGGAACACAGATGCAGGAGTTTCCTAAGAGCCCGGTGCCTGTTGTTTGCGACATGAGTTCTGATATATTCAGCAGAAAAGTGAACGCCAAAGATTTTGACCTCATTTACGCGGGTGCCCAAAAAAATATGGGACCGGCAGGAAGCACCATGGTAATGGTGAAAAAATCTGCGCTGGGTAAAACCGGCAGGAAGATGCTGTCGATGCTCGATTACAATGTGCACATCAAAGGAGGATCGATGTATAATACACCTCCGGTATTTCCTATCTATGTGACATTGCTCACATTAAAATGGTTAAAACAAAACGGTGGTATTGCCTGGATTGAAAATCTGAATAAACAAAAAGCAGACCTGCTTTATAACGAAATTGACAGGAACCCATTATTTGTTGGTACCACGGCGAAAGAAGACCGCAGCAAAATGAATGTTTGTTTCCTTTTGAATAAACCCGAACTGGAGCCTGAATTCGACAAGGTGTGGAAAGATGCCGGCATTAGTGGAATAAGAGGTCACCGCGACGTTGGCGGGTACAGGGCCTCACTTTATAATGCGCTGCCGCTCGAAAGTGTAAAAGTGCTTGTGGATGTAATGAAAGATTTTGAAAAAAGATCGGCGTAAGAGCCTTTCATTTAAAAATAGAGCCGGTTATTTTTAACCGGCTTTTTTATTTATTTTAGCCCAAACATGAAAGGCGTGATTAAAAATCAAAAACCAATTAGTCTCATAATGTTTTTGCTGTCGCTTTTTTTTGCCGCAGACCTGATCGCGCAAAAAAATTTCTTCGGTGAAGAGCCTGTGCTTTGGGAAAGCAATAAACCCTATGTTATCCCTGCTGAGTATGAAAACTATTTGAGGTCTGACGTAGTCGTTTTAGAAGATCATACCAGTTTTTACTTTTATTCTTCAACTAACGAAAGGCTGGTAAGGAAAATAGTGTTGAGGATCAACAACAAGAATGGTCTTGAGGCAGCCGGGAATCACAAGCTACCGGAGTCATTTGACAGGGCGTATGATGCCCACCTGTTTAAGCAGGGCAGGCAGGCCAGGATCGGGACACCTTTTATTTCAGAATACCACATCAATCATTTCGCAGCCAGGAAGTTCGCTGCCGGAAAATGGTCTGAGGTGCCGTTTAAACTTAAATATGAAACCATACGCTGGATCAAAAGTTCGGGTGAGTTTGCTGACGACCAGGTGAGCACGTTTCAATTGCAGAACTTAAGCATTGGCGATATTGTGGAGATTTATTATGATGCCGCCTTTAATTCAAATTACGGCTCTAATTTGTTTTATTTTAATGGGCGGTATCCTAAACTAAAGGTTGAGTATGATTTTATCTACAAAGTGAACAAGCGGTTTGCCGGTTATGCCTTTATCTGTCCGGTAAATATCAAAGACTCTGTGATCAGCAAAACAATCACAGATCAAAAAGAAGATGTTATAAAAACAGACAAAATACTGCTTAAGAATTTAAGCGGGATTAATTACGGCGCAAATAGTTTTGAATCCAAAACAATACCACATGTATTCGCTGACTTCAGGTTTTACAGGGTCGTTAATAATTCTTACCCGGTTGACGGTGGACGTCTGTATGAAATTGACTACATAAGACCGCGAAATTTTGAATGGCTGGTGATTGCCGATACCAATAATTATTACACTAGAATATACGACAAACAATTCGCCTCGATCCGAAAATTTGTATCCACACTGCCACCTTCCGGTAAAGATTCCACCAACAAGATCTTTTTTAAAGCCCTTTGCGATACCTTTAACAACTTCAGGTATATTAGTTCAAATCATTTATTCTACAACGAGTCAAACCTGTATGATGTTTACAGCGCCGACCATCTCTTGAAACGGAGGTTAATTGAACATTCTCTGATCAAAGTGTACAAAGACATCCTCAATGACAACAAGATCTTTTATTATTCAGTTAATGTTCAGGATAACCGTTACGGTGAGCACAGCTTATCCAACCGCTCACATTATGCCTATGAAAACAGCCTGATTTGTATTCCTAACGGAAAAAGTTATATTTATTTTATGCCCCGTTTCAACGGCATCAAATATCATTTAAATGAACTGCCTTTTTATTTTGAAGGTAGCCTGGCAGCGTTGTATCCACATAATTTCCAGGAAGAGGTGAAAAACAAGGATGATAAATTCTTTAAGTTTATCAAAACCCATAAAGGCACTTTTAATGAAAACACACGGACAGAAAACGTCACTGTTAAAATTTCAATAGACAGCCTCAAAACCACGCTTGCCATTAAGGAAAGTCTTTCGGGACAATTTTCAACAGTCATAAGACATTTGTATCTCAATGAGTTTATTGATTCTACCATTGCGCCCCTTTATTTTAAACGCTGCACCGACAAGCCCAACGCGATAGGTGCAAAGGTGAAGCTTTCATCGCACATCGGCGAATTTCCGTTCCGCTATACGTTTAATTGCAGTGAGAGAATCCCCATGCAGAACAAACAGGCGCTTGATATTCGTCACTGGTTTTCGTTCATTATCTCGAAACACAGCTTTCCCGAACTGCCTACGCATGATTATTATTTTGACTTTGACTTTACCGACACCTACAATTTTTTACTGGACTTTGATTCGGCTGTTGAAATCAGGAATCTCGCGAACTTTACGAAAAAGATCAACAACGATTTTTTTGAGCTGGAAAGTGAAATTATAAAAAATTCCGACAGCAATTATCTGCTCAAGGTCAGGTTGGCTGTGAAAGAAAGAAAAATACCCGTGGAAAAAGTCGGCTTAATTAACGAGTTAGTTGAAACACTTGAAGAATTAAATAATTTTTCATTAGAACTGGCAATGAAATAAGCCAGGGGTTTCTAAAAACCCGAAAACTCAAAACGCGGAACCCCTAACCCGGAACGTTGAACCCGTAACCCTGAATCCGAAAATTGCCAGCCTAAACCTCCTCCTCGTAATAATCGAGCACTAGTCCGTCGAGTGGATTAACGGAAATAATTCTTCTTTCGCCGTTAAACACCAGGAGTATTGACCCTGCGTTGTGATATTCGCCTTCCTTCACAACGCGAACGCTCTCGAGTGTTTTGCCGATCACGTCCTCCCACATTTTTGTAGAGGAAGCGTCAACCGCGAATAGCTTTATTTTTCCCTCAAATTCTTTTTGAAGTTCTACCGCTGTTTTTTTGTAGTCGAACTGTATAGCATCGAGACCATCGCCGTTTTCGTTGCAGGAGATCGTTAGTTTTTGTTTGTCGGTGAAATGCAGTTCTACGTTATCTATGATTTCAACGGTGCCGTTTTTATCAATGGTGTTTTGCCAGAGGTGGCAGATTATTTTTTCTACGGTTTTGCCCTGCGCAGTAACAAACCTGGCAAGTGCTTCATCGCTGAAATATTCTTTGTGATCCATGGTGCTAAGGTAAGGATGTTCTGTTTCCCAATTCTATAATTGCTAAATTTTTTATTTCAGCGCCGCTGATCTCAAATTTTAATGCTGTCTTAACGGTGTGAAATCCATGCACGCCGCAGGCTCCCGGGTTCATGTGTAATAAGTTCAGCGCTTTGTCGTATATCACTTTTAAGATGTGCGAATGTCCGCAAATAAAAAGTCCGGGTTGGTTTTCCACCAGTAGCTGTTTGATCTTTGCCGGATATTTACCCGGGTAACCGCCAATATGTGTGATAAACACCTTTAAATCCTCACAGGTGAAAAATAGATTTTCGGGGTAGGTACTTCTGATATCCTGACCGTCGGCGTTGCCGAATACGGCCTTCAACGGTTTTAGCTTTTTTATTTCATCGCAAAGGTCAATGCGGCCGATGTCACCGGCATGCCATACTTCATCGGCCTCCCCGATGTATTTGATCAATTTCGGCTCTAAATAATTGTGCGTGTCGGATATAAGGAGGATTTTTTTCAGTGAACAAATTTAGTAACAAATCGTAAAATGATCGCGGTATTTTTTAACCACAAAGAACCACAAAGGACCACAAAGAAAAAACCACAAAGGGAAGGGAAAAAATATTATTGCAAGAACTATAAATATAAGATCGCTGTGAACAAAATAAGACACTGCAAAAGTTGACAAACCGCGCCAAAACATTCTCTGTGACCTTTGTGTAAACCTTCGTGTTCTTTGTGGTTACAGTTACTCAATCCCGAAGAACGACACAATGTGCTTCAACTCCGTATCATTACTAAACGTGAGCGTCAATGCACCGCCGCCTTTTGAATTTCTTTTAAAAGCGTAAGACTTATTAAAGATTTTATCTAATTGTTTTGAAATCACCTTGTCCTCGGTGGTCAGCGGTTTTTCAACCCTGGTCACCTTAGGGGTTACCTTTAATTTTTCTCCACGGGCCAGTTCTTCTATTTGCCTCACCGAAAAATCCTGTTCCATAGCCATGGCGAATATCGCCAGTTGTCTGTCTTCGTTGTCAATATTGATCAGCGCTTTGGCGTGGCCCATGGTGATCTCCCTGTCGCGCAGAGATTTTTGTATGGCGGCAGGCAACTTTAATAAACGTAAAAAATTGGTCACCGTGCTGCGTTGTTTGCCTACTTTCTCGCTCAACTGCTCCTGTGTAAGGTTACATTCGTCGATCAGGCGTTTGTACGATAACGATACTTCAATAGGATCAAGGTCTTCGCGTTGTATGTTCTCAACCAATGCCATCTCGAGCATGGCCTGATCATCGGCAACTCTTATGTAGGCTGGCACTTCTTTCAGTCCGGCCATTTGCGAAGCCCTGAAGCGACGCTCTCCTGAAATAAGCTGGTAAGCATCATAACCCAGTTTGCGCACTGTGATGGGCTGAATGATACCGTGTTGTTTGATACTATCACTTAATTCCTGCAGCGCGTTCTCTTCAAAATTGGTGCGAGGCTGAAAGGGGTTTGTTTGCACCTGGCTGATGTGTATCACCGAAACCGAGTTTACAACCGGGGCGTTTTCACCGTTGCTCTTCGTTGTAATATCTGTCTTTGCATTTTCTAACAATGCACTTAATCCTCTTCCTAATGCGGGTTTTTTGCTCATTTCTTTTGTTGATGGTCAATAGTCTATAGCTGATAGTCAATAGTCTTTAATCCGACTGTAAACTATCAACCAAGGGTTTTTAAATGTCTTCGCTTAATTCTGTTTCTGATTCCTGTATATTGATCATGCGATCGCCGTCGCTGATTTTGGTGAGCCCGTTGCGTTGCAGGATCTCACGCGCGAGGTTCAGGTAACTGGTAGACCCTTTACCAATAGCGTCGTGCATAATGATCGTTCTTCCGAAACTCGGCGCTTCAGCCAGTTTGATATTCCTGTGGATCAGGGTATCAAATACCATGTCCTGGAAATGTGTTTTTACTTCTTCAACCACCTGGTTTGATAAACGTAAACGGCCGTCAAACATGGTCAAAAGAACACCTTCTATGTCGAGATTGGTATTCAGGTGGGCCTGTACGATCTTTATGGTTTGTAATAATTTTCCCATGCCTTCGAGTGCAAAGTACTCGCATTGCACAGGGATGATCACGCTGTCTGACGCGCACAGAGAGTTGATCACCGTGAGGCCGAGTGAAGGGCAGCAATCGAGAATGATAAAATCATATTTATCCTTGATCTTATCCAGGGCCTTCTTCATCATGTATTCCCTGTTGGTTAAGTTAACCAGTTCCAATTCAACACCTACAAGATCGGCATTGGTAGGCAGCAGGAATAAGTTAGGCGTGTCTGTTTTTAAGATCACGTCTTTAGGATTCACACTGTCGATAATGCATTCATATAAACCAGCCTTTACATTGGCCGGGTCAATACCCACGCCTGAGGTGGCATTGGACTGAGGATCAGCATCCACCAATAAGGTCTTATACTCCAACACAGCCAGGCTCGCAGCCAGGTTAATGGCTGTTGTTGTTTTTCCAACCCCGCCTTTTTGATTCGCTATTGATATTATTTTTCCCATTTCTCTTTTTTTAATGACGAAACCTTAGTTCCTTTATTTTTTTGAGGTTTCACCGATTTCCATCAGCGTGAGTTTTTTTCCGTTACGGTTAAATTTAGAAATTGCTTCTTCTTTATCTATTTTTATACTCGGAAAGGTGTCGTAATGCATGCCAATCACATTGTCACAATCGACAAAGTCAGAAGCGATGATCGCGTTGTCAACACCCATCGTGTAGTTGTCGCCAATTGGCAAAAAAGCAAAATCTATCTTGCGAAAGTCGCCAATCAGTTTCATATCGTAAGTAAGAGCAGTGTCGCCTGCGTAATAAAAATTCCCTTCGCTGCTCTCAATCACAAAGCCCATCGGATTTCCCCCGTAGGATCCATCTGGTAAACCACTGCTGTGCACGGCAACAACGCACTTAACATTTCCAAAATCGAGCTTCGCTTTACCGCCAATGTTCATTGGATGAATATTTTCAAGGCCCTTTTTTGCCAGCCAATTGCTGATCTCGGCGCTGCAGATGACCTTGGCTTTTGTTCTTAGCGCAATGCTCTCCACATCAGCGATATGATCTTCGTGTCCGTGCGACACGAGGATATAATCTGCTTTGATCGTTGTTATGTCAATTTTTTTTGCCAATTCGTTCGGACTGATAAAGGGATCAAACAACAAGTGCCTTCCATTGATCTCAACCCCAAAACACGAATGTCCGTAGTAAGTGATGTTCATAAAATATAAACAATTGCCAAGAATTGCTGTTTGTAAAATTAAATTAATTACTGACTTTTCATGGCTTTAGTTTTTAACAAAGGCGGAAAAGAAAAACACAAGATGTTGATAAATTTTTATGGATAAAATAGTGATTCTGAGCTGCACTAATCGCCCTGATAGTAATACCTTAAAGGTGAGCAGGATATATGAAAATATTTTAAAATCAAGGCAAATAGACGCTAAAATTTTAGATTTTTGCACCCTGCCCGAAAACATTGCTTTTGCCGAAACTTTTGGTAAAAGAACCGAAAATTATGGCCTTTTGATTGAGGAATTTATTTCGACCCGTAAAAAATTTATTTTCGTGGTTCCCGAATACAACGGCAGTTTTCCCGGCATTTTAAAATTATTTCTCGATTCAACGCATCCCCGCGACTGGTCCGGTAAAAAAGCCTGCCTGGTGGGAGTTTCTGACGGAAGGGCCGGTAACCTGCGTGGAATGGACCACCTGACCGGTATCCTACATTATTTAAAAATGCATGTATTGCACAACAAACTGCCTATTTCGGTAATAGCCAAAGTAATGAGTGACACCGGAAGTTTTATTGATGGCCTGCAAATGAAGGCTAGTGAAGCGCAGGTTGACGAGTTTCTGGAATATTAAGACCAGCTTGCGTTATGCCTTTTGCAGGTATTTGTTTAACCAGGTGTTTTTTAAAGCTTGTTCCCAGTTTACCAGTTCATCTTCACTGGCCACTGCAGTATTATAAACTGTTGTGTTTTCGTTGATAAGGCCCTGTGCCAGAAACTCTTTTATTTTTGATGAATGAACAACTTCTATTTCCACGGAAGTTTGGTAAGCGACTAAAAAGCGGTTTAACAATTCAATACCAAATTTCTGCTCGGTTTCCTTAATAAACCTGGTGAGCTTGTCGATGCTGCAACCGCTGGCATTATGAACATTTTCATTGACCCTTACAATAATTATGCGCTGGTTAAAGATCTCAAAGTCGGCCGATAATTTATTCTCGTGCGCGCTCCATCCGGTAACAAAACTTCTGCCGGAAACAAGCAGTTCGTTTAACTCAGATTCGGTTAATTTTTTGCTGATAATGTATGTCCAGACCCTGTTCATGATTAAAAATTTGGTGTGATGCCTGTGTAGTTATGTGGTGTAATCGCGCTCAGCTCTTTTTTTACTTCTTCCGAGACCCTGAGGTTTTTTATAAACTCATGAAGGGATTTCTGGGTGATGTGGCTGTTGGTTCTTGTAAGGTCCTTCAAAGCTTCGTAGGGCTTTGGATAACCTTCTCTCCTTAAAATAGTTTGAATGGCTTCCGCTGTTACCGCCCAGTTGGCTTCAAGGTCGGCTACCAGCGCTGCTTCGTTTAATATCAACTTATCCAGGCCTTTTAAAATGCTTGTATAGGATATTAAAGAGTGGGCGAGAGGCATACCGATATTTCTCAGCACAGTACTGTCGGTAAGGTCGCGCTGCAGGCGTGATATGGGGAGTTTCGCCGAAAGATGTTCCAGCAGGGCATTGGCGATGCCCAAATTGCCTTCGGCGTTCTCAAAATCTATGGGGTTAACTTTGTGGGGCATGGCCGATGAGCCTATTTCTCCCGCCTTGAGTTTCTGCTTAAAATAATCTATGCTCACATAGGTCCACACGTCGCGGCACAGATCAACCAGGATGGTATTAATGCGTTTAAGCGCATCGCAATACGAAGCAAGATTGTCGTAATGCTCTATCTGAGTGGTGAAGCGTGAGCGGGTCAATCCAAGACTCTTATGAACGAAGTCGTTACCAAATTCGATCCAGTTATTTTTAGGGTAAGCGACCTGGTGCGCGTTAAAATTTCCTGTGGCCCCGCCAAATTTTGCAGAAAAAGGGACTTGTTTTAACTGCGCGAGTTGCGTGTTCAAGCGCTCCACAAACACGTAAAATTCCTTTCCCAATTTTGTCGGGGAAGCTGGTTGTCCGTGCGTGCGGGCAAGCAATGAAATATCTTTCCAGTTCCTGCTTAATTCAGTTATTTTATTGATCACCGCTTCTATTCCCGGAAAGATCTGTTGTGTGGATGCGTCACGGAGTGAAAGCGGTATGCTTGTATTGTTAATGTCCTGCGAGGTTAGGCCGAAATGAACGAATTCGGTATAGGTAGATAAGCCCAGGGACTCAAGTTTTTGTTTGATAAAATACTCAACCGCCTTTACATCGTGGTTGGTTGTTTTTTCTGTTTCCTTGATGATAAGGGCATCCTGCACCGAAAAACCTGTGTAAACGCTTCTTAATTGCTTTTTTTTATCTTCTTCAATTTTGGGCAGTTGCGGCAGGCCAAGCTCCGCAAGCGCTATAAAATACTCTATTTCAACAAGTACCCGGTACTTTATTAAACCGAATTCCGAAAAATAAATATCCAGTGATTCTGTTGTTTTTCTATAGCGGCCGTCAATCGGAGAAATGGCGGTTAATGCGTTTAAATCCATAAAAATAATAAAGGGTAAAGATACGATTATTGCGGGGTTTTGGCAAATTCGGGCCAGGAACCACTCAGGCACTTAGAGCACACAGGGGCACTAAATATTGCGAAAATCAATCCCATCGCAATCGGGCCATAAATCTTAAATCAAAAATCCTAAATCAAAAATGAAATCCTTACCTTTGCACCCATGTCTTTTGCCAATAAAACCGTTGCTTTTCATACTTTGGGATGTAAGTTGAACTTTTCTGAAACATCCACCATAGCCCGTCTTTTCCAGGAAAAGGGTTTTATAAAAAAGGATTTTTCAGAAGCAGCCGATGTTTATGTGATCAATACCTGTTCGGTGACAGAAAATGCCGACCGGGAATGCAAGCTGATAGTAAAAGGTGCACTGGCTAAAAACCCCGATGCTTTTGTAGCAGTGGTGGGTTGTTACGCGCAACTGAAGCCTGAAGAAATTTCGAAAATTGAGGGCGTGGATGTGGTGTTGGGAGCTACCGAAAAATTTAAATTACTGAATTACATTCATTTTTCGGGAAAAGAAACGCATACCCGCATTCATAATTGTGAGATAGCGGAAGCTGATTTTTTTGTGGGTGCTTATAGCATTGGCGACCGAACCCGGTCCTTTCTCAAGGTTCAGGATGGCTGTGATTACAGCTGTACATTTTGCACCATTCCACTGGCCCGTGGCAAGAGCAGGAGCGATACCATCGCGAACGTTGTTAAAAATGCCTCCGCCATCGCGCAGAGTGGCGTTAAGGAAATTGTTTTAACCGGCGTGAACATAGGCGATTTTGGTTATGGACAGTTGGTTGACGGGGACGAAAAAAAACAAAAAGAATTTACTTTTTTTGAGCTTATCAAAGAACTCGAACAGGTGCAGGGAATAGAGCGTTTCAGGATTTCTTCGATAGAGCCCAATTTGTTAAAGAATGAGATCATCACGTTTGTAGCTGCTTCGCAGAAGTTTGTACCGCATTTTCATGTTCCCCTGCAAAGTGGCAGTAACGCGGTTTTAAAAAGAATGAAGCGCAGGTACCAACGCGAATTGTATGCCGAAAGAGTGTTGGCTATCAAAAGTAACATGCCCGACAGCTGCATAGGTGTTGATGTTATTGTAGGCTTTCCGGGTGAAACCGAGGAGGAATTCATGGAAACATATCACTTTTTAAACGCCCTGGATATTTCATACCTGCATGTGTTTACCTACAGCGAGCGCCAGCACACTGAGGCTGCCCTGATGAAAAACGCGGTGCCTGTGGCCGAAAGAAAGCGGCGGAATAAAATGCTGCGCATACTGTCGGCAAAAAAGCTCAGGGCTTTCTACGAAACACAAAAAGGTAAAACCCTCAGCGTGATCTTTGAATACGAAGAAAAGAACGGGTTTATGATAGGGTTTACCCAAAATTATGTGAAAGTAAAGTACCCTTACAATTACGATCTTTGTAATACACCCTTAAATGTTGTTCCCGGCGATTTTGACGAGGAAGGGATTATGAACTGCAGGCTGGAAGCGGCGGCGATGCCAGAGACCGTGTAAAGCCGTTTGTTCACAACGCAACCACGATCATGCCTGTTTTATTTATTAATAGGGCATTGTTCAAATAAATAAACATAAGTTTTGTTAAGAATTTATACCCCGTGTATTATATAATGGGGCAGATAGGTTTATTTTTGTTGTCAATGGCAGCCAAACGTAAAACAGAAATGAGCCTGAAGGAAGTGATCGCGTTGATTACCTTGCTGGATGATCCTGATGAAGTGATCTACTCGCAGGTAAAAGACCGCTTTGTTACCCTTGGCCCGCCGGCCATTCCACACCTTGAAACAGCCTGGGAAAACAGTTTTGACGCCATCATGCAAAAACGCATCGAAACTATTATTCACACCATACAGTTTGAGATTCTTCAAAAAGCACTAAAAAGTTGGGCAAAAGACGAGCAGGATGACCTTCTGAAAGGTGTTTTGATTCTGGCCAGGTACCAGTACCCCGACCTGGATGAAAACAAGATCAGGAAGCAACTCGCACAGATCAAACAGGACGTTTGGCTCGAGCTGCATGAAGACCTTACAGCGCTTGAAAAAGTGAAGATCCTGAATCACATTCTTTTTGAAGTGCATCAATTCGGCGGTAATATTACCAATTACCACGCGCCTCAAAATTCCTTTATCAACAACGTGCTCGAAAGCAAAAAGGGAAATCCACTGATGCTGAGCGTGGTTTACATCCTGATCTGCAAAGAACTTAACATACCGGTTTATGGCATTAACCTGCCTCAGCATTTTGTACTGGCTTACCTGAACGAGTTTGCCAACCTCATCGACGTTAATAATAAAACCTTATCCAACAACATCCTGTTTTACCTTAATCCTTTCAGCAAGGGTCTCATGTTCAATCAAAAGGATATTGACCAGTTTTTAAAACAGCTGAATCTTGAGCCTGAAGCCAAATATTACCTGCCCTGCAGTAATATAGAAATTGTAAAACGCTGCCTCAATAACCTTATTTTCTCTTACGAAAAACTGGGTTATCTCGAGAAGGTTGACGAGTTGAAGCGCCTTGACAGCCAGTTGTAAAAATTCCTAAATAATTTACTTTTCAGCTTAATTTATTTATCTTTATCACTCGTAGTAACTTTACTAACAAAAAACTCTAAAAATGAAAAAACTAATTTACTCCATTTCCCTTGTGACATTGATCAGCATTGCTGGCAAAGCGCAAACCGATAAGCCTGCCGGAAAGCAGGAAGCAACAAAAAAAGAAGCTGCTGCCAGCCACGAAGTGGCAACGCCTCAGAATGTTGTGAAAGAGGAAAAAGCACCAGCTGCTGAACCAAAGAACGGTGGTACAAGAATGGCGATCAATGAAAAAGGAGTTCCTGCAACAAAAGCAGCTAAAGCTCCGGCTGCGGCAAAAGAAGAAAAAGCCGTTAGTCCTGGTCAGCCAGCTGCCACTGAAAAAAAGTAATTAAACAAAATAAAACAAGAGCCTCTTTTCCCGCAGGGATCAGGGGCTTTTTTTATGTGTGAAGGGAGTCCGGCATTTTGGAAACAATAATAACGGAAGTTTCGCTCAGGGAGAATTCCTAAGGAACAATTAAAAAACCGACTGGATTAAGATTTTTTTCTCTGGTTCAATTCATCCCTGATCTTGGACGCCATTTCGTACTGCTCTTCGTCAAGGGCGGTTTGCAGCATACTTTTTAACTCTTCGCTGCTTTTGCCTTTATATTCATCAGAATCACCTGATTTTACTGTTTCTTTAACTTCTGCGGTTTGGGTTGGTTCAGTGATAGAACTCACTTCCACATCGTCATCGAGAACTATTCCCGCGCTTTTTAATATAAATTCGTAGGTGTAAATTTCACAATTGAACCTCACTGCAAGCGCAATGGCGTCGCTGGTTCTGGCATCAATTTCTACCTCTCTTGTGCCGTCAGAACATAATAATTTAGCGTAAAAGATACCTTCAACCAGGTTGTAAATTAAAACCTCATTAACAGTGATGTCAAAGGTTTGCGCAAAAGACTTAAACAGATCGTGGGTCAAAGGCCGGCTCGGGCTCATTTTTTCGAGCTCAATAGCTATGGCCTGTGCCTCAAAACCACCAATAATGATGGGCAACCTCCTCGAACCTGAGCTCTCTCCCAATACCAGTGCATATGCGCCACTTTGAGTCTGGCTGTAAGACAATCCAACAATTTCTAAACGGACCTTTTTCATTCACTAAAGTATTCTAATTTAAGAAAAATTTTTGTGTTAGTGCTGATTTGCCTTAAATTTTTTAATCGCCTCTGTTAATTTCGGAACGATGGTGAACGCGTCTCCAAGCACACCATAATCGGCAGATTTAAAGAATGGCGCTTCTTTATCGTTATTGATCACCACAATGGTTTTACTGCCGTTAACACCCGCAAGGTGCTGTATTGCGCCTGAAATGCCAATGGCTATATAAAGATTCGGACGGATGGCAATACCGGTTTGACCCACATGTTCATGATGCGGACGCCAGTGCATATCGGCTACAGGCCTCGAACAGGCCGTTGTTGCGCCTAATGTTTTGGCAAGGTCCTCAATCATGCCCCAGTTTTCTGGTCCTTTCATGCCCCTTCCGGCGCTCACTACCAATTCTGCTTCCGGCAAAGGGGTTGTTCCACCGTCGTCAGATTTTTTCACCTCTTTCACCACTATCTTCGAATTAACCGAAGAAAGGTCAGCGCTGAAATCTACCACCGTGGCTTTGTTTTCGCCTGCGGTAACAGGAAAACTGTTTGGTAAAAGGGAAATCACTTTCATATCGCTGTTAATGCTGTATAAGGCTGTGGCTTTGCCAGAGAAAACATTTTTCTTTACTTCAAGCGCGTTACCATTCACTACCGGAACGTCAACAGCACCAGCCACGAGGCCGGCTTTGAGTTTTGCCGAAAGTCTTGGAGCTACTGCTTTCCCGAGGAGGTCGAAGGCGAAAATGATTATTTTGGCGCCTTCGGCTTTTGCGGCTTGTTCAACTGCCGCGCTGATGAGCAGGCTGTCGGCGTTTAACTTCTCGTTTTTTGCTGAAAGGATTTTATTCGCGCCGGCTTTACCAATTTCTTCAAGCAGGGCCGCATCGGCGTTATTAACGAAGGCAGTTACGGTTGAACCTGTGAGCGCAGCAATTTTAGCCGCATAGTTCACGCACTCAAGCGACGATTTTTTAACGTGCCCCTTATTTATTTCTGTATATACTAAAACTGACATAATTTTGATTTTTGATTTGAGAATTAAGAATGTTAGATAACTTTAGCCTGCGTGTGTAATAAATTCACAAGTTCATCAAGGTTGTCTTCGCCTATCATTTTAACTGAGGTACGTCCCGGATTTAATACATATGATTTAACCGAGGTTAAGGAGGCACTTGAGTTTGCCGGAACAACGGTTAGGGGTTTGGTGCGCGCTGCCATAATGCCGCGCATGTTGGGAATGCGTTGCTCGGCCATGCCCTTGGCGCAACTGATTACCAGAGGCAATTCACATTCAAGCACCTGAGAGCCGCTGTCGAGATCCTGTTCAACAGTAGCTTTGTTACTTGCCAGGTCGAGTTTGGTAGCCAGCGAAATAAAAGGCAGATCCAAAATACCTGCTATCATGGCGCCAACAGAAGAGCCATTGTAATTAATGGTTTCTTTACCCGCTAAAATTAGGTCGTAACCGTTATTTTTCGCGTAATCGGCTATCTGGTCAGCTACAAAAAAGGCATCGGGACCCTCGGCGTCAATTCTCACCGCATCGTCGGCACCCAGTGCCAGCCCTTTGCGAATGGTTGCTTCGCTATCTGCAAGGCCCACATGAATGATCGTTACTTTTTCAGCAAGGTTGGCTTCCTTTAATTCGAGCGCGCGTACAAGCGCATACCACTCGTCGTAAGGATTTATAATAAATGTGACACCGGCGTTGTTGAACTTCGAATCTCCGTCGGTAAACTGGATTTTGGTTGTTGTATCGGGAACGTTACTGATTGCTACTAGAATTTTCATACCTGATTAGTTAAAATTTTTATACCTGTAAAAGTTGCCTGGAACCTATTGCTCCCGCCACATTTAAAAAGAGGTGTAAAAATAGGAATTTTATTAGCTAAAGACAATTGAATTTAGGGAGGCTGTTGAAATTATATCGTAAAATTTTATACTGTTTAAAGGGGTGAAATGCTTTTTCCCGGGCCTGAAAGCGGTTTCATTTGAAAATAGCAGGCAATAAAAAAGGCGGCCTGTAGACCACCTTTCTGAAACGCATGCCTTGCGGGAGGTTTAACGCAATGCCAGTTCTATGTTTTTTTCTTCTATCATTTTTTTGAGATTGATCAGGGCGTAACGCATTCTGCCCAGCGCTGTGTTGATGGAAACACCGGTAAAATCTGAGATTTCTTTAAAACTCATGTCATAATAAATCCTCATTAAAACTACTTCACGCTGGTCGCCGGGTAAATTGGCAATCAGGTTCCTGATGTTTTTCCTGAAAACAGTAAGTTCCTTTCCCGCGGCGCTGTCATCGCCAGCCGGCAAGGTATTAAAAACGCTTACTTCTTCGCCTTCTTCATTTATATAAACAGGCATCGGCGGCATCTTTTTAATTCTTCTGAAATGATCAATGATGAGATTCCTGGCAATGCGGATCACCCATGGTAAGAATTTACCCTCTTCGTTGTATTGACCTTTTTTAAGGGTTTGTATGACTTTAAAAAATGTGTCCTGGAAAATGTCTTCAGCAAGCTGATGATCTTTGACGACAATAATAATTGAAGAAAAGATTTTACGCTTGTGCCGGGTTAATAATACTGCCAGGGATTCTTCATTTCCATCAATATAGAGTTGTACCAACTCGTTGTCATTTAATACCTGAATAGACATAACTTTACTTGCTTTTAGTGAAAAAAAATTGCTAGTAAATGTCTATTCTATGGAAATGAAATTAAATGTTTGAACAAATATAGACCATTTGACTTGAAACAAAGTGCTCAAATGTTAAAAACCTATAAATTTTGAGTGAAAAGGTGTTTTGATTGAGTGAATGATATTAAAAATCATCTTTGAAAGTCGGGTGGAGGGAAATAAAAAATGGGTAAGCTACTTCCATCGCACCGCTCAACCGCGTACCCTTGCTCCGTTCCCAGCCTGGGGGATTCAGCAGGAGCTGGTCGTGAAAGACTTACCCGCTGCAAAATTAACAATAATTTTTATTTTACAATTAAAAATGTAAAATTTGTAGAAATGATTTGCGTTTATTTAACGCAGTATTTATGAACCTATCCATTGTAATTCCCCTTTTTAACGAACAGGACTCTCTGCCGGAATTGCATGAGTGGATTGTGCGGGTAATGAATCAAAACAACTTCACTTACGAGGTAATTTTTATTGACGATGGCAGTAAAGACAATTCATGGGAGGTGGTGGAGACGCTGTCGAAAGCCAATACCAACGTAAAAGGTATAAAATTCAGGCGCAATTACGGGAAATCTCCGGCGCTGCACGTTGGTTTTGAAATGGCCCAGGGCGATGTTGTGGTTACCATGGACGCCGACCTGCAGGACAATCCTGATGAAATCCCGGGGCTATACAAAATGGTGACCGAGGAAGGTTTTGACCTGGTAAGCGGCTGGAAACAAAAACGCTACGATAACGCTTTTACAAAAAACCTGCCTTCTAAATTATATAACTATACAAACAGGGTCATTAGTGGCATTCAGCTGCACGACATGAACTGCGGCTTAAAAGCGTATAAAAACAAAGTTGTAAAGAGCATAGAGGTATATGGCGAAATGCACCGGTTTATTCCGGTAATGGCCCGCAACGCCGGCTTTGATAATATCGGCGAAAAGGTGGTAAAACATCAACCCAGGAAGTACGGTGTGAGTAAATTTGGCTGGAATCGCTTTATCAATGGTTTTTTGGATCTACTAACCATTACCTTTCTTTCTAAATTCGGCAAAAAGCCCATGCATTTTTTTGGTCTGGTGGGCACGCTGCTGTTTTTAACCGGTTTTGGTTTCGCTTTTTACCTGGGGGCGCACAAAATTTATTCGGTTTTAACGCATCACCCGGCGACACTCCTTACCAAAAGGGCGTCTTTTTATATTTCATTAACCTGCATGGTCATTGGCAGTATGATGTTTCTGGCAGGATTTCTGGGTGAGCTCATCCAGCGAAACAGTACAATAAGAAATAACTATCTTATTGATAAAAAAATAAATTAAACGACATGGCGCCCGAAGAAAAAAAGAGGCCGCACCGTATTCCCTTAACACCTGAAGAAGTAGCGCAGCTTGTTGCGCTGAAAAAAAGAAAAGAAGCGAGGAAACTGGCCCTGTTTAAAAAAACAATTTCTTACCGGGTATTAAACGTGTTTAATATCTGCTGTTTTTTTATTTACTGGGAAATTCTGTTTTGTTTTATGGGCCCCTGTCATTTCCAGACCCATTACGCCAGGAGTTTTGGGGTAAAGCATGGCGACGAAAAAAACGCAGCGGGCAAACGCATCATTTCAGAGATGGACATAATCGATCTCGATGGCAAAAAGATCAAATTGTATGTGCGCGACTACATTGAAGTTCCTGAAAAATTTTCGAGCTACCAGATCGGCAAGGACTACCTGTTGCAAAAGGAACTTAAGGCCATGTTATTAACTTCAGATGCCTCGTATGGCCTGCAAAGCGCAAGTTCTATTATCTTTCTTTCCGTTTTTATTATCATTATCTCCTGCATTTCTTTTTTTTATAACCTGAATGAAAATCCGCATTCTCTCACCGCTGTGGCCATATTAAACACCATTACTGTTTTAGCCTTCGCTACGATCTGATTACCCGCCTTTGAAGCTTAACGTAAGATTCCGGCAGAACCTTGCTTCCAATTTTAACAAATCAGAAAAATACTCATGTTTTTTAATTAGTTACATTTACCTAACCAATGTTATAAGGATGAAAAAAATATTTACGATCCTGATCATTTTTGCAGGAGTTAATTTAGTTGCTCAACCATCGGGCTGGCTTTATAACCAACCTATTACTGTAACAAATCCCAATTCGGTGGCTGCCGTTAATTACCAGCTAAAAATAACGGTGAATACCCAAAGCCTGATCGCAGCCAATAAAATGAATGCATTTGGAAACGACATCCGTTTCGCAGGCACCTGCACCAGTTCTGCTTTTTTTTATTACTGGATAGAAGCCGGCATTAACACACCAACAACGGCCATCTGGGTGAAAATTCCGTTGATTGCAGCGAATACCAGCAGCACCATTTTTATGTTTTACGGAAACCCCGGAGCTCCGGCTGTGTCCACCATCCCAAATACTTTCAGGGGACCTAACTCGTCAACCGACAGTGTGTCGGGCGGCACTTCGGGTGGATTAACGCAATGCCAGCGTGGTTTCAGGTTTGCACCCAACCAAAACCTTCTGGTAACCCATTTTGGAAAAAACGAACCATCGGGAACTACGAGGTATGTTACATTATTTAATTATGGCACCCAGGCCATTATTTCCCAAACACAGGTTTCTGGACCTGCAGCGTCGTATTCCTATGGCCCCATTACCCAGCCAGTGTGGTTAAATGCAGGAACGCAATACGTGCTCCAGATATTCGGCTTGGCATCCGACGGATATTATTTCGGACCAAGTTCGCAGATAGGGCAGCACCTGACTTATTTTGAGATGCAGTATTCGAATGGCGGCACACAAAATACCTTTCCAACCAACACCCTGGCCAATTACCATTACGGCTACGGCGATTTTTTGTATTACATTACAAATACGCTGGCAGTGGTGCCTTCCTACACCCTTGGCGGCTCGCTGATAAGTATTATGGGGCCAAATACGCTCTGCTCAGGAAATACCGTCACACTCACCACTGATGCAACAGGCACCTTTTCGTGGAATACGGGGAGCACCGCCTCGCTGATCGTCGTCGCGCCCTCAAGTACTTCCAATTATTCAGTCTCCGAGTCCAACCTTATGGGATGTAATTCCAACGCGTATTTCACGCTCAATGTAATTTCAGGAGCGCCTTCGCTTTCTGTGATCGCAAGTCCTACTGCCGTATGTGCCGGCAAAACGATAACATTAACTGCCAGCGGCGCGGCAACCTATACCTGGACAGGCGGGGTCACCAACGCAGCTTCATACACGCCAGCTGCAACTTCGGGCTATACGGTTACAGGTACTAACGCCTGTGGTACAGGATCTGCGGCTGTTACAATAACTGTTGACCTGTTACCAAACATTACGGCCAGTATCAACAACCCAACGGTTTGTAATGGTTCGTCTATTATTCTAAATGGTGGCGGCAGTGCCACTGGTTACACGTGGACCGGCGGGGCCACGAATAATTCAGCTTTTATTCCAAACGTCACAACCAACTATACAGTAACTGGCGCAAGTGCGAGCGGATGTACTGCAACCGCGGTGACCGGCGTTACAGTGCTTGTAACACCTACTATCACGCCGGTTGTCACACCAACAGCCATTTGCCTGGGAGGTACAGCAACTTTATCTGCGTCAGGCGCAACAGGTTATACATGGATGCCGGGCAGCAATCCCAACACACCAACCCTTGCCGTTTCTCCTCCGGGACCTACCACATATACGGTCTTAAGAACAAATGGCGCATGTTCAAGCAGCAGCACTGTGAACCTGATTGTAAATCCCCTGCCTTTGGTTAATGCCACCGGCAGTCCCAATCAGATCTGCGCCGGTAGCGGCATTAATTTTGTGGTGTTGGGTCCCATCACTAACACCTGGATGCCAGGAGGATTTACCTCGTCGAACTTTACTTTGTTTCCGAACAACTCAACGTGTTATACTGTAACGGGTTCCAATGGCAATTGCACCGCGAGCGCGGTTGTCTGCATCACGGTGAATACTAGTCCCGTTGTGAGTATCATCAGCTCTACCAATATCATTTGCCAGGGAGGTACGGTTAATTTTACAGCCGGTGGTAATGCTACTTCATACACCTGGCAGCCCATGAATAGTAGTAATCTCAATGAAACTTTAACCCCCCCAACAACCACTATCGTTTCGTTGGTTGGGACCAATGCCGCGGGATGTACTTCTACGGTTACGCAATTGATCCAGGTGAACCAACTGGCGAATATGGGCCTGAGTTCAAATATCCCGCTTATTTGTGAAGGACAGACTGCGATAATATCAGTGACGAGTCCTTCGGCAAACGTTTCATACAACTGGAGTACGGGCGGAACAGGGCCCTCCATTTCTGTGAATCCTGTAGTTACAACCACCTATTACGTAACCGGAACAAACAATAATACAGGTTGCCAGAACAGCAACAGCCTTACTCTTGCTGTTTATATTTCTACTTTCACAATAGCAAGCCCTGCGGCCATTTGTAAGGGTGAAACGGCTACCTTAACAGCCTCAGGTCCTGCCACAAGTTATTCCTGGAGCGCGAATGGAGGCATTGTAGCACCAACGATCACGGTTAACCCGATCGTAACAACAGTTTACAATGTGATTGGAACGAACGGTAGTTGCTCTAATACCAAAACCGTGAGCGTGCTGGTTAACCCACTCCCTAACGTAACAGCCAGTGTTGCCAAGAGCCAGATCTGCAAATTTGAGATCGCTACTATCACCGCAAACGGCGCAACTTCGTATAGTTGGAACACAGGCGCAACCTCTCAGGTGCTCACGTTTACCCTTGGCATTACTACCACTTATACAATTACAGGTACTGATGGCAACGGCTGCAGTAAGACAACGACAGTTACACAGTTTGTTGCCACCTGTATCGGAGTTGAAGATCTTGAAGCGAATGGCAATGGTAATTTAAGCGTGTATCCAAATCCGAATAACGGAAATTTCTTTGTGAAATCGGATGTGAGCATTACCCTTACCATTGTAAATAGCCTCGGACAAATAGTGAGTACTATTAAACTTGTTGACGACAGCAAAAAGGAGATTGCGGTAAGCAACCTGGCGAATGGTATTTATTTTATTAAAGGCGAGGCGAGCGGTATGAAGGTGAATAAGAAAATTGTTGTTGAAAAATAACGTTCGCTTTAATTTGGTAATTTGTTACACTGTAAAACAGATTACAGACCTGATTCATTTTTTTGATTAAAACTTGTATCTATTGACTTTTTTTGTTCAACCTTTAATTTTTACTCATGAGAAAAAACTACCAAGCGAACATATGCGTTAGCGCATTTATCATCTTATTTTTATTTGTCATACCCAATACCAGGTCGCAGACTACGGTAATATATGCATATACCGGCGCTGTGCAGTATTTTACAGTGCCTGTGTGTGTTTCTACTGTTACTGCAGACGTTCGGGGAGCCGAGGGTGGCGGTATTACCGGCGCTTTGGGCGGAAGCGGGGGAAGGGCGCAGGGCGTTTTCACCGTTGTTGCGGGAGAGGTGATAGAGATTTATGTTGGAGGTGCAGGTACCTATGGATCGTCAGCTACAAATGGTGGATATAACGGTGGCGCTGGATTTAGTGCAATGGCTTTAGGTGGTACCGGTGGCGGTGCTTCTGACATCAGGAGACCCAGCAGCTTGTCGAATAGAATTTTTGTCGGTGGTGGCGGTGGTGGCGGAACCAATTCGGCTTCACAAAACAGGGCAGGTGGCGCCGGAGGTGGCTTAACGGGTGGTGCCGGCGGTTTTTGGAATACCTGGCCGAGCAGTGGTGGTTTGGGCGGAACTCAGACCGCCGGCGGGGCGGCAGGCATTGCCTGTTGCCAGACACCTTTTCCGGGTACTTTTGGATTTGGAGGAAATGGAGCCGGTGACGCCGCTGCTGGTTGCGGCGGTGGTGGCGGCTGGTACGGCGGTGGTGGCGGTCTTTTTGGCGGCGGCGGCGGCGGATCAAGTTATGCCGCTTATGCCGGCAATACCTTCACCTCTACCACCTCGGGTTTTCAAACCGGCAACGGTTCGGTAATATTAATGTATAATTTAAACGGGCTTGGTATCAATGCCAGCGCAAGCAGCTCTGTTATTTGTAACGGTGGCAGCGCAACGCTTACAGCTAACAGCATGGTGAGCTATACCTGGAGTCCCGGAGGTTCGAACACAAGCAGTATCGCGGTGTCGCCCAGTGTAAATACTACTTACACCATTCTCGGAACGAATACTTCCGGATGTATTACTTCTTCAATGCTTGCTGTTTCAGTAAATACAAGTGTACCATCATTGTCTGTGACTACAAATCCTACTTCATTGTGTCTTGGAAAAAGTTTTACACTTACTGCGTCTGGCGCCAATAATTATGTTTGGAGCGGAGGTGTCAGTAACGGTGTATCCTATGCTCCTGCAGCCACTTCAGGCTACACAGTGACCGGCAGCAATGCTTGTGGCTCAACTACCGTGGCCACATCTGTTACGGTTAATCCACTTCCAAATATTACTGCCAGCATTAACAACCCAACGGTTTGCAGCGGTGGCTCAATTATTCTTAACGGTGGCAACAGTGTGACTGGTTATACCTGGAACCCCAGCGTAACTAATAACTCGGCATTTGTTCCTGCAAGTACAACTAATTATACGGTTACAGGAGCAGGCGCCAATGGCTGTACCAATACAGCTGTGACTGGGGTTACCGTTCTTATCACGCCAACCATTACACCTGTAGTAACCCCAACCGCCATTTGTTTGGGCGCAACAGCTACTTTGACGGCAGTTGGCGCTACCGGTTATACCTGGATCCCCGGTTCTAATCCCAATACCTCTACTATACAGGTATCGCCTCCCGGCCCAACCACTTACACGGTGTTAAGGACCAACGGTGCCTGTTCAAGTTCAAGCACGGTTAACCTTATTGTGAACCCATTGCCACTGGTGAATGCCAGTGCTACTCCAAGCCAGATCTGTATGGGAACAGGTGTTAACCTCGTTGTGGTTGGACCCATTACCAACACCTGGCTGCCAGGCGGATTTACAGCTTCTAATTTTACGCTATATCCTAACTTCTCTCAAAACTATACAGTCACGGGTTCTAACGGTAACTGTACTGCCACAGCGGTGATACCTGTTGTAGTGAATCCAACACCCACCCTGAGTATTTCAAGCTCAACTACCACCATTTGCC
>JAZKFC010000040.1:0-7605 GCA_040386615.1 Bacteroidota bacterium
GAGGTGAACAATGTTGTGGCAGTGTAGGTAAAATTATTGCCCTGGTCAAAAACAGCTATGCTATAGATGCCAGGACTGAGTCCGGTTGCAACTGGACTGATTTGCCCGCCTGGTGTCCACGTGTAAGAGTAGGGGCCAATGCCGCCGGTTGCCTGCACTGTTGCTGAACCAAGATTTGCGCAGGTAATTGATGTGCTGCTCACCGAAATGCAGGGCTGGTTGATATTCACCACCTGTTTGATAGTATCTGTGCCTCCCCCGCAGCTATAGTACAACACCAGTTGTGAGGTATAGGTGCCTAAGCCTGAATAAATGTGAGTAGGATTAGATAAAGTGGAAGTGTTGGAGGAGCCGGTTAAGGGATCACCAAAGTTCCACTGTATACCCATGAGCGAATACCCCGAGGCAGCACAACCGGTCAGGGTGTAATTTTGAACAATTGGTGGCGCCGTAAAAGAAGCTGTTTGGCAACTCGTCAAAGTGTGCGTAAAAGGAATTGGAGGAGATTTAAAGCCCGAAGTAATAAAATTAGGAAGCCCCCAACTATTTATTTTCGGAGAAATAGACTGCCCATTATCACTGTAATTACAGCCCGATCCCCCAACGTTTGGATTGGCTACAACACCCATCCATGATTGTCCACTGCGGGTCATGTAGATTTTGCCATTTATTCCCAGTTGCAGTGCACCTCCGCCACTGGTGGCTGTAGTATACTGTGATGCCACAATAGCCGTGCCCGACCCGGCACACAAGTCCCATTGATAAAGCCTTGGACCACCCCACAAGGCGCCATACATCTTGGTGCCATCGGGAGAAAATTCAACGCCATAGGCCAGGGTGCTGGTTACCAAAGGCACACGGTTAGATACGATACCTGTGGAAGCGTCAAAATCATAAAGGTCGAAACCCATAAGAGAGGAGTTACATACCGCCACGCCCAACTTTTTGCCATTGGGAGAGAATTTCATGTATCCTACATAGGTGGCGCCGGTGGCAGTATTACTACCTATTGCAGACATTACGGGGGTAGTACTTACGCCGGCTGCCGACACAAGGTGAGCCCTGAAATCGCCCGAAGGATAAGCCTGCGAGAGTACCCAGATATCGGTGCCGTTACAATGACGTACAGAGGTGAGTTTTTCCTGGCTGTTGCCCGCGAGAGAAACATTTTTTATGGTTACAGAACCCGAACCCGAGGAAAGGCTCATGTCAACAACTGAATAATTTACACCGGTAGCATTAGTGCAACATGCCAGGGTAAAAATAAAATAAATACTCGGATTGCCCGGTTGTTTTACAACGACTGCGGCCTGGCTGGTGGAAGAGTTACCGTTAAGCAATCCGCCATTAGACATCATGGTGTGCGAAGAGTTCCAAACAGTGATGCCGTCGGTATAAAATAAAAGATTCCCGGCAGCATCTGAAATTCCAGAACAGCCTTCAAAGGTATTAATAACACCATTTGTAAGAATGCCAGGAGGGTTGGTCATAAAATCCAGGCCTGCCTGATTACCGAAGTACCATTTACTGTTTTCATTCTGTGAGAAACAAGTATTGCCCGCCAGAAGTAAAAAGATAGAAATTAAATATAAAAAAGCTCTATATAACAAGGAATTAAGTGATGAAATTGCTGAGGCATTTAAAGATAATAAAAAAAGTATCAGGAATTACAGCAGGTTTTGGAATAATTGTTTAAACAAAAAACCCGGATCTGAATATCAGTCCGGGTTTTTTTTATTTAAAATCAATTTATTTCTCAATCACAAATTTTCTGTGAACCACTTCAGAAGCCGACTCAAAACTAATAATGTAAGTTCCGCCGGAATACTCTGAAACATCAATGGTTTTTAACTTTGTAAAATTCCCATTCAATACTTTTCTGCCGGTGATATCATATAAAGAATAATTTATCAGGGCATTGCTGTTGCTTTGCAGCGTGAGCTTGTTAACAGCAGGGTTTGGAAACAGGTTAACAGTATTTTTAAAGGCACTTAAAGCCGCAATTCCTGTGGTGTTAGCAATGGTCAGGACAGTGCTGCCACCACTTAAAGTAGCGGGTGCCCCTGTTGAGCCAATTTTTTTAGCGTTAGATACTGATAAGGCGAGCTGGGTGTTTTCAGGTAAACCTGTTTTGACTTTAAACCACAGTTCTCCTATTTTTCCATCACCATTTATGTTGGCACCATTGGTTCTTACATTGGCGCAATGTACGACTTCAGAATTATACAGCGTCTTCCTGAAATTGACATTAGGGTTTGAGGTATTTAGAAAAGAGGACGTGTAAACAACGTAAACCGAGTCGGTTTGTATCATGGATTTATCGAAGTTAAGATCGTAAGCCAGACCATAGAGTTGACTGATTGGACTGGAAGCGCTTCCGGCTACAATGTCGGCTTTGTTCCACTGCCCGCCGTTGACAAAAGGCTGGGTTATAACCAGGTTGATATCTCCAACAGAAGAAATTTCGGAGGACCTGAAAGCATGGGTCAATGAATAATTATTATAGATGGCTAAAGTGTCACCATTATTAATTATGCCGTCGCCATTACAATCAGCGTGGCATTTATTTTTACCGGTGCTGATTGTTCCGCTCCAGTTGTTCGCAAATTGTCCTACATAAACATTGCCACCTGGAGTACGGGCACTGCCAGTATTGCTGAATGCCAGCCCTATCTCAAAAACATCGGTATTATCAACAATACCATCGCTGTTGGCATCGCCGGGCCAAACATCCGAACAGGTAGTGTTAACCACGACAAACGAACCGGCACTGTTTGTACATCCATTCGCAGCTGTTGCGACGACGCTGTAAGTGGTAGTTATCGTTGGACTTACTGAAATGGATGGTGTTATCGCTCCGTTTGTCCACAGGTAAGAACTTGCGCCACTTACCGAAAGTAACACGCTGCTTCCCAGGCAGACTGTTGTAGTTAATGGTAAGGATATGGGAGGCCAGGGAGCCACAGTTACACAGATACTGGCCATATTCATACATCCGAAAGTATTGGAGCCTATTACTGAGTAACAGGTGTTGGCAAGCGGAGAGAGCAGAACACTTGCAGACATCAAGCCATTACTCCAGGTATAAGTATTAGCCCCGGTCGCAATAAGATTAAATGAACTGCCGGCGCAAATAGATGTTGACATCGCGGCGATGCCCACATTTGGTAATGGATTCACCAACACACACCCAACTGCTGTATTTGTGCATCCATTCGTTGTTCCAATCACTGTATAACAGCTTCCTGTTAAAGGAGACACCGAAATTACTGAGGTGGTAGCGCCGGTGTTCCATAAATAAGAACTGGCTCCCGTGGCAGTTAACTGCCCGGTGGAGCCAAGGCACACACCTATTGGCGGCACCTGCACTGTCGGTTGAGAAATTACATTTACACATGTCTCCGAAGCCGCAATGCAGGCCGAACCATTGGAACCCCACACGGTAAAGCAGGTGCTGGCGTTGGGAAAAATGGTAAAAGTTGAAGCCGTAAACCCTCCTGGTACCCAGGTATAGGAAGTCGCACCTGTAGCACTCAGAACATAAGGGCTACCCGCGCATACGTTGGGGCCTGAGCTGTTGACCGTAAGGATGGGCCCTGACGCGCAGGAAACATTGAAGACTTTCGATATTTGGCTGGCTGGAATAGGTATGGATGCACTACAAGGGTAACAGGTTAGTGTATAAGAGCCGCAAGTGGTAAAGGACATGGCTACGTTGATGCCATTCACGCCTGGGGTGAAACTGGCAACACCCGCAGTAGATGACACTGCCCACGAATAACTGTTGGCTCCTCCCATTGTATAGGTCACCTGCGCGTTGCAAGTTCCGGTGGACCCACCAAGACAAATATTTAAAGGAACATTAAAATTGAAAAATTGTGCCTCACTGTAATTATACGACAGGCAAGCCAGGAGAATTGACAAGTATGTAAATGTTTTTTTCATAGGCAGGGGTTAATACTGTTTATTCAAAATTAGGCTATTTTAGGATTGAAAAAACATCGTTCAATAAACCACTTACGTTATTTACTCAGGCTGATGTTAATTTCAACGAATACGGTGCGTAAAAAACAAAAAACCCCGGTAATAATACCAGGGTTCTTATTGACAATTTTTTGATTTACTATTGACAATTGTAAATCGTCAATTTATAAATTGTAAATCCGCATTACGCTTCTTCTCCGACTTCTTCTTTCGAAGCCATCAAACGCTCGTACTCTTCCTTGCTGCCAACAACCAGTTTTTCGTATTGGCGTAAGCCTGTACCGGCAGGGATCAAGTGACCAACAATTACGTTTTCCTTTAATCCTAACAAGGTATCTACTTTTCCATTTACAGCCGCTTCGTTCAGAACCTTTGTGGTTTCCTGGAACGATGCTGCGCTGATCCAGCTGTTTGTTTGCAATGATGCACGGGTAATACCCTGCAGGATCGGGTTTGCTGTTGCAGGAACCGCGTCCCTTGCTTCAATTACCTTTTTATCACGGCGTTTTAAGATAGAGTTTTCGTCACGTAACTTACGCGCGGTAATGATCTGTCCGCGTTTCATTTCTGTGCTGTCACCCGGATCAACAACTACCTTTTTACCAAAGATGTTATCATTTTCAGACATGAAGTCGCTTTTGTTGATGAGCTGCTGTTCAAGGAACATGGTATCGCCCGGATCAACAATTTCGACCTTACGCATCATTTGACGCACAATGGTTTCGAAGTGTTTGTCGTTCAGTTTTTGACCTTGTAAACGGTAAACCTCCTGGATCTCATTCACTAAATATTCCTGTACAGCGGTTGGCCCTTTAATGGCAAGAATATCGCCAGGACTAACTGCACCGTCAGATAAAGCATCTCCGGCCCTTACAAAATCATTTTCCTGAACAAGGATGTGTTTACTTAAATTCACCAGGTAACGGCGTTGTTCGCCTGTTTTGGCTTCAACAACCACTTCGCGGTTACCGCGTTTGATTTTACCAAAAGTAACAATACCATCGATTTCAGAAACCACGGCAGGGTTACTTGGATTACGCGCTTCAAATAATTCGGTCACACGTGGTAAACCACCGGTGATATCTCCTGTTTTACCTGTAACACGCGGGATCTTAACGAGAATTTGTCCCGGTTCAATTTTCGCGGCTTCGTTCACAATGATGTGAGCGCTCACCGGAATATTATAAGATTTAAGTGTTTCACCTTTTTTATCCACGATACGGATCAATGGACTCATGGTTTTATCACGGCTTTCGATGATTACTTTTTCACGGAAACCTGTTTGCTCATCACTTTCTTCGCGGTAGGTAACATTTTCTTTGATGTGTTCGAATTCAACGCTTCCGCCAAATTCAGAAACGATCACCGCGTTATACGGATCCCAGTCGCAGATCAGGTCGCCTTTTTTAACCTTAGCGCCTGGCTTAACATATAAACTTGAACCGTAAGGTACGTTACCCGTAGTTAAAGTAATTCCGGTATTGGTATCGGCAATTCTCATTTCTGTTGAACGGCCAATTACAATATTTGATTTAACGCCCTCTGAGTTCAAACGCTCAACGGTACGTAACTCATCAATTTCCAGGATACCATCGTACTTGGCAATTAACGCGCTTGAAGCGGCAGTGTTACTCGCAGTACCACCCACGTGGAATGTACGTAAAGTTAACTGTGTTCCAGGCTCACCGATAGACTGCGCGGCAATTACACCAACAGCTTCTCCTAACTGAACCAAACGGCCGTTAGACAGGTTACGTCCGTAACATTTAGCGCAAACACCTGAACGGCTTTCGCATGTTAATACCGAACGGATATCAACTACTTCGATAGGCGATTTGTCGATGGTTTGTGCGATGTCTTCAGTGATTACATCTCCACCGGCAACGATCAGTTCACCTGTAGTAGGGTGGAAGAGGTCTCCCACCGCGGTACGGCCAAGTAAACGGTCGTAAAGGGTTTCAACAACATCATCGTTGTTTTTTAACGCTGTCATGCTTAAACCACGGAGGGTACCGCAATCAAATTCGTTAATGATAACGTCCTGTGCCACGTCAACCAAACGACGGGTTAAGTAACCAGCATCCGCCGTTTTTAAGGCCGTATCGGCCAAACCTTTACGGGCACCGTGAGTTGAAATAAAGTACTCTAAAATGGATAAACCTTCACGGAAGTTTGATAATACAGGGTTCTCGATAATAGAGGTAGTGGTATCACCCGCTTTTTGAGGCTTAGCCATCAAACCGCGCATTCCGCTCAATTGTTTAATTTGTTCTTTACTACCACGCGCACCTGAATCAAGCATCATGAACACCGGGTTAAAGCCCTGGCGATCGCTGCTTAAGTTATCCAATACTTTTTTGGTAACTTTTGAGTTGGTGTGCGTCCAGATGTCAATTACCTGGTTGTAACGCTCATTATTGGTGATAAAGCCCATGTTGTAGTTGGCAATCACTTCATCCACCTGTACCTGCGCCTCATCAATGATCTTCATTTTCTCAGCTGGTGTTTGGATATCACCAAGGTTAAATGAAAGTCCACCTTTGAAAGCCGTCATAAATCCTAGTTGTTTGATATCATCAAGGAATTTAGCGGTTTTAGCCATACCGGTTTTCTTAACGATTGAACCAATGATATCACGTAATGATTTTTTGGTAAGCAATTCGTTAATGTAACCAACTTCATGAGGTACCACCATGTTAAACAGAACACGACCGGCAGTAGTTTCAATAATTTTTGTTTTAAGTTCGGTGCCTTCAAGCGCGTTGGTGATCCTGATCTTGATCTGGGCATGTAAGTCCAGGCTCTTTTCATTCACAGCAATTACAACTTCTTCGGCACTGTAAAATATTTTTCCTTCACCTTTTACCTTATCATTAGGTAAATTCTTTTTTGATTTTGTAAGGTAATATAAACCTAACACCATGTCTTGTGACGGTACCGCTACCGGCGCGCCATTCGACGGGTTTAAGATATTGTGAGAGGCAAGCATGAGAATTTGCGCTTCAAGAATAGCGGCATGTCCCAGTGGAACGTGCACAGCCATCTGATCACCGTCGAAATCGGCGTTAAAGGCCGTACAAACCAAAGGGTGCAGCTGAATCGCTTTACCTTCGATGAGTTTTGGCTGAAACGCCTGGATACCTAACCTGTGTAAGGTCGGGGCACGGTTTAACATCACCGGGTGACCTTTTAAGGCGTTTTCAAGAATATCCCAAACAATAGGTTCTTTTTTATCAACGATCTTCTTGGCGGATTTTACTGTTTTAACAATACCGCGTTCAATCATCTTGCGGATAATAAACGGCTTGAATAATTCAGCTGCCATTTCTTTTGGCAATCCGCACTCATGTAATTTTAATTCTGGCCCTACAACAATTACCGAACGCGCAGAGTAGTCGACACGTTTACCGAGTAAGTTCTGACGGAACCGGCCTTGTTTACCCTTCAATGAATCGGATAATGATTTTAGCGGACGGTTGCTGTCGGTTTTAACTGCGTTTGATTTACGTGAGTTATCGAACAAAGAGTCAACCGACTCCTGTAACATCCTTTTTTCGTTACGAAGGATTACATCCGGTGCTTTGATCTCGATCAAACGTTTTAAACGGTTGTTACGGATAA
>JAZKFC010000041.1:0-11007 GCA_040386615.1 Bacteroidota bacterium
CACAAAATGAAGATATTTCAACCAGCGGCAAGATGGATAAAAAAATGCAGGGAACTGTGTTGCTCTATCGGTAACGTTTCGGGTTTCGGGTTCAGGGTTACGTGTTTCGGGTTTCGGGTTCAGGGTTCAGGGTTCAGGGTTTCGGGTTCAGGGTTAAGCGTTGTCACCTGTGGCTTCCACCACCTCTTCTTCCATAATATCCATGATGATGTCCGTGACGATGTCCTCCATGATGTCCTCTCCAGCCTCTCGCCCATCCACTCGCATACCAACCGTTACCCCAGGCCCAATTCCACGGATTGAGTGCCACCGCACCCAAAAACACATTCAACGCCGGTTTACGGTCTATGTAAACACGATCAGACGCCCGATCGCCACTATCGTCATTGATCGAACCGTTGTTACCAGCGCTGTTAAAAACATCACGTGTACCATTCTGGTATTCGATCACAACGACCTCCGATTTTTTAATCACGTATAAAGGGCCATCGGGATTTGATGATTTTTTGTATTTGACCTCATCCTCGTTAATTTCCAGCACCTTTGCGCCGATCAACTCACCGTTTTTTGTTATTAAAGTATCCTGTGAAAACAAATTGCCGGTGAGGAGGAATAAAACTGTAAAACATATAAAACTTTTCATGTCGACGATTTTAATGTAAAAATAAAGCAAAACGAATGGATACTAAATTTTTGTCTGTTAAATTTTGAAAAGGGGGTGATCGCGGTTGTATGTATGCAATTTCCGCTGTTACGCACTTTGTTTACAGCAAAATTAAATCAGAACTTGAGCCCCATTACGCACACGTCGTCTGTTTGCGGTGTTTTTCCCTGCCAGAATTCAAAGGCCTCCTCAATATAGGCTCGCTGTAACGACACCGGCATTTCAGAAGCATTCGCAAGAATTTCCTTGAATCTTTTATAATTTAATTTTTTGTCTTTTTCTCCGCCAAACTGATCGGCATACCCGTCTGAAAACATATAAATGGTGTCGCCAGCCTGGAGGTCAAAAATCTGTGATTCGTAGGGAACTATATTACCGGAGGCAGAACCTATCGCCTGCTTGGTTGGCTTTAAAACAAACAAGCTGGTATCGCTTTCACCTTTCCTGTATATATAAATCGAATTATTGGCCCCGGCATAATGCAGTTTATTCAACTTATAATCTATGGCGATGATGGCGAGGTCCATGCCATCACTAATCCTGTTCTTCATTTTAGATGAAGGATTAAGCGTTGCCGTAATGTTCTTATTGAGATAATCCAACACTTCACCGGTGTTATTTACAAATTTCTCGGTGAGCGATTGCTTTAAAAAACTATTGGCCACGATACTTAAAAATGCCCCAGGAACCCCGTGACCTGTGCAATCTGCTACAGCGGCCAGGGAAAGGGTTCTCGATTTTTCTCCACCAGTTTCAATACGCGCCGCCCAATAAAAATCCCCGCTTACAATATCTTTTGGCCTGTAAAAAATAAAATAATTCTCATCAAATAATTCGTTCAGCGTTTCATCTGGTGGTAACAGTGAATCCTGGATCCTTTTGGCGTAGTTGATACTATCGGTAATGTCCTTATTTTTATTTTCAAGCATCACCTTGATTTTCTCGACCTCTTCTTTTTCCCTTTGCAATAAAAATGTTTTTTGTTTGACCTTGGTTTGTAAAAGCATTTGCGAGGTCTTCAGTGCCCTGGTCCTCCACATAATGATCATGTAAGTAATAAAAATAACCATGGCCACCAGGAAAAAATAGAACCAGGGTTTCTTCCACAGGGGTTTCTGAATGGTGAATTTTATTTCAGCCGGCGTGGTAGTCCAGAGCCCTTCGCTATTAGCCGCAATCACCTGGAAGGTATATTGCCCATCGGACAAATTCGGGTAATTAGCGTGGTGCTCGAAAGTTGTATTGCTCCAGATCGAATCTTTACCAAGTCCGAGCAAACGGTACTTGTATTTGTTCTTATCGGGATTGGTTAAAGCGATCGCCAAAAAATCGATGGTTACCGAATAAAATGCATACTTTTCGTTGATAACGTCGGTGGCTTCAAAGGTCTTGTCATTAAGCAATACCCTTAATATGGCTAACTTAGGCTGAACAGCGTTCTTTTTGCCGAGGGTGGCGTTATAATGAACAATTCCCTCTGTTGTGCCGAACCAGAGGTCCCCAAAATCATCTTTATAGATCGCGTTTAAATTATTTTCGGCAAACAACAAACCTTCTGTACTGGAAATCTTTCTGAAATCAAGTCGCCCGGATTTTTTTTCACTCAAGCCATTGAGGTGACTGACCCAAATAGAATTATTTTTGTCAACTGCAATCCCCTTGCAATAGTTAGAGGCGAGGCCTTCGCGTATTTTGTAATTGATCACCGCCGCCCCATCGTACCTAAACACCCCGTCACCATCGGTCGCTATCCAAATATTGCCGTTCTTGTCTTCGGTAACTGCGTTGATGTTAAATGAATTGAGACCATTGATGTTTTTCAAAGGGTGTGCTTTTCCTCCTTCAATATAATAGGGAGGTGATCCGTGCGACGATACCCAGAGCCTGTGCCTGCTATCATAAAACACATTCACCAGATTGTTGTGAAGCAGCCCCTCGGAGGTAGTGTAAAACTGGATGTTGGCGGATTTAAGGTCGTAGATGATGATGCCCTCGCCTGTGCCTATCACCATTTCTTCGCCACTCTGAACCATGGTATTAATTGTGAGCGGGGAAATGGCATGTTTTTTTGAAAAATTTTCAAACTTCTGCTTTTCGTGGTCGTAGGTATAGATCCCGTTGTTGGCTGTACCGATCCAAATCAGGCCTTTATCATCGATCACGAGTGAAATCACACGGTCATCTATAAATCCATTCCGGCTGTTGTATTTTATGCATGTTGAATTTTCGGGATTAAAAAAGCAGATCCCCTCGGTGTTGCCCATCCATATATTTCCGTATTTATCAAGAACCACCTTGCCTACATCAATATTATCAAGACCATCCTTAATGTTGAAAAATGAAAATTTCTGTATCGGTTTTTCTATCAAACCGCCGCCAAAGGTGCCAAACCACATGTTTCCTTCAAAATCCTCGAAGATGGATTGTACGTTGAGATTTTTAAGGCCGTTGGTGTTATCGATAGTAAGCACATTAAAATTGGCTTTCTCAGGATCACCTTCAAATATGATCTTTCGCAGGCCTTCCCCAAATAAACTCACCCATAAATTGCCGGTATTGTCAACGTAAATAAAAGGAATGTTATTTCTCACAGATTTTAAAGCTTCAAAAATATGCGCAAATACCTTGAAAGTATTCCCGGTCTTTTTTACACCATATACACCCTCCCCTTCAACCAGTACCCAGAACGAGTTCCTGGATTTATTTACAGGGATTACCTGTTTGATGGTTTTATTTTCGAATTCAGCAACCTTTAAAACAATTTTTAAACTGTCATTTTTTTCATTCAGCAAAAACAATCCATTGTCAGTTGCTGCTATTAAATTTTCCTCATTGTCGAAAAGAATCGAATAACAATTTAACACTTCGGCACATTCAAGTGTTTTCAGATTGTAAGCGGGGTCGATCTTGAAAATACCACCACCGAGCGTTGACACAAATAAATTCTGACGCCTGTCTTCAGCGAACTGGGTCACTTTCACTTCAGAGATATTCCTGTTCCTGACCTCGTTAAATTTCTCGTTCTTCAGGTAAGAAACGCCGTTTTGGCGATAACCTATCCAGAAAGTTTTACGGGAGTCCATAAAATGTGTTGTCACAAAATTACCCGAAACTTCTCTGGTGGAAAATGTTGTGAACTTGTTACCGTCGAATATACTCAACCCCTCGCCGGTGGAAAGATAAAGATAACCGCCTGTATCCTGCGAAATACAGTAAATATATGAATGCGGCAAGCCCTGGTCTTCTGAATAGGTTCTGAAATTGTATGTCTGAGCCCATGCCTTTGAACAAAAGCACAGGAAAATAAAAGCAAAGAGCGGGTTTCTTAACTTCATATTAATCGTCTTCGGCCTTAAGCCCTATTTTATATTGAAATTTTGGCACACCACCAATGGGCGTTGTGTAAAATGGCATTAACTCCCCGTATTGATTGGCAATAACTACCACAATGTTGTTGTTTTTAATATCTTTTTGTTTAATAAACTGGATGTCGAGCGAGGTATTCACTTCTTCACGTGAAATCTTATGCGTGTTTTCTATCCATTCGGCGTTGGTGTTTGGTTTACTGATGTCGCCTTTTTTAGCGATAGACACAACCCGGATGATGCCATCATTGTCGAAGTCAAAGATCTTTACTTTTACCGCCGTTACACCGCGCCCAACAAAAGGATACAAATGCGAAACCGCGCCTTTTATATCGGCCAGGCGAAAAGCATACTCATACGCAAAGGTATTCCCGCCTTCAACTTCTTTATTTTCTTCCGGACTTGAAGAAAGAAAAATTCTGTAGAGATTTCCATCATCGCCATCAGTTCCCTCAACAACAATTTTAAAGATCCTTCCACCATAGTCCGGCTGCCATTCTCCTTCAATGGGATTAAAGGGACCCAGGGTATACCACTGGTTGTCATAACTTTTTTCGTTGCTGAAAGTTTTTGAAGCCAGCAGGAGACCGCTTTTAAAATCATTCACAGGGTCCTGGGCACGGGCATCAGGATGAGAGTGCGCCTTTGCCCCGCCAAAAATCGTGAACCTGGTTTTGCTATCGAAGTTGCCATGATTTTCGTCGTAACTGCCACCTATTTCAGGGTCGAACACCCGGATGTAAACCGGTTTTTTATAGACATCAGGAATAACGAAAAAAAATGTCTGCACATAATCATCATCTCCCCAGGCTCTGTCAGATTCTTTGCTGAACGTGCATACAAAAGGAATTTTCTCATCAGGTGAAGGGGTTTGCTGGCCCAGTAACGCGCATGCAAAAAAGAGCTGAAGGATTAAAAATATTTTCGTGCAATGCCTCATAAATTCACATGGTATCTTTTACCAGAATACTTTTTTCAATTTTAAACTTCTCCATCTTCAGTGTTTGCTCATTTTTTGCCATCACGCCCAGCTCTAATTTGTAAGTGCCCGGTTTTTTATACCGGTGCTTTACAAATACGCCGGTATTGTATTTGCCGTCGCCAAAAGACCAATAGAACGTGGTGAGCCCATAACCCTTGATGCCTGACTTTTCGGCATCGATCATAATTTCAGTTCCCGCTGTTACCGTATCAGAACAATTAATAAATAATTTTGGAGGTGCTTCAACGGTGAGGGTATAACTCACCTGATTAAAAAACACCTCTCCCGAACTTTTTTCTACAACGTTCAAACGAACTAAGTAGTTACCAGGGGCGCTGAAACAGTGTTTACATTTATCCTCCCGTACTTTTTGGCCGTCACCAAAATCCCATTCATAGATCATCGTCACCGAATCGTTTGACTTGTAACCATTTTCCTCAAAAAAAGAATAACAGAATTTTTCCTTTACCGGAGGTGATGGTGACTTACTGAAATCGGGATATGCCTCGCTGAAAAAATAAATATCGTCGCTGGTACCCACTTTCCTGTTGCTGGAAAAATACCCGGTTTTACCGGCCGAGTCAAGGCACAGGCCAAAATCGTCAAAAGCAGAATTGATGGGATGACTTAACAAGGAGGTTTCGCCGTTTGGGTCGTTAAGATCGAACAGGTAAATATCAAGACCACCAGGGCCACCTGATCTTTTGCAGGAAAAATAAAGCTGCGTGTTGGCATAGATATATGGAAACAACTCGTTGGCAGCGCTGTTCACTTTAGCACCAAAGTTTACTGGCTGCGTCCAGGAATTATTTTCAAATTTTGTAAAGTACAAATCTGTGCCTCCAAAGCCACCGGGCATATCAGAACAAAACACCAGCATTTTGTTGTCGGCCGAAAAAGCGGGATGACAATTAGAATATTCCGGGTCACAAAATGCGGATGCTTCGGGCACAGTCCACTCGCTGTTGACTTTCTTTGACTGATAGATCTGGAGTTTGGCCGGGGCTTGTGTACTTCCCTTTGCAGGCCTGGCGTTGCCCGTGAGATACATCAGGTTTCCATCGTTACTAATGGTTAGGGATGATTCATTGAACTTTGTATTGATATTTTTGGAAAGGGCTTTGCCTTTCGAAAAACTTACTGAATCATGTTTTCCTGATGAATAGAGGTCGGTGATCTCTGTGTTATTTTCATTGGCGTAAGAAACAGCAAGTTTACCCGGTCTGCCAGACACAAAAAACATGATGTTTTTATAAAGAACGGGACTGAAATCTGAGTAAATAGAGTTGATATCAAGTCTTCGCACTTTTATTCGCGATGAATCTTCCGGCGAAAATACCCTTGCAGGTATTGAATCAGCCTGCTGGCAAAAACCTTCAAACATAAAAAACATTAATATAAAAGTATATGCAAAGTTGCTGCCTCTCATAAATTAAAAATACCTGGCGCTTGAAACCTTGATTTTATACTGAAACAAATACCTTAACATGATCTCGTGACTGCCGGTTGAATAATTTCTCAATTCATTAAAAATATAATCATACGAATACCCCACCCTCAATTGGTCGTTCACCCTTAAATCCATATAAGCCATACAAGTGCCGTTCATTGTATACCCTAGTCCAAGTCCAAGTATATTTTTCCAGTAAAAGGTGCTCGACAGGTTAATGTCGACTGGTGAATTTAAAACATATTTTAAAAGTAAAGCTGGTTTAATTTTAAAATTTTCAGAAACATCTGCAACAAAACCAGTGTTTAAAATGCTTGTCTGATATTTATTAAATTCGTTTTCGAAAAGCGAAGGAACGGAAAAACCGATGTAAAAGCGCGGCCTGTAATAATAAACGCCGCATCCGGCCTGTGGCAGGAGTTTTTTATCGAAATTAACTGTGAACGAAGGGTCGCGAAGCTGTGTGGTTTTTACCTGGTCCCAGTTGGCCCTGTAAACATCAAAACCTGCAGCAAGACCAAAAGAAAACTCCCCCTTCAGGAGCCTGATCCTGTATGCATACACGGCATTTAACTTATTGTGTTCACTCACCCCAAATTTATCACTCATTATAAGCGCCCCGAGATTAATTTTTTTATTTTTAAGAGGCATGTGGCCGCTGAAATTGACCGTGGTTGGCGACCCGTCGATGCCTAACCACTGTTTGCGGTAAAGCGCCGTAAGATTGAGCGCATCGTTGCTGCCTGCATAGGCCGGATTCAACAAAAGCCCGTTAAACATGTACTGGCTGTATGAGCTATTGTGCTGCGCTAAAGCACAGGCTCCAAACAACAATAAGGCGATCAACAATTTCATTTTCATTTTGCTGCTTTTATAATTACGTAACCACTGTAGTCCATTTCAGGACTGATTTTTATGATATAATAATAAGTGTCATCGGCCAGGGGCTCATTGTTCGGGTTTGTGCCGTTCCATTCGTTCTTGTAGTTGTTGTTATGATAAACCAAACCGCCCCAGCGGTTAAACACCGAAAATTTTACCCCGTCATAATAATCCATTCCGGGAACCACATACTGGTCGTTAATCCCGTCGCCATTGGGAGAAAAACCAGTGGGGATTCGCAAGGCATCAACATAGATCACGATATCGGAAGTGCTTTCGGGACATACCCCGTTTATAACGGTCCATCTTAGTGAATTGTTTCCAACCGCTAACCCGGTAACGTTTGTCACGGGACTGAGCGCGTCATCAAATTTACCAAGGCCGTCGACAATACTCCATGAACCCACCCCCATGGTTGGTGTTTCAGCCGCGATTTCAGCAATAGGCATGTCAACATGTGTGTTCACACCCGCGTAAGCCACGCTGGGCAAAGCATCGCGCGTGATAATGACCTCGTCAGACGACACGGGACAAACACCACTTCTGATGCTCCAGATAAAAACGTTGGCTCCCACACTCAATGAACTGATGGACGTGGTATTTGAAGTGCTATCTGAAATAGTCCCGGTTCCGGAAACAAGTTTCCAGGTCGCTTGCCCCGTCACAGCCGAATTCGCGTTCATTACCACCGAAGGTGAACAAACAGACTGATCTTTGTTGGCAAATGCGATGGTGGGCATCGCATCCACCTTAATCAGCACTGTATCATAGGAAGGCGGGCAAACGCCATTTGTAACCAGCCATAAAAACGCGTTCACGCCGGTATTCACGCCCGATATGCCGGCAGTAGCCTGGCTGGGATTATCAAAAGTCCCGGAGCCTGTAATCAGCGACCAGTTACCTGATCCCGTAGTTGGTATCGCAGCATTTACTATCGTTGAAGGCGAACAGATGGTTTGATCAGACCCGGCGTTGGCAAGTGATGGGAGGTTATCACGTATGATTGTTACTGTGGCTGTCGAAGCCGGGCAAACGCCGTTAACGACCGTCCACAAAAAAGTGTTGGCGCCTGAACTAATGCCGGTGATATTCGTTGCAGCTGTATTCGGGTTGCTTATCGTTCCTCCTCCCGATAACACCGCCCAGGTACCTGTACCAAAAGACTGGGTAATAGCCGCAAGGGAAGCGCTTGCAGCACAAATGGTTTGATTGGCTCCAGCATTTGCCAATGGGGGTGTATCACGGTACACTGTAACCGAACTCACTGAGGCAGGGCAAACACCATTTATTGCCGTCCATTGAAAAGCATTATTGCCCAATCCTATGCCTGATAAATTCACGTTGGCACCTGTTCCCGAAATTATAGCAGGACCTGATAATACCGACCAGCTACCCGTTCCAAAAGTCTGGGTGATGGCAGCAAGAGTAGCGCCTGACGAACAAACCGTTTGATTGGCTCCGGCATTGGCGATGGGAAAATCATTCCTGTAAACCACTGTCATGGCCGTAGAAGTAGGACAAACACCATTGTTATAACTCCATAAAAATGTATTGGCCCCCGTTGCCATGCCCGAAACACTTGTTGTAGCCGCTCCCGGTGCAGCAAGAGTTCCGCCTCCCGATAATACTGACCAGCTGCCTGTTCCGAATGTCTGTGTTACAGCAGCCAGAGATGCCGTCACTGAGCAAACCGTTTGATTGATTCCTGCGTTGGCAATCGGGAAATCATCCCTGTAAATGGAAACCGCAGCCGTTGCGCTTGGGCAAACGCCATTAGAGACCGTCCACAAATAAGTATTGGTACCTGTGCTGATGCCCGACACGTTCGGCGTTGGTGAAACCAGGCCCGATAATGTTGAAGTACCTGCAATAACAGACCAGGCTCCTGCACCAAAAGTCTGTGTGATTGCGGCAAGGGTCGATGAGACTGCGCATAAGGTTTGATCACTTCCCGCGTTCGCAATCGGCGCAGCATCGCGGATAATGGACACCGTACTTGTAACATTAGGACAAACACCATATGCAACGGTCCATACATAAGTATTAGTACCTGTGTTGATGCCCGATACATTCGGCGTAGATGAAACCAGGCTCGATAATGTAGAAGTACCGGCAATAACAGACCAGCTTCCAGTACCAAAAGTCTGTGTAATGGCCGTTAAGGTTCCCGTAACCGAGCAAACCGTTTGGTTGGTGCCCGCATTGGCTATTGGTAATGCGTCCCGGTATATTTCAACGGTATCTCTTGCGTTTGGACAAACGCCGTTTGCAAAAAGCCATAAAATGGTGTTCGTACCTGTATTTAGAGAGGACACAGTTGTGGTGGCGGAAGTGGTGCTGAAAAAGGAACCTCCGCCGGTGAGCAATGACCAGGTACCTGTTCCCAGTGTTTGTATGGAAGCCCCAATCGTGGTAGTAGAAGCGCACACAGTTTGATTAGGTCCTGCATTCGCGATGGGCGGTACGTCATGAAACACAGATACCAGCGCTGTGGAGGTAGGACAAACACCATTTGAAACTGTCCATAAAAATGTATTGGTGCCGGTTATTATGCCTGATACCAGGCTGCCTGCCGAAGTTGAACTGCTTACAATGGCGGGGCCCGTTACTGTTGACCATGTTCCGTTTCCGGGAGAAGCCGGTGTGGCGGCAAGAACCGCAGTTGATGTGCAGATGGTCTGATCGGCACCGGCATTTGCGGCACCAGGTAAAGCATCACGGACGATCGACACAGTAGCCATGGAAGCAGGACAGACGCCGTTTGCAACTGTCCATAAAAAAGTATTTGTACCTGTTATAATACCCGACACCGAAGTTGTTGGAGAGTTTATACCAGTGATAAGCGCGGGCCCGTTCGAGGTCCACGTTCCATTACCCACCGTTACCAGGGAGGCAGTCAAGGTACCTGTTGACGCACAAATTGTCTGATTGACGCCGGCGTTTGCCGGGGTGCCAACATTATCGCGGACGATGGTGACCACAGCGGTTGAACTGGGACAAACCCCGTTACTTACGGTCCACAAAAAAGTATTGGTGCCTGTACTTATACCAGTAACCGCCGAGGAAGGGGATATCGGAGTCAGTACAGTTGATGCACCTGAAAGTACCGACCAGAGGCCAGTACCAAAGGCCGGTGATATTGCCGATAGGGTTACCGAAGAAGAACAAACTGTTTGGCTTAAACCGGCATTGGCCACTGGCAATCCATCCCTGTATATCGAAACAAGCGCGGTGGACGTAGGGCAAACACCATTGCTTACTGTCCATAAATAAGTATTGGTACCCGTATTAATACCGGAAACATTTGGAGAAGCTGCATTTAAATTTGAAAGCGATGAAGACCCAGCTATCACCGACCAAACACCAGTACCAAAAGTTTGCGTGATGGCACTCAGTGTTGATGTTACCGCGCAAATTGTTTGATTGATGCCAGCGTTGGCGATAGGTAATGCGTCCCTATAAATTGTAACTGCTGCTGTTGAGCTCGGACAAACACCGTTTGTTACAGTCCACAAAAAAGTATTGGCGCCGGTATTGATGCCGGAAACATTTGGACTGGCAAGGCTTAAATTTGAAAGCGTTGAAGTACCTGCGATCACCGACCAGAGGCCTGTGCCGAATGTTTGGGTGATGGCGCTCAATGTGGATGTTACCGCGCAAATTG
>JAZKFC010000042.1:0-19080 GCA_040386615.1 Bacteroidota bacterium
CCTCAAATTATAATACCTCAAAAAACGGAGGGCAAAAATACTAAGTCTTTTTGTACTTAGCAAGCTTTTTAATTAAAATGTTAATAATTTGTTACTAAATGCGCCTGCTCCATTTAGTCTTGTTTTACGTGGTAATACAGAGTATAAAAATGGCCAAAACCAGTGTTATCGGTACTTTTAAAGCGTACCTTTGACCATAATTCATCCAAATATTAACTTAAAAAACAAACTTATGTCAGGAATCAACAAAGTAATTTTAGTAGGAAATCTTGGAAAGGACCCGGAAATAAAATATCTGGAAGGAAACATCCCCAAGGTTAATTTTACCATGGCAACCGCCGAAGTATACAAAGACAAATCAGGTAGTCGCGCCGAACATACCGAATGGCACAACATCGTTTTGTGGCGCACACTTGCCGAAAACGCCGAAAAACTGCTTAAAAAAGGCAGCCAGATCTATCTCGAAGGAAAACTTCAAACCCGCCACTGGGCCGACCGCGACGGCAATAAAAAAACTATTACCGAAATTGTAGGTGATCACTTTATCGTATTACAACGCAAAGACCCAAACGCCATCAATGAAGCCGTAACAGGTTTCGAAAGCAACAGCAGCGACCTTAACCTCGACGGTAAAGGTCTGCCTTATTAACAACAGGGTTGTAAAATTATAAAAGCCATGCTACCAAGATGTAGCGTGGTTTTTTATTTTTGTATCCTAATGAAGATCCATCCCGCTTATTTAATCCCGCTTGCCCTTTTTGCCTTTTTATTGCAGGCCTGCGATGATGAAGACATCGTATACTCACAAAACCACGGGGCTATTCACGAATAGATTTTCCAAAAAAAGAATACAGAATATACGACAGCGTGTGCCCTTACCAATTCGAAATCCCAACATACGCCCGTGTAGCTACCGAAAACAAATGCACAGAACCCTGCTGCCTGAATCTTGAGTTCCCTGAATTTAAAGCCACCCTCTACCTGGGCTACCGTGAAGTAAAAAACAACATCGCCACCTACCTCGACGACTCGCATTATTTCGCCAACAAACACCAGATAAAAGCTACCGGCCTCGACGAGATCGCCATTCTGCGCGACAGCGCAAAGGTTTACGGACTGCTGTTCGACATTTCAGGCAATACAGCCTCCTCGTTGCAGTTTTATGTAACAGACAGCACAACACATTTTTTAAGAGGGTCGCTATATTTTAATACCATTCCAAATATAGATTCCCTGCAGATCGTTGTGGATTTCTTAAAGAAAGACATCCTCCACATGATCAACACAACCAGCTGGAAAAAAAAGTAAAAAGCGACTCACAAAAAAGTGAAGGAAACTAAAGACAAAGCCTCACCGGCCACCCCGCGGTTCCTGATTAGTTCCTGATAATTAAAACATTGTTGTCGTAGGAGGTTCCGTATAAGCGCAAAGGCCACTCTGCGGGTCCTTTAGTGACGGTACCGTCAAAGATCCGCCAGCGCGATCCGCTCACGCTGTCAATTAACGAAAAATTATCACTCATTACATACACCCTGGCTTTAGGGTTATCGGGCAACTGAGAAGAACTCCGTTCAATGGCCACAAATTCCTGTTCGCTTTTGCGGTAAATGATGATGCCGTTACGCCCCCCGTCTTTATAAACCCAACCCCCGATGGATTGAATTTTGCTGTAAAAAGGGTCGTTCGGGTAAATCGTCATATCAACGGGAACAGAAGGCACGGGGTTTTCGGCAACGTTCTTTGCCTTCTTTTTACATGAAAACGCAAAAAGCAATAAAAACAAAACACAAAGCGAAAACAGTTTTTTCATGTTTACCCGGGAGTAATTAACTGCTAATTTATAACTTAATCGTGTAACTAAGCTGAACGGATAGTTAATAATTTTTAAAAGCGAAAACTGTATTTTTTATCAGTGACTAATTAATTACCTTTAAACCATAAAATACTAAAAAAATTGTGTCAGAGCCTTTAGAAAATTTCCCACAGGAAAAACCATCGCGAAAAATCAATCCATTCATGCCTCTTTATTTTGCCCTCGTTCTGGCAACCGGTGTGTTAACGGGCTATTACTTCACATTCAGTTCAAACCCTGCTTCTCAAAAATCCAATTATCATTCGGCTACCAGCGTTAACAAGATCAACAATTTGCTCGATTATATTGAGATGCAATACGTAGATACGGTTAACCGTGATCAACTCGAAAATAAGACGATTCTATCAATGCTCAAAAGCCTTGATCCACACAGCGACTTCATTCCAGCCTCGGATTTTAACGCGGTGAACGAACCCCTGGAAGGAAATTTTGACGGCATTGGCATTGAGTTTAACATCATCAACGACACCATTCGTGTGATCACACCAATCATCGGCGGTCCCTCTGAGAAACTGGGAATTAAAGCCGGGGATAAAATAATCAATGTAAACGGCAAAAACATGGCCGGGAACAAGGTCACCAATAAACAAGTGTTCGAAAAACTAAGAGGCAAAAGCGGCAGTACGGTAAACGTTAGTGTGTTAAGAGCCTCGGTAAAAAGACCCATAGAATTCACCATCACCCGTGGCAAAATTCCAATTTACAGTCTTGATGTGGCTTACATCGTAAAACCCGGCATTGGTTTTATTAAAATCAGTCGTTTTGCGAGTACAACTTATGATGAATACCTCAGTGCTTTTAATTCTCTAAGCAAACAAGGGATGAAAAAACTCATTTTAGACCTGCGTGGCAATGGTGGGGGTTTCCTGAAAACAGCTGTTGAACTCGCCGATGAATTTTTAATGGACGGGCTGCAAATTGTGTATACAGAAGGTAAAGCGCATCCAAAAAAGATTTACAACGCCACAACGCGCGGCGGATTTGAGAAAAATGACCTGGTGGTACTCATTGACGAAGGCAGCGCCAGTGCCAGCGAAATTGTGGCAGGAGCGCTCCAGGATAACGACAGGGCAACCATTATAGGAAGAAGGAGTTTCGGAAAAGGACTTGTACAGGACCAGATTGACCTGCCCGACGGATCGGCGGTACGCCTCACCATTGCCCGTTATTACACACCAACAGGCCGGTGCATACAGAAGTCATATGACAATAAAAGTCTTGACGACTACTACAATGAAGAATACCAGCGTTACGAAAAAGGTGAGCTCTATACGGCAGACAGCATTAAGGTAGACAAAAGCAAGATTTACCATACACCGGGCGGAAAAACCGTATACGGCGGCGGCGGTATAGTGCCCGATATTTTTGTTGCCCTCGATACGCTGAAGTACAGCACCACCATTAACCGCCTCTATTACAGCGGTGCGCTGAACACTTTTGCATTTGAATACACCGACCAACACAGAACGCGGCTATTGAATTCCTACAAAAACGCCAACGATTTTATTGTAAATTATTCGGTGGGCAGTACCGAAATCGACGCCCTTAAGGCTTACCTGGCGCTAAAGAAGGTAACAGCCATTACCTTTACCGGAAACGAAAAAGGCTTTACGCTCCTCCTGAAAGCACTTATTGGCCGGAATCTTTATGATAAAGACGCCTATTATCCCATTATGAACCAGAACGATGCTTCCATTCAAAAGGGCATAGAGGTATTGGGAAAAACAGGAAATAATTAAACCCAGGGGCAACTGAACAATTTTTTTAACACAAATGTGAAGGAAATTTCGCCCTTCAAACAGGGTGCAAAGCACTCAATTTCCGTTTACTAATTAAAACCCATCGTTCACGAAATCCCAGCCTGTTTTATTTTTTAATTGCCGGTGTCTCCCCTACCTTTGATGCGGTGAGTAAGTGTTTTTTCATATTAGTTTTTTAACTCATCCATTTAAGTATCTAACCGCTCCGACATAGCCCCGGAGCGGTTTTTTTATTTACACAGGTTTAACCCAGATTATGCATTAGACATCCTATTGCATAATCTGGGTTTAACATTTACTTATTATTGCAATTTTATATTTGCATGCCGCCGACAATGTTTTGAGAGTAATTAATTGTCAGCCAAAACTAAACCGCTTCCCGCGCAACGGAAGCGGTTTTTTGCAATGTTATAAAAAGCTAAACTGTGAATGGCTTATTGAATGAACTGGCTATTTTTAATACATTTATGGGAAATTGGGTTTATGACTAAAGAAGAAACAAGAGATTTGATAGCGCTGCATTACAACACCTATATTAATAAAATCGTCCATTTTAAATCGTCAGGTTTAACCGCCCGAATTAAGGCTATTGAGCCTATTGAAGGTGATGGTGGTGAGTTTGATGCCAATTGTTATCTCGAAAACCCCGACGACAAGGACCCTTCATTTAAAGATCATATCTACGCTCACATTAGCCTGCAAACGGTGATCGACGAAGGAAGAATAATTTTGTAGTTATTTTTTTCCTTCCAGCCGAAGGTACATCTCTTCTATTTTCTTCCGTGCCCAGGGTGTTTTTCTTAAAAATACCAGGCTTGACTTAATGCTTGGATCCACGTTAAAACACCTGATGTTGATCTTAATGCCTAAATGTTCCCAACCGTAATATGAAACCAGTTCGGTAAGGATCATTTCAAGCGTTTTTCCGTGTAACGGATCATTTGATTGATGTTGTGTTTTAATCATTTATCATCTCTCTAAGTAAATTCCGCACTAACATATCAACTTCCCGGTTATGCGCATCGCCATTTTTTTGGTGCGCCTTAATTTTTTTAAATTCTATTTGGTGCGACCTGATCTGTTGAATCAGCACCGCCAGCAGGTCGGCATTTGCTAATACATCGCCTTTTTTTGTGATAAAATTATTCTGCAGGAGTTTATTCAATCTTAACGGCAGGTTCACAACATACTGGCTGTCGGAGTGAATGAGAAGTTTGCAGTCATTTAAATTCAGGTCATCGGTATATTCTATGGCCCGGATCACAGCCATGAGTTCCATCCGGTTATGCGTTGTTTCATTTTCGCCGCCATTCAATACAATCTTTTTACCATATACGAACACGATGGCCGCCCAGGTGCCAATCAACAAACGCGTGTGACAACTGCCATCAGTATAAATCAGAATGTTCAATTTCAAACAAATTTACAAAGCATTTTCATTAATTTTTATTTGCTACGGGACTAAGTATCAACAGTGATGCTATTAAATAATTTATTAAATTTAGTGCTTTATACATTTGTGGATACACTTAACCCGCCTGATACCGCTACCGAATCTGCCGCGTTCTGGACCTGGATGGGTGACGATGGCATCTGCAGGACCAGGGCGAAAACTGATGCCGAAATTTCAGTGGACGACGCCATAGCCAACAGTGCCGCGGTAACTTCCTTCTTCACCGGCAAAAAATACCCGCTGATGGTTGACGCGCGGAACGTAAGGTCGATCGACAAAAATGCCCGCAAGCATTTCTCAATCAACGGCCGGGAGACTAAGATCACCTCGTTTGCCATCATGGTAAAATCGCCATTGAGCAGGGTTATCGGTAATTTTTTTATGGGATTAAATAAACCAACAGTGCCCGCGCGGCTGTTCGACGATGAGGCACTCGCCATTAAATGGTTAAAAACTTTTTTATAGCTTGCAAGCCGATCACAAAAATATGAATGATGAAACCAGTGAAAGGGTTAAAGAAATTCTTGAAGTGGTAATGTCATACGCGCGGCTTGACTTCACAAAAAAAACCGGCATTACCGGCTCTCACGATATGCTCGACGCGATCAGTTCAGGTGTAAACATGCTTGGCGAAGAACTTGAAACATCGATTATTTCGCTAAAAGAAAAAGAAAAATTATTAAAAGAGATCCATCACCGCGTAAAGAATAACCTTCAGATTGTTTCGAGTCTTTTACGACTCCAATCAGAAAAGGTGCTCGATAAAAAATACCTCGACCTGGTCATGGTAAGTCAGAACCGCATTACCTCGATGGCGCTGGTGCACGAAATGCTTTATTCTACACAAAGCCTTGGCAGAATAGAGATGAAAGAATACATTGAAAGGCTTACGCAAAGCGTCTACCAGTCGTTTTTTAAACCCGGTCTCAGCGTTGAATTCAAGTATGACATCGACCGCCAGCTGTTTTTTGACATCGACCATCTTGTACCTATCGGGCTCATATTAAACGAGATCATCAGCAATTCCTTTAAGTACGCTTTTCCCGATAACAAAGGCAGGATCAGCGTTTCACTTCACAGGTCAGACCAAACCTTTAACCTGAACGTAAATGATAATGGCAAAGGCCTGCCCGAATCCTTTGACGTGGAGCGCGACGGTCACCTCGGCCTGCAACTGATACACATGCTATCGGAGCAGCTCAATGGAACGGTTGAAATAAACCGAAAAAACGGCGTTTCCTATAATATAATTTTTATTCAGCCCTGATGCAAAAGCCACATATATTTATCGTAGAGGATGAAGAGAACCTGGCCAATACCATGGCACTGAATTTAAAACTCGAAAATTACGAAGTGCTGATTGCCCGCACCGGCAGTGACGCCCTGAAATTATTTACCTCCAATCACCAGGCTTTACAGCTGGTACTACTCGACGTGATGCTGCCCGACATCAACGGTTATAACCTGTGCAAGGAGTTCAGGTTAATAGACCCTTCGGTACCGGTGATTTTTTTAACGGCAAAAAACCAGACTTCTGAAAAGATAGAAGGCCTTAAATTGGGCGCCGATGATTATATCACCAAACCTTTTGACCTTGAAGAACTGTTGCTCAGGATCAGCAATTTGTTAAAGCGCACACAAAAAGCGAGCGCGGGGGTATTTAAATTCGACTCCTGTGAAATAGATTTCCAGACTTATGAGATCATAGACGTTACGGGTAAAAAACAAACCCTCTCAAAAAGAGAGATTGGCCTGCTCGAATTATTGACCGCCAACGAAAACAAGGTGATCTCGAGAGACGAGATCATTAATGAACTGTGGGAACCTGATGAAAACGCATCTTCCCGCACGATAGATAATTATATTCTTAACTTTCGTAAGTTTTTTGAAAGCAATTCGCGGGAACCCAGGCATTTTCATTCGATAAGAGGTGTGGGATACAAATTCATTAAATAAACAAGCTACATAACATACATGTTCAAAGAAAAATTAAATAAAAAACTGGTCAGCGCGCTACTGGAATATGGCATCGAAACGCCCGGGGAACTGCAGTTAAAATGTATCCCGAGAATAAATTCGGGAGCGGACCTCATTGGCATCGCGCCCGGAAATTCCGGAAAATCTACCCTCATCATGATCAGCGCCATCAATAAATTAAAGGAAGCTTTTGAAGACGCCCCGCGGGCATTGATCCTGGTGGCGAGCATGGAAAAAGCGCTTGCCATGAAACAACAATTTGAACTGCTCGCAAAAGAAACCAGCTTAAGGGCCGAATGCGCTTATGAGGAAGGTAAAATAAATGAACAAAACGAGGCCATCTACAGTGGTACCGATATAGTAATAGGCACGCCGAAAAGAGTGCTTGAAATTTATTTCAATAAAAATCTCAATCTCAACAAAATAAAATTGTTTGTGATAGATGATGCCGGCACCATGATCAAAAACACCTGGCAGGGCCAGGTAGACAGGCTCGGCCTGAGTTTACCAAAATGTCAGCATCTTGTGTTTACAGATGTATACAACGAAAAAATTGAAAAGCTGATTCATAAATTTATTGTTGCTCCCAATGTGGTAGAGGTTGCGGGCTAAAAAGATATTGGTTTTCACTGCTGGCCGCGGCGTTACAACTCAGCCCCTGTTTAAACTTTACAAACAACTATTTTGCTTTTTACAAAGAATTAAAGTGGTTTATTAATTAATCCTTTCTTAATTTTAACCTGTTATTCACAAAAAATTTATGAAACAACTATTAAATTATACCTGCGGCCAGTGGGTGGCCGGAGCTGGCGCAGGACAAGAACTTTTTAACGCCATCAATGGCGATGTGGTGGCTACAGCCAGCAGTAAAGGTCTTGATTTCGCGAAAATGTGCGAATATGCCCGCGTAGTGGGTGGCCCAAGGCTTAGAAAAATGACCTTCCAGGAACGTGGTTTGATGCTAAAGGCGCTTGCCCTTTACCTGCAGAGTAAAAAAGAAGATTTTTATAAGATCAGCTGGGCAACCGGTGCCACACGCATTGATAGCTGGGTGGATATTGAAGGGGGTATCGGCAATTTATTTACCTATGCCTCCCTGCGCAGGCAGTTTCCTGATGAAACCTATTGTTATGATGGCGATGTGGCGAGATTATCGAAGAACAATACATTTATCGGGCATCACATCTGCGTGCCAAAAGAAGGCGTGGCTATTCACATCAACGCTTTTAATTTTCCGGTGTGGGGCATGCTTGAAAAAGTAGCTGTCAATTGGCTGGCCGGTGTTCCCGCGATTGTAAAACCGGCGGCACTCACTTCTTTTTTAACCGAGGCGGTAGTAAAAGAAATCATAGCGAGTAAGATCCTTCCTGAAGGCGCTTTGCAGTTGATTTGCGGCAGTGCCAACGGTATTCTGGACCATGTTCAAAGCCAGGACGTAGTCACCTTTACAGGTTCAGCAAGCACCGGCAAGATGCTCAAAGCGCATCCCAGGCTGCTTGAAGAGGCAGTTCATTTTAATATGGAGGCCGACTCATTAAACTGTTGTGTTCTGGGCACAGATGTAACGCCTGCTATGCCTGAGTTTGATATTTTTATTAAAGAGGTGGCCCGTGAAATCACCACCAAGGCTGGACAAAAATGTACAGCCGTTCGCAGGATCATCGTTCCTGAAAACAGGGTTGAAGAAGTACACCTGGCCCTGGGAAAAAGGTTAGCGCAGAACATCATTGGTGATCCCAATGTGGAAGGCGTAAGAATGGGGTCACTGGCCGGGAAATCGCAATTGGCCGAAGTAAAAGAAAAGGTAGAACTCCTGAGCAAAAGTCAGAAAATAATTATTGGCAATTTTGAGAACTTTGAAGTTAAAGGGGCCGATAAACATAAAGGCGCTTTTATGCCGCCAATTATTTTCCTTAATGACAATCCATTTAAAAATACCGATTGCCATAATGTGGAAGCGTTTGGCCCGGTGAGCACATTGATGCCCTACAAAACCATTGATGAGGCTATTGAGTTAAGTAAAATGGGAAAAGGCTCCCTGGTGAGTTCAATTGTTACCGCTGATAATTCTATCGCCCGCATGTACACCCTGGGCGCGGCCTGTATGCATGGCCGGATACTTGTTTTGAACAATGAATGTGTAAAGGAAAGTACCGGGCACGGCAGCCCGATGCCGATGCTGGTGCACGGTGGTCCGGGCAGAGCGGGCGGCGGCGAAGAGATGGGCGGCAAGCGCGGCGTTTTCCATTATTTGCAACGCACAGCTATACAGGGGTCGCCTACAACAATTTCTGCGATACTGAACCAATACCAGCAGGGTGGAAAACAAATTGAAAAAGACATTCACCCCTTCCGTCAGTATTTTGAAGACCTTGAAATAGGAGAAACGCTGATCACTGCGAAACATACAGTAACGGAAGCGGATGTGGTTAATTTCGCGAATGTGAGCGGCGATCACTTTTACGCACACACCGATGTTACAAGCCTTGACGGCACTATATTTACCGGGCGGGTGGCGCACGGGTACTATGTGTTAAGTAAGGCAGCGGGATTGTTTGTGAACGCAAAAAAAGGACCGGTGCTTCTGAATTATGGCATCGATGAATGCAGGTTTACGAAACCCGTTTATATGGGAAGTACAATAGGTGTGCGTTTCACCTGTAAAGAAAAAATAGTGCAGGAGAAAAAAAACGCCGATGACATTTCAAAAGGCATAGTAAAATGGCTGGTGGATGTATATGATGAAACCGGAGAAACAGTGGCCATTGCTACTATTCTCACCATGGTTAAAAAAAGGAACCAGGACCAGTGATAGTCATTCTGTCGGGCTGGAAATGAGCAGTGCCTGTGGTCTGCGCTCCTGTGATCGTAATGATCATTTGTGCTTAACGATGGCCTGATGTTTTGACAAGATAAAATCTAAAATAAATGATGAATGATTTATCTTTTATTTATATTTGTTTCAACTAACTAACCAATGCATGAAAAAAATAATCAACACCCCAAACGCCCCGGCTCCGATAGGACCCTATAACCAGGCCGTAATAGTCGGGAATACAATGTTTATCAGTGGAACCATTGCTATGGATCTGCAAAGTAAACAACTTGTTAAAACGAGCATCAAGGAAGAAACCAAAATGGTAATGGACTATATTGGCGAAATCTTAAAAGCGGGCGGTTGCACTTTTGATAACGTGGTTAAAAGCACCATTTTCCTGAACGACATGAATAATTTCGTGCATGTGAACGAGGTATACGCATCCTACTACAAAGGAGATTTTCCTGCCAGGGCAACCATACAGGCAGCAAGACTACCAAAAGACGCGAACGTTGAGATCAGCGTGGAGGCCATCCTTTTTTAACAAATTCATCATTTAACATTCATGTATTTTAACAAAATATATGAAAATATTTGCGTGTATAATTTTTTTATTTACCTTTATATACACACAAACGTAAAATTATGAACATTTTTATCAGCAACATTAGCTTCAAAGTAAGAGAACAATCTCTTAATGAACTATTCTCTCAGTATGGAGAAGTAATTAGTGTAAGAATTATAAAAGATAAAGAAACCCGACGAAGTAAGGGGTACGGCTTTGTTGAGATGGCAAATGACCAGGAAGCAAACGTCGCAATTGAAGCTTTGAACGGCACCGAACATTACGAACGTAACATTGTAGTAGCTGAGGCGAAAGGTAAAAAAGAACCTGAACCACAGGCTTCCTCAGAAAACTAAAAATGACCTATAAAATTTAACCCGAAACCAAAAGTTTCGGGTTTTTTATTGATATTTCGTCAATATCTTTCTTTCAACAATGCCTGTAAGCTATTATCTTTGCCAGATTTTATCACGGAGCAGAAGTATCACTACTCAACGAACCTCGCTGCGGGATAAACACCCAATTTTGATTTTAACCCATTATGCCAAGAGATACATCCATTAAATCTGTTTTAATTATAGGTTCAGGTCCCATTGTGATCGGCCAGGCCTGTGAATTCGATTATTCCGGCTCACAATCGGCCAAAAGTTTAAGAGAAGAAGGGATTGAAGTCTCGCTGATCAATTCAAATCCCGCCACCATCATGACCGATAAGGTAACAGCAGATCATATTTACCTGTTGCCCCTGGAAGTGAAGTCAATCATCAAGATCCTTGAAGAGCGCCAGATAGACGCGGTGCTACCAACCATGGGCGGACAAACCGCCCTGAACCTGGCATTAAAATGTGAGGATCTCGGGATCTGGAAAAAATATAATGTACGCATGATTGGTGTTGATATCGACGCCATCAAAGTAACCGAAGACAGGGATCTGTTCAGGATCAGGATGAATGAAATTGGTGTTGCGATGGCGCCGAGCAAGATCGCGAAATCATTTTTAGAAGGAAAGAGCGTGGCCCAGGAATTCGGGTTCCCACTGGTGATCCGCCCTTCTTTTACCCTGGGTGGCAGCGGCGGGTCGGTGGTTTATGAAAAAGAAAATTTCGATCAGTTACTCAACCGGGGTTTGCAAACCTCGCCTATTCACGAAGTACTTATCGACAAGGCCGTTCTTGGCTGGAAAGAATACGAACTTGAATTGCTGCGCGATAGTAATGACAACGTAGCCATCATCTGTTCAATAGAGAATTTTGATCCAATGGGTGTTCATACCGGAGATAGCATTACGGTGGCACCGGCAATGACCCTCAGCGACACTACGTATCAGAAGATGCGTACCATGGCCATTAAAATGATGCGCAGCATCGGCAATTTTTCGGGAGGTTGTAACGTGCAGTTCGCGGTGAGCAACGACGAGAAGGAAGAGATCATCGCCATAGAGATCAATCCCCGTGTTTCACGTTCGTCGGCGCTTGCGAGCAAGGCCACCGGATATCCCATCGCACGCATAGCAAGCAAATTAGCAATAGGTTTCAGGCTCGATGAACTGATCAACCAGATCACCAAATCAACTTCAGCCTATTTTGAACCCACACTTGATTATGTGATCGTAAAGATCCCCCGCTGGAATTTCGATAAATTTAAGGGCTGCAACAGGGAACTGGGTTTCCAGATGAAATCAGTTGGGGAAGTAATGGCCATTGGCCGCAGTTTCCAGGAAGCGCTTCAAAAAGCCTGTCAGAGCCTTGAAATTAAACGTAACGGTCTTGGTGCCGACGGGAAAGAGATCACCGACCAGGCCGAATTGCTAAGGGCCCTCGAAAGACCAAGCTGGAACAGGTTGTTCATGATCTACGACGCCCTTAAAATGGGTATTTCCATTAAAACAATTCAAAGGCTCACAAAAATCGACATGTGGTTTCTTCAGCAGATTGAAGAAATGATAGCCCTCGAAAATGAAATAGAAAAATACAGACTGTCCGACCTGCCAAAGGACCTCTTGTATGAAGCCAAACAAAAGGGTTATGCCGACAGGCAGATTGCGCATTTGTTAAGGTGCCTTGAGAGCGAGGTTTATAATAAAAGAAATGAACTCGGCATTAAACGGGTTTACAAACTTGTAGATACCTGTGCCGCTGAATTTGAAGCCAAAACACCTTACTACTATTCAACCTTTGAGGACGAAAACGAGAGTATTCGCAGCGACAGAAAGAAAGTGGTGATCCTGGGAAGCGGCCCCAACCGTATTGGCCAGGGAATTGAATTTGATTATAGTTGTGTGCATGGCGTGTTGGCCGCGAAAGAATGCGGCTATGAAACCATCATGATCAACTGCAATCCCGAAACCGTTAGTACTGATTTCAGCACCGCCGATAAACTGTATTTTGAACCGGTTTTCTGGGAACATATTTATGATATTATACTCCACGAAAATCCCGTTGGTGTGATCGTTCAGCTGGGCGGGCAAACAGCTTTAAAGCTGGCCGAAAAGTTGGAGCGTCACGGCATCAAGATCATTGGCACCGATTTTAAGTCGCTCGACCTTGCCGAAGACCGTGGAAGTTTTTCGACACTGCTAAAAGAAAACAACATCCCCTACCCTGCCTTCGGCGTGATCGAAGATGCTGAAGAGGCCATCACCCTTTCCAAAAAATTAGGATTCCCATTGTTGGTGCGGCCGAGTTACGTACTAGGTGGCCAAAGCATGAAGATCGTTATTAATGAACAGGAACTGGAGCAACATGTTGTAAAACTATTGAACGACCTGCCTGACAATAAAGTGCTGCTTGATCATTTTTTACAGGGTGCCATCGAAGCAGAGGCCGACGCGATCTGCGACGGCACCGATGTATACATCATCGGCATCATGGAACATATTGAACCTGCAGGGATCCACAGCGGCGACAGTTACGCAGTGCTGCCTCCCTTTGATCTTTCAGACGATGTGATCGACCAGATCAAAAGACACACTAAAACCATTGCCCTTGCATTAAGAACAGTAGGCTTGCTTAACATACAGTTCGCAGTAAAAGACGGCCTTGTGTACATCATTGAAGCCAATCCCCGCGCATCGCGCACCGTACCATTTATAGCCAAGGCCTATGATGAGCCTTACGTGAACTATGCCACTAAGGTGATGCTTGGCGAAAAGAAAATTAAGGACTTTAAATTCTCGCCGAAAAAAATCGGTTATGCCATCAAGATCCCCGTATTCAGCTACGAAAAGTTTCCTGAAATTCAGAAAGAACTGGGACCTGAAATGAAAAGCACAGGTGAAGCCATTTACTTTATTGATAGCCTTCAGGACGAATATTTCCAGAACATCTACAGCGAACGTAATTTGTATTTAAGTAAATAGAAACAATGAAAAATTTAACTCTTGTTACTGCCACCCTGCTGGCTTTGACCTTTGCACACTGCAAAACAAAACAAAAAGTTACAGAACCCACCCCGGCCCCTGTGGCGGTAGTGATCCCCGGCGAGCAGCAGCTGGCAATCGCGCAAACGCGCTGGCCAAATACACTGCCTGAAGAATTAAAGGACGGTCACACCATTTATACCAGTAAATGTAACCGTTGTCACCGCAATTTTGATGTATCGGAATTCAATGAGAAAAAATGGATACATGAAATAGATGACATGTCGCCAAAAGCGAAACTTACTCCTGAGGAAAAACTAAAGCTGACAAAATACCTGCTTGCATACAGGGAAGCCAAGGAGAAGACCAAAGCCAATTAATATCCCAAAACAAATCGGCTTACTTTTCTAACATGCGACTTTATTTTTACATGACTTTGCCATTGGCATGGTTCTTGTAAAATTGTGTTAAAAAAAATCCCATGAAGGCATTTATAACTTTGTTTTTTGTTTTAGGTAGGTTAATGATCAGCGCTCAACCACTCAGTTTCACTGTCACTAACAGCGTTCCTATGTACAGCATCACCTGCGCTGTGACTTCGTTAAGCCTGTCGGCAAACAGTAATTTTTCAGCCACAGTTAATTATTCCTGGTCAGGACCTAATCTTTCAACAACAGGTCCCAGTATTTCAGTCTCTTCGCCAGGCAATTACCTGGTTACCGGATCTTCAGGGAGTTACAACACAACGCAGACAATAAGCATTGGTGTTAACACAGTGGCGCCTCTTAGTTCGGCGAGCTCTACGTTCCAACAGATCACCGCAACCCAAACGCCTGTGCAGTTTACGTTCACTGCAGTAACTCCAACCACAAATATCGTGCATAATATTTATGGTCCGCTTGGCAATTGGTTGGCCAATGCCGGCGGCCTACAAATTGTTTTTACTCCCGGCAGCGACGGAACGTACCTCCACTGCATCACCGATCTTATTAACGGTTGCAACAGTTGTCACCCGTTCATTCTGCAGTACGGACCAGTCATTCCTACGGGAACTGTAGGTATCTCAGAAAACATGTTTGAACCTGCCTCAATTTTTCCGAACCCAAGCAATGGTTTATTTAAAATCGAAGCAAAAGAAATTCCACTTAGCCATTTGGAAATATTTGATGGTTCAGGCCGGCTTATCAGAACCGAAAACCTTTCAGGAAGGGCTGTTAGCGTAGATATGCAAAAAGAACAAAACGGCATTTACATTATTAAGTGCGTGCAAACAAACGGCGGTGTATCATTTATAAAAATGATAAAAGAATGATGCCTGCGTTTGGAATCGTTTAAGCCAAAGCGCACATAGCTTCCAGTTCAAAAACAATTTTTTCAAATTCCAACCTGATGAATTTAAGCTCGTCATTCTGCTGAAAGACCGGCACATTAAGAGATTTTTTCAGGGAATTAAAATCCGGTGATTGTCCTTTTTTACCTTCAGGCACAAACAGAATTACCTCATCGAACACCATGGTTATGGCCTGGTAAAAAACATCGAGCTCTTCCGCCGCGGCGAATATTTTACTTTTTTCAATACTCAGGCCAATAGATGTTATTTCTCTTGATATCCTGACACAACTGCCCACCAATGCGAAATTCCTGTCGGCCTGTAGCCTTGCGTGTTCAGGCTCTTCGAGCATGCGCTGTGCCGAAACAAAGGCTTCGTTATTAGCCCCTTCGGCAAAACGCCGGTGATGGTGCCAGGATTCACCGGTGGGAAGTGTTTTGCGAAAATAGTCTGTTACCTGCAGCGCGTATTTTTTATTACGGAGCAACGCGTTTTTCAGGAGCGTGGGAAATCTTCCCTTTTCCCAGACCGGCCAGAAGGCATACCCGGCCAACACCGCAAGCAATGCGCCGATCAGCGTCGACAAGATCCTCCAGCCGATCAATTGCCAGCTTCCCTGTTGCGAGATCTGCATGAGCAGCACCATCATAATGGTTACAAAGAAAACACCCACTTTATAGTTGTTCCTTAAAAAATAGGCCACACAAAATGAATCCACCACGAGTATGGTGATAAAGGTTTCGCGCGGCAAAGGGAGCAACATGATCAGTCCGCCCAGAACAATGCCCGCCACTGTACCAACGATCCTTTCAAGGCCTTTTTTTAAAGTGGCCCCATAATAAGGTTGAATCACGATCATCATGGTTAATGGGATCCAGTAGCCGTGATTGATGTCGAAAAATTTAAAGATAAAAACACCGAGAGTTAAACCGATGGCCACCCTGAAAGCGTAATTCAACTGATCGGAATTGATACGCAGCAATGCATTCAACTGGCTCCTCAGCGCGTCGGGTTTTAACCCGCTTACAAATTCGTTAAAGGAGAGCTTGTAATTCTCGAGATAGTCGCTTTTTTCAATGTTTTGTTTTTTCTCAAGTTGCGCGATGCTTAGTTGCAGATAATATAGTGCCTGCAACAGTGACTCGTTAAAATGTCTCACCGAAATTTTTTCCTTATCGGAAAGGGCTGCGTTTTTGATATTGTCGGAAAAGATAGCGGCAACTGCCTCACAGCGTTTTATGCGCACTTTGGCGAGCGACAAGTCGGCTTCGCGCTGTGTGAATATAACAATGGAAACGCTGGCACTCGCCTGCGCAAGCGCTGAAAGCGTTTTATAAAAAGACGCGTCGTTAACGCTTGCCAAAACATTGGTATTGATAATCTCAAGAGCTTCGTGCATGGAACTGCAAGTTGCAGAAAACAAAGAGCCAGTTTTTCGCAACTCTATCATTTGATCGTAGTGCTGGGTACTGAGTCTTGTTTTTTTATTTTCACGGCTGGCAAATAGGTTGCGTGACTGATTGACGAGATTTCTAACAGCGAGTTCTTTTTCTGTAACCGCGGTTAAACTCACTTCGTTGTTGAGCGTCAGCTTTCTTACCATTATGTCCAGCAGATCGGTGTTGGCTTTCCAGATCCTCGCAACAGAACGTCGCAATGGGTTGGAAGGCTGAAATGGGAAAGATGAAATGGTGATCAATATGGCCCACAGGCAGCCAGCCAGTAAATAAAGACAATAATCGATAGATTCCTCAAATGTAACAGGTGTTGCCAAACCGAATAAAAAGAAAAAACCTGCCGATACCGCAATACTCGGTCCGTATTCACGCCAGTTCCTGATCAAAGCCACAGTACCCCCCACAAAGAACATGGCTACCACCGACCAAAACACCGAAGTGCCAACATACATCCCAAGGAGCGCGGCCGCAACAACAAGCACGGCGGTAATGGCCTGGATGATTATCTTTTTATAGTGAAGCCCACGATAATCGATCAGCGAAAGCATGTAAGCCCCAAAAGCCGACCAGATCACCTCGTAGGAAAATCCCTTAAAAAAAGGAATCACGATTAAAGGCACATTCAGCGCCAAAACAACCCTCAACGACCAGCTGATAGTCGGTTCAAAGTACTGCTGCCTGATGATGGTGCTTATTTGTTTTACCGGCCTGAAGTGCATTTAACAAAGATAAATGACTCAATCAATATTGCCGATTTTTTAATTGACAATTTACAATTGAAGAGCTAGTCAAAAATTGCAAATCACTAAATCGTAAATTGATTGCCAGGTGATACCACAATTACAAATTGTAAATTGTAAATCCTTTTAATTGTAAATCCTTTTAATTGTAAATCAATTCGCATAACTTTTCGAAGCCTTTAACTCTTTCTTTAAAAACGGGGCAGTATAACTGCGTTTATCTTTGGCCAACTCTTCGGGAGTGCCGGTAAATAAAACCTCTCCCCCGCCGCGGCCGCCTTCGGGCCCCATATCAATGATGTGGTCGGCAACTTTAATAATGTCGAGGTTGTGTTCTATCACCAAAACCGTATTTCCATTGGCAACCAGGCGGTACAAAACTTCCAGTAGGATCCTGATATCTTCGAAATGCAGGCCGGTAGTAGGTTCATCAAGAATATAAAAGGTATTGCCGGTGTCGCGTTTGCTGAGTTCAGTCGAGAGTTTCACGCGCTGAGCCTCGCCGCCGCTTAAGGTAGTGGCCTGCTGCCCGAGTGTGATGTAGCCAAGACCAACATCCTGCAGTGTTTTTATCTGGCGGTAAATATTCGGAACGTTTTCGAAAAACTCACAGGCCTGGTCAATGGTCATGTTTAACACATCGCTGATGGATTTACCCTTGTATCTCACCTCTAATGTTTCGCGGTTATAACGTTTGCCGTTACAGGCATCACAATTCACATACACATCGGGTAAAAAATTCATCTCAATAGTCTTAACGCCTGCTCCACCACAGGTTTCACAACGCCCCCCCTTTACATTAAACGAAAAACGGCCGGGTTTATAACCCCGAATCTTAGCCTCAGGAATTTCGGAGAACAAATTCCTGATATCGGAAAAAACATTGGTGTAGGTAGCCGGGTTGCTTCTTGGGGTTCGGCCTATCGGCGACTGGTTAATATCAATGACCTTATCCACATTGTCGAGCCCGGTAATGGATTTATATGGCAAAGGTTTTTTTTCTGAATTGTAAAAGTGGGCAGCCAGCAAGGGATAGAGGGTTTCGTTGATGAGGCTGCTCTTGCCGCTCCCACTGACGCCTGTGACGCAAATAAATTTTCCCAGTGGAAAATCAACACTTACATTTTTTAAGTTATGGCCGGTGCAACCTTTGAGTGTTATTTTTTTCCCGTTCCCCTTTCTTCGCGTTGCCGGAACTTCTATACTTTTTTTGCCGGTCATGTATTGAGCGGTGGTGGTATCGAGTTTCAGCATTTCCTGTGGGGTGGCGCTGGCCACTATTCTTCCGCCATGCACGCCGGCACCCGGGCCAATGTCTATCACATAATCACTTTCCATCATCATGTCTTTGTCGTGCTCAACCACAAGCACACTGTTACCAACGTCCCTCAGGTTCTTTAGCGCGTCAATCAATCGCATATTATCTCTCTGGTGCAAGCCTATGCTGGGTTCATCTAAAATATACAAAACGCCCACCAGTTGTGAACCTATCTGGGTAGCCAGCCTGATGCGCTGGGCTTCACCACCGCTCAGTGATTTTGATGAACGGTTAAGCGTAACATAATCCAAACCCACTTCCATTAAAAATCTGATTCGCGACCTGATCTCCTTTATTACTTCAGCGCCAATAATGAGCTGAGTTTTTGACATCTTTTTTTCAATGTTTTTAAACCAGGTTTCAAGTATAGAAATATCCATTTCCGAAACTTCAGCGATGTTTTTGTCGGCGATCTTAAAATAGAGGGCTTC
>JAZKFC010000043.1:0-35682 GCA_040386615.1 Bacteroidota bacterium
ATTTGTTTTGGCGCACCCGGCATTACCAGGTGTACCGTAATTTTAAGCCTGTGTTTCTACATAATCCCTGCGAACGATAAATTTCGTAACGATTGGCAGTTTTTGCGCGGCTAAACGCAATGCTTCTTTCGCTGTCTCTAAAGGAACACCTTCAGCTTCAAACAGGATCCTTCCTGCTTTTACCGGGGCCATCCAATATTCAGGAGCTCCTTTACCTTTACCCATACGTACCTCAGCTGGTTTTGAAGTAACCGGACGATCAGGGAAAATGCGGATCCATACCTGGCCTTCACGTTTCATAAAACGGGTAATGGCGATACGGGCTGCTTCGATCTGACGAGAGGTAATACGCGACTCATCCATCGCTTTAATTCCAAATGAACCGAACGCAAGTTCGTGGCCGCGCTTGGCAAGCCCCTTCATTTTCATTTTATGCGATTTTCTATATTTTGTTCTTTTCGGTTGTAACATGACCTTTAATATTTATTTGTTTTCTTAATTAATGAACGAGTCCTCACAATCATTTTTCACAATGAAGTGAGCTCTGCTCTACTTCATTATTTATCTTCTCTCTTCGTAGTTCTTTTTTTACCTGCAAATTTCGGACGGTCGTTATCCCTTCTTTCTCCACCACCGGTTCCGGTTCCTTTATCTTTTAACAAACCTGCGTTTGGCGATAAATCACGTTTTCCGAAAACTTCTCCACGACAGATCCAAACTTTAATACCAATACGGCCATATGAAGTATGTGCTTCAGCAATCGCGTAATCGATATCAGCACGTAAAGTATGCAAAGGAGTTCTTCCTTCTTTGTACCCTTCGGTACGTGCCATTTCGGCGCCACCTAAACGGCCTGATACTTTAATTTTAATTCCTTCTGCTCCTAAACGCATGGTACTTGCCATTGACATTTTAGCGGCACGACGGAAAGAAATACGGCCTTCGATCTGGCGGGCAATACTGTCAGCCACTAAACGCGCATCTAATTCAGGACGTTTAATTTCGAAGATATTGATCTGAACTTCTTTTTTGGTGAGTTTTTTTAACTCTTCTTTTAATTTATCTACTTCTTTACCGCCTTTCCCGATGATAATACCCGGACGGGCTGTATTGATTGTAACAGTAATTAATTTGAGGGTTCTTTCAATAACAATTTTCGAAATACTGCCCTTAGCTAAACGCGCTTTTAAATAAGTTCTGATTTTGTCGTCTTCAACTAATTTGTCTGCATAGTCTTTTCCGCCGAACCAGTTTGAGTCCCAACCTTTGATTACTCCTAATCTAAAACCTATTGGATTTACTTTTTGTCCCATTTCTTATTTAATTTTTGTGTCTAAAACTAATGTTACGTGATTTGTACGCTTCCTGATCCTGTATCCACGGCCCTGAGGCGCAGTACGCAAACGTTTTACCATTAAGGCGCTGTCAACCATTACTTCTTTTACAAACAAAACGCCTTCTTCAGCGCGCTGCTGGCTTTTAAGTTCATAATTGGCAATTGCCGATTTTAATAATTTTTCCAGTCTGCCTGAAGCTTCGCGTGTATTAAATTTTAAAATATTCAAAGCAAGGTACGCATCTTTACCTCTCACTAAATCCGCAACCTGGCGCATTTTACGAGGAGAAGTAGGGCAATTGTTCAACTTAGCGAAGAAAGAAGTTTTGTTTTCTTCTTTACGTTTCTCGGCTACTAATCTTTTTCTTTTTCCCATGGTTTCTAATTATTTTTTATTATGACCAGCGTGACCTTTAAATACGCGAGTTGGTGAAAATTCTCCTAATTTATGTCCAACCATGTTCTCGGTTACGTAAACCGGAATGAATTTAGCACCATTGTGTACTGCAAATGTATGCCCTACAAACTCTGGTGGAATTGTTGAACGACGCGCCCACGTCTTGATAGCGGATTTTTTTCCGCTCGCATTCATCTTCTCTACTTTACCTTCGAGGTTGTAATCGATGAAAGGGCCTTTTTTAAGTGATCTTGCCATTTTTTTGGTTTTGGTTTTGACACTGAAGTAGAACAAAGTTCACTTCAGTGCATTAAACGTTATTTATTTATTTATTATCATGAAGCGACGTGAAGCAGAGCGCAGCTCGCTTCATGTCTGCTTCGTGATTATTTTTTTCTTCTTTCTATGATGTGTTTGTTAGAGGCTTTTGCTTTGTAACGGGTTTTGTAGCCTTTAGCAGGGATACCTTTGCGCGAGCGCGGATGTCCACCAGAAGCACGACCTTCACCACCACCCATAGGGTGATCTACCGGGTTCATTACAACTGGTCTTGTACGTGGACGAACACCCAGCCAACGGCTGCGTCCCGCTTTTCCATGTACTTCCTGGTTGTGATCAGGATTTGAAACGGCACCGATAGTTGCTTTACAGGTGATCAGGATCATACGAACCTCACCTGAAGGCATCCTTAAAATTGCGTATTTGCCGTCGCGCGCTGTTAATTGCGCATATGAACCTGCACTGCGTGATAACACAGCACCCTGGCCCGGACGTAATTCAATATTGTGAATAATGGTTCCCAGAGGAATTTCAGATAAAAGCAAAGTGTTTCCGATTTCGGGAGCAGCGCCTTTACCTGATATTACTTTTTGGTCAACTTTAATACCTTGCGGAGCAATGATATAACGTTTTTCACCATCTTTGTAATAAATCAAAGCAATGTAAGCCGAACGATTCGGATCGTACTCAACAGATTTAACTGTTCCTTCAATTCCGTCTTTATCGCGTTTAAAATCAACTGCGCGGATAACTTTTTTGTGCCCACCGCCAATATAGCGCATGGTCATTTTACCACTGTTGTTCCGTCCACCAGAAGAATGATTGGTTTTAACAATTAAGCTCTTCTCAGGCTTTGAAGCTGTGATTTCAGCAAAATCAGGAGAAAGTTTATATCTTAAACTTGGGGTTAGTGGTCTGTATTTTTTTAATGCCATTTTTTCTAAATTTTGATTTGTTGATTTGTCGATTTATTGAGTCAGGGAGGTTTTACCTCAAAACTTCAAAAATCATAACATCTCCAATTTATATACTTGCGTAAAAATCAATTACTTCGCCTTGTTTTAAAGTAACAATAGCTTTTTTGTTGCGGTTAACACGCCCAATTGCAACACCCTGTGTAGTGTTACGCGTTTTAACTTTTCCAACGTATTGCTGTGTGTTAACATGGTCAACCTTTACGCCATACATTTTTTCAACAGCCGCTTTTATCTCTAATTTATTAGCCTCTTTTGCCACTACAAAGCCATAGCGATTTAATTTTTCGGCTTGGGCGGTCATTTTTTCGGTAATGATAGGCTTGATTAAAATTTCCATCTTACTTATTTAATATTGTTTCAAGTACTTTTACTGAACTTTCTGCCAGGATTAAACTTTCTGCATTTAAAATATCGTATGTATTTAAGTCAGAAGCTTTTACAACCTTTGCACCCTGAATATTACGGGACGACAAATATACATTTTTATTTGCATCGCCCAGCACCAAAAGGGTCTTTTTGTCAGTAAAGTTGAGGTTTTTCATTAAGTCAACGTAATTTTTGGTCTTTGGGGCCTCAAAGTTGAAGTCCTCAAGAACAGTGATTGCGTTTTCTTTTGCTTTATAAGTTAAAGCTGAAATACGGGCCAGGGCCTTTACCTTTTTATTCAGTTTAAATGAATAATCGCGTGGTCTTGGACCAAAAGCGCGACCACCACCAATGAATAAAGGCGATTTCATAGATCCGGCACGAGCGCCACCGGTACCTTTTTGTTTCTTTAATTTTTTTGTGGTACGTGAGATTTCTGCACGTTCTTTAGATTTGTGAGTACCCTGGCGTTGGTTTGCTAAAAACAACTTAACGTCAAGATAAATACAATGATCATTTGGCTCTGCTCCAAAAATTGAATCAACGAGATCAACTTTTTTAGCGGTTTTTTTACCACTTATGTTTAATATTTCTACTTGCATGATTACTTCTCGATTAAAACGTAAGACCCTTTTGCTCCTGGTACCGAACCTTTAATAATAAGAAGGTTCTTTTCAGCCATAACTTTCACTACAACCAGATTCTGAATTTTTTTACGGTTACCGCCTAACCTTCCGGCCATACGCCTTCCCGGCATTACACGTGATGGATCTGAGGATGCTCCCAGTGAACCAGGCGCCCTTTCACGATCGTGCTGACCGTGAGATTTGTTGGCGTGCCCTACCCCGCTGAATCCATGGCGTTTTACAACACCCTGAAATCCTTTACCTTTACTGGTACCAACCACATCAACGAAATCGCCTTCAGCGAACAGGTCAACTGTTAATACATCACCTAAATTTTTGCTTTCCTCGAAATGACGGAATTCAACTACTCTACGTTTTGGGGTCGTTTTTGCTAATTCAAAATGACCTTTCATGGCACTTGATGTGTTTTTTTCTTTTTTCTCATCAAAAGCCAGCTGTACAGCTGTGTAACCGTCTTTTTCATTGGTTTTTACTTGCGTAACTACGCAAGGACCCGCTTCAATAACTGTGCATGGTAAATATTTACCATTGGCATCGAAGAAGCTCGTCATTCCTACTTTTTTACCAATTAATCCTGACATTATTCTTTATTTTTTGATTTATTTAATTCTTGATTTTTTTGAATGTGTTGCGGCCTTTTTGCTCTATGCCACTAAACTTTAATTTCAACCTCAACACCACTCGGCAATTCGAGTTTCATTAAAGCGTCAACCGTTTTTGAAGATGAGCTGTAAATGTCTAAAAGACGTTTGTAAGCACACAATTGAAACTGGTCACGCGCTTTTTTATTAACGTGCGGGGACTTTAATACAGTAAAAATACGTTTGTTGGTTGGTAATGGAATTGGACCATTCACTACAGCACCGGTAGCTTTTACAGTTTTAACGATTTTTTCGGCTGATTTATCAACCAGGTTGAAATCGTATGATTTTAATTTAATTCTAATTCGTTGGCTCATAATAAAAGAACGTATTTTTTATATTGGTTAAACTTTTTCTGCTTTTCCTTTTGCTTTTGAAATTACATCAGCCGCAATGTTTGTAGGCGCCTCATTGTAATGACTGAATTCCATAGTTGAAGTAGCACGGCCTGAAGTTAAAGTACGCAACTGCGTAACGTATCCAAACATCTCAGACAGAGGCACTTTCGCTTTAATTACCTGCGCATTTCCTTTAGAATCCATGCCTTCGATTTGTCCACGGCGACGGTTTAAGTCACCTACAACGTCACCCATGTTTTGTTCAGGTGTTAAAACCTCAACTTTCATGATAGGCTCTAATAAAATAGGCTTACATTTTGGTAAAGCTTCACGGTAGGCGCCTCTTGCACAGATCTCGAAAGACAATGCATCGGAGTCAACCGCGTGGTAAGATCCGTCTTTTAAAACTACTTTCAGACCAACCAAAGGATATCCTGCCAAAACACCATTGTTTAGAGAGTTTCTGAAACCCTTTTCAACCGCCGGGATAAACTCACGTGGAATATTACCACCTGTAATCTCGTTAACAAACTGTAAATCACCATTTTTAGCGAAATCCCAGTCAGCGTCAACCGGACTCACGGTAAATTTAATATCGGCAAATTTACCACGTCCACCAGATTGTTTCTTGTATACTTCACGGTGATCAACTGTGCCTGTAATTGCTTCTTTATAAGCTACCTGAGGTGACCCCTGGTTAACTTCAACTTTAAATTCGCGTTTTAAACGGTCAACAATGATCTCGAGGTGAAGCTCACCCATACCGGAAATAATAGTTTGACCTGAATCCTCATCTGTTTTAACACGGAAAGTAGGATCTTCTTCAGCTAATTTGTTTAAGCCTACACCTAAACGGTCAAGGTCACCCTGAGTTTTAGGCTCAATGGCAATTGCGATAACCGGTTCAGGGAAATTCATAGCTTCAAGCACGATAGGATGTTTTTCATCACATAAAGTGTCGCCGGTACGAATGTCTTTAAATCCAACTGCTGCACCAATATCACCTGCCTCGATAAATTCTACCGGGTTTTGTTTGTTGGCGTGCATCTGGAAAATACGGGAGATACGCTCTTTGTTGCCTGAACGGGTGTTAAGCACATAAGAACCTGCATCTAAACGGCCCGCGTAGGCGCGGAAAAAACACAAACGACCTACAAACGGATCGGTTGCAATTTTAAAGGCCAAAGCGGTAAAAGGTTGGTTTACATCTGGTTTACGTGAAATTTCTTCGCCGGTGTCGGGATTGGTACCTTTTGTTTCAGGTTTATCCAGCGGGCTTGGCATTAATTCCATTACCAGGTCAAGCATGGTTTGTACACCTTTATTTTTAAAAGATGATCCGCAAACCATTGGAACGATTTTATTTGCAACGCAGGCTTTACGCAATGCGTCTAATACTTCTCTCTCGGTGATAGTTTCAGGAGCTTCAAAGAACTTCTCCATGATCTTGTCGTCGAATTCAGAAACAGCTTCAAGCATTTTTTCTCTCCACTCAGCTACTTCTTCCTTCATGTCTTCAGGAATAGGAACTTCTTTGTAAGTCATTCCCTTATCATCTTCATTCCACACCATTCCGCGGTTATTGATCAGGTCAACAACACCAACGAAAGTCTCTTCAGCACCAATTGGTAATTGCAGGGGAACTGCATTACCACCTAAAATTTCTCTTGTTTGTTTTACAACATTTAAAAAGTCCGCACCCTGACGGTCCATTTTATTAACAAATCCCAAACGGGTAACATTGTAATTATCGGCTAAGCGCCAGTTGGTTTCAGATTGTGGCTCAACGCCATCAACAGCTGAAAATAAGAATACAAGACCATCCAATACACGCAATGAACGGTTTACCTCTACGGTAAAGTCAACGTGGCCCGGGGTATCAATAATGTTAATTTTGTAGTTATTATCGCGGTATTTCCAGAAACAGGTAGTAGCCGCGGAAGTAATTGTAATACCACGCTCCTGCTCCTGAGCCATCCAGTCCATTGTGGCAGCACCATCGTGTACCTCGCCGATTTTGTGATTTACACCAGTATAATAAAGAATACGCTCAGTTGTAGTTGTCTTTCCAGCGTCAATGTGAGCGGCAATCCCTATATTTCTTGTATAACGTAAGTCCATTTGTTCTAATTAAAATCTAAAGTGTGAAAATGCTTTGTTGGCTTCAGCCATTTTATGAATATCTTCTTTTTTCTTAAAGGAAGCACCTTCTTCTTTAGAAGCAGAAACGATCTCACCGGCTAATTTCTGAGCCATTGATTTTTCGTTACGTTTGCGGGAATAAGAAATAAGCCATTTCATGGCCATTGATATTTTACGGTCAGGACGAATTTCAGAAGGGATCTGGAATGTAGAACCACCCACGCGGCGTGAACGCACCTCAACCTGAGGCGTTACGTTAGCGAGGGCTTTTTTGAATACTTCTAATCCATCTTCATTGGTACGTTTTGCAACAATGCCAATTGCATCGTGAAAAATTGTAGAAGCGGTATTTTTCTTACCGTCGTACATTAAGTTGTTTAAAAAACGGGTTACCAGGATATCATTATAAATTGGATCAGGTAACAACACACGTTTTTTTGCTCTGGCTTTTCTCATTGTATAAAGTCTTTATTCTTTAATTTTATTTTTTCTTGGCCGGAGCAGCTGCAGCTCCTGCTTTAGGACGTTTAGTGCCGTATTTTGAACGTTGTTGCTTACGTCCCTCTACTCCTGCTGTATCAAGGCTTCCACGAACAATGTGGTAACGCACACCTGGCAAATCTTTCACACGACCACCGCGAACAAGCACGATTGAGTGCTCCTGCAGGTTGTGTCCTTCACCGGGAATATAGGCAATTACCTCTTGTTTGTTGGTTAAACGCACCTTGGCTACCTTGCGCATAGCTGAGTTAGGTTTTTTGGGCGTAGTTGTGTACACCTTGGTACATACGCCACGGCGTTGTGGACATGAGTCCAAAGCGGCCGATTTACTTTTGTTGGTCGGTTTTGTGCGACCTTTTCTTACTAATTGCTGTATTGTAGGCATTTTAAATCCTTTGTATTACTTGATATTATTGGTTTTCAGCTGTTTTCCCCTTTTTGGGAGGGCAAAGATAATAAATTAATTCCAACACGCAACACATTTGTGGAAATATTTTGGCCTTACAACCGTTTATTTTTAAGCTATTGTTGAAAAGGGTTAAGTAAATGTAAAATCAGGCGAAAAAGGTGGGAAAATGCAATCTCCTGCCGCGGGAATATTTTAGGGGAGTACCATAGCGTTTAGTGGCAAAAACAAGGTTTTTTTTGCTCAGAAGAAAAAAAACCGGAGCAACTTCAGTAAATAAAAAAACCGCCGAATAGGGCGGTTTTTTAAAAGAGAATTTTAATCTTTATTCTAAACTACAGTTCTGGTCAACTGTTGTGGTCCAATAAGTAGACTCGTATTCATATTTTGTGTGAATACAGGCTCTGTTGGCTGTTCTTAAAGACGCGTCAACCAAAGTGTATTTGTCATCATCCACATGATCTGCCGGAGCAGTCAGCCCTACAGGCGGTGCGGGGCTTGTTTTCAGTTTATGCGCCGACACAGTCTTGCAGGAACACACGCGATCCTTTTTGCAGGAAGCAAATGTAAGCCCTAAAACTGCTATAATTAATAGTGATTTTTTCATCTTTGCGGGTTTTAAGGTTAGTCTAATTCGCAGGTATTTGTGTAAGTATTGCCGTTACCATCATCATATTTCGTGGAAACGCAATTTGCCTTTGCCTGGCCCTTGGTCACTTTTACAAGTGTTACTTTGTCCTCATCTCCTGAAGTATCTTTACAGGTACAGACTCTGTCTTTGCTGCACGAAGTGGTGAACAGCGCGGCGACGGCCACAATAAATAACATTTTTTTCATAGGGTTTCTTTTTTTGTTTTTCAAAGATAGCCATTTGTGAACGGCAATATTTGAAATTGAATACATTTATTCAATAAGCCTGTGTTAACTTCTTTTGTGAAAAACAAAAAAAAAGACCAAAACAACCTGTTTTAGCCCTTTTTATGGTGTTTTTAACGCCCTGTTATCAACTCTTGATGAGCTCTATGTCACTGACAAATTTTGAGCGTTTGATCTCCAGGTTTTTACTGAAGTTCAGGATGTTTTGAATTACGTTTTTTGATGGTTCAGCAAAACCTGCGAAAGGTATTTTTGGTTCTTCAGGCGAGGGTTTTACATTCAAATCAAGTCCATGAGTAAATGTTTCTGTCATAGGCAATAAAAAATAGTGTTTTAAGCGTTTATAATTCTTTAAAATAGTTAGTGTTGTTTGTAGAACGGAAGAAACCCAACTTTATTGCGCGATAAACCAAACATTACGCATGTTGTTAAAAATCAACAGCTTAAAACACATTTAACGTAGCCTCCCGCTAGAATTTTCCGCGTATTTTTCGGAATTGTTTTTCTGTTTGCACCCTCCTGTTTCGGGGATATTTAATGCTGTAAGTGAAAGTTATTTTCTGTGACTCGCCGGGTGGGACCAGGAATTTCCAACTTACTTTACCGTCGTCTTTATTCACAAGGCCCTTGGAAATCTCCACTTCATCAACCACGATTTCGCTGTTCTGCGAAACAGGGAGTTGGTCTTCAACGTCAATATATACAGGGCTTTTACGGTTATTTTTGATGAAGATCTGGTAAGAATAATACAATTTTCGGTTCGCTCCTGAAACATTTTCCTTGTTAAAATCCTTGATTTTGGTGCGTGTAACAAGTACCCTGTTGTCGCGGCCAAACGAGAGATCAAGCGTATCGTTAACACTGCGCGGATTGATGTATGAGGGGCCAACAAAGGCGCCACCAAAATAAACGTTGGCCGGGCCTTCAATGAGGTCAAGATCTTCCCAGCCGGTAATCCGTGCAAGCAGGAACGCGTTTTTTTCAGCTTTTGGGATCGAAAAGTGTTTAAACGTCGCGTTAAGGCTATAAGTAGTCACTTCAACAAAATAAGGCCTGGCGTCTGAAGGAATGGAATATGTTTTTTTTATTTCGAATTCTGCACTGAGTTCCGACACCTGTACGTCTTCGTACTTGACCTTGCCTTCGCCTACCTTGCTTAGCTTTTTCTGGTAACTATCCCACGATTTAAGCTCCGCGTCGCTCATGGTTCGTTTATCGCTCTGGTTTTCGAGGTTCTCATTGCTTATCTGCGAATTTTGATATTGTTGGGGGTTCCCGTACCCATCGCCACCCGGATTGGAATGAAAATTCAGGTACCAGGGCGCTATCATCGGCTTGGCTGCGTTACGTGTAGGGTCAGAGGTAGACAACTTCACTTTTACATCATTCCAGTTGATACCCGAATTATTGAAAGCACGCGCCCTGTAAACAAGCGTAATAGGCTTGCTCAGGTCTTCGGCCTTTAATTCGTAAAAAGGCGCCCAGCCGGCATCAGAAACCACATATTTCAAATCAATATTTGTTGCTGTCTTTACATCGGTTTGCAAAAGGATACTGATCTCCCCGGTAGGCCTGTTATCGCCAGAGTTGAGTTCCCCCAGTTCATGTTGCAATCGCGTTGTTACGGCCTCAAAATCATTTATTTTTGTGTCGAGTTTAAGTATCTCGGTATTGATTTCCTTGATCCTTACGCGATAAAAATCTGCGGCTAATTTCAGTTCCGCAATGGATACGCCTTTTTCCTGACTGCCAATGCTATTGTTCTTTGCAAGCAGCTCTTTCTCCTTCTCATAGGCATCTTTATCCGATCCCAGTTGCAGGGCCTGGTACTGGTTGTTTTTAAGGGAATCCTTCAGACGTTTTAATTTGAAGTTCTCAGTGCCGGGGCTCAAAAAATTAAGCTTTTCGGTAATGCTCAAAACACTCACACCTTCGCCAACGTTGACCTGGATGCTTTTTGGAATTAATTTTGAAGAGAGGTTGGTAAAGATAACTGTTGTGACGCCGGCGTTTAAACTCACAGCCTTTTGCTGCGCCACCTCTGCCCCATCGAGGTAAAGGGTTACGGCCTTCACCGGCGTTTCCACGCGTAGTTCTGAATTTGAAGATTGTGCACAAACAAGGAACGGCAATAGTAAAAAAATAGCAGTGTTTTTCATAAGTTGGGTTTTTAAATTAATCTGGTCCCAACAAGAACACATTTAGGTTACAATAAACCAAAAACCCCGCGTAAAGCGGGGTTTCTGGCTCTCAAAAAACTAAAAACCCTGGCGAGGTTATTAGTTGCCCATAAACGACACGTCGTTATCGGGAGTGTTTTGCGCTTCTCGACTACGCTCGAAGTGACTCGAGTTCGTCAAGAGCTGCAGGACTATTTCTTACCGTCCAATTTATCTTTCAGGTCAGATAAAGCAGAAATATCACCTAAAGTGGTTTTTTCCTGATTATCTTTTACCTTTTTAACTGCTTTTTTGCTGTCTTCGAAATCGGCTTTTTTGGTAGCTTTTTCAATCTTCCTTGCTTCTTCCTTCACTTCTTCATGCAAACGTGCGTGAGAAACAACAATCCTTTTAGAATCTTTGCTGAATTCAATTACTTTGAAATCAAGCACTTCTTCTGCCCTGGCTTGTGTTCCATCGGCCTTGTTAAGGTGACGTGATGGCGCGAAGCCTTCAACACCATATGGCAAGCCAATAGTAGCACCTTTATCGTTTACTGAAGTAACAGTTCCCTTGTGAATTGAATCGATAGTAAATACGGTTTCAAAAACATCCCACGGATTTTCTTCGAGTTGTTTGTGGCCGAGGCTCAGGCGGCGGTTTTCACCGTCGATCTCAAGAACAACCACATCCATTTTGTCGCCCACCTTGCAGAATTCGCTTGGGTGTTTGATTTTTTTGCTCCATGAAAGATCAGAAATGTGAACCAAACCGTCAACGCCTTCTTCCAATTCAACAAACACGCCGAAATTTGTGAAATTACGCACTGTTCCTGTGTGTTTTGAACCTTTAGAATATTTCTCCATGATCATATTCCAAGGATCAGGGGTTAATTGTTTCATACCAAGGCTCATTTTGCGCTCTTCGCGGTCGAGGGTAAGGATAATGGCTTCGATTTCCTGGCCAATTTTCACAAACTCCTGAGCACTGCGTAAGTGCTGGCTCCAGCTCATTTCACTTACGTGAACCAAACCTTCAACTCCTGGTGCAATTTCGATAAATGCGCCGTAGTCGTTAATTACAACCACTTTACCTTTAATTTTATCGCCAACTTTAATGTCGGTACTCAACGCTTCCCAAGGATGAGGAGTTAATTGCTTTAAACCCAATGCGATACGTTTTTTATCATCATCAAACTCAAGAATTACCACCTGGATCTTATCGTCTAATTTAACGATCTCTTCAGGGTGATTAATACGACCCCATGAAAGGTCTGTAATGTGAATTAAACCGTCAACACCGCCTAAATCGATGAACACACCATAAGAAGTAATGTTTTTCACAGTTCCTTCCAATACCTGTCCTTTTTCGAGTTTAGAGATAATGTCGCGTTTTTGTGTTTCCAGTTCAGCCTCAATGAGGGCTTTGTGGGATACTACAACGTTTTTAAATTCATTGTTGATCTTAACCACTTTAAATTCCATGGTTTTACCAACGTAGATATCGTAATCACGGATAGGTTTAACATCGATCTGAGAACCTGGCAAGAATGCTTCAATACCAAATACATCAACGATGAGACCGCCTTTGGTGCGGCATTTAACGAATCCTTTGATGATCTCATCATTGTTAAGGGAATCGTTAACACGATCCCAGCTTTTGCCGGCGCGGGCTTTCTTGTGAGAAAGTACCAACTGGCCCTGCAAATCTTCAGCTTTATCAACAAAAACTTCAATTTTGTCACCAACTTTTAAATCAGGGTTGTAACGAAACTCCGAAAGAGCCACAACGCCGTCTGATTTATAACCAATATTTACTACTACTTCACGGTTATTCTTAGCCACAACAACGCCTTCGATGATTTGAAGGTCTGCAATTGTGCTTAATTTTTCACCATACAATGTATCCAGTTTTTCTTTTTCTTCCGCTGTATAATTGTCTTGTTTTTTACCGATCGAATTCCAGTCGAAATCCGGATTACCTGTTACCAGGGCTTTTTCTGCCATTTTTACTTTACTTGTATCAAATCCTTAAGGCTGGATTTGAGGGATTAAACTTATTTATTTAATTATCGATTTTGCCTCAATAAAATCGGGTTACAAATATAGGAACAAAAAAAGCAACGGAACCACAGGCAGGTTTTTTAAATCCACTGATTGTCAGGAAATTGAAAAATTTAACAGAAAGCATTTTTTTAACAATTACGGGCATTTCCACCAAAAAAAGTGCAGGTAAGGGCAGGAATGAAATCAACCAGAAAAACAGGCATGCATCAATGCTAAAGCCGGTTTAAATTGCAGCCTTTTCCCCTACTTTCATTTTTGTTCATACTTTTGTGGCCAAATAAAAAAATCATGACCAACGACACTAAAAATTTACTGATGCAACCTTTATATAAAATTGCCGAACATAACGGCTTGAAGAATGACGCACCACCGAGTTTTAAAAAAAGAAATACGCTGCTTGAACCGCTGAAAGAAAAAAATCCTGAGGCCTGGGCAGTGATAAATAATTTCCTGGAGTCCAATATTAAATTCGACAGAATACAGAACGACAAGGAAAAACAAACAAAGAATAACGCGCACTGGGCTGCGGAACTAGCCTTGGCGGAAAAAGAAACAAACTCAGCGGATGAGCGCCTGAAGGCGTTTTGCGCAAGTCAAAATATTCTGATTTAAAATTACCGTGGGCACCCAACTTTTAATGTGTTCTGTTCGTTTGGTTAATGAATGGGTTTAGTCCAGAATCCGTAAACAAATAATTAGCGACGGGGTTTAACAGAGTTATTGCTCGGCGGACCTTAATAACACTAACAAATTAAAGCTATGAGTAAAATTGTTATTTTGTTTTTATGGAGCCTGTTTTTCCTGTTAGCATGTAAAAAAAATAAATCATCAGAGCCGGGGTACTCAGATCCCTGGTTCTTAAAATCAGTATTGGCTAAGTCAGCATTTGGGTCCAAATATTATAAATTCATCTACGATGAAAACAGAAGACTTTCTTCCGTAAAAGTCGTAGACACTGTTGATTACACAATTGGTAACCAAAAAGAGTGGAAAGTTACCAGTTATTCTGAAGTGTATACTTATAATGCTAACAACAGAATAATCCTTGTCACAGCGCCAACATATAGCAGTACCTATTTATATAATTCAATTAATCAGCTGGAGAAACTTTTAAGAATCAATAGCAATGGGTTTAGGGACTCTGTGACATTCACCCACAATAATGGTATTGTTACTGGTCAAAAAGGAAAGCGACTCTACCACTATACTGGCAACCATCTGGATTTAATTACTGATACGCTTACTTATTCTCAGCTAGGAAACCCAAAAACCTCGGCGGTGTCAACTGTTTATAATTACAATTCAAATCATGACATGGCCTTCGCCGGATTATTTAAAAGTTACGATCCGCTAACCATCACCGATTTTAACTCACCATTAGTGTTTTATTTTGCAGAGATGGAATTATCAGATTATTATACCTCTTCGATCATCAACGGAAAACCGACTAGATTGGGTTTCGCATGCAAAAGAAACTACAAGGGTCGATATCCCACGAGCATGAGTTTGCGGCAGGAAGGCAGTTTTTCAGATAATCTGACGTTTATATACAATTATTACGAATTAAGGTCCACTGGCAGCTTACTCTATTAAGTACATGGTAACTAATTTAAAACGTTGCTGCAGCTTATTGTTGTGCTTACACGTTAACTACCCAAAATGCCTGGAAGAGCACTAATCAAAGAGTTCTGAATCACTCACGCATTTGCATTTTATTGCCAGACGCGGCGTAACCGCCACCTCAAAGGCTTTAAAACTCTTGGCTTTTTTATCAAACTTCAAAGTCACCTTCACTTCAGACTTCACGGTAACACCGCTTTTAACGGTTGCGTTCCAGGGATTCATGGATTTAAAGGCTTCTGTGATCAAGAGGTTTAATTTTTCGTCGGTACAGGTCACCATTACTTTTTTGATGGACCCGTCGACATTCAGCTGCAATTTGGCAACAGGCGTGAGTTTTTTAGCCTTGCGCCTTTCTTTTTTAGACAGCTTGATATTGTCTTTCAGGAAAGCGTCAAGGCTCTCGGCACCATTTTCGTAGCAGGCCATGCGGCAGGCCCTTGGATCTTTTGCCCTGCGCGATTTAGCTACCCCCGGTTTTTTTACAGCTTTTACTTTTGGTGTTTCGGCTGCGGCAGTATTGCTTTTCTCTTCATTCCTGGTTGTGCTGGTTTCTTTGTTTTCTTTAGCGGTTTCCTGCTTGTTTTCTTTAATTGCCGGCGCATCTGGTGTTTTTACGGCAGTTTTATCCGTCACCGCGGCCTTTGGTTCTTCAACGATCCTTTTTTCTTCGGTTTTGGCAGCCGGCGTGTTTTGTGCCGCTTTGGGTGTTTCTGTTTTCGGTTCGGTTTTAGGCGGTGCAGGTTTGCTTTCTTCTGCCTTAGGCGTTTCTGCGGCTACTTTAGGTGCTTCGCCGTTGATGTACACATAAAAACCCTGTCCACCCTTAAATGCTTCAACGTCGCCGCCATTTTTACATTGACAAAGGGTTTTGTAAGTCGTGCTGAACTGGAAAAATTCGGGGTAGGTCCTGAGGAGATTTTCCCAACGTTCCTGGTTAGCTTCTTCGCGTTCGGCGATGTCACCAGGATCAGTTTCTGAAAATACGAGTACAATCTCGGTTACTTCCGCGGAAGTAATGGCATCTCCGGCGGGGGTCTTGTTCAAGCCGCTGTTACCACGTTTTGAACGGATCAATACAAAATTTTTACCAGTAGGTTTGTAAACGGAAGCCACTGAATCCATTTCAAATTCCAGTTCTTCAAATGCAGGGGTTTGAGCGGCAAGCGGCATGCATAAGGCAAACAGGACTAGTGCAAGGAAAGATTTTATTATTCTCATCAGGGTTTTGTTTTAATTATGTAATATTAAAAAAAAAATTCTGAAAATAAAGAACCTTGTTGAAAGGAAATCAACAAAGGCCGACAATTAAATTATGCCCTGTTGTAGTTTAGGGTTGGAAATGCTTCAGGTCGCCTCGCCTCCGGCGACCAAAGGAGCGTAGTCGAGACCACTTCTTCCCGATAGCCATCGGGACTCGAAGTGACATGGCATTTAAAAAGGCCAAAATTCAACCGCAAACTACAACATAACGTTAAATTATTGTTGGGAAGGGAAATTATTTGCTGAACAGGCTGTCAACAAAACCTGCCGCGTCAAAAACCTGGAGGTCGTTGATCTTTTCACCTACACCAATGTACCTTACAGGTATTTTAAATTCATCGGAAATGCCTATCACCACGCCGCCCTTGGCGGTGCCATCGAGTTTAGTCACTGCCAAAGCTGTAACGTCGGTAGCCGCGGTAAACTGTTTGCATTGTTCAATGGCATTCTGTCCTGTACTGCCGTCGAGCACCAGCAGCACTTCATCAGGGGCGTCGGGCACTACTTTTTTCATAACGTTCTTGATCTTGGTGAGTTCGTTCATTAAATTCACCTTGTTGTGTAAACGGCCCGCGGTATCGATGATAACCACATCGGCGTCTTTTGATTTGGCACTACTCAAAGTATCAAAGGCCACGCTTGCGGGATCGGCGTTCATTCCCTGGCTCACTACAGGCACTCCTGCGCGTTCTCCCCATATGATGAGCTGGTCGACAGCGGCGGCACGAAAAGTGTCGGCAGCGCCCAATACAACAGTTTTGCCGGCTTGTTTAAACTGGTGGGCCAACTTACCTATAGTGGTTGTTTTGCCTACCCCATTTACTCCTACAACCATTATTACGTATGGTTTTTTAAGCAGTTCTGCCGAGAAATGAATTTTATTATTGTGGCTGTTGTTTTCAGACAAAAGTGAAACAACCTCTTCACGGAGAATATTGTTCAACTCTGTTGTGTTCACATATTTATCACGTTTTACACGCTCTTCGATGCGCTTAATGATTTTTAAAGTGGTTCCTACACCCACGTCGCCTGAAATTAAAATTTCCTCGAGGTTATCGAGCACTTCGTCGTCTACTGTACTTTTACCCGCAATGGCTTTTGTTAACTTCCCAAAAAAACTTTCTTTGGTTTTAGAAAGTCCCTGATCGAGGCTTTCTTTATTTTCTTTGGTGAACAGTTTGGAAAAAAAACTCATTATGGATTGAGGGCAGGCTTAGTGAACTATTGTGAATTCGGGTACTAAGATATGTAAAACAAAAAATTCTTTCCTTTAATGGGGAAAGAATTTCTTTAAAAAAATAAAAAATAAATAAATTATTTCTCTTTCAGGAAATCCTGAATGTGATCGTTGTGTACAATCTCTTCTTTAAAGTTGTAAGCACCAGTTTTTGGTGATTTTACCATTTTGATCACTTTAGTAAAGTCTTTTCCTTTACCTGATTTTAACGTTGCAACTACTTTCTTTGCCATTTTTCTTAATGTTATATGTTATTTGTTAATGGTTATTCGTTTTACGTATAACTTTTAACGAATAACGTTTTAATTACTTAATCTCTTTATGAACAGTCATGCGCTTCAACACTGAGTTGTATTTTTTCAACTCGATGCGCTCTGTGGTGTTCTTTTTGTTTTTAGTTGTAATATAACGGGAAGTTCCCGGTTTACCGCTTTCTTTATGCTCGGTACATTCCAAAATTACCTGGATTCTATTGCCTTTTTTTGCCATGACTCTTTTTTAATTGTGAAGCGATACTAAAGTAGAGCGGAGCTCGCTTCATATCTGCTCATTTGATTTTTTATAATTATGCTAAAATGCCACTGTCCCTGGCTTCTTTTAAGCAGGCACTGATGCCTTTTTTATTGATATTTTTTAACGCTGAAGTTGAAACACGTAAAGTGATCCATTCACTTGTTTCCGGAATAAAGAAACGTTTGCGTTTTAAATTCACTTTAAACTGACGACGGGTTTTAGCATTCGAAAACGATACTTTGTTTCCGCCCATAGCCTTTTTTCCTGTTAACTGACAAATACGTGACATGATTTAAATCTTTATCTTAAATTAATTTCCTCTTAAAAAGGGACGCAAATATACACTAAGAAAATTAATATACCAAATGTGAATTGATATATATTTGAAAATATCACTTTTTGGCAGTATAAAAGGGCCAAAAGCTCAAAAAATCTCTTTGGCGAGGAGTCCTTTTGCCGGGAGGGTCTCATTTTTAAAATGGTGGTAAAATTTATCGTTACCGGCAAGTTCAAATGAGTTTTTAAGCGCAAAAGCCGGGGCTTTAATACCCTGGTCAAATACCAGCTGCGGATTTTGAAAAACCAGCACTTCATCCCAGAGATGCTGGTTAATAAAGTCATCCAGCAAAAATTTGCCACCTTCCACCAGCACATTCTGAATGTTTAAACCGAATAACTTTTCTGAGACCTGCTGCAGCACATTTTCATCAAAATTAATTTTAACGAAGCGGATCCTGCCGCTGTGTTCGCTTTTAATGGCGTTAAACACAATGGTTTCGGCGTCTGTATTGTAAATATTGTAAGTTAAAGGCACCTCGAGATTTTTATCAATAAAGATCCTGGCAGGATTCTTTCCTTCAACCAACCGGGTTGTTAACAGGGAATTGTCGTTTAAAACTGTGTTTTTCCCAACCATGATGCCCATCACTTCGGCCCGCAGCTCGTGTACAATTTTGTTGGCCTCCGGGCCCGAAATCCTGTCCTGCTTACCGGTGCCGGCCTCCCCGGCCGGGTCACGCGGCTGAGGCGTTCTGCTGATAAAGCCGTCGGCTGTTTGCGCCCATTTTAAGATAAAATAGGGCCGTTTATTTTCAAAAAAGGTGATAAAACGTTTGTTTAACTCCTTTGCTTCTTTTTCTAATACCCCAACCGTTACGTCGATGCCCGCCTCCAGCATTTTTTTAACCCCATTGCCAGAAACCTTTGGATTTGGGTCGTTACAGGCGATCACAATTGTTTTAAACCCTTTGCTGATGATGAGATCGGCGCAGGGCGGGGTTTTTCCGAAATGGCTGCAGGGCTCGAGGGTCACGTACAAGGTGCAGTCAGCAGGATTGATAGCTTCAGGCAGGTTATTAACAGCATTTACTTCGGCATGTGGTCCGCCAAATTGTTCATGATACCCCGAAGCTACCACTTCATCGTTTTTAACAATCAAACAGCCAACCATTGGATTTGGCGCCACGTTTGGCCATCCCTTTTTTGCAAGATCGAGAGCCTGCTGCATAAAATATCCGTTGTTGCCATTCACAATACAAAGTTACTTGTTTTTGTCCGCAAAAGTTGTAAATTAGCTTAAATTAATACTTATGAAAAAACATCTATCAACCGTGTTTTTATTTAGTACTTTGATCGCGAGTGGGCAAATCCGGAGTCAATTTTTCGACGGCATTCCAATGAATAGTTTGCCCGTAACTATTGGTTCAGGAACCAACAACATCTGGCAAATAGGCCAGCCGCAAAAAACGCTGTTCAGCAGCGCCAGCAGCACTCCAAACGTTATTATCACCCGTACCACCAACCCCTACCCGGTGGGAAACACATCCAGTTTCACGGTTTTCGCACTCCCTGCACAAATGAACACCCCATACGTTTTGCAATGGAAGCAAAAGTTGGATATGGACGCTAAAAAAGACGGTGGTATTATTGAGTTTTCTAACAATAGCGGCACTACCTGGCAAAACGCGCACAATAATCTAAATACCTACCAGTTCTACGGCTTTCAGCCGGCGAACAAAGACACCATTAACGCGAACGTGTATTGTTTCAGCGGCAGAGACACCACCTGGAGGGACATCTGGCTTTGTGTAAAGCCGGCCTTTGCCACTCAGAACGATACACTTTTATTCAGGTTTACTTTTAAATCCGACAGTACAGATAACCAGAAAGAAGGCTGGATGATAGACAATTTTACTGCCCACCAAACCATCCTTCATCCGGTAAAAGAGATCAGTGACCTTGGTGACCTGGTTGTTTATCCAAATGTAACAACGGGCATCATAAATGTTGAAATGAGAAAAAGAAGCGACAACGATATGATCAGCAACATTCAATTATACAACAACGAAGGAAAACTCGTTGAAGTCTTTGGACCCAATTATACAAAAGTGGTGCTCGACATCAGCCGGCATAAACCGGGCCTGTATTATCTTAATGTCACCATTAATAAAAAGATGAGCAGGCACAAAATCGTTTATGAAAAGAACTGACATAGTTTTTTTTATACTGTTTATTTTTTTAAGCCTTTGTTTTTCTTATGATGTGGGAGTTAAAGACGCTCCCTATGTGTTTCCGAGGATGAGCTATTTCCCACCAATGCCTGTTTCTGCCGGCAACACAGTAACTGTTAACGGCGTGGAACTTGGGCGGTATTTGTTTTATGATCCGATTTTGAGTTCCGATAGCAGTTTCTCCTGCGCCAGTTGTCATAAACAACAGTACGCATTCAGTGATTCCCCCAACCGTTTTAGCAAGGGAATTAATGGTCAGCCGCAGGTACGCAATACCTTGCCACTATTCAACCTGGCATGGTACCCAAAATTATTCTGGGATGGCAGGGCCGCTTCGATTGAAGAACAGGTCTTTCACCCGGTGAGGGATGCAAAAGAAATGAACCTTAACTGGAAAGACGTTGTAAAAAAAATAAACAGGAACAAATTTTACCGGAAAAAAATTTCTACCTATTACGGTGAAAAACAAATAATAGACAGCGTGTTGATTTCGAATTTAATCGCTCAATTCGAACGCACGCTTATTTCCTGCGATTCAAAATATGACAGGGTGATTGCGAACAAGGCGAAGTTCACAATGGACGAGATAGAAGGGCTGGAACTCATGAACGACATGACGAAGGGCAACTGCCTTCATTGCCACACAACAGACGGCAATGGCCTCGGTACAACCGGGGAGTTCAGCAATAATGGTCTCGACGAACAAAATGACAAAAAGCCGTTCAGGGATAAAGGTCTGGGTGCCTATTCGGGACAAAATGCCGATAATGGCAAATTTAAGATCCCCTCACTTCGTAACCTCCTGTTTACCGCGCCGTACATGCATGACGGCCGTTTTAAAAGCCTTGAACAGGTTCTTGATTTTTACAGCGAGGGCCTTAAAATAAGCAGCACCATAGATTCAAAAATGGAGTTCGTACACAGGGGCGGATCAAAATTAAGCATAGGTGAAAAAAGAAAAATAGTCCTGTTCCTCAAAACCCTAAGTGATTCATCATTCATTTCCAATCCTGAATTTAGAAATCCCTTCTTTAATTAGTCCGGTCAATTTCTTATCTTTGCCATTCGTTAAAATTTAATTACATGTTTGATAATTTACAGGATAAACTTGACCGCGCACTTAAAGTTTTAAAAGGCCAGGGGAAAATAACAGAAATAAACGTTGCCGAAACCCTTAAAGAGGTGCGTAAGGCTTTGCTTGACGCCGACGTTAATTATAAAGTAGCCAAAATATTTACCGATACCGTTAAGGAAAAAGCACTGGGAGAAAATGTACTCACTGTAGTTTCGCCGGGGCAATTACTCGTGAAGATCACCCATGATGAACTTGCCAAATTAATGGGCGGTACCAAGGAAGATATATACCTGGGCGGTAATCCGACAATCATCTTAATGAGTGGCTTGCAGGGTTCGGGTAAAACAACTTTTACAGGGAAGCTGGCCAATTATTTAAAAACAAAAAAAGGTAAAAAACCTTTGATGGTTGCCTGCGACGTCTACCGTCCGGCCGCTATAGACCAGTTGCATGTATTGGGAGAGCAGACCGGCATTGAGGTGTTTAGTAACAAAGAAGAGAAAAACCCAATCAAAATAGCTGAAGCAGCCATTAAGCAGGCAAAGGAAAACGGAAACAGCGTAGTATTGATAGATACAGCGGGGCGTTTGGCTGTGGATGAGCAGATGATGAATGAAATTTCGGACCTTAAAAAGGCCATTAAGCCTAACGAAATTTTGTTTGTGGTTGACAGTATGACCGGGCAGGATGCCGTGAATACTGCAAAAACGTTTAATGACCGCCTGGATTTTGACGGCGTTGTGTTAACCAAACTCGATGGTGACACCCGCGGTGGCGCGGCGCTTTCGATTAAAAGCATAGTTAATAAACCCATTAAATTTATTGGCACCGGCGAAAAAATGGACGCGCTGGACGTGTTTTATCCTGAACGGATGGCCGACAGGATACTGGGCATGGGCGACGTAGTAACACTCGTAGAGCGTGCTCAGGAACAGTTTAACGAAGAAGAAGCCCGGAAACTCAATAAAAAAATTGCCACCAATAAATTTGATTTTAATGACTTTTTAAGTCAATTGCACCAGATCAAAAAAATGGGAAATATCAAAGACCTGGTAGGTATGATCCCCGGTGTTGGCAAAGCGGTAAAGAACATGGACATTGATGAAAACGCGTTTAAGGGCATAGAGGCAATCATTTTCAGTATGACGCCTGAAGAACGCGGCAAACCGGAACTACTGAACGGCTCACGCAGGCAACGTGTTGCGAAAGGCAGCGGGCAAGGTATACAGGAAGTTAACAAGCTGCTAAAACAATTTGAAGATACCCGCAAAATGATGCGCATGATGAATGATAAAAACGCGATGAGCAAGATGATGCGGAACATGCCAAAGGGAATGCCGAAACAGTAAAAAATAGGATTTACAATTTATTAATTGACGATTTACGATTGTAAACACTGGATAGAAAAATTGTCATTTGTAAATCCTAAAATTGTAAATTATTTAATGCAGCTAATAGACGGAAAAAAAATATCACTTCAGATCCAGGATGACATTGCGCATGAAGTGCAACGCATGATGAAGAGCGGTTCAAAACAACCTCACCTGGCCGCTATTTTAGTAGGTAATGATGGCGGTAGCGAAACCTACGTTGCCAGTAAAATAAAGGCCTGCGAGCGGGTCGGTTTCAAGTCTACCCTACTCCGTTTTCCTGATTACGTTACCGAAGAAAAATTATTGCAGGCCGTTAATGACCTCAACAATAACAATGATGTTGACGGTTTCATCGTGCAACTGCCGCTGCCAAGGCAGATCAACGAACATAAAATTATTGAAGCCATAAAACCTGCCAAAGATGTTGACGGGTTCCATCCCGTGAACGTGGGTCGCATGGTTTTAAATTTACCCTGTTACGTGAGCGCTACCCCTTTCGGGATTGTTCAGTTGCTTGAAAACTACCATATTGAAACCAGCGGCAAAAATTGTGTGGTGATTGGCCGCAGCCACATTGTGGGTTCGCCAATGAGCATTTTACTGGCTAAAAACACAGCCCTGGGCAATTGCACTGTTACACTTTGCCACAGCAAAACTGAAAACCTCATCTCTCATACTTTAAAAGCCGATATTATTATCTGCGCATTGGGTAGTCCTGAGTTTTTAAAAGGCAACATGGTAAAAGAAGGCGCCGTGGTAATTGATGTGGGCACCACCCGTGTTGAAAGCCACGAAACCAAAAGTGGTTTTAAATTAAAAGGTGATGTAAAGTTTGATGAAGTGGCGCCAAAATGCAGTTACATCACGCCCGTACCCGGAGGTGTGGGCCCGATGACCATTGCTTCGTTATTAAAAAACACCTTGCTCGCTGCAAAGAAAGAAATCTACCGGTAAACCCAACGTTTACCCGTTTCTTGCCGTTTAAATTTTTTAAGTGCCGCTCCTTCATTAAATGGAAAAACAAACCAATTCTATTCTTAATTTTAAGGACTGGCATTTCTTAAAGAAAATATTTCAATCGCTGTTGATTCTATCAAAGCCAACCGCCTGCGAGCTGTGATCACCATGCTCATCATAAGCATTGGCATTATGGCCTTGGTAGGCATACTTTCGGCTATTGACGCCATTAAAAACGGCATCAATAATAATTTCACGAGCATGGGCGCCAATACTTTCACGATCAGGAACGCTGACATGAACATCAGGGTGGGCAGAAAAGGAAAAAAAGCCAGCGCGTACCAGAACATTTCGTTTAAAGAAGCCACCAGGTTCAAAAAAGAATTCAACTATCCTGTAATTACTTCCATTTCGACCATGGCCAGCATGTCAGCAAGAATAAAATTTGAAAACAAAAAAACAAATCCCAACATACAGGTATTTGGCAGTGACGAGAATTATATTTTAACAGCGGGTTACGATCTTGAAAAAGGCAGAAACTTTAATCCTGCTGAAATTGTGAACGGTGGTCATTTAGCCATTATAGGCAAAGATGTGGAGAAGGCACTTTTTGACGAAAATGAAAACTGCATCGACAGGTTCATTAAAATTGGCGGAGGACACTATAAGGTGATAGGCGTTTTAAAAAGCAAGGGCAACAGCGCCGGATTTGGGGGCGATAAGCTCTGTGTTATTCCTTTAACAACGGCCAGGCAGTATTTTGGGTCAAACGACATGAGCTTTACAATTAATGTGCTCACCAGAAACAGCTCCCTGATGGACATTCTCCTCAACGAAGCAAGGGGTTTATTCAGAAAAGTAAGAAAGATTCCTACCACCGGAAAAGACGATTTTGGGATAGTAAAATCGGACAACCTGGCTTCGATGCTGATAAAAGACCTGAAGACGGTAACGCTGGGCGCCACCATCATTGGGCTGATCACCTTGCTGGGCGCGGCTATTGGGCTCATGAATATTATGCTGGTAAGTGTTACTGAAAGAACGCGTGAAATAGGCATCAGGAAAGCCATGGGCGCCACCCATAAAATAATCAAGAACCAGTTTTTGATCGAGAGCGTTGTTATTTGTGTGAGCGGTGGTCTGATAGGCATTTTGTTCGGCATCATCATTGGCAATCTCATTAGTTTTGCTTTGAACACAGGTTTTTTTGTTCCATGGTTCTGGATCACAACCGGGGTGATCATTTGTATTGTTGTTGGTCTCCTGAGTGGTTATCTTCCGGCCAAACGGGCATCACAATTAGATCCGATTGACAGTTTGAGGTTTGAATAGACGCCATGCGGGATTTGCACCGGCACAATCGGGCGATAGTGCCTTATAAACAATATCCATAATTTTTAAAACTTGAGGGTATTTTTTTTATCTTGCTATCAAAAATCAACAGGATTTCAAAATACCCAATTGAAAAAAATGAAGAAGAAGTTATTTATTGCCATTGCCGCTTTTGTACTGGCTCCTGATGAGGGTTTATTTTCTCAAACACATAAAAATTATCTTGTAAGGTGTAACGAAAAGCTGGTTGAGGTTGTGATGGAAGATCTTTTTAACCCACCCGTTTCGAGTCGCGTGTATGTGTACCCCAACATAGCTGCTTACGAAGTTTTATGTTTAGGCAACCCGCAGTTACGCTCGCTGAACGGGCAGATAAAACACTTACCAAAATTAAACCTTGAAAAAACAGGTAACATCAACTATTCGGTTGCGGCAGATTTTGCCTTTACAACGGTTGCTAAAAAACTGGTGTTTACCGAACGCATGATCACTGTTTTTGAACAGGAAGAAAAAAATAACTGGAAAAAACAGAACCTGGATACTAACCTGATCAATGCCTCGGCAAAATTTGGTATCATGGCCGGAAAACAAATTATCGACTGGATCTTAAAAGATAACTACATCCAGATAAAAGCCATGGAAAGATATGTACTGCAGGAGGATATTGGTTGCTGGCGACCTACAGCGCCGGAGTACATGAACGCGCTTGAACCCAACTGGCCATACATGCGACCACTGGTAATGGATTCTGCCCGGCAGATCAGATCGGCACCGAACCTTGTTTATAGTGAGAAAAAGACTTCTGATTTTTACAAGGCCGCTTACGAGGTATACAAAACCGCTCAATCGCTGGATACTGTTCAAAAGACAATAGCGCTTTTCTGGGATTGCAACCCAAACATTTCGATGTCGAGGGGGCATATTACTTATTTTGTGCACAAGATCTCTCCCGGCGGTCACTGGATCAAAATTGCCGGGCAGGCTTGCAGAAATCTGAACTTCGATGAAACAAAAACAGCCGAGACCTATGCGCTTTTAACCATTGGTTTATACGACGCCTTTTTGAGTTGCTGGGCCGAGAAATTCACGAGCCACGGCATACGGCCCGAAACTTATATCAACCGTTTGATTGACGCTAAATGGCTGCCGTACATCCAAACACCACCATTTCCGGAATATACCAGCGGACACAGCGTTATCTCAAACGCTTCATCGTACATTCTTACCCGCGTCATTCCTCAACCTTACACTTATACCGACTCTTCTGAAATGTATATAGGCATCCCTCCCCGCTCGTTTAAATCTTTTGAACAGGCATCTGCCGAAGCCGGTATCAGCAGGATGTACGGCGGTATACACTTTATGCCGGCCATTACCAACGGGGCCGAGCAGGGAATTAAAGTAGGAAAACTTGTAATGGAAAAAATTAAAACACGCAAATGAAGAAGATCATTTTTTGTTCATTCCTAACCTCATTTTATACCCTGACGGTGTCGGGGCAAATGAAAACTCTTTTTTCAAAGATCGCGCCTGAAGCGTCGGGTGTAGATTTTAAAAACATTATTATTGAAACCAAAGATTTTAACGCGCTTACCTATGGCTACCTATACAACGGCGGTGGTGTTGCCATTGGAGACATTAATAACGACGGGCGTCCTGACCTTTATTTTTCGGGCAGCATGGTGCCCAATAAACTTTACCTTAACCAGGGTAATTTTAAATTTAAAGATATTACCGAAAGTGCCGGTGTTGACGGGGGAAAAGGATTTAAAACGGGCGTAACTTTTGTGGATATTAATTCAGATGGATTACCCGATATTTATATGTGCAAATCGGCGCTGAGCGACCCTGAACTCCGCAAAAACATCCTTTATGTAAATAACGGCAACATGACTTTTACCGACAAAGCAAAGGAATACGGCCTTGACGACGCGAGCTTCAGCACCCAGGCTTATTTTTATGACCTGGATGTTGACGGCGACTTAGATCTGTTTTTGTTGAACCACCCGCCTGAAATGCAATACGCTAATAAGATACAGCTGACCTACAATCCGAAAGGCAAATTAGTTGCGCAGCAGGATACACAATATACCAATTCAAGCTACCGCTATTACCAGAATACAAACAATCATTTTACCGACAAGACCGATGCCGCAGGACTAAAAACACATTCATTTGGTCTCAGCGCAGTTATTGATGATTTTAATAAAGACGGTTACCCTGACATCTATGCCTGCAACGATTACAGCAGCCCCGACCTCTTATTCATCAACAATAAAAACGGCACATTTACAAACCGGCTTGACGAGTATTTTAAACACACGAGTTATTCCTCAATGGGATCGGATTATGCTGATATTAATAACGACGGCCTCTCAGACCTGATAGTTGTAGACATGCTACCCGAGAGTTTTGAACGCCAGAAACAACTCAAAGGGATTGGTAATTACGACAATCATAATAAGCGGGTGGAATATGGATTCGGTTATCAATATGCCAAAAATGTGCTGCAACTCAACAATGGTAACAACACCTACTCCGATATCAGTTACCTTGCCAATGTTGCCTTCACAGAATGGAGCTGGGCACCTTTGATTGCCGATTTTGATAACGACGGATTTAAAGACCTGTTTATTACCAACGGGTATATGCGCGATGTGACCGACAACGATTTTGTAATGTTCCAGGCAGATTCGATCAGGAAGGAAGTTGTAAAAACCGCCAGCAGCGACCAGGTCATGAAAATACTCAACCTCATCCCTTCAAAGAAAACGGTTAATTATTTTTATAAAAACGGCGGTAATCTAACCTTTGCGCCGCTGGCACAACTTGCGGGACTAGACACCCCGTCGTGGAGCAACGGTGCGGCCTATGTTGACCTTGATGCCGATGGCGACCTTGACCTGGTAGTAAATAACGTTTACGACCCGCCATTTATTTATAAAAACAATGCTGAGGAAATTCCGAATACCAATAATTTTATCCGCTTTAAATTAAAAGGAAACAAAGGCAATTTTAATGGCATTGGAGCGGTTATCAATCTCGAAACGCCCGACGGTAGAAAACAAATGCAGAATTTTATGCCTACCAGGGGTTTCATGTCCAGTCACGAGTATATTGTTCATTTCGGTCTTGAGAAAAACAGCAGAGCGACGGCCATTATTACCTGGCCCAGCGGCAAAAGCCAAACCATTGTGAACCTCGAGGCCAATAGGGTTTACACGCTCTCGGCTGATGAGGCCACCGAAATACCAAAAACAGCTGAAATTGAAAAAGTACCATATAAAGACATCAGCGCCGAAACCAACATATTATACACGCATAAAGAAAATTCTTACATAGATTTTAAACTTGAGCCCTTATTACCACACCAGTTTTCTCAAATGGGTCCTTGCATCGCCGTAGCTGATATCAACGGTGACGGCACTGAGGATTTTTTTGTAGGTGGAAGTAAAAACAACGAAGCAGTATTTTTTAAACAAGGTAAAAACGGAAAGTTCGAGCAGGTAAAAAGTCCGGCGCTGAGCGCTGACTTAAAATTCGAGGACACTGGCGCTGAGTTCTTTGACGCTGATAACGATGGCGATAAAGACCTGCTGGTTGTAAGCGGCGGTAACGACTCTCCAAACAACGAAAGCATGTACCCGGTTAGGCTTTATAATAATGATGGCAAAGGAAATTTCACGAAGAATACCGCCTTTCCTGCTTTGTTTACAAGCGGTAAGGCCATTGCCATTGAAGACTTTAATAAAGACGGCTTCCAGGATATTTTTATCGGTGGCCGCGTTGTACCGGGACATTACGGTTTGATCCCTGCCAGTTATCTACTGGTGAACAAAAAGGGTGTATTCAGTGATATAGCGAAAAATTCACCATCACCCAATAAGCCCGGTATGGTGACCGATGCCCTGTGGTGCGATATTAATGGCGATACCTGGCCTGAACTGATAATGGTTGGCGAATGGATGCCTTTAACAATATACAAAAACAACAGGGGTACGCTTGAAAACACTGCTATCGTGTACGATAACTCATACGGCTGGTGGAACACCATTGCCAAAGCCGATCTTGATGGCGATGGCGACATGGATCTGATTGGCGGGAATATTAGTATCAATACCCGGTACCGTGGGAACCAGGAGCATCCTATTACCATGACAGTGAGTGATTTTGACAATAACGGCAGCACCGACTGCGTGATCTGCCTGTACCAGGATGGCGACACCTATCCAATTGCCATACGCGATAATATGGTTGACCAGATGCTTTTCTTAAAAAAGAAATTTTTACGCTACCGGGATTATTCACGCGCTAAGATGACCGACATTTTTACGGCCGAGCAATTACAAAAAGCCTCCGTATTTAAAGCCAATAACATCGCCAATACGGTATTTATTAATAACGAAGGCATCTTCGCCGCGCAACTCCTGCCGTTTAAAGCACAAACATTCCCGGTTAACGCTGTGATCGCCGATGATTTTGATAAAGATGGCAAACCAGACCTCTTGCTGGCCGGTAATGATTATGGTGCTGAAATAGAATCAGGCCGTAACGATGCGGGCATAGGACTTGTACTTAAAAATAACGGTGGCCACAAATACAGAGCCTTGTCTCTCGCGCAAAGCGGCTTTTACGTTCCCGGCGATGTTAAGTGCATGAAAAAAATTACCATCAATAAAGAGCCATGTTTGCTTATAGGTAAAAACCAGGGAGAACTTCAGGTGATCGGAAGAACCGGACAGTAAACGTCTTCAGAGTAACTATCCGTTTCTTTTAAATGAAACAGGTTTGAGTTTCTTTAAAATAATATCAGCCTGTCCCTGAACAATTTTATAGGCCTGGTTACACCCGGCGCCTTTGTATATAACCGGCTGTGGATTACGATCGGGAAATATAATTTCTATCGTGTTAATCTGCGCAGCATCCCCCAGGCCAATTTCCTGTTGCACTGATGACGCGCCGAATGAACCACCGGTTCCGCAGGTGAGGTAGATATCGCGGGATTTACCCTTTGACGTGGTAAGGTTGATTTTAATGCGCGCGCCAAACGCCGCTTTGTTACATGTTGTGCCTTCGAGTTCAAGAATGATCCATTTGTTTTTATTGCCCGGATTCTGAAACAAAACGTTCCTGAACACATCTCCTTCAACGGCTCCGCCTATCTGTAAAAAAATGTCCTGGTCACCGTCGTTGTCAATGTCTCCGAAATCAACCGCGTGCCCTTTTTGAATGTGGCCAAAACCACCACCATAAGTCACCTCGCTGAAAAACGTTCCCGAATCGCTGTGAAACATCCTGTTGGGAACAATAGATCGATAGTCGGGGCTGCCTGTTCCGAGGTAAAAATCCAGCCAGCCATCATTGTCAAGATCTCCGAAGTTGGAGCCCATGGAATAACATACCCTGTTTTCGAAACCCAACGCCGCTGAAACATCGGAAAAAGTATTGTTTTTGTTATTGTGATAAATCTTTGGTGTAGCCGCAAGCGGTTTGTTCCCCAGGTATTCGTTGGCGGCGTCATATGCAAGCAGCGAAAGTCTGTCGAGATTATAACCCGAAACAAAAAGATCCTGCCAGCCATCGTTATCATAATCAAAAAACCAGCAGGGAAAACTATAATAAGGTTCATCTACTCCGGCCTGGCCGGCTATTTCTTCAAATTTCCAATCTTCCACCGAAGTACCTCCACGATTCAAGAACAATTTATTTTTCATATCCACCATCGAGCAGTACAGGTCGGGTAAGCCGTCGTTATTAATATCTCCCCAGTTTACGCCTTTTACAAAACCAACCACATCCATATTCATTTTTTGGGCGATGTTGGTAAAGGTGCCGTTTTTGTTATTCATAAAAAACTCGCAAGGGTGCCTGAGTCCTTTATCAGATTCATTCCCCACAAAGAGATCAAGAAACCCATCGTTGTTAAAGTCGGCCCAGGAAGCAGTCTGGCAGGGATGAAATGACAACAGACCCGCAGCAATGGTTACATCTTCAAAAGTGCCGTCGCCATTGTTTTTAAGCAGGGAATTGGGAATGTTGCCCCCCGCCCTCAACCATCCTCCACGCATAATGTAAACGTCCATGAACCCGTCGTTGTTATAGTCGGTATGCACCATGTTGCAGCCGCCAACAATACCGGTCAATCCAGCCCTTGCTGCAATATTTTCAAAAGTACCGTCTCCTTTGTTATGAAAAAATTTCAATTCATCATTCAATCCCTGGGAACTTACCATTACATCCAAAAATCCGTCTTTGTCAAAATCCTCCATGCAGGCGCCACCCAGCATATTCTCTTCATTCATACCAAGCGCCGGGGCAATGTCTTCCCAATGAGCAAAACCTTTTCCAGACTCAGAATCTTTTAAGGGGATCAGGTATTTTTTTGGAACCGCAACCGGATATTTGCCCTGCGTCATGTATGCCAGGTTTAACAACCAGCGGGTTTGCAGGTCGGTTGAATCTTTCTGAAGAATTTTTTCATAAATACGAATTGCTTTTGTTGAGCCCTCATTCAGACTGTGCAGGCCGGCACCTTTAATTGGTATGATACAGGATTCAGGCGTGTGCCTGGCGCAGCAATTTTCCTGCTCGGCTTTACGCATATAGGCAATCCCAAGCAGGGAATAAAATTTAGTACCGATGTCAATCTTCAATGAATCTGCCGACTTTAAGAATGACTCAAGCTGTTTAATGGACTGGCTGGTCTTGCCGGCCTGCAATAATTCAAAAGCATAATTTGCCTTTGCGCCCACTTTCTTTTCGAAAGGGCTACCTGCCATTTGTTTATTGATCAGCTCCGCGCGTTTGGTGTTGTTGAAAAAAACCTTCGCAGGATCAGCGGTATCAGCAATCGCTTTCAAGATTGCCGCCATTCTTTTTGTGCCTTCAGGCTGGCCGTCAGCGGGAATCAGTTTTATTTTAGGATCAGTAGCTGAGATGCCACCGAGCGAAACAGCGAAAAAAAATAAAAAGATGCAGCGGCGCAACATGAACATATGCCTTAAACCCAGATTATGCATTAGACATCCTATTGCAAGCCAAAATCCCTTCAAAAGATAAGGCTTCGCAACTTTTTCTCTTTCACAGTAATTGTAACTACTCTTCAATCGCAAAAGTTTATCTTTTGTTGGGCTTTTGGCTTTCATAACGAATCTCCAATGCATAATCTGGGTTGAATAATTGTGAGTAAAGTCTAAATTAAAAAATAAATACAGAAGAAAAAAATATGACGGTGGACTTCAAGACTCAGCAAACCGGCTCTTTAATTACCGAAACTAACCGCTATGATCTGGATCTTCCTTTCAGATGCCGCATAAGGGCTGTACACCGAATTACGTTTGTCTTTAAAATCGTCGCTTACTCTGCTGGCGGGCAATTCGCCGATATCAACATCTTCAAAAATAATTTTCCCCTCCAACGCCGATTCATTATTAATGTATTTTAAAAACAAACCATTCTTTGTCTCACCGAAATAATTGCGCAGGCTGCTGATACGTCGTTTTGCCAGGTTAATGTTGTAATCGGTACTGGCGAGGGGACTGCAATAACCTTTCATGGTGATCTTCACGGTGTCACCTTTCAATAATACGTTCTCAAGAAGATCAGAGAACTTCCTGAGGTCATCAATCCCGGCGTCAACACTATCGGTAAAAAAATTCTCAATTTTATACCCGGCACTCTCCTTTTCGTCACCCGCCAGGCCGGCAGTGTACTCACGTGTGTACTCCGGCAAGAGGATTTTGTACTCATTAAATGTAGTTTCATAATTTTTTGTTGTACTGGTGTTCTTGGTTTTTGGATCGGGTTCGTCGTTGTGAAAATATAAGGTCAGGGGCACCAGCAACTTCATCTGGCCCTTTATTAGTTCAAGTGTATCAATAGGCTTGGGCGGTTCGGCTACAGGATCAATACTGAAGCGGTAAATATCGTTGCAGCAGTTTAATTTATTTTCGAAAAAAGAACCCACCCTGTTGCTCGATAAATACACACGGTCGCCGTTTTTATTCACCGAATAATAAATATCATTATAACTGCTGTTAATCGGATAACCCACATTTTGCGGCTCAGAAAAAGCGCCATTGGCAAATTCACTTTTAAAAATATCGAAGCTGCCGAGGCCTTTGTGGAAAGTGCTGCTGAAAAACAAAGCTTTTTTGGTGCTTACGAACCAGGGCGTGATTTCATCATCGGGGCTATTCACTTGCTTACCAGCGTTAACGGGCTCACCGTAGGTTTGGTCAGCATTCATAAAACTGTACCAGATATCGAGACCGCCTTCTCCTCCTGGCCTGTCGCTGGCAAAAAATAAAACCGTTTTACCGTCAATTTCTCCGTAACAAGGCTGAGAGGTATTCACCCCGGCCTGGTTCACCGGTTCGGGCATTCTTTCCAAAGCCTGCCATTTGTTATTGACCATGTTGCCCGCGTATAATTCACAGGTGTACTCTGAAGCATTTTTCGATTTACAGCGCGATACGATCATCTGCCGGTAGTCGGGACTAAAACAGGTATTGGCATTATGAAGGTAAGTCGCGTTGATATTGGTATCGAGCGGAGTAACCTGCTGCCAACTTAAATTTTTAATCTCTGAGCGGTAGATTTTGTTGTAGCTCACTTCATTGGCATCTTTTTTCGAGTTGTCTCTCAACGACGAAAAATACAAGGCGCTGTCTCTTTCAAAAGGAGCGTATTCACTCACCTTGCTGTTGATAGATTTGTCGAGATGCTCGAGTGGAGATGTTACAGGATTTTTGATCATGATCTGCGCCAGGTCGCAGGCTTCAATTTCGATGCGTGATTTTAAAAGATAATACTCAAAGTTTTTGACACTTTTTTTTGTTTTACTTTTCGAAAATTTAATGAACCATTTTTTTGCTTCCTTATACTGGCCTTTTGTTTTAAGCAGTTGTCCCATCCAAAAATATGACAGGGGATATTTTTTGCCATTGTCTTCGGCGATCACCTTTGTGTAAAGGCGTTGCGCCAGGTCGAGGTCAAAGTTAAGCCGACTGGCCTCAGCATAGGCATATTTTAACTTGATGTCGCTGCTGTCACGGTTAAACAACCTGTTATAATACTGTGCCGCGCCAAACCAGTCTTTGTTCGCCATCGATTGTTGCGCTTCCACACGCAACTGCCGGTCGTTCTGAGCATAACCGGTAACGATCAAACCCAGTACAAAAAAAATATGCAGATGAATTTTTCTCACACTGATAATTACATGAATACAGGGCAAAATCTTTTTTTGGCGATGTAACTCCGTTTACGTTTAATAATATAATTGACGTACATCTCGAAACCGCCCCGCCTGTTGGTGGCGGCGTTAAATTTACTCACATTCACATCATAGGCAATGCCGCTTTGCAGCGTTTTGAAATGGTAACCAAACCTCACTACAACAGCGTCGCGCGCCCTGAAACACAAACCACCCAGGACTGCCTGGTTAAGATCTCTGCTGATGTAGTACTTTAGTGAGGCATGTGGGATCAACTCGTAGTTCTTTCCCTGGTTTGTTAACAACATCTCTGCAATGATATCGGTTTTAACGTTAATGGGAGCAGCATAACCAAGGTAATTGGTCAATTTAAAATCCAGTCTGCTATTTTTATTTTCCTGGTAGGTGATTTTTGGACTGGTGATATGAAACAGGCCCATGCCGTAAGTAAAACGGTGCCGGCCATAAAGAATATATTGGGCAGACGCGCCCAGATTGATGTCCACAAAATTAAAATTTGTATAACTGAACTCCTCTCCGCTGGCCGATGAAGGCACAAATTGTAAACCGTCGTATTGATTATTGAAGGTCATTTTCGAATAATCAAATCCAACCTGGCAAAAACCCAGGTTCATGCCAAGGCTTATTAATAAAGAACTATCAGGACTTCCTAAAAAAATATATGAGCCGTTGACGTAGAACTGGGTTGTACCGTACCGGGCATCCCCTGCCCTGTCGCTGTTAAAAACCACGCCCACACCAACCATGTCTTTAGCCAGTTGCTGGGGTTTTATACGCGCTTCACCCGTCATGCTGAAGGTTGAATATTTCACGGGTACCGTTTGCCATTGGCTGCGGTAGATGGCCCCGACCCTGAAGTCGCCGTTAAACAAGCCTGTGAATCCTGGTGAAACATTCAGCAGCGATCCGTTGAACTGTGAAAAATGTATGTCCTGACCAAAAGAAAATTGGAGCAAAAGTGCGTTGAAGAACAGATATATAACTGTTTTTTTTATAAGATCAGCTTGTTTAAAAATACGCTTTTTTGAAGTAAAAAACAATGCTTTGCCGAGCTGTTTTAATTCTTAAATTTGCGGCACACTTAAAATTATGGCAACTGACAATTTTCAGGCTCACGATTATTATTTAATGGATGAGCTATTAACCGACGAGCATAAACTAATAAGAGAAACAGTAAGGGCATGGGTAAAAAAAGAAGTTTCTCCAATCGTTGAAGAGGCTTGCCAGACAACAACTTTTCCAAAACAATGGATCAAGGGACTCGCCGGCATAGGCGCGTTTGGGCCATATATTCCTGCGGAGTATGGCGGGCCAGGGTTAGACCAGATCTCTTACGGTTTGATCATGCAGGAACTTGAGAGAGGTGACAGCGGCTTACGTTCAACAGCATCGGTGCAAAGCTCACTGGTGATGTTCCCAATCTTTACCTACGGCAG
>JAZKFC010000043.1:35692-59572 GCA_040386615.1 Bacteroidota bacterium
AGGAGCAGAAGAAAAAATACCTGCCAAAACTGGCATCGGGTGATATGATGGGCTGTTTCGGATTAACCGAACCCGATCATGGCAGCAATCCAAGTGGCATGCTTACCAACTACAAAGACGCCGGTGACGGCAAACATGTTATTTTAAATGGCGCTAAAATGTGGATCAGTAATTCACCATTTGCAGATATTGCCGTTGTTTGGGCAAAGGACGAGGCAGGCGACATCAGAGGCTTGGTTGTAGAAAGAGGCATGAAAGGTTTCACAACGCCCGAAACCCATGGTAAATGGAGCTTGCGCGCCAGTGCCACCGGAGAACTGGTATTTGATAATGTGATGGTTCCCAAAGAGAATATTTTCCCAAACGTGAAAGGATTAAAAGGACCATTGGGTTGCCTGAACAGTGCGCGTTATGGCATTTCGTGGGGAGTGATCGGGGCCGCAATGGACTGTTACGACAGTGCTCTGCGTTATAGTAAAGAAAGAATACAATTTGGAAAACCTATCGGTGCCTTCCAGCTGACCCAGAAAAAACTGGCCGAAATGATCACTGAGATCACCAAAGCGCAATTGCTGACCTGGCGCCTGGGTGTTTTAAAAAATGAACACAGGGCCTCGCCAGCGCAAATCAGTATGGCCAAACGCAACAACGTGCACATGGCGATCACGATCGCACGTGAAGCCCGCCAGATACATGGCGGCATGGGCATTACCGGAGAATACCCGATCATGCGCCACATGATGAATTTAGAAAGCGTGATCACCTATGAAGGAACGCACGATATACATTTACTCATAACGGGTATGGATGTGACAGGCTTTAATGCTTTTACATAATACCTGACCCAATAAAAGGCAGCCCGTTGATCGAAAAATCAGCGGGCTTTTTTATTTTTGGCTGAAGGCATCGTCGATTCTCGTCGCGTGCTAAACCGTTGTATATTGTTAATATTTGCGAAGTTTTACCAGGTTGGTCGATAAATATGGACTCTAAGAAAATTAAACTGGATGTTCGTCGTTGTAATTTCAAATCCACTCTTATGAAAAAAATTATTATTCTTATCGCAGTCATAGTCTTTTGCTCAACGGCAAAAGCACAAATCGCAAAAGGCAGAATGATGCTTGGCGCCGGGTTTAACACTAACTCGCAAAACCATAAAGATATTAGTACAGACACCAACCGCAACATAAACACCTATGAGAATAAGACTTCCAACTTTAATATTGAGCTGCGGTACGGTTATTTTATCAGCGATCATTTGATGCTCGGTGTTTTTGGCGGATACGGGTTCTATCAGAACAAGGGCACTCAGATTTATGTAAATTATTACAATCCCAGCAATAACAGTAATCAAACAAACACATCAAACAATAATACCGTTTCTGGCGGCTTATTCGCCAGGTACTATACAATACTGGGAACGAGCCGCTTTGCCTTTTACGGACAGATCAGTTCAGGCTATGGCGGCGGCAAAAACAAATCTAATGACACCTTCACAGGGCCATTCAACCACATTTCCAGTGAATCCCATGGCAACCATTCACAGTTCAGTACCTACATCAATCCGGGCCTAGTTTATTTTATCAACAATCACATTGCCATTGAAACCTCATTTGGTAGCGCAGGGTTTTACACACAAAGAACAAAAACATACACCGGTAATACAACAAACGAAAACACAAACCGGGGCTTTAATGCATCACTCTCATTATATTCGTTATATTTTGGGTTGAATTTTTATTTTGGAGGAAACAGCGCCGGTAAAGAAACAAAGGGCTAAGTGGTTAGGTGATGATCATTACAACCTGATCCTGTTACAGCACTCTGAATAGTGTGCTACTCCACTATCAATTTCCTTGTGCATACAACAGCGTTGCTAGCGTCAAACACGGAAATAAGATAGATCCCCGGTCCGCCCCAGTTTGACGTATTGAGGTTTAGTAGCGTGTCAGTGATTTTTGTTTCCAGGATTTCCTGGCCAAGGATGTTGGTTACTTTTACCTGATAGTGGTTCAACCCTGCTAAATTTGTAGTACCAACCACTACATGATCAGTTGCCGGATTAGGATAAAGAACCAGCGGAAATTTTCGGCTTTCTGAAAGACGCGAAATACTATTCGCACTGGCAATAACAATCGATGTATCCATTTGGTAAATGGTGGCGTCGAAATTACTGATTGGGCAAACACTACCCTGGTGAAATTCCATATTTATCTGGTAGGTGCCATTTGCAAAAGGTCCTACCTTAAAAGTATCAGTACTGTTGCAGGCAGTGCTATCCCAATAGCCGCAGTACGTGGGACTGATCTGTATGGTAGAGCCAGTAACCGAGGTATAGGTGTAAGCCAGGCCGTAAGTGCAATTACCCGTGTAGGTAAGATTGGTAATAATAGTGATGGTATCGGCCGGGGTGGGATTGGCCGGCAGTATAATAATCTGATTAAGTGTTTGTGCGTTTACATTTCCTGTCACAATGTATAGGATGGTTATGACGAACTTTAGAACATTTTTCATTTTAATTTTGTTTTCAGACCGGGATTCTTAAAGATACAAAACGATTTTCAGACTTTGAGCTTTATTAAAACATCCCTGGTTATCCGTAAGGAATGATCTTTTTCCCGGTTTTCTTTTTATACTTCCACTCTACTTTCCAACCATAAGGACAGCTGTTTGGCCCCACGTCGAACCCGTTACCACCTGCATCCACGCCGAATAAGCATTTCACGTCAAAACTTTTATTATCCATTTTAATATTCACCTCGCCTGTAAAAGGCGCCCAAGGACCGCAGGTCATATTCCAGACAATAGGTGTGGTCACCTGGCTGGTAAACTCGTCTCCATCCCGGGTAAGACCATAGTTTTCGAGCTTGGTGATGCCATTCAAGGATCCAATGCCTTCGCCGGTGCAGGTGATGATGCCACCGGGAACAGTATAAGTGAACCGCCTGTTGATGTTATAAGAGGCCGTTTTGCCATCATCAAAGGTTACCTTAAGGTCTGTGCCCCTAATGCTGGTGACGAAGGAAGGCTGTGTTTTGGTGATCAGCAGTTCCCACCAACTGCCGCCGGTTTCATTTGTAATGGTTTGTGTACCGTTGAACTCCATACTTTTTCCATCTGAGGCCCTGGTAATTTTATAGGCAAGGTATTCCACTTTTAATTCACAACCTTGTAGTTTCCACCTTCTTCCGGCCGCAAAATTAACTATGATCAATTTGATACTTCCTGTGCGGGTTCTGTTACCACAGGTGGTACCGTCGTAATTGAGTTTTACCGAACCGGCTCCAAGCGATAAAGTATCAATGGTAAAGCCACATAAATTACCAGTTATACCCTGTATGCCCATGGCCGATGCGCCGCGACCGCGCAATGAGGCTTGGCTGCTGATCACATCATTAATATCGTTGAGGGCCCCATCGTTCTCGCCCTGAACATTCCGGCTGTCAATAGAGGCTTGCCCGTCTTCATCATTAAATGCTTTTCTTTTTTTGCAGGCTGTAAACGCAAAAGCAATTACAAATAGCAAAAATGAAATTTTTAGGGCAATACTTTTTGCTTTCATAGTATTTTTTTAACGCAATAAAGATACAAAAACTAAGGGATAAAATACACCGGATTATGATGGATATTCATAGAAACTCTGTTGTGTTTTATTAAGCTACGTTGCCGAAACCTGAACAAAAAACTTTGTGCATTTAGGAGAACATCCGACCGTGCGCTGCGTGATGAATTATAGAAAGCGAAGTCACTTACGAAGGAACGCAGAACATCCAATTAATTAAAACGGGCATGGATGTTATGGGTGTTAACGCTTTCACCCGAGGCGATTATGCATTCGAAAAAGCCTGCTGGTATTAACCAGTCGCTTTTTTGACTTGCTGCATGAGATCATCCGTAAGGGATGATTATTTTCTTTGTTTTCTTTTTGTACTGCCACTCCACTTTCCAACCATAAGAACAGTCATTCGGCCCCGCACCTATGGAGTTACCTCCTTCATCAACGCCAAACAAACACTTCAGCTGAAAGCTTTTGTCGGCAACTTCAATCATGACCTCACCTGCAACAGGGGCCCAGGCACCGCAGGTTAAATTCCATACAATTGGTGTGGTCACCCGGCTGAAAAATTCATCACCGTCGCGGGTAAGCCCTTCTGTGTCCAGGCCTTCGACGCCATGGGATCTGTTTCCCTCAGCTTTACAAGTAATGATGTCACCAGGAAAAGTGTAACTATAACTGCGTTCAATATTGTAGGAGGCCATTTTGCCATCTTCAAAAGTTGCGTTGAGGTTGGCATCAACACTGGTTGAAAGGACATTTTTTTCGTCGATCAGGAGATCCTGCCATGTTCCTCCTGTTTCATTGGTGATGATTTGTCTACCGTTGAGCTCAATACTTTTTCCATCGGAAACCCTTGTAATTTTGTAGGCAAGGTAAATAACCTCCAATTTGCATTGTTGCTGCCACCATTCATGTGCAGGGTAATCCACCACCTTTACCTTGATACTTCCTGTCCTGGTACGGTTGCCGCAGGTAATACTGTTGTAGTTGAGCTTAACAGTTCCTGTCCCCAGCAAAGCTGTATCTAACGAGAAATCACATAGTGTACCGGTGGCACCTTTAATGCTGCTGGGTGAATCACCAAGCTCACGCAGGGAACGGTTGCCACTTAGAAGATCATTAACGTCGCTTACCACCGCGTCGTTCTCGCTCTGAACACACCAGTAGTCAATAGAGGCTTGCCCGTCTTCCTCATTAAAAGCCCGTCTCTTTTTACATGCTGAAAAAGAAAAAAGGATTACAAAAAACAGCAAAGAAATTTTGAAAGCAATTTGTGTTGTTCTCATGTTATGGTTTTTGCGCATAACAAAGATAATAAAAATTAAAAAATCAGAGATAAGATTTCAAATACACCCATTCAAGAAAAACGAGTTTTTTGTAATTAACTTCCGTGAGTTCTCCGTACCCTGCTGGTGCGGCCAACTCAAAAAGGCCCACTACCGGAAAATGATTGTCAACCATCGTTTCACCCGTGGTTCTCGGTTTTAGCAGCAGCATTATTCCCTTCTTCAGTTCTATTCCGGGAACTGTAATGGTGTAAACGATCACATCATCAAATAACAATAATTTATTTGTTATGGTTGCTTCAAGGGGTTCATTTAAAAAACTGGCCTGGTAATCCATGGGATTCAATTCAATTTTCCTGCCCAGGTATTTAGTGAGCAGATGCTCCTGGTAATTTTCACCCCTTATCTTAATAGGAACGCCAATAAAAGGAAAGACAAAATCCTCGTCCTCATTTTTGGTCACGTAAAACGGGAAAGCCAGTTTTACTTTAAAGTACTTGAACTTAAATATTTTAAAACGGCTCACCCTTAAGATAACGACAAAAAACAAAAAGCCATCGGAAATAATGCTGTAAACCAATGTAATGAAAGAGAACCTAAGGTCCATAACGATAAGGTTGTTGACAAACGCGATAACGAGTGTAAGCGCGTACCAGGCGAATAAGCGCGTTTCCAGTTTTTTTGAATAATGAATTTTATCGTAGTCAAAAAATGAAGAAAAATTATTGGCGTTGTTAAGCATCTGGATCCAGAAATTAATTCCCACCAGGTAAATGATAATTGCCAGGAACGCGGTAAAAATAACGGAAACATTGTCGTTTAAAAAAAAATCAAACAGTCCGTGTGATACCACCGCGATACAAACGGCTACCATTGTGTTCGCCAGGGGTTTTCCCTTTTTAAATAAAGTATAGCGGTAAAAGCCGTAAACAATAATTGAAGTGTTAATAATATGTTCAAGTGCCGAATAAAATGTGCGGGAAGTGATGATCCTAACGCCATGACTGTTGAAATAATAGTAGTTTTCAACCATCGAGAAGCCCAGGGCCGTTACCCCGGCGTAAATAAGAATATCAATGGGTTCGTTGATCTGCTTTTTAAGGAAAGTAAAAACAAAAACAACACCTACAATTTTTGAAAACTCCTCATTGAGGCCGATCCCGAAAATAGAATACAGGAAATCGTTAAAAAAATGGCCATTCTCCGAGAACCCAAGCCGTTCGAAGATGCCGTAAATAAAAAGAGAGATGTAGGGTGTAAATCCACCGATGGCTAATGTTACCAATAGATAACGGATACTTTCCTTTTCAAAAACATCTATCCTCCTGAAATAATCAAGCCACATGGCAGCCGAAACAATGGCAGCAAAGGCCGAAAAAATCAGGAAGATGGTGCCACTGTTCATATAGCTAAAATAAAAAACCCACGCCATATCTGGTGTGGGTTTTTAATAAATTGTGAGTTTGCTTATTCGGCTACTACTTCAAAGTTAACTGTAGCGGAAACTTCTTTGTATAAACGTACTTTTGCTGAGTAAGTGCCCAATTGTTTGATGCCTTCTTCCGAAAGCTCGATGTTTTTACGTTCAACCGGGTAACCTGCTTTTTGTAATGCGTCTGCAATCTGGATGGTTGTAACCGATCCGAAAATCTTTCCGCTTTCGCCCGCTTTTGCACCAACCTGGATACTAACACCTGATAATTTTTCAGCGTTCGCGGTAGCCTCCTTGCGGAGTTTATCTTCTTTAAAAGCGCGTTGTTTTAAAATTTCAGCGTGCATTTTTTTAGCACTTTCAGTAGCAAGCGTAGCCATGCCTTTAGGTAATAAAAAGTTACGACCGTAACCGTTTGCAACGGAAACCTTATCGTCTTTGTAACCTAAGCCTTTAATGTCTTGTTTTAAAATAACTTCCATTTCGTTCTGTTTTTAGATTTATTTTAATAAATCGGCCACGTATGGCATTAATGATAAATGACGGGCACGTTTTACAGCTTGTGCCACCTTACGCTGAAACTTTAATGAAGTTCCTGTTAAACGACGTGGCAATAACTTACCTTGTTCATTTACAAATTTCAATAAAAAATCAGGGTCTTTGTAATCAATGTATTTGATCCCGCTTTTTTTAAAGCGGCAGTATTTTTTCTTTTTCGCTTCCGCTGTTGGCGGATTCAGATAGCGTATATCTTTTGGTGATGCCATTTTTTTTAACTTAAATAATTAAACCATTAAGAAGTCGCTGCTTCCTTTTTCTTTGCTTTACCTTCAGCCACAAGACCTTTGCGTTTATCTGCATAAGCAGTCGCATGTTTATCAAGTGCTACAGTTAAGAAACGCAGGATGCGTTCGTCACGTTTGTAAACCACTTCAAGGTTACCAACAATTGCTTCACCTTCACCGGCGAATTCAATCAAGTGGTAAAAACCAGTTGTTTTCTTTTGAATAGGGTAAGCTAATTTTTTTAAGCCCCAGTTCTCTTCATTTACTATCCTGCCCCCCAGGTCAGTAATGGTTTTTTTAATTTTTTTTGCGGCCTCCTTTGCCTGATCATCAGACAAAACGGGAGTTAAAATGAAGACCGTCTCATAGCGTTTTTCCATTGTTTATTTTTAAATAGGGGTGCAAATATACTAAATTAATTGAAAATCAAAAAGAATTGGGGATATTTTGCTGAAAATCAGGTTCAAATGAAGGGGAAAAGGGAGGTTTCCTGTTCCGGGTTACGGGTTTTGAGTTTCGGGTTACGGGTTTTGGGTTACTGGTTAACGGATGGCGGATCACGATGAACATATAACAAATAACGGAAAACGGTTGACGGTGCTGCCAACTGCACCCTGGAGTCAATGAAGGATCACTTTTTTGATAACGGATCGACCTTCCTCGTTTTTTAATTCAACAAACACCACTCCCCTGTCCCACCCCAGGGTGTTGAGGTGGATTTCGGAGCCAAAATCAGTTTCAAATATTTTTTCCCCTAAAAGATCCCTGATAATACAATGTGTTTTAAAAGCACTGTTGCCGGCTTTAATAAACAGCCTGTGGGCCGCCGGGTTGGGATAAACCAGGTAATTGTCGGCATAGAGGCCGTGTTGGTTAAGCCCCGAAGTATTAATCACACAGGATTTTACACCATTGAACATGGCCTGAAGCGAATCGATGGGTTCAATGCCTGCGTTTGCGTGTGTTTTAAGCGACAAAATAAAAGACGGCTGTCCAAAAACATCGGTTGGCTGGCTCACCTTTATAAACGCAAATAAAGAGGAAGATCCATTCCCCGCACAGCGCGAATCGGCGCCCACCATATTGGCACCCTGCATGGCCGCCATTAGTTTGCAGGCCAGATCACCTTTTTCCCTGTTGAAACGCGCCTCCATAGAGTCGAGCACCTGCACCCCCAGTAAAATGTTGCCGTGGATAGAGTAATTAGGCCCAAGCCTGTGGTTCTTATAGTTCATGCAATTGGTGCCGGTAAAGGCAGCCGATCTTGGATAAACAGGTTCCAGACGCACAACGCCATACTGCCGCACTTGCGGGTTAGATTGAATATCATTGGCCACAAGCCAATTAATGAGCTGGGTAGGACTGTCGCCGAGGTTAAACCTGTTTCTGGCGTTCACCTGGTTTGAGGGAATATAAGAAGCCTGGCTCGCCACCGCTCCTTTGCCGGGGAAAAGCTCGCAGATAAAATCGTTCGAATAACCGGGGATGTTAAAAAGATCGACACAGGAAGCACCCGCTGCGCCTACCTCGCCACTGATTGAATCAAATGCTAAAATTGAAAAAGTATCCTGGGCCTTTAACGCAAACACACCCTGAATAAAGATTAAAAAGACCAGATTTTTAAACCGCATGATGTTTTGATATTTTAATGATATATAAAAATACAAATTATTGCTTACACCTTATCAGTTTTAAAAGCATTCGCCCTATATTTATGCTCATATTAAACCCATTTATGCGCGCTCTCACCAATAAAAAATACCTGGTAAAATTCATTTTTTTCCTTTTTTCTGTTTATTGCCCCGACGCTTTTTCGCAGAACGAATACATTGATTACAGGTCGGCCACCAATCCCCTTTACTGGAAAAACAGGAAACCCTATGAAGGTTACTGGCAGCAGGATGTTCATTATAACATTAAGGCAGAACTCAACGACAGCACAGATATCATTACCGCTTCGGAAGAACTGATCTACTGGAATAATTCACCCTTTACCATTTCCTATGTTTATTTTCACCTGTACAGCAACGCTCAAACCCAGGACAGTTACCTGGCTGACCTGTATAAAAACAATAATTACAACCTCAAATTCGGAAAATACCGCTCGCAGAACCTCGGCACCCAGGTAGAGACCGTCAAATCGAACGGGCTGGCCTTAAAAACCGAACTCGATAATACCATTTTAAAAGTGTACCTCGCAAAGCCTTTAGCAACGGGCGAATCGGTGACCCTCAATCTTGATTTCAAAACCTATTTCGACAAAGAAGTGATCCGCAACCGCATGAAAATGTTTAACTCATCAGGGAAAAAACACTACGATATCGTGCACTGGTATCCCCGCATTTCGGTGATAGACCGCAAGTTTGTGTGGAACACCGACCAACACATGGACCATGAGTTTTACGGTGATTTTGGCTCATTTAACGTAGAAATGACCTTGCCCAACCACTATGTTGGAGATGGGACAGGTACGCTTATCAACGAGAATGAAGTACTACCGCAGCAATTGAGGCAACAACTCGATCTCGGTAATTTTCTTAAAAAGCCTTTTAACTCTCCGCCTTCGGAAATCATTAAACCTGACGGCAGCAAAAAAACCTGGAAGTTCTCAGCCATCAACGTGCATGATTTTGCTTTCACCGCTGATCCTAATTACAGAATTGGGGAAAGCAACTGGGATGGGGTGCGTTGCATAGCGCTGGTGCAGGAGTCGCACGCAGCAGGCTGGTACAACGCCACCAAATACATCGCTAAGGTTCTTGAAATTAACTCGTACAACATCGGGCCGTATCATCATCCTAAAATGATTGTGGCCGATGCGCAGGATGGCATGGAATACCCGATGCTCACCCTTTGTGGTGGATACGATCCGGGCTACAGGACTTTGCTGATCCATGAAATGACACACAACTGGTTCCAGGGCATGATAGGCACCAACGAAAATTACAGGGCCTACCTGGATGAAGGTTTTACACAGTTTTATACCGGAGATACCTACCAGTTTATCGACGGGCCAATAGCGCTGGAAGTCCCATCAAAAAATAAATATGTTGAACGCTTTACTGAACCGAGAAGAATAATTGACGATGAAATCTACACTTCTTTTTACAATAACACGGTTACAAAAAATGAAGAAATAAGCCTGAGCACGCACGCAGATGATTTTAATGGTGGCATCAGGCACGGCGGAGGTTACGGGCAGTCGTACACCAAAACAGCGGCCATGCTCAAGAACCTCGAATATGTTTTAGGGCGTTCGCTTTTTGACAAGGCCATGCAACATTATTTTAAACAATGGAAGTTCTGCCACCCTTATCCCGAAGACTTCAGGAATTCCATCATACAATTCAGCGGCGTTGATCTCAACTGGTTTTTTGATCAGTGGCTTGAAACATCGAAGACCATAGATTATAAAATAGGCAGAGTCAAAAGGAAGAAAAACGATGTTTATGAAGTCACTTTTAAACGCAAGGGCAGCATGCAGATGCCGATTGACTTTGTGGTGATAGATAAAAATGATTCGGCCAGGCATTATTATATTCCCAATACCTGGTTCGAAAAGCCAACCGGTGCTACCACGCTGCCGCGCTGGATTGGCTGGGGTCCCAAACTAAAGACGACATATACCGCCACGCTTAACATTGGTACAAAAATAAAAAATGTGATCATCGATCCCTCATACCGCCTAGCAGATGTGAACATGATCAATAACGCCAAGAACGGCAGGGTTAATTTGCGTTTTGACTCAAAGATCTACAATCCGCCCAACTGGAAAAAATACGACATGCGGGTGCGCCCCGGCGTTTGGTATAATGGTTACGACGGTGTTAAGTTCGGTGCCGTACTGAGCGGTGATTATCTTAACTCAAGACACGTTTTTGAGCTTGGCGCCTGGTTAAGCAGCGGGATTGGACAAGCTTATCTTGACAGCACGGTGGCTATCAATAAATTCAATACCATTTCGTTTTTACTGGATTACAAAACATCAACGCATGGCTTTATAAAAAAATCGGGAGTTTACCTGCAGTTAAAACACCTTGATGGTTTGGACGGGGGAACCATTGGATTTGAGAAAAAGAGCAACAACGAAAAAACCAGGCTGTACACCCACCTCAAAGCCATGTTGCGCGATATGCCGCAGGACCTGGTTTACCTGATCAACAACAAGGAGTGGGGATACAGAAAAGTGAACAGCGCTTTGCATGTAGGGCTTGAACACAACTACCGTTACAAAAGAGGTATTGGTACCATTACTATCGATACCCGCACAGCGGCCTTTACAGAAGATTACGATTTTTCAGCCGCCAATTTAACCGCAGTGAACAGAACAGATTTGGGCAGGATCAATATCATCACCAGGGTTTTCGGGCAGCTGGGCTTTGGCAGTAAACTGCCGGACGAATCGCTGCTATTTGTGGCCGGCGCCAACAATGAAGACCTGATGAATAATAAATATACCCGTTCGATGGGCTTCATTCCTCCGGACTGGGGCAATTATGGAAAATCCACTAACCACTTTACCGCTGGCGGCGGCTTAGGACTGAGGGGCTTTTCGGGGTACCTGTTGCCAGAAAAAAATACTGATGGCACATTCTCTTATCATTACAAAGGCACAACAGGTGCATCGTTGAACGCGGAAATAGAGTTCGGGGAATTGTTCAGGGCATTGAATCCTAAATTTTTAAGGAACAGCATCAAAATACAGCCCTATGTGTTCGGCGACGCGGGCATCATCAATACCAGCCAACCGGGACAACCCAACAAAATGAGTGACCTGCTTTTTGACGCCGGAGTGGGAACAACATTTAGCATCGTGCGTTGGGGACCGTTATACAACGTCAAGCCGCTAACCGTTAGGTTCGATGTGCCATTTTTTATCAACCGTTTGCCATTTGAAGAGGAAAATTATTTCCAGTTCAGGTGGATGATCGGCATCAATAAGGCGTTTTAGAGATATTTTACTAAAGATAGAATTGAAACGCCACGTTTAAACATTTATGAAACTCTTAAACCATGAATAAATTTTTTGTTCTCTTACCAGTTTGTGTTGTATTGATCCTTGCTACAAGTTATTGCACCGAACCCGCAAAAAAAGAAAACGACCCTTCCCGCTTTCATGCCCTGCTCGACCACTACTGGCAGGGCTTAATGAGGCTTCAGCCGCTCGACGCGACCACCTTTGGCGACAACAGCATGAACGACCGCTTTGTCAATAACTGTACCCATGCTTACCGCGAGGAGGTAAGAAGTTTTTATGCGGCTTACCAGGACAGCTTAAAAGCCTTTGATCCGTCTGAAATGAATGAGACAGACGCCCTCAGTTACCAGGTGCTCAAATATGATACCGACATGCAGCTCGAAAAAGCAAAACATGATTCGTGGAAGATCCCTTTCACACAAATGGGCGACGCCGGTAATACACTGTCGGGCAATATTATAATGGCCATGGGGCAATACGGTTCAGGCGAATCATCACAGCCGTTTAAAACTGTGAAGGATTATGACAACTGGCTGTTGCGCGTTCATGCTTACACAGCCTGGTGCGACAGCGCGATCGGTAATTTCCGCGCGGGCATGGCAAGCAATTATATGCTGCCTAAAACGCTGGTTGTAAAAATGATCGATGTGTGTAACGGTTTGATCAGTGACGATGAGACAAAAAGTATTTTTTATGGGCCGGTGAAAAATCTGCCGACTACATTTAGTGATGAAGAAAAAGCAAAGATCACAACAACTTACAAAACGGCCATTAAAAACGAAATAAATGTATGCCATACAAAGTTGGTTACGTTTTTAAAAGAAGAATATTTACCTAAAGCCAGGGCCACCTCGGGTGTGGCTGATCTGCCAGACGGATTGAACTATTACAAGCTCTGTGTAAAGGAATGGACCACCACCGATAAAACTTTGGATGAAATATACAACACCGGGCTGAGCGAAGTAAAACGTATTCGCGGGGAGATGGAAAACATTAAACAGGCGACAGGGTTCAAAGGCGACCTGGACGCATTTTTTCATTTTATGAGAAACGACAAACAATTCAAACCATTTAAATCGGCTGAACAGGTGCTGGACACTTTCAGACGGGTATATGAAACTATAAAACCTACGTTGAATAAATATTTTGTTTTGTTCCCAAAAAGTAAATTTGAAATACGCCAGACAGAAGCCTTCAGGGCGGCCAGTGCTAGCATAGAGTATTTGCAGGGAACACCAGACGGTTCAAGGCCCGGTGTATTTTATGTGCCTCTTGTTGATCCCACCAGTTTTAATATTACGTCGGGGATGGAGAGTACATTTTTACATGAAGCGGTACCAGGGCATCATTACCAGGGATCGTTGCAGATGGAAGATACTTTGTTACCGGCTTTCAGGCGTTTTAAATGGTACGGCGCTTATGGCGAGGGCTGGGCACTATACAGCGAAAGCCTGGGGAAAGAACTGGGTCTTTACACCAACCCTTACCAGCACATGGGTGCTTTGGGCGATGAAATTCACAGGGCCATACGCCTGGTGGTTGATATCGGCATTCACAGCAAAGGCATGACGCGTGAAGAAGCCATTGCCTATATGATGCAAAATGAACCTGTCGACGAACATGGTGCCACCGCTGAAGTTGAGCGTTACATGGCTAATCCCGGACAGGCGCTTTCTTACAAGGTGGGCGCTTTAAAGATCAGGGAGTTGCGCGATAAATACAGCAGGCAACTGGGCGCTAAATTTAACATAGGTGAATTTCACAAACAGGTATTGAACAGTGGTTGCCTGCCCCTTTCGGTAATGGAAGAAAAACTCGACAAATGGGCGAAAACACTTTAGTATCAGGAATGCCTGATCATATTCCAGGAACTTCCTCCAAAGAATAAAACACCGGCAAGCCTTTGGAAAGAACAAGATCTCTTTCTTTATTGGCCCCGGGGCTTTCGGCAATAAGCAATAAAGCGTCGCAGGCATTCACCACTGCCATAGAAATATTCATGGTGGCCTTATAAACATCCCTGACCTTTGATTTTTCAATAACAGGCAACGCAGCATTTATCCCTATCAGCGGAATATGTCCCATTTCAAGAAGTCGCGCCGCAAACCGGTTCAGTGCATCAAGATTTTTTTTTCGCTGCGCTTCAGTTTCAGCGGAATAAGGTCCTGCTATGGCGATGATCATATTTTTTGATTTAATGAATGTACCGGGTGATTTTAACAGACATATAAATATACACTATCAAATACAAAAGATAAAAAATGTTTAAAAAGCAGTACCGGTTTTCATATTGTCTCGTAAATTTTACCTTTGGGTCCCGATATTTATCGGAATAAAAAATCAATCAACTAAAAAACCCAACCATGTTTCAAAAATTAAAGTCATTTTCCGCGGCAATAGCTATTGTTACCGCAAGTGTTTCAGGCCTAAACGCGCAGCAACTCAAGGTACCTGCTCCCAGCCCATTGCAAACTGTTAAACAGGCTTTTGCCTTGTCTGATTTAACCATCGAATACTCACGCCCCAGTGCAAAAAACCGTGTGATTTATGGCGACATTGTTCCTTTTGGAAAAGTATGGCGCACCGGTGCGAACGGCGCCACCAAAATTACGTTTGGTGAAGATGTGAAAGTGGAAGGTAATGCGGTTAACGCCGGCACCTATGCATTATATACGATCCCGAATAAAGACAACTGGGAAATTATGCTTTATAAGGACTTAACTCTTGGTGGAGATGTTGCGAACTACAAAAAAGAAAATGAGATCGCTCATTTTACAGTAAAAACAAAAGCACTGAACGATAAGGTTGAAACTTTTTCGATTGACATAGCTGATATGACCTCCACAACAGCCAATGTAGAATTGAATTGGGAAAAAACCCGCGTATCATTTAATGTAGTTGCTGATATTGACGCCAAAATGATGAAAAACATTGAAACTGCGCTGGCCACTGATTCGCGCCCCTACTTCCAGGCTGCAAGTTATTATTACGACACCAACAAAGACCTGGTAAAAGCACTTGAATATACGAACAAAGCCCTTGAACAAAACCCTAAAGCTTTTTGGATCTACAACCTTAAAGCCAAGATCCAGGCGAAATCAAACGACAAAAAAGGAGCAGTGGCCTCAGCTGAGCAAGTTGTGTTGTTAGCTAAAGAAGCCAAGAATGATGATTATGTGAAGATGGGTGAAAAACTGATCGCTGAGAATAAAAAGTAATTTATAGTTGATAGACGATAGTTGATAGACTGTCATTAAAAAAATCCCGTCTGGTATGGCCAGGCGGGATTTTTTTGTGTTGCACCAGAACTTTACTGGCCCGCGTCGATTTCAGCCGTACCACTTCGATCGAAAATGAGCTGGATCAACCAGGCAAAACCCATCACCAATAAACAACCAATAAAATTCAACCATAAAAACGCTGTGAGATCAATTATCCATGCGTAAACAATAAAACACTCCGCGATCAAAGCAGCAAAAAAAACAGCCGTCCCTCTTATTTTTTTCATGTAAAATGCTACCATAAAAATTCCCAGGATGGTGCCATAAAATAAAGATCCAAGGATGTTTACAACTTCGATCAGGTTGCCGATCTTGCTGGCATACAACGCTGTAAAAATACAAAACACACCCCAGGCCACAGTAGCCCAGCGTGAAACTGAAAGGTATTCGGCGTCACTACCTGCCTTTTTAAAGACCCGTTTATAAAAATCAACCACCGTGGTGGAAGCCAATGAATTTAAACCGCTGGCCATAGAACCCATTGAGGCCAGAAATATCACTGCCACCAGTAAGCCGATAATTCCGATCGGTAATTGTTCGGTTACAAACCGCAGAAATATATAATTTGTATCGTTGATCTCAGCTTTTGGATCGTTTTTTTCCATAAGCGCTTTCGCCTTTGTCCTTATGGATTCGCTGTTTTTGTCGGACTCCTGCAGTTGCGTGCGCAAGCCGTTAATTGCCATTTCGTCCTTACTGTGCATGGCCTCAACCAACTGATTGACCTGATCCTTCTTTTGACTGTGCGCAAGGTCATATTCATTTTCGAGCTGCTGGTAGGATTCGCTGTAAGAACTTTTCTCAATTTTATTGACCTCTACCTGGTTAAAAAACAGCGGTGGTTTGTGAAACTGGTAAAAAGTAAATACCAGGACCCCGGTGAGTAAAATAAAAAACTGCATAGGTATTTTCAGTAATCCGTTCATAACAAGACCAAGACGGCTTTGCTTTACAGAACTGCCTGTTAAGTAGCGACCCACCTGCGATTGGTCGGTCCCAAAATAAGACAGCTGAAGAAAAAATCCCCCGATAATACCTGACCAAAGATTGTACCTGTTGTTCAGATCAAAATGCGTGTCGATGGCGTTTAATTTATTCATTTTTCCAGCAATATGCAGGGCATCGATAAAACTCACCTGCTCCGGCATGAGATGCACAACCATGTATGCCGCCAGAAACAAACCGAAAAAAATAACACTCATTTGGAAAATCTGTGTGTAGGATACTGTTTTTGCACCTCCATAAACCGTGTAAGTGATCACGATGAGGCCATTAAGGATGATGGTGTACACAATATCAATCTCAAGAATGGTTGATAGGATAATGGCCGGCGCATAAATGGTTATGCCGGTTGACAATCCCCGCTGCAACAAAAACAAAAAGGCCGTGAGCAAACGGGTCTTGCCATCGAAACGTTTTTCTAAAAACTCGTAGGCGGTAAAGACCTTTAAGCGGTGAAATATGGGAATAAAGGTAACGCATAGCACAACCATCGCCAGCGGCAAACCAAAATAAAACTGCACAAACCTCAATCCGTCGGTATAACCCTGGCCCGGCGCTGAAAGAAAAGTGATAGCACTGGCCTGTGTAGCCATCACAGAAAGTCCTACATGATACCAGGGTAATTCACGGTCAGCAAGCAGGTAACTTTCAATATTTTTGTTTCCACGGCCTTTCCAGATCCCATAAAAAATAATGGAAAGCAAGGTAATACAAAGAACCAGCCAGTCAACTAAACTCATTTAAAATAGCTTGTTATAAAAAACAGAAAAGCAATCGTTAAAATCAAAAAGCTTATGATAACGATGTAGACGTTCTTCCAGGTTTTAATTGTAGATCTTTTTTGGAACACAGATTTGACAGATTAAACTGATTTGTACTGATTTATTTTATTGGCAGACTCTTGAACACGATTAAACGGATTTTCACTGATTTAATTTTCTAAGCCCGTTGTCACTGATTTTCGACCGTTCCTGTCATTTGTAAATATTTTTTACCTAAACTATGCTCTCTCATCCGTTTTATCCGTGTCCCAATTATCACTAACACATTATCATTTGTTCTGCGGCAAACTTAGCAAATTTACAAATAACCTGTAAGCTCCCGGCACACCGGCTGGCAACTCTCTGAAAAACACCAGTCCTGTATAAACAAAATTCCCTTTGCCGTATTTGCCTATGATGAGACTGCCGTCGCTGCTTTTTTCACCATTATCGTTCATTGCGAAAATTGTTTCGTATTGTTTATCAATCTCAGTCGCGAAGTAAATACCGCGTTCCTGCACCCAATTGTCAAAATCGGCGGCTGCTATGTGATTTGGAAAATTAAGGGCCGGATGTTTTTCATTGGTGAATTTTACTTCAGCCTTTTCATTGGTCACCCGGTCGCGGGAAATGGTAAAGGGATAAGGACCTATTTTAGCCAATACCGGACCAATACGGCTGTTTGTATTGTACTGAACAACAAGATTACCGCCGCCTTTCACATAATCCATTAATTTAGGAAAGTACACCTGCAGGCGGTCGTTGGTATTGTAAGCGCGAATGCCAGTCACTATCGCACTGTATTTTTTAAGATCCTCGTTTAATAATAATTCATCCGTTAACACCGTCACATGATAACCAATTTGTTTTAAACAGGCTGGAATATCATCACCTGCGCCGGGAATATACCCGATATTCAAACCCGCTTTTTTGATATCAAAATTTACCAGGCCCGCTTCCGCGTTGCTCAAAATAAATTGGTAAGGAATGTGATCGTATTCGATACGTTTGATGCTTTTATTAAAAACCTTTCCGTCAATAAGCAAAGCAGCCTCCAGGTTGCCCCGGCCATTGTTGCTTAAAGGCACAACGGTTGCCTCCATTACAGCTTCATCACCTTTATTTTTAAGAGTAAAATCAGGCACTTTCATTACAATTTCAAAATTGCTTCCCCCTTTTAATTCTACCTTTCCATTTAAGTCATTGACATTCGCTTTAACTGTTATTTGCACCGCACGCGGTTCCTTATTGTTGAATACAAAAACTTTTTCTGAAATATTGATTGTAGCTGGGGGAAGAATTTCAAAAGGCCGGTAAACCTCACCCTTAACAGGATCTGTGTATTTGTAGACAAGCCCCCGCTCCACTTTGAAATCCAGGTCCTGGATCGAAAAGCTGAACGAGACATTTAAAACAGGATCGTTCTCCGGTTTTCCGATTAATGCCTGGTTGTTTACCTGGTAAATGCCCGCTTCGTGCTTTTCATTCAACCAGTAAGGGTTGGAAAAACCGGTTTTTTCCGGAATTTTTTCTTTGCGTTTAAAGGTATACAGTTCATTCTCCTTTAAGGTGAGAGATGTGGCAGTATCACTTTGATTAAAAAAAGAAAGCGCCGTTAATTTTATTCCCAATTTACTCCTGTTTACGATTTGTGTAGTTAAAGAAATATCTTTCCCCGGAATTCCCATATAGTCCGAAGCAGCAGCCTCCATCCACAAACCTGCACATGAAAAAATCAGATTGGCTGTTTCTTTTAACTTTAGTGTTTTCCAGTACTTCTGTTCAGCATCCACTTCGTCAAGCGACCTTATCTCCTTGTATATTGCAACTAATCCGGCCACAGAACTTTCAGGTGAAAGCGCGTTAAAATTTTTAATACAGTCGTCGACCATTTTTTCAATTTTTTTCGCGGTTTTCAATTTGTTCCAGCTTGTATTAATGCCATCAAACAAATCCGTCTTTGCGCTATCGCCTTTCAACAACTTAAAAAACTCAAGGTTGGTGCCGCGTTGCCGTGCAGACCCAAAACCCTGGCTCTTATGCATAGAGCGGCTCTCCGAGGCGATTTCACCGTAACTTTTACCGATCAGTGGATTAAAAACGCCAACGTCAATTTTTAATTGGTTGGGGGCAGTTGTATTGGTGGATCCAAAATTAAAGGTGTTCCAGAAGATCCGCCGCGCCTGCCAGGTTTCGGTATATTTAAGTTGTTCAGGAAACCGAAGCGGATCAGCTGCCGCATCAAAAGCTTCCAGAGCGAGAATCGCCGACGCGGTATGATGTCCATGCCCCCCTTCGCCTGTTGTTGGAAACCGGCAAATGATCACGTCAGGCTTAAATTTCCTGATAGTTAAAACTACGTCCGCAAGAATACTTTCTTTATTCCAGATCGAAAACGTTTCGTCAGGATCCTTTGAAAATCCAAAATCATTAGCACGCGTAAAAAATTGTTCGGCCCCATCGGTGCGTCTGGCTGCAAGCAGTTCCTGTGTTCTGATGAGTCCAAGAGCTTCGCCCTGTTCCTTGCCAACCAGATTTTGACCACCATCTCCACGCGTCAACGAAAGATAAGCGGTGCGCATTTTCTTTTCACCGGCAAGGTAGCCCAGGAGTCTCGTGTTTTCGTCGTCAGGATGCGCTGCAATGTACAGAACACTTCCGGTAGTTTTTAGTTTGTGTAGTGATTGTATGATCTCGCCAGCGCCCTGTTGAGAACCTGGTTGAGCATAAAAAACAGAGGATTTGAGCAAAAAAAGTGAAAAGAAGAATAGAGTATATCTCATGGGTTGACTAAAAATAAGTTTGAAAGGTAATAAATAATCAAATAATGAAAATGCGGGTTTAGGTTAAATCAAGCTAAAAAAACCAGACCAACGTTAAAATCAAAAAACCGGTGTTGTACTCACCGGTTTTTTTAATATCAGGAACTGAATTTGTTTTTATTTTTCGATAATGATCTTCTGGTTCACCTTTCCATGTGCCGACTCGCCGGTAATAAAATAAACTCCCGCCGGTAGCCCGTTAACCGTTAGTTCTTTTTTGTGACCAGCTTCAACCTCAAATGTGGCGATTTGCCTGCCCAATACGTCAACCAGTCTCAGTTGAAGGCTCTGACCTGCGCTTATCGTAAAATTTCCGTCACCTGGATTCGGATAAATTAAAATGCCAGCCGTTTCGTCTTTTAAATCTTCAACGCCAATACATGTTGCCACAAACTGCGTCACGGTAACCGTCTTGCTGCAGCCGTTAAGGTCGGTGCCCGTAAGTGTGTAAGTGGTAGTTACTCCAAGTGTAAATGTAAGTACCTGGGTAGTTGCTCCGGTGTTCCAGTTGTAGGTGAGTGCTCCGTTACCCGTAATGTTGGCAATCTCAAATTTGCAGATCGTTTTTTTAGCTACCGACGCTGTAACATTTGGTAATGGATTTACTATAATGGAAACGGATTGGGTAGTTGAACAACTTCCTGTTGTGCCTGTGACAAAATAAACTGTATTCACCACCGGCGATACAGCGACAGTAGGTGAAATAATGCCTCCATTGGCATTCCATAAATAATTAGCGGCTTGTCCTAAAGCTGTTAAAGTAGCAGAACTGCCGTTGCATAAAGCAGTAGGACTCTGGATCGAAAATGTGGAGATAAACACTGCCAGATTCATTACATTGGTATTCTGGCAACCGGTTAAAGTATTTATGCCGGTGGCAAAATAACTGGTGGTGACCTGCGGACTCACCTGTATTGACATGCCCTGAGCACCCGTACTCCAGCTATAAGTGATATTGGCCGATGGGTTGGCAATTGAAAGAACCGCTGCACCTCCTGCACAGATAAAAGGACTGCTGGTGGTAAGACTCATGTTGGGTACCGGGTTGACAACTACCAGCTGGCTTTGGCTGGTGGTGCAACTGAAGGAATTGGTTGCAGATAAAGTGATGATGGTGGTGGTTGGAGGACTTGTGTTTACGGAAAGATTGTTTGAGTTCAATGGCTGCCAGGTATAGGTTAATGCGCCAGTGCCGGAAGCGGTCAGAGTAACACTTTGTCCTTCACAAATGGTTGTTGTAGAGCTGTTGATCGAGAACACGGGACTCGGGTATACAGCGACAGGGACAGTTGCAGAAGCGGTGCAACTTCCATTGGAGCCTACCACCGTGTACGTGACTGAAGTGTTGGGATAAACGGTGAAATTTGAAGCTGTAAAACCGGGAGGAAAGGTGGTGTTGGTAATCGGACCTGTGATCACAATGTTAACCCCGCTGCCCGCGCAGGCATGGGTGGATGAGGCTGTAGCATTCACCAACGGCAGGGGGTTCACTACGAGGTTCACTGTTGCTGTGCTGGCACAGGGCCCATTGGTCCTGTAAAGTGTATAAGTTGTTGAAATGGGCGGAGAAACCGTAAAGCTTGATGCATTCTGGTTATTGCCCGGTGTCCATGTAAAGCCAGTAGCACCGCCTGCAGAGAGTGTAGCCACACCTCCAAAACATATGGCCGTTGGGGTCACCACCGGTGGTGTGCTTGGTGTGTTAAGCACCGTAACGCCTTGTACTGCAGAAGCCGTGCATCCAAGAGCACTGGTGCCCTTCACTGTATAGGTGGCAGTAGCGTTTGGAGAAAAGGCAGAGTTATTTGGCGCGCTGGGTGTCCAGGTGTAGGTCAGGGCGCCACCACCATTCAGGATCACTGAATTGCCCGAACAGATTGTTGGATTGTTGACGCTCGCGGTTACCAGCGGAATGGGGTGAATAGATACAGTAGCGGCCGCTGTACTGGAACCACAGGCGTTTGAACCTGTGACTGTATATGACCCCGCTATGGTTGGTGTAAAGGCCACACCATTGCTAATGCCTCCTGTCCATGTATAGGTCACAGCTCCTGAGGCAGTTAAACTCAGCGGTGTATTTGTACACGTTCCGGGAGTACCATTGCTGCTGGTAATCGTCAGTGAAGGAACCGTTGGCACTACGCTCACAGTCAGAACACCCTGTGTATTACATCCGGCGTTCGACGTCCCGTATACAGTATAAGTGGTATTAACACTGGGCGTTACAACAATGCTCGCGCCGGTTGCCCCTGTGCTCCATGTATAAGTGATGCCACCACCACTGGTCAGGGTGGCAGATGCGTTAGCACAGATATTTGAAGGCGGGTTAAGGATAGTTAACGGGGGATTGTAAACCACCATGGCCGTTTTAGTTGCCGCGCAAGAGCCAGTACCCGACGAAACGGTATAAACACCCGAAGCCGTTGGTATAAAAGGCACACCGTTACTGATGCCTCCCGACCACGTGTAAGGACCACCGCCAGTGGCGGTGAACACCACGCTGTTACCCGGGCAGACAGATGCCGTTGACGGCGTAACAGTAAGATTGGAGGCCGGGGTAACAATATTGATCGCGTAGTCTTCCACTTCTCCCCAGGTAATAGAACCGCATGGGCCGCCCATTAACGATGTTTCTGATTGCCAGACCCGCAGCCGGGTCAAACCGGGCAACGCGGTACATGGAATCGTGATCGCTGAGGCCGAAAAAGTAGTGTAAGCAGGAGCCACAGCACCCGGACCAAAGACCGAATTCCAGATATTCTCACCTGCATCTGAAAATGAGCCATTTTGGTTGTAGTCAATAAAAACTCCAAAAATTCCTGAATAAGTAACAAAGTTACACATGGTTAAACCAACAGCCAATGGATATGAATTTCCAGCGGTAACGGTTGGTACAGTTACAGATCCCGCCAGATTGGGAATTCCACTTGAACCGGTATAGTTCGCGTAAGCGCCAGCTACAGATCCGGGCCCGCTGCCTAATTGACTGCAGGTTGATACATTACTCATTGTCGCGAACATTACGTACGCGATCTCATCATCCATCGCCGCTGATGACACTGCCGGTATACAATAAGTTTGTGCGTTTAATTGAGTTAAAAGGCACAGCAAAGCAACTACAGGATTGATCAGAAGATGATTTTTTTTCATGCTCAATTTTACATTTAGTTGTAAGTAGGGCCAAAAAAGGGTCGGGAGGTTTTATTCCTTTATTATTTTGAAAACCTCACGTGATATATTTGTTTTAACGCTTACATAATAAATACCATTGGCAAAACTGTTCATCATGACTTTCACTTCATCACCTGAAATCGTTTGTGCCAATATTATTCTTCCTGTAACATCCATAATTTCCATTGTTCTTTCGTTCTTGTCATTTAACATGATGGTGAATTCACCATTGTTGGGGTTTGGATAAATGTTCAGGCCGCGGCCCTTCCCCACTTCTTCATCCAAACCAATACAGGTGGCCACAAACTGGGTAACGGTTGTGGTTTTGCTGCAACCGTTGTTGTCTGTACCAGTGAGGGTGTAAGTGGTTGTTATGCCAAGCGTGAAGGTCAATACCTGTGTGGCGGCGCCTGTATTCCAGCTATATGTGCTTGCGCCGTTACCGGTAATGGTGGCGACCTCAAATTTACAGATCTGGCTCTTGGCTACACTGGCAGTGACATTCGGAAGCGGGTTCACCGTTACTGTAATGGCCTGGGTATTCGAACAGCTCACATTTAATCCTGTTACATAATAAGTGGTATTTATCAGTGGCGACACCGCAATGGAAGACGACATGATACCACCCGTCCACGAATAGTTGGGTGCAGCACCGCTGGCAGTTAAGGTCACTGTTTCTCCTTTACAGATCGCAGTACCACTAATGGCAGTGAAGGTTGAAATGTAAACCGCCAAAGTAATAGTATTTGTATTCACGCAACCTGTGAGGGTATTGGTACCTGTTGCAAAATAATTGGTGGTCA
>JAZKFC010000044.1:0-33754 GCA_040386615.1 Bacteroidota bacterium
AGGTGAATATCTCTACCTTAGCAAATGGTGTTTATTATGTGAAAGTTAAATCTGCTAATACTGTTGAAGTATTAAAGGTTGTAAAACAATAAAATAATAAGAGACTATTCTTTAAGCGCCCTCCCGATAATTCGGGAGGGCGCTTTTTTTTGATCCAATGCTGAATTGTTTTCGAAGCGCTGGCTCCGTAAAAAAAATCAAAAAATTAACTGAAACTGAAAAATACCTGAGAAATCAGGAGTGGTTGAAACCTGTTATAAGCTGTATTTCATCACAACATATTCTTCCCCCGTTGCCAGGGCAGAGTTGCAATAATCCAGCTTATCTTTCATTTGAGAGGGCAGCTCCTGCACAATTTTAAACCCGTGAGGCTCAAAATAGGCAGGAATGATGCAGGCGAGGTACAATGGCTGCTTAGAAGCCATAATGATAGCATTCATAATCAGTTTACCAACACCGCCGCTGCGATGCGACTCGATAATCCCAAGAGTGCAAAACTCATCGCAACCCTTATGAATCCTGATCCTGCCAAAACCCAAAAGTAGTTTGCCTGCTTTGGCTATCAGAAACTGACTGGCATTCATATCCCTGCCGTCTAATTCAAACCTGGTTACATGACCTTTCACCAGCTCAAAATCCTCTGCCTGCGGCCTTAAAATATGTATTTCACTATGAATGATTTTTGTTGCGGGCTCCTGAATAAAAATTATTTAGCGGGCAGGCGAAACCAGGGCTTTTGAGACCCTTTCCACCACCGTTAAAGCGATTTTAGAAAAGTGTTTATCGATTATTTTTTTAGGAGTATTAACCGAAGGATCAAATTCCTCTTCGGCGATCCCTGAATTAATTTCCCTGGCGTCGAGCGTGTATACCGTGTAGTGAACTATGATCTTCCTGTTTACATTGCCATCACCTAAGTCACCTGGCGCTTTATATCCAACCGCCTTTATATCGAGCTGGTTGACGAATACAAAAATATCGGTCTTGTATTTTCCATTCAGGATTGGCACTATTTTGGGATTGGTGATCTTAGCATTCATAAAACGATCCTGGTCCCTGCTTTCAATATTGATCTGGCCCTTCTCGATTTTTTTTTGCTCTTTTTCTTTTACCGGGGCTTTATAATTTTCCTGGTTGGGTACTTTCTGGAAGTCGTAATTCAGATGCTGGTAAATGCCGTCAAGGTCTTTTTTGTATTTAGCCGTGTCGTCCATCAGATCAAGTGCGTTATAGCCAGCCTGTTTAAACGCTTTAAACAGTTGTTCGTTTAGTCCATCCCTGAATTTATATTTGATTTCTTTAGCTGAGAGTCTGGTTTCGGCATTAATGCTCATGTCAATCTCGCTCATGTAAAGCCTGGGTTCAAAAGGAATGATGAGGGCTTTGTGCAATGTAGCCGGCTCCCTTTCGTTTTTGTTTTTAGGGCTGATGGTGGTATGCTGACAAAATAAACGGGTGCCAAACAACACCTGCACCACAATTACATAAAAAACTGTTTTTGTCATTTTATTCTGGCATATGATTATTGAAGATCCTGCTCTTAAACCAAACGTTACCTGCTAAGCCCTCGTGCCTTTAATTTCTAAGCCAGTCGGTATTGGCGTAAATCATTAAACCCAATACAAGAAAAAGACCCACGTTATTGGCGTAGTAAATCACCTGGTCCGACACTTTCTTACCCGTGATCATTTCCCAGAGTATAAACATGATGTAGCCTCCATCAAGCATGGGGATGGGCAGGAAATTCATAAACGCCAGTGCGAGCGATAAAAAGCCTGTAAACATCCAGAAGTTCTGCCAGTCCCATTCAGGGTTCATTTGTTGAACCATGGTATAAAAACCACCTACAGACTGATGGGCGTCTTTTACAGTAAAAATAACTACGAACTGCTTGGCCTGCATCAAAAGAAGTTCCATGCCGTCTTTTACGCCCTGTACAAAAGCCTCTCCAATCCCGAATTTTTGCTCAACAATTTTAAAAGTCTCAACATTTTTTTTCAGAAATCCTATGGTTCCTTCGCCGCTTACCTGGCAGTTGGTTCTTACGGTATCTTTTCCCCTTAATATGGTAAGGGCCACATTGGTGGACCTGTTTTTAACCAGCTGTGTTTTTAATTCATCATAATACAACACCCGAACGCCATTTACCGCGATAATGCGATCTTCTACTTTTATATCAGCGTTGGCCGCGAAACTGGTGCTATCGATGTATGCGACTTTCGAGATCACGCGTGGCTCAACAAAGTTTGATTTTTTGAGACGCTTTAAAATCTTTGAGCGGTTATCGTTATTTACAGGAACCGAGAATTTTTCGCCGGTAGCGTGAACACCTTCTATGGTGCTTACCTGGTTCATGATCAGGTCAACCGGAATGCGGGTAATAGATTTTACAGGTTTGCCATCGAGTGAAGTAATGTAATCACCGTTCCTGAGGCCCATTTGGTAGGCCGTGCTGTCAACCATCAATCCATGCTGCAGGTTGGTAACAGGAAGGGTTTCTTTTCCCCAGGCAAACAGGCACATCCAGAAAATTAAAATACCGAGAATGAGGTTCACCAAAATACCTCCAAGCATTACCAAGAGGCGTTGCCATGCCGGCTTGCTGCGAAGTTCCCAGGGTTGAGGTTCACTGTTGATAATGGTTTTGTCCATCTGCTCGTCAACCATCCCGGCTATCTGAACATATCCGCCAAATGGAAACCAGCCAATGCCGTATTCTGTATCGCCGATCTTCTTTTTAAAGATGGCGAAGTTCATCACGTTGGCAAAAGGAAAAAGGAAGTCGAAAAACAGGTAAAATTTATCTACACGACATTTGAATTTTTTCGCGAACCAAAAGTGTCCGAATTCATGCAGGGTTACTAAAATAGTGAGGCTTAAAAATAATTGGGCAATTTTAATGAACATATTTTTTCTTGTTGAATTTAAGCGATAACATACAAAATTATTCAGGGATTTGTATTTTACAGCAGCCGTAAATTTACATTTTTTTGCCCGGTTTTTGGTATGAATACCACGCTTTTAAATAATATTATGAATTATAGCTGCTCGCGGGCGTAGATGCGGCTTTCGCTGTCACACTGCCTGTAGTCGTCGAGCGAAGGTGTTTTAATAAATGGCATTTTTTGAAGCGTTTCCGAAACGAGGTCGCTCATTTGTAAAAAACCGATTTTATCGGCCAGGAAAGCCTCCACAGCGATTTCATTAGCGGCGTTCAGTACACAGGGCATGTTGCCCCCCTGATTCATTGCCTTAAAGGCCAGCGACAGGTTTATAAAGGTATCCAGGTCTGGTTTTTCAAAACTCAGATTAGGATAATCCAGAAAGTTAAAACGTTTAAAGGTATTTTTAATGCGCTGGGGATATCCCATGGCGTATTGTATGGGTAATTTCATATCAGGTAAACCCAATTGGGCTTTTATACTCCCATCTTCAAACTGAACCAGGCTGTGCACGATGCTTTGCGGGTGTACAATCACATCGATCTGCTCGGGTTTTAAGTTAAAAAGCCATTTGGCCTCGATCACCTCAAGACCTTTATTCATAAGACTTGCCGAGTCAATCGTTATCTTGGCGCCCATGGTCCAGTTAGGATGTTTGAGTGCCTGTTCCTTTTTTATATTGTTCAGAAATGCCCTGTCCCTTCCCCTGAACGGGCCGCCACTCGCGGTGAGGTAAATTTTTTCGACTTTATTGTCCCATTCACCGGCAAGGCATTGAAAGATGGCAGAATGCTCGCTGTCTACAGGATAGATATTCACGCCGTTTTCAGCTGCCAATCTTGTAACAAGTTCGCCGGCCACTACCAGCGTTTCTTTATTGGCCAGGGCAATTTGCTTATGATTTTTAATGGCGTTGATGGTGCTTGCCAGGCCCGCGTAACCAACAATGCTGGCCAATACCAGGTCAATGGTTTCCATTTCTACAATTTGCTCAACGGCTTTGTGCCCGGCAAAAACTTTGATGTCGTTGGGTTGAAGCGCTTCCTTTACTTTGAGGTATTGATTTTCATCGGCGATTACGACCGCGTTGGGATTGAATTCGAGTGCCTGGCTGATTAAAAGATCGGCGTTTGAATGTGCTACCAGCACTTCTGTCTCAAAATGATCAGGATTTTCCTTTATTACTTCAAGCGCTTGCGTGCCAATACTGCCGGTGCTTCCGATGATAGCAATGCGTTTCTTTTTTTCCATGCCTTGTGTTACAAAACTCCGCATTATTTTTGGTATGTAAAACATTTTTTGAATAATTAAATTTCAATTGTAAATTTGACCCGTCTTTAGGGGTGCTTTGCCATTTAGATTGAAGAAGAAAGAGGCAAGATCTAAGATTTGTCCTGGTAAACATCCGGATCAAAATCTTAGATCATAAATCCAAAATCTTAAATCCAAAATGGTAGGGCTGAGATCAAACCCGTTAACAGTTCTGTGATCAACGCTGCTGTTAAACACCTGAACAGGGTAATGCCTGCGGAGGGAAATAATTAAAAATTGATGCATCCCCTTGCATCATATTGTTTAATTAATAAAAATAAAAAAATGAACAACATTAAAAATGTAAGGATTTTCTTTACAGCCGCGCTTTTGTATTCCATGAATATCAATGCGCAATCCAGCATCAATGGCCAGGTTAAAACAACAGGTTCCGGCCAGCCCGTTCCCTTTGCCGTGATCGGCATAAAAAACACACAACTATCGGTAGTGTGCGACGATAACGGCACTTTTAAATTCAATAGGTTGCCAAACGGTACTTATGTGCTCATCACCAAAAGTCTTGGTTACCACGACCGGACCGATACTTTAAATGTTATGGGAGACCTGGTTTTTGATCCGGCATTAACACCTTCCAACAAACAGCTCGAAGAAATTGTTGTGAACGCCACACGCGTTGATAACACCAGCGGCATGGCATTTAGCAATGTAGACGCCGAAACGATAAAAAAACAAAACCTCGGGCAGGATGCACCGTACATGCTGAACCAGCTGACCAGCGTGGTGGTTAATTCCGATGCCGGTAATGGGGTAGGGTATACAGGTTTAAGGATCCGCGGGACCGACCCCACCAGGATCAACGTCACCATCAATGGGGTGCCGGTTAACGACGCCGAGTCGCAGGGCTCATTTTTTGTAGATATGCCCGACCTCGTGTCAAGTGTCAACAACATACAGGTTCAGCGTGGGGTAGGTACCTCCAATAACGGCGCAGGCGCCTTTGGCGCAAGTATTAACTTTCAGACCAACGAATTGAAAGAAAAAGCCTATGCCAATGTTATTTCCACGGCGGGTTCATACAATACCAACAGAAATACTCTTGCTGCGGGCACAGGTTTGCTGAACGATAAATTTACGCTCGACGCCAGGGCCTCTAAGATCAGCAGCAATGGATATATCGACAGGGCCAGTTCCGATCTGTCGTCGTATTACGTGGCGGCAGGTTATTATGGAAAAAAGACGGTAATCAAGTTCATTAATTTTTCAGGTTTTGAAAAAACCTACCAGGCATGGTATTATGTGAATGAAGATTCGATCAAAGCCGGCAACCGCACCTACAACGAGGTAGGGCAGTATACCGACGCAAACGGAAAGATCAGGTACTACAACAACGAAACCGACAACTATAAACAGGACAATTTTCAACTACATTTTGTACACCAGTTAAATGCCAGGATGAGTGTGAACGTAACCGGTCATTACACAAAGGGGAAGGGATATTATGAACAATATAAACAAGGGCAGAGTTTTTCTGATTATAACTTAAATGATCCAGGTTTGTTTTTAAGTGATTCCACACCGGTGACTTCTACCAACCTCATCAGGCGCCGGTGGCTGGATAACGATTTTGCGGGTGGAATTTTTAATTTGAATTATACTGCCACTTCAAAACTTAATTTTATCCTGGGCGGCGGCTACAATACCTATTTCGGAAGGCATTTCGGCAAGGTGATCTGGGCGCAATATGCTTCTAACGGTGAAATTGATCACCAATATTATCATAACACCGCCAATAAAAACGATGGTAATATTTATCTGAAGACAAATTATAAACCCATAAAAAACCTGAATGTATTCCTCGATCTGCAGGTGCGATATTTAGAATACCGCTTCCCTGGTTTCGACAGCAATTATGTTGAACAAACCCAAACCCAGGCATACACGTTTTTTAACCCTAAACTTGGTTTGAGCTATACTTTGAATAAATACTTCAATGTGTATGCATCGGCCGCCATGGCGAATAAAGAACCCAACCGTGATGATTTTGTTCAGAATAAACCAAAAAACAGGCCTAAGCCCGAACAATTACTGGATATTGAGGCAGGTTTAAAATACAGCAGGAAGATGGTTACTGCTGCGGTTAACTTTTATAACATGCAGTATAAAGATCAGCTGATTTTGAACGGAGAGGTGAACGATGTGGGATCGCCCAAGCGCGTTAATGTTGACAAAAGCTACAGGCGTGGAGTAGAGCTTGAAGCTACCCTGAATATTAACAGGTTTGTGTCAGTGGCCGGAAATCTCACCTTGTCTCAGAACAAGATCCCAAATTTTGTAGAGTATATCGATAGCGCTAACGCCGACTACTCGGTTTACACGCAACACAAAAACGTTTATAAAAATACCGATATCGCCCTTTCTCCCAACATTATTTCGTCGGTAGTGCTTACCCTAAAACCCGTTAAAAACCTCGAAATTACTTTTGTAAACAAGTATATAGGCAGGCAGTTTCTCGACAATACAAGTAACACGAAGAGGAGCATCGACCCCTACAATGTTCTTGACCTGCGCGTGAATTATAGTGTTAAAACGAAACTCATTCCAGAAATAGGTCTGATGCTGGGTGTTTACAATATTTTAAACGAGGTTTACGAAACCAACGGCTATACCTTCAGCTATTACTACGACAGCGCAAACCTCACAACTTCCAACTATAAAGCGCCAGCGGCCCCGCTTAACTTCCTTGCCGGGGTCAATATCAGGTTTTAAACTGTTTCGTGCGTTAAACAAAAAATCCCGCCCTTTTAATGAGGCGGGATTTTTTTATTGTATGTTTTTGTATTTAGAATATTGAACCAATCACGTGCATCAGTTTTTCTATCTGGCTGTGCCATAATAGTTTTGATGATTCACGGTCAGAAACTGATTCGGCAAAGTCGGTGATAATTAAAGAAATATCATTGGTGAGGTCATCTCTCTGTATCCTGAATTCAAAATAACTGCCATCGGTTTTATCTACCCATTGGAACCTAACCAGGTGAACATCCACCGTTTTAAGTAAACGGGCCTGTTGCAGCTGATCATCCCAGATAAAGGTGTAAATCCCGTTCCTGATGTTCAGGTCGTCGCAAAACCACTCAGAAAGACCGCTGGGCGTTGATAAAAACTCATAAAGCATTTCAGCAGAAGAGTGAATGACAAACTCCAGTTCAAATTTTCCATTGGGTTCCTTTTCGGGCCTAACAGCGTAAGAATCGGTTTTTTTAATTGGATTGGTTATAGAATTTGAAATCAGGGCGATTTTAGAAGCCGAAATTTCATTTTTTTGTTTAACAGGTATGGTATTCGAAATCGCAAGCACGTCTGAAACAGACCTGTCGGCGTAGTTCTTTTTTGCAAAAGGATCTGTTGCTTTCCGGGTTTTATCTGCCTCCGGTGCTTTTACTTCAACAGGCTTCGGAAGGGTCTTGCCCGGTTTTTGTTCCTTGCCGTCTAATTTAAAACCATCTGACTTGTGATTACCTGTTTTTGATTTTGTTTCAGGTTTTTTAGAGATTGGCGCTTTTACCGGTTTTTGTTTTTGCGCAACCGGTTTTGATTTTGTTTTAGAAACGACCGGACGTGCTGGTTTCACAACCTTGGCTTTTTTTGCAGCCACTTTTTTAACAGGTTTTGCCGGCGCCTTGCTCTTCACCTTTACAGGTTTAACAGGCTTTTTAGGCGTGCTTTTCGCTGTTTTTTTTGCCGGTACCGGTTTTTTTGGCGCTTTGGCAGCAGGCCTCACACTCTTTTTTACCTCAGGTTTCTTTTTAGAAACAGGTTTAGAGGCTTTTACGGGCTTTACCGGTTTTTTTACCACTTTGCCACTTGCCGCGCGGGCAGGTTTTGCAGCAGGCTTCGAAGCTTTAACAGGCTTTTTGTTTTTATTAACTTTACTGGACGAAACCTTATTCTTTTTCGACGGCATAATTCCCAAAATTTTCGTGAAATATAGAAATTATTAACAACAAAGCAAATTAATTAGACAAAAATATTTTGTTTTGGCTGTTAGAAATGAATGTTTTATATTTGCAGCCCTTAAAAAGGCGGGATAGCTCAGATGGTTAGAGCGCAGGATTCATAACCCTGAGGTCTCGGGTTCAACTCCCGATTCCGCTACTTGTAACCCCTTAAATATCAATTATTTAAGGGGTTTGTTTTTTACAATTTTTCGCCCTTTGTTTCGGGGCACTTACAATTTATTTTGTGCACTGACTAACTTTCTCATTTTCCATTCCTTTTTTCGATTAGCAACAGGCTTGTTTACATTTCGAAAATGAGTTGCCCGGTTTCCGAAAAACGCACGCAATTTTATTAAAAAGTGATTAACAGTTAAGTCATTATCCGAACATTCTAAGTAACCTGTGTGGGCATATTAATAAATTGCAAGGTCTTAATCATCGCCCGGTAAAATATTTATATTTGGCGAATAAATTCTAAAAAACCCCAAATGAAAAACCTAAAACTAAAAACTTGTTTAATTGCTTTTTTACTCGGCAGCATGAGCGTATTTGCGCAGGATGACAAAGTACCACAGCCTGATTTTTATTAATGTGCCAGGATACTACATTAAAGGAACACCAGAACTCAAAAGTTTTGGAAAAGAAACTGTAATCATGCAGGCCAAATCAAGTGGCAGCTTTTATGAATTAGAAGGCATTGCATCAAGCGCAAGAATAAAATCAACAGATCCATACGTAATTTTAATCAAGGCTGGTGACGGAGATCCTTCGAACGGCCTGTTTATGTACAAAATGGAAGTAAATAAAAAGAAAAGAAAGGCCACAATGGCTAAAGTTTCGATGAGCGGAAAGATGGACATGTCTAAGGACCAGGTTGCCTATAAACTCGAAAAAATTGCTGACAAGATCTACAAAATTGTGCCTGATCAAAAACTGGAGGCAGGTGAATATATGTTTTTGATTGGCCTCACCGCACACTCCTTTGGCATAGAATAGTTTTTGCTGCTTCAGGTTCTGACGGCGATTAATTTGTTACTCCTTAAACATTCAGTTGTTTAGGGAGTTTTTCATTTGTGCCCTGTTCAGGAGTCGTTTCTGAAGAGATTATGCCTGTAACCTCTTTGTATAGAAGTTTTATTTCCCGTGAGCAGGTTAAAACGGTAAAGCACGCCCAGTGAATGCTGCAGGTAATTCCGGGAAGTGGGATTGTTGAGTCCGAATTTAGCGAGCGTTTGAATGTTTAAACCCCAGCCCTTGCTGAACCATACATCCATGCCGAAGCCAACGTTATAGGTAATGGCGTTTTTTCTCTCTTTAAATGCCCTGTAGGTATAGCCAAGACCCGTGATCACATAAGGACTCATGCTTCTCTCGTTGGTAATGAGTTCACGGGGATGAAATTTGAGGTCCAGGTCAAAAGCTACTAATGTAACGTCTTGCGGACGGGGTGTGATGCCCGTGCGTTTTCCCTTTTGCAACTGCGAATACGTTAAGGCCCCTTCAAGGCTGAGACTGTTAACGAGGTAACCTTCAAAGTTAATTTTAGACGGGTAATATAAAAAGTTCCATGAATCCGTTACCTGAAACAGGTATTTAAACGGCTGAGCGTCGTCATCAATCACAGTACCACTAATGCCCGCTATCCAGGTGGTTTTTTGCAGGCCGCGAATAAACTTACTTTTGTGTTGCCCTACGCCCTGCGCCGAAATACCGGTTACAATGCAGATCAGGCAGGTAAAAAGAAAGAGATGCTTAAATGCCAGAGTTCTCACATCCAAAAGGTATTAAACAGTTTGCGCACAGTATATAAAAATAAGCATTCGTGAAAATATAAAATTCTTCGCATCTTATTTCAATGTTATCAAATTAAAACCTTTTAACACAAAACAATTATAACTGTTTGCTTATTGCAGCCACATGTGTCAAACCCCGCATCCTTGAAGCAATTTACAGGCCAGCCTCCTGTTTTATTTATTGTACAGGCTTGATTTTTACCCGCAAATAAGGGAATAGCGCCCAGTTAATAAAAACTATCTTGTACTTGCCAACCAGTCACTTAAATTTAATGATTTAAAGTGAACGCCACAAAAACCCACATTCTAAGTTAATAAAGAATTTCAATATTTAAAACGCAAAAAAAAAATTAAATAAGGGTTTTGTTAAATTTGCTGTTTGTGATGGTATTTGTTTTGCATGAGTAATCTATTAAAATGTAAATGTAGTGTATGTTCATTAGTAAAAACACCTTTAAACTTCTGCGCTTTCCATTTTCATTTTTTTTAATGCCTCTTTTTTTATTGGCGATGAGCCAGGCAACGGTTCTTTCGCTGTATAAAACCCTGTCAGCATTTGTTATTATTCATTTTTTTATTTATCCCGCAAGTAACGGCTACAATAGTTTTGTCGACCGCGACGAAGGCAGCATCGGCGGACTCGAAAGACCGCCATTACCCACACGACAATTGTTTTATGTTACAATTTTTCTTGACGTGGCCGGCCTGATACTTGCAATATGCCTGGTGAATTATTTATTTGCGCTTTGCCTGTTTATTTACATATGTGCTTCAAGAGCTTATAGTGCAAAGCAGACCAGACTTAAACGGTATGCGGTTTTGGGCTTTCTCACGGTGGTGTTTTTCCAGGGCGCTTTTACTTATTTTACTTCTATGACGGGCATCGCTGAGGGGCAGCTTCAGCCGGTTCTTTCAACATTTTTTATACTCATGGCCTGCTCGCTACAGATTGCCGGTGCCTACCCTTTAACCCAGGTGTATCAGCACCAGCAGGACTTAAAGGATGGTGTGGTCACCCTGAGCTACCGACTCGGTTACAATGGCACTTTTTTATTTACAGCCTGCATGTTTTTGTTATGCAACGTTTTTTATTACCTGTATTTTAATGCCTCTCAGCGAATGCTTAATTTTTTTGTGCTCCAGTTGTTCTTTCTGCCTGTTATAGTTTTTTTTTGCTGGTGGTTCTATCATGTTTTTGTTAACCCTGCGCAGGCGAATTTTAAAAATACCATGCGCATGAATTGGGTGGCATCAACGAGCATGAATCTTTGTTTTATAGTTCTTTATCTTATTAATCATTATTAGGCATGGGTTACATTACAGCCATAGAAACCGCCGTACCCGCCTACAGATATACACAGGAGGAATTGCGTGATTTTTACCTGGAATCGACCGACAACGTGCTTTATAAACGAAAAATAAAAATAGTATCCGACAGGTCAGGCATTAACGCGAGGTATTCGGTTCTTGGAGATTTTAAACGCAGGTATTCAGGTGTTGACCTCTTTGACAATCCCGCTGAATTGCACACTGAACCTTCGTTAACTGAAAGAATGTTGCTTTACAAAAACAAAGCGCTGCCGCTTGCCCTGGATGCTGTTTTGCGCATTAAAAATTTTGAGAACATCAAAGGCGCCATCACCCATGTTATTTCTGTAACCTGCACGGGTTTGTTCGCGCCCGGGCTTGATATTGAATTAATAAGGGCACTTGATCTGAACCCGGGTGTTAACCGGAGCGCGGTTAATTTTATGGGATGTAACGCCGCCATTTTAGCATTAAAACAGGCCGATGAGATCTGTAACAACCGCAACGACGCGAATGTCCTGATCGTTTGCGTTGAACTTTGCACCATTCATTTTCAAAAAAGGCACAACGACGACTATATCCTCTCTAATTTAATTTTTTCGGATGGGGCAGCGGCCATCATGGTAGCCTCAAAACCCTCAACCGATTATTATGGTTGTGCAGTGAAGATCACTTCATTTCATTCTTTGATCATTCATAACGGTTTTAATGACATGGCCTGGCAATTGTCTGAAACAGGTTTTATTATGAACCTCACTTCTTATGTTTCGGGATTGATCAACGAAAATATTAAACCTATGCTCGATGGCATTGGATTGAAAGTTTCTGAGATCCACCACTGGGCTATTCATCCTGGCGGCAAGAGAATCTTAGATGATTTTTGTTCCGCTGTTCTTCTCGACCGGTCGAAACTATCGGTCACCTACGAGACACTTAAAAACTACGGTAACATGTCTTCACCAACGGTTTTGTTTGTTTTAAAAAAGCTGCTTGAAGAAACTTCCTGCCAGGGTCATGGACAAAAGATCTTTGCGGCCGCTTTCGGGCCCGGTATAAGTATCGAAACAGCGCAACTGCAATATGTTTAAGCAAAGAAGCCATAAAAAAGAACTACTCGACCAGGCTGATATTCCTGAAAAGGACCTTTTCCTGAATTTGAAGGAACTTGATTTTATAAATCAATATCTTGGCGGCTACAAAATCACTTATTCGGCACTGCATCGCATTCTTCACGCTGGCCAAACCTATTCTCTGGTTGACATCGGAAGCGGGGGCGGTGATACATTAAAAAGAATAAACGCCTGGAGTAAAAAAACACCTTACACGTTTACCTTGTTTGGCGTTGACATTAAACCGTCATGCATTGCTTATTCATTAACACATAAACCTACTACCGGTGTTAATTTTATATGTGACGATTACCGCAATGTTTTTAACCACATACCTCAGGTTGACATTATTCACGCATCGTTATTTTGTCATCACCTGTCTGAAGAAGAATTGATAACTCTGATCAGGTTTTCTGCGGCAGCCAAAGCAACGTTATTGATCAATGATCTTGAAAGAAATCCAATTGCCTATTATGCCATTAAGTTGTTAACACGTTTGTTCTCGCGGTCGTACCTGGTTAAAAACGACGCGCCCTTGTCGGTTTTAAGAGGTTTTAAAAAAACAGAATGGATGGACATACTGCAAAAATCAGGCGTCAAAAATTATTCAATAAAAAACAAGTGGGTGTTCAGGCATCTTGTGATTGTTTATGGAGATAAATAGATTATATGATTGCGCCATCATTGGAGGAGGCCTGGGAGGCCTGTGCCTGGCCATTCAACTGGCAGACAAAAAATATTCGGTGATTGTTTTCGAAAAAAGCGAATACCCTTTTCACAAAGTGTGTGGCGAATATATTTCGATGGAAAGCCATGACTTTTTAGCATCGCTGGGTTTGCCCTTACACGAAATGGGCTTGCCCCGCATCAGCAACCTTGGTGTGAGTTCACAACAAGGCTTCATGTTAAACAGCCCGCTCAAAATGGGTGGCTTTGGCATCAGCCGCTACAGGCTCGATCACGAACTGTGCAAAATAGCCTTATCAAAAAATGTGCATGTTGTCCAAAACTGTAAGGTGAGCGCGGTTAACGATGGTCTGATCACCACAAACAGCGGCAGCTATTCAGCCACAATCACCTGCGGCGCTTATGGAAAATATACACCTGCTTTCATTCAGCAGGCACGAAATTATTCCGGAGAAAAACATAGGACTCCCCAATACCTGGGCGTAAAGTACCACGTTAAAGCCAACCTGGCGGCTGATCGTATAGAGTTACATAACTTCAGACAGGGGTATTGTGGTATCTCTAAGGTGGAAGACGACTGGTACTGTTTGTGTTACCTTACTCACGCCGATAATCTTTTAAAACACAAGGGCAGTATTAAAACAATGGAAGAACAGGTGCTTTATAAAAACCCCTTCCTAAAAACGTATTTTACCTGTTCAGAGTTCAGGAACCCGGAGCCACTGGTGATCAGCAATATCAGGTTTAATAAAAAGCAGACTTCTGCGGCTGGTGTTTTTTTATTGGGCGACGCTGCCGGTTCAATTACACCGCTCTGTGGCAATGGCATGAGCATGGCCATGCGGGCTTCAAAACTGCTCGCGGCCCAGGTCAATGATCATCTCAGAGGACAAAAAAATGTGGATGATCTGAAGCGGGATTACGAGGCTGCATGGAACAAAGCATTTGCAGGCCGCATTAAAACCGGATATTATTTGCAGCATTTATTTGGAAGGAATTTAGCCACGCAGTTAAGTTTGAAGGCACTCGCAAGGTTGCCCGTACTTACCCAAAAAATTATTTCTCTCACCCATGGCGAGGTTTTTTGATTGCACCACGCTGCGTAAACAATGAATCTCCTACCTGCCCAATATTTTTCTTATAAGCCATAAACATACGTTTATTCTTATCCCTGTTGCCTGCTAAATAGTTGTTTTGAAGGAAGCCTCAAAATTAGGTGTCTCTTTGAGAAGCCAGCACGGAGTGATTAAAATGCGTTATACTATAAATCATAGCAACAATTGGCTTTATACTGTAGTAAATTTACTGAATGCAAAAGGAGGAATTTGTATTACTACCATTGGAAGAAAAGATAGAATTTCTTTGGAAATACGGGGATGTGGTTTCGCAGATGGCCTACTACGACTGTGATATTTCTTTATTTCTGCTCGAAAATTATTACGTTGAAGTGTTTTTTAACCGGGCTGAGAAGCAGTTGATGAGCGCTGAGATTCAGCAAAACCCACAGATCCTTTATGGTTACGTCAAAGATCTGAATATTAACGAGCTCGTAAGGCTGCTACAATAAAATACTTTTGTAAGGAATGACTTAAATTCTTTGATCCGGCATAATTTCCTGAATCAGCTCTCAATGAGTTCCCTGATCTTAACCTTCGACTCAGCGCTTACATTCACATTGTTGCGAACCATCCATTCGTTGATGGCGACTACAAATTTATCGCGGTCCTGGATGTGCTCCAGTTTGATAAGCATGGTTTTGCTGTTTTTTTTAACGAAATAAAAATTATCATGCCTGAATTCAACCAAAGCGATCTCAGAAGCAAAAAGTCTTGTGAATTTATTTTGCACCAGCAGCAGGTAATTGGCGTAGATGTTTACAAAACAAAGCGACCTGCGGTACTTTAAAAAAGTAATAATGCCTTCTGTAGCGGCAATAATGAGACACACAGGATAAATGTACTGCACCCTGCTGTCAGACAGGTATAACATGAGCGCAAAAGACAAAAAGAAAATTACCTTCATGGCCCTGAACATAAAATAACTGTTGGTGAAGTAGGGATAACGTTTAACCGGCAGCGATGCTTTGAAACTCGCGTTCAGAAATTCGTAACAACTTAAGCACACGTACACAACGCCGGTTATAGCTTGTATGGCAAGCAGGTCTTTCCAACTTAAGCCTCCGAAAAAAAAGTTGTAGGCGGAAAGCGTAAGGATGCCCAGCAGTACCAGGTTTTTTCCAATGGAGGCGAGTGCAGAGTTCATGACCGGAATTGTTATATGTAAACATACAAAATTACGCAATAGGTTCGACAAGAATATGCATTTTTAGCATTCCGTTTGCTGTTCAGCCGGGTGGGGTATATTTTGTGAACAGGATTTTTTTAAAACTTAGTTAATAAGGCTTGACCCAAACACTTCAAATTTGTATTTTTATGCACTATGGTGTTTGTTTACCCCTTGTTTTTATGGGCTTTAGCGGCAATTTCGCTGCCGGTCATCATTCACCTGTTTAATTTCCGCCGGTATAAAAAAGTTTACTTCACAAATGTTAAATTTTTAAAGGCCCTTCAGCACGAAAGTAAATCCAAATCGAGATTAAAAGAACTCCTCATATTAATTTCTCGCTGTTTAGCCATTGCCTGCCTGGTACTGGCTTTTTGTCAACCGGTTATTCCCGACGAAAAAAGCGCAGGTTTTAAACCCGGCGCAAGTGCCGTCAGCATCTATCTTGATAATTCCTTTAGCATGGAGAATGTGAGCAGGCAGGGGCCATTGCTCGAAATTGCAAAAGCCAGGGCAATAGAGTTGGTGAAAGCTGCCGGCAATGCAGATAAATTACAGTTGATCACCAACGATTTTGAAGGCCGCCACCAGCGTTTTCATAGTAAAGAAGACATAGTGAACGCCATCGAAGAAGTCAAAATTTCATCTGCGGTAAGATTGGTAAGTGATGTCGTGAGCAGGCAAATTGAGTTTTTAAATACCTCGAGGCTCAGCAACAAAAAAATCTACTTGTTTTCCGACGCGCAGAAATCCACCTTCAACCTGGGTAACATTCCTGCTGATACTTTGATCCGAACCACCGTGATTCCCCTGGCCGCAAATGCGGTAAATAATATTTTTGTGGATTCGTGCTGGTTTGAAACACCCCTGCAACAAAAAGGCTTTATCCAGAAATTGCACGCCGGGATTGTAAACAAAGGTAATTCGAAGGTGGATGCAGGATCTGTTAAGTTATTTTTAAACGGTCAACAGGTTGCGATTTCGTCATTTTCTATCGCTGCGGGTGCCAAAACAGAAGTGTTATTTACCTTCGAATGTAAGAAGGAAGGATTTAATTTTGGCTCGGTAAAAATTGAGGATTACCCGGTAACCTTCGACGATGAATTGTTTTTCGCGTTCAATTCAAAGGTCAGCGTGTTGGTTTGCCTTGTTAATGGAAAAGGCCAGGAAGGAGAAAACGCGTTTTCTTCACTTTTTAAGGCCGACAGTATTTTTAAATTCAACGCTTTTTCAGAACAGATGATAGACTACAACGCTTTTAAAACCAGCGACGTGGTTATTCTGAATCAGCTGCCCGAATTAAGCACAGGTCTGCTTTCAGAAATCATTAAATTCACCGGTAAGGGTGGTTCGATGGTAATCATTCCGGCCCAAAACGCCAACCTTCTTTCGTACAATAACGCTTTAACGGCGCTCAAACTGCCGAACCTCGGTTCGCTCGACACCGCTGTGGTTAAAACTGAAAAAATAGAAACCGAGGCGGGCTTTTACAGTGGTGTTTTTGAAAAAATAGACGAGCGCCTTAACCTTCCTGTGGTGAACAAACATTTTAAGCTGTTAACCGGCAGCAGAACCGACTATGAGCCCATACTAACGCTTCAGAACAGGGATAACCTGTTGGGCATGGTAAGGGAGAACAATGCTCTGGTATATCTCTTTACAGCGCCGCTCAACGACAAAGCCACCAACTTTAATAAACACGCGTTGTTTGTGCCAACGTTTTATCGCTTGTCTTTCACCAGTCTGAAAGCCTCACCGCTGTTTTACCCGGTAAGCGCCAATGTATTGATTAACCTTAAGAACGACGCTGCTGCAATTGAACAACCTCCACACATAAAAAAAACAGGCGCGGGGGCGGATATGATCCCCGAAATGCGTGTGATCAATAACAGTTTATTTCTTTATACACAGCGCCAGGTCAACGAGCCGGGTTTTTACCAGGTGTATCGTAACAGTGATACCCTGCTGCCTTTGGCTTTTAATTATTCGAGAAAAGAGTCAGACCTTGCCTGCTACACCGCCGAAGACCTTGAGAAAATGATTGAAAAATCGGGTATTAAAACCTTAAGTCTTATTGCGGATACAGGGGCGGATCTTTCAAAACAAATTTTGCAGGGCACGGAGGGGAAAAAATTGTGGAAATTATTTATAATTTTAACCATATTGTTTATTAGTATTGAGGTGGCATTATTAAGATTTTTAAAGTAGAACAAAATGAGCATATTAATCAGGCAGGCAAAAATAATTTCACCGGCAAGTCCATTTCATAACAAGGTGATGGATCTTTTAATTGACGGTGGCCTTATTATTGAAATTAAGAAATCAATTTCGCCTAAGGGAAATGTAAAGGTGATCGAAGCGAACGACCTGCACGTTTCATGTGGCTGGATCGACATGCAGGTAGCCTCGGGTGATCCCGGGTTTGAGCACAAGGAAAATCTTGACTCTTTGCTTAAGGCTGCAGCGGCCGGTGGCTTTACCTCCATTTGTATTCACAACTGCAATTTCCCGGCCCTCCACAACAAGTCCCAGATAGAATACATCATCAATAAAACTTATAACAAACTGGTTGACGTTTTTCCGTTCGGTACCGTTACTGTTGATGGCAAGGGAAAAGACATGGCCGAGATGTACGACATGAAACTCTCAGGCGCTGCTGCTTTCAGTGATTACAAACATCCCATTAAAGACGCCGGCATGGTGTTAAGGGCATTGCAATACGCCTCAAATATAGATTCTCTTATCATTACGCATTGTAACGACGAGAGCATTTCACATGGTGGGCAGATGAACGAAGGTGAAACAGCAGTGGGCCTTGGCTTGAAGGGAATACCCGCGCTGGCAGAGGAACTCATGATCCAGCGCAACCTGTCAATTCTTGAATACACAGGCGGCAGGCTTCACATTCCAACAGTAAGTACCCGTGGTGGTGTTGAACTGATTAAAAAAGCGAAGGCTAACGGTTTACAGGTTACCGCAGGCGTAGCCGCTATTAACCTCTTCCTCGACGACTCTACCCTGAAGGATTTTGATACCGATTATAAGGTGGACCCGCCTTTAAGGTCGAAGAAAGACGTTGCTGCACTTTGCAACGCTGTAGCCAGTGGCGTTATCGATGTTATTGTGAGCGATCATCTGCCGCAGGATGTTGAAAGCAAGGAACTGGAATTTGACCTCGCCGACAACGGCATTGTTAACCTGCAAACGGCATTTAGCTGTGCTTTGGAGGGATTAAAAGAAAAAAATATCGAGGTGATCGTAAGCGCGTTGAGCGATAACCCGCGAAACCTCCTTGGTCTTGATAAACAGCAGGTGGCAGAGGGCGAAACAGCCAACCTGACCTTATTCAGCCTGACCGGAGAAACCGCGTTGACCGAAAAATCAAATCATTCCAGGTCAAAGAACTCGCCCTTTATGGGCGAAAAATTGAAAGGAAAGGTAATTGGGATTATCAATGGAAATAAATCATTTTTTAATTAATGGAACCGGTCACCAAATAAAAACAAAAACCGTTTTATGACACCAGACCTTAATGGTAAATGGACAGGCGAGTTGGTTTATGACGAAAGCTTCGGAAAGCTTGCCAATGAAGTACTTTTTTTTGTACTTGAGATCAGTAAAAAAGGCGACGAATTCAGGGGTTCCAGCGTGGATGTTGATGGAGTAGGGGTTAACCCTGCGGAGGCAAGGATCAGGGGATTTTCAGACGGGGGGAAGATCAATTTCGTAAAAGAATATAAAGCGATTATCGAAACTGAATTTAATTCTGCTGTTTTTAATCCGGCCAACCGTAAGGGTGCCGAAATGTCGTTTTCAGGGAGTTATAATTCAACGGCGAATGAATTTGAAGGTGAATGGATCAGTCTCACAGACTTTATCACCTTTAATAACAATATTCCGGGTGGTTTCAGGGGCGGTCGCTGGCGAATGAGAAAAGAACCATAGTCTGCGGACCTTTAATAAATCAATAGCCCCAGGGGCAATTCATCACTTAATCTTCCATCTTGCCGAGAAACTCCAGCTTGTAGTGAACATCCAGATTAAACTCATTTTCAGTTGAATTTTCCCTTACATAACTGTAAAGATCAAAACACCTTGTTTTTAATCTGCGGTACATTTCCTGATTGCCGATAGTGATGTAATAATTCATTTTTTCGAACAACAGGCTTGCCAGTATGGTTTTTTGTTCCTGGTTGAGGGTTTCGCTGTCAATGACATCCGATTCAAACGCCGCGTCACTGAGATTCTCAACATGGCTGATGTCCAGTGACGTGAATTTTTTTGCGGCATCCGCCACTTCCTTCTCAAATTTTTCCCAGTCCTTATTGTTTTTGAAACCAAGAATTAGGGCCAGCACCTTTCCGAACTCTTCAAATTGTCGTAAAATAAAATCTTTCCTAAGCATGATTGGTTTTTTTTAATATTTCTATCACCTGTGGTACGAGAAATTCCTTTTCATTGTTGTAGATCACAAAATCGCTTCTTTTTATTTTTTCATCCTGCAGCATCTGGCTATTGATTTTTTTAAGCACCTCCTCACGGGTTAAGCCATCTCTGGCTATTACCCGCTGAATGCGGATCGCATCGTCTGCCGCTACCATAATCACTTTATTTACCTGGCCGGCTACATTTGCTTCAAATAAAAGGGCGCTCTCCTTTACAACGGTTTTACCGGGATGAGCAGCCACAAAAGTTTTAAAACTCCTGGCTACAGCAGGATGAATAATGTTATTCAATTGTAGCAACAGCTCGCTGTTACCGAAGATCTGAGCGCCTATGTGTTTTTTATTGATGGTTGTGGCGGTGAGGTAGCTTTGACTGCCTAAAAGCGCCGTTACTTTTGTTCTCACTTCAGGATCATGGTAAATTTCACGGGCGGCATTATCGGAGTTAAAAATCACACAACCCATGGTTTCGAGAATTTTCGCAACCACACTTTTACCGCTGCCAATGCCACCTGTTAAGCCTATGATCATTGGTTTTTGATAATTAAAATTTCAACTTCTTCAGGCTCTACCGACATCACTGTGATGTCTTTGGGTGCGGCGCTTAAAAATACAGGTGATTTCCTGGTCGCCGGGTTTATTTTGTCGCCGTTAACGATCACCCTGAACAAACCGGTGTCTTTCACATTAAAGAAATTCTGAAGACAGGTGAATTTTATTTTCACTTTCGAAGGAAAGATGTTCACCTGCCGGTTGTTTTGCTTGAAAACAGCGTTTACAGGGAGCACCAGGGTTTGTTCGATGAGTTTGGCCACCTTGATTTTTAAATGTGTTTCTGAGAAGGGGGTGTACACCCCGGGATCTGGTTTTATAAACGCAAGTTGGTGATCAACATCTTTGTCAACATCGGTTAAATTGAGTGGCTGCGTGTAAATGGTGTCCACCTTCCTGATCAGCGCTGTATCGCCCCAGATTGTAATGAATGAAGGATCAAGTTCAGTCGTTTTGTAACCATAGCCCGGCCTGCATTTCACAAACAAGGTAGCTTTTACCGGTACAATTTTCTGAAACCCTGTTTTTTCAGCGAAGTAAAGTGTATCGGGGCTAATGTGTTTGATCTGGGTTTCGAACTTAAAACTTTTTTCAAAATCTATTTCCGACGACGACAATACATAACTCTGGTTACGGTTCACCGATTTAAGGTTATTAAAGTCCACCTCCACCGGCGTAAATGGCCTGTTTAAAAGGATCAGGCAGAGTTTTAAACCACTTGCCTTTAGTTGAACAAAAAGGAAAGATGGGATCTCTACCAGTGTTTTTTTATTTTGAGGTAGGTTCTTAAACGTTACCGGAACTTTGATGGTGTAGTTATAAACGGTATTCAACGAATGTACCAGCCATAGAAAAGATGCTATGAGCAGGCAAATAAAAAAAGCCTTGGTTTTGCCAGGCTTTCTTTTATTGGAAAAATATTTCAGATCAGATAAACCCAACTTATTGATTTTGATTTAAAGTCGACGTGGCATCGTTAGAAACCGCGTTCTTAGAGATCTTCAGTTTGCTACCGTCTTCCACTTCCATGATAATGGTGGCGTCTTCTCTCACTTCAACGATCTTGCCGTAGATCCCGCCAATAGTAAGGATCTTATCACCTTTTTTTAACGCTTCAATGTATTTTTTCTGATCTTTTGCTTTTTTCATCTGTGGTCTGATCATGAAAAAATAAAATACCACTACAATCGCGATGAGTGGTAAAAATGACATTATACCGCTTTGACCTGGTTGAGGGGTCATTAAAATTAATAATTGATTCATTTGTTTTGTTTTGTATTATTTAGGGGTTTATATTAAATTTTTATTCCCGGGATTATGCGGCCAGCACACCAGCCCGGATTACCTGGCCGTTTCAGCAACAATGATCTCTGTCTTTATTCTGATCACACGGGTTGCCGGTTCGCAGTTGGTAACAATCGTGATCGTTTTTTCCTGCATGCCGCTTTTGCCTTCACTGCTGAAAACAACGTTTATTTTGCCGCTCTTTCCTGGCTGAACTGGTTCTTTTGGCCATTCAGGCACCGTGCAGCCACAACTGCCCTGCGCATTGCTAATGATCAGGTTTTTGCTGCCTGTGTTCGTAAAAGCAAAAGAGTGACTTACTTTTTCGCCCTGGGTTATTTTTCCGAAATCAAAAACTTCTTCTTCAAATTTTATTTCAGGAAGGTCTGTACTCTTTTTTCCGTCGGCGCTCGCGCTGTTCGAAACCGCGTCTGAATCAATGCCATCTTCATTTCCAGACTGGTTATTACACGACACCAGCACGGCAACTAAAACAACAAAAATTATTTTTTTCATAACGGTCACAAAGATAATTAGATTATGATGGAATAAGAAATAAAAAATCCCAAAAGTTATTTGGGATTTTTTAAATTAAATATGAAGGATTGAGCTTAGAATTTAGCCCTGATCTTACGCATCTTACGTTTTTTGCCTTTACCAAAGAAGCCGTTATTCCTGGCCCTGTAGAAGCTACTTTTACCGCGGAGTACATAACTGTAACTTACGTTCAGGGTCATGTAAGCGTCTTTATGTGTTTTGTCGCCCCTTTTCATTCCCCAATCGTGAGACGCCGCAGCACCTGGATTATCGGAAATGGTTTCTGCCGGAAGATCTGTAGTCCTTAAGATAAGACCTTGCTCATAAGCGTCAGCTGGTTTCTCAGGGTAGTTACCGCTGATATCATCAATATAATCTGTGAAAGTTTTCCTGTAATTTAATTCGAAGCCAATGCGGTGTGTTTTATCGATTGTGAAGTAAAAGCCAATACCCATCGGAATATTGAAGTTAAGCGCCTTATATTGCACACCTTCGGTAGCGTATGGCCTTAAAGCAACAACATCTCCCTGGTATAAAGTTTTAGGATTTGAAATAAACGCGCCAACACCTCCGAATACATACGCCCTGAAACCGTTCCTGTATTTGTAAGTATGACCAAGGTCATTATTTTCAAAGAAAAACAAATGACCGGTAAGACCAAAGTCAAATACGTTGTTACGGAAGTTGAAATTCCTGTATTTACGGCCAGGATTTGTTGAAAGTTTATCATCACCTTCGATCCTTACGTAATCCAAAGCCATTCTTAATGACACTTTCGGACGCCATTTGTACCTTACAAAACCACCAATATTGTAGCGGGTTTTAGCCAGCTGCACATCGGAAATGAAGTTTTGACGTTCTTTATCTTTTCCACCAATATCACCAAGGTAGTTTGTAGCACCGATAGCCACACCGTAATCCCATACCCACTGCGATTTCATGGATAAACTTAAGACCGAAACGAGGAGAACAATATATATTTTTTTCATATTTCTTTTAATAGCCACCAAATATAGTTAAAATTTGCTTTGCCGCACCAGCTAAATTCACTTTTTTTTCACTTTTTTAAAAAAGTCTGAAAAACATTATTTGCTTAAATTTTTGTGCCAGCAAACAAAAAAACCTAATTTCCCGGAAAAATAGGTTTTTAAGGGCGCAAATTATGAACGAAAACAGGATTTGTAAGTTATTTAAGATCGAAAAGCCTGTTATTCAGGCGGGTATGATCTGGTGTAGTGGCTGGCGCCTGGCAAGTGCAGTAAGCAATGCCGGGGGATTAGGATTGCTCGGCGCAGGCAGCATGTACCCCGAAGTGTTAAAATCTCATATCCAAAAATGCAAAGCTGCCACTTCGCGACCTTTTGGGGTAAATGTACCCTTGCTTTACCCAAATATTGGGGAGCTGATAAATATTATTATTGAGGAAGGGGTAAAAATTGTTTTTACCAGCGCAGGCAATCCAAAAACATGGACAGCCATGTTAAAACAACAGGGAATTACCGTGGTTCACGTGGTAAGCAACGTAAAATTTGCAGTAAAATGTGAGGAGGCGGGTGTTGACGCCATTGTTGCCGAAGGGTTCGAAGCGGGTGGACATAACGGAAGAGAGGAAACTACCACCATGGTGCTCATTCCACAGGTACGTGCCGCGGTTAAAATACCTTTAATAGCGGCCGGTGGCATTGGTTATGGCAGCCAAATGGCGGCCGCCTTTGCGCTCGGCGCCGAAGGGGTTCAGGTAGGAAGCCGGTTTGTAGCCACACCTGAAAGCAGCGGTCACATTAACTTTAAAAATGCGGTGGTTGGCGCAAAGGAAGGCGATACCAGTCTTACCTTAAAACAATTAACCCCTGTGCGCCTCATAAAAAATCATTTTTATAACCAGGTCGAAACCGCCCAAAACAAAGGCGCTTCGCTCGAAGAACTCACTACCTTACTGGGTCGTGCCCGTTCTAAAAAAGGTATGTTTGAAGGCGACCTCGATGAAGGTGAACTTGAAATTGGACAGGTGAGCGGCATGATCAACGAAATTAAACCCGCTGCCGAAGTGCTTGAAGAAATTTATAATGATTTTAAAGAAAATATTACCCGCTTATCGCATTTAAAAGTTTGACCTTGCCGCACCGAACGCTGACTCCGAGGGCTGGTTTCCATTATACTTGCGGCAACAGCAACAAAATAAATGTCTTTTATCCGGTAAAAAACGCCTAATTTTACGTGAAATTTCTACTTCCATATTTTGTTTTATGATCCATTTCGAAAAATTTAAACTAAAAAATAACCTTACCGTTATCATTCACCAGGATAAAAGCACACCCCTGGCCTGTTTGAATTTATTATACGATGTGGGCGCGAGAGATGAGGATGAGAGCAAAACCGGTTTTGCGCATTTATTCGAGCACCTGATGTTTGGTGGCAGCATCAACATACCAAGCTACGACGAACCCCTGCAGATGGTTGGCGGTGAGAACAACGCCTTTACCACCAATGATATCACCAATTATTACTGCACCGTTCCCTCCGAAAACCTTGAAACGGCCTTCTGGCTCGAAAGCGACAGGATGATCAGCCTTGCTTTTACCGATAAAAGCCTTGAAGTGCAGCGCAGCGTGGTAATAGAAGAATTCAAACAACGTTATTTAAACCAGCCTTATGGCGACGTGTGGCTTTTATTGCGCCCACTGGCTTACCAGGTACATCCTTATAAATGGGCCACTATCGGCAAAGAGATCTCGCACATAGAAGAGGCCACCATGCAGGATGTAAAATCATTCTTTAAAAAACATTATAACCCGGGCAATGCGATTTTGGTGGTAGCCGGAAATGTTGATCACGCGGAGGTAAAAATGCTGGCTGAAAAATGGTTCGGACCAATTGACGCGGGTACCAAACCACAGCGTGTTCTACCGGCCGAACCTAAACAAACCCAGGCAAGACGATTAACAGTTGAGCGCGACGTGCCAGCCAGTTCAATCTATAAAGCCTATCACATGGGCTCAAGGAACGACGACAGCTATCATACAGTTGATATTATTTCCGACATACTCAGCAGGGGCAATTCATCGCGTTTATACAAATCCCTTATCAAGGACAAAGAACTTTTTACTGAGATCAACGCCTATGTCATGGGTGATTTTGACAAAGGTCTTTTTGTGATCAGCGGAAAAATACCTGACCATATTAAAATGGAAGACGCTGAGCAGGGGATTTTTGAGGAAATTGAAAAACTGAAATCCGCACTGGTGAGTGCCGACGAACTGCAAAAGTGTAAGAATAAAGTTGAATCCAGCGTTACTTTCAGCGAAACGGACGTACTCACAAAAGCAACCAACCTCGCCATTTCAGAATTACTGGGCGACGCCGACCTTATTAACCAGGAAATAGAGAAGTACGGAAAAGTAACGCTTGAAAAGATTCGTGAACAGGCGAATATCGTTCTTGAGGAAAACAATTGCAGCACTTTGTATTATTTGGCAAAAAAATAATTTTATTTGCATAGCATGGTCATTTTTAACGACGCTTCTTTTTTTGAAAAGAAAAATTCCCTTGGCGAAGCCATCGCGCAGGAACACAGGCAATTTAAACTGCACCAGTCTGTCAAATTTCAGGATTATGTGAAACAGAGATCCGGCTTTTTATCCAAACAGCCGCACGCCGAAGCCAGCAGGGAGTTTATCGCGGCATTTTCACCGAAGATCGCTGTGTTTCCCGGCAGTTTTAATCCTTTTCACAAAGGGCATTACAATGTTTTGCAAAAGGCCGAAAAGATCTTCGACAAGGTGATCGTTGCTTTTGGAAATAACCCCGAGAAGACCGGTGAGCGCCGGTATAAGATCCCCACATCCATCAGCAACCGCCAGGTAGAAGAATACAATGGCCTGCTCACCGATTTTGTAAACAGCATCGGGGGAGAGGAAATTATTGTGATCAGGGGCCTGCGTAATTCAACCGATTTTCAATACGAACAAAATCAGTACCGTTATATACAGGAGTTGATGCCGCACATCAAGATCGTGAATATTTTCTGTGATAAGGAATTTGAGCACATCAGCTCTTCGGGCATCAGAACACTCGAAAAATACAACAAGCACCAGAACTACCTGCTGGAGTAAGGCATGAACGAGCTTGCAAAAAAATACTTCAATGCCTGTTACATAACGGTTTGTTTGCTCGTGTTTGTAGTGATCTGCCTCAGGGCTTTTTTTATTCCTTTCAGCCACGACGAAGCCTCTACTTTTTTCTTTTATATACAAAGCGACAATTACCTTCCATACAGGGCCCACGTGTACACCAATAACCATGTCCTCAACAGTGCGCTGGCCAATATTTGTTACCACATTGCCGGCTCTCACCGTTTTGTACTGAGGATCCCGAACATACTTTCGTTTATTGTATTGTGCCTGGGTGTTTTTAATTTTTTTAAATATTTAAACAGATTTTCTTCTAAAATAATCCTCACTTGTTTTTTTATACTCACTTTTAATTTGCTCGATTTTTTTGAATTGTGCCGGGGATACGGCCTGTCGCTGGCTTTTATGATCTGTGGCCTGTCGTACCTGCAGGATTATTTCACTACTAAAAGGTTCAAGGCTCTGCTTATGTTTTCTGTGTTGTGGCAACTGGCCCTGGCAGCAAATTTAACCCTGGTGGTTTTAAGCACCATTTTGATATTATTTATTTTTGTGTTTCAGTTGCGGCAAAAATTGTTGTTCAGCAAACCTAATCTCCTGCTGCAGGGCGTCAACCTGGCCATCCTGGCGTTTTGGGTTAAATTTTCTTTTTTCTACAAATCAAAAGGTGTGCTCGACAGCGGTGTGGGCAACGATTATTGGGTGGTTTCCTTTAAGTCGTTGATGCTTTTTATATTTGGCACTGATGCTCTGTGGATGCAGGGTTTGGTTCTCGTTTTGTTCTTTGCCGCGCTCATCTTCGTGCTTGTTCAGTTTTCTAAAACAACAGGTGGCGTACTCAGATTTTTCAGGCCTTTGTATTTTTATTTAACGGTGCTTATTGTACTGCTTGTTACTTATTACCTCATGAAAAAACTACTGAACATCAATTATCCTGAAGACCGCACAGGCCTGTTCTTTTACGTTTTTTTCGCGCTGGCACTAACTTTCTTCTTTGACAATATCGGGTTTGTGATTTCTTCAGTCGTGTCTGCTGCTGTACTGACAGTGAGTTGTGTTTATTTTTGCCTTTCATTTAACCTGCAAAGTTTTACACATTATTTTTACCATGTGATCCCGAGGGAGTTTTATTCCTACCTCGAAAGTGAACAGTTAAAGCACCAGCAGCTATTCACCATTGGCGGTCACCCGAACAGGGAGATGAATTACGCTTTTTTAAATTACAGGGCCGGCGGGCATTTAAACGCGATGGACGAGCCCAGGGAAATGCATATGAACTGCGATTATTATTTTGCACTCATGTGCGAAAAACCATTTTACCGTTATTTTTACGACGAGGTGGCATACGACAACCGCTGGCACAGGGTATTGTTGAAAAGGAAACAACCCATCAAACGCAGCGAAGTGGTCGACATGACCCGTGGCGTGCAGGATTACAGCGGCAAAGGAGAATACATAGAGTTTCTGAGGTATTATGATTCAACAGGTCTCACGAGAAATTGTGTCGAGGCCGACCTCGAGATAATATTTAAAAAGGTTCCAAAACCTTTTAAAGCTTTTCTTGTTTTGCAGGTGAACGATGAGAACAACAACAGCATTTGTTACAAAAGGGCCTTGTTAAACTGGATGGGGAACGATCTGAGCGGTAAAACCAAACGTTTTAAGCTTACAAGTGGTCCTATGCCGGGGAAATATAAAAACATTATCGTTTATTTGTGGAATATTGACAAAAAGCAATGTGCGGTTCAGCTGAAACAATTAAAAATGCTGAACCTCGATGCGCCGGGAATTAATGTGGTGATCCCAAAAAATTATTACCCTTACGTAAAAAAAATAATTAAAGAAGAACTATTATAATATGTTAGACAGAGTTAAAGCCCCGGCATTTAAAACCATCAGTCACATTGATGTGATCAAAGCCAATCGTTCAAAATTAAAGAACGGCATTGATTTTTTCTCTTTAGCTGCGGGCAGCCAGGAAATTTCGAAGATAGAGTTTGTGTTTAGGGCAGGCATGTACCAGCAACCCGCCGTGTTGATCGCTTCTACCACCAACACACTGCTCGAGACCGGTACCAGGACCTTTACGGCTAATGAGATCAGCGATGGCGTTGATTTTTACGGCTCGTTCCTTGAATTGCAGGTAGAACAGGATTTTGCCACGGTGACCCTGTATTCGCTGAACAAATACCTGGACGAAAGTTTAAAATTTGTGGAGGAGATCTTAAAATACCCCGCGTTCCCTGAAGATGAATTCAGGATCCACCTCAATAATAAAAGACAAAAACACAGCATCAATTCACAGAAAGTAAGTGTATTGGCACGCCGTAAATTTTCAGAGCTGCTGTTCGGCGCAGCCCACCCTTACGGTGTTGATGTAACCGATAAAGATTTTGACCGGGTGAATGTTGCAGAGTTAAAAGATTTTTTTAATAAATATTATACAAGTGCTAACTGCACGATCATCGCGTCTGGCAACCTTCCCGCCAATATTGAAGATACTTTGAACAGATTTTTTGGGAACGATTCCTGGGGTGCCGTTGAAAAACCTGTTTCAACTTTTATTCCCCCCAATACCACAGGCACGCTTAAACATTTTATTCACCGCGACGATGCTATACAGTCTGCCATCAGGATAGGCAGGGTGTTGTTTAATAAAACCCATCCCGATTATTTTAAATTCCAGGTACTTAATACCATCCTTGGCGGTTATTTTGGTTCGCGTTTAATGGCCAATATTCGCGAGGACAAAGGCTTTACCTACGGCATTGGCAGTGGCGTCAACAACCTGGTGAACGGTGGCGCGTTTTATATTTCAACTGAAGTGGGTGCTGATGTTACTACGCAGGCTGTTGATGAAATTTACAAGGAGATCAGCCTCATGCGTGAAAAACTGGTAGACGCACAGGAGCTTGAAACCGTGCGCAATTACATACTTGGACAGTTTTTAAGAAGTGTTGACGGGCCTTTTGCCCTGGCCGATAAGTTTAAATCCATCTGGGAATTTGGACTGGATTATTCTTTCTTCGATAATTATTTTACTTCGGTGCAGCAGGTGACCGCTGCCGAGATCAGGGACCTTGCCAATAAATATTTGCAGGAAAAGGATCTGATTGAATGCATAGTGGGGAAGAGGTAACCGGATAGTAGTACCTGGCATAAAATTAATTTATTATGCTTATTTTTGAACTTTTACAATAAGAATATGAGAGTTATTGAATTCAGAGAAGCCCTGCGTGAAGCGATGTCGGAAGAAATGCGCCGCGACGATAAGATTTTTTTAATGGGGGAGGAAGTGGCCGAATACAACGGCGCTTATAAAGTAAGTAAAGGCATGCTGACCGAGTTCGGCGCTAAAAGGATCATCGATACACCTATTGCTGAACTGGGTTTTTCAGGGATCGCGATCGGCGCTGCTTCAAACGGGCTTAGGCCCATTGTTGAGTTCATGACCTTTAATTTCAGCCTGGTGGCTATCGACCAGGTTATCAACAGCGCCGCCAAGCTTTACAGCATGAGCGGGGGCCAGTACAATGTTCCCATCGTTTTCAGAGGACCAACTGCCAGCGCGGGCATGCTAAGCTCACAGCACTCACAGGCGTTTGAGAACTGGTATGCCAATTGTCCGGGTCTTAAAGTAATAGTGCCCAGCAACCCTTATGATGCCAAAGGCCTTTTAAAATCTGCCATTCGCGATAATGATCCCGTGATCTTCATGGAAAGTGAACAAATGTATGGCGATAAAGGTGAAGTACCGGAAGAAGAATATTTGATCCCGATTGGTTTAGCTGACATTAAAAAACAAGGCAGTGATGTTACCATAGTATCTTTCGGTAAGATCATGAAAGTGGCCCTGGCCGCCGCCAAAGAGCTTGAAGGGGAAGGGATCAGCGCTGAAGTGATCGATTTGCGTTCTGTGCGTCCTATAGATTATTCAACAGTGATTGAATCGGTTAAAAAAACAAACAGGCTGGTGATCGTTGAAGAAGCATGGCCATTAGGCAGCATAGCTACCGAAGTTGCTTTCAAAGTACAAAGAGACGCTTTTGATTACCTGGATGCGCCAGTTTTACGCATCACCACAGCCGACACCCCATTGCCTTACGCGCCAACGCTCATAGAAGCCAGCCTACCCAATGTGGCAAGGGTGGTAAAGGCCGTAAAAGAAGTGATGTACGTAAAAAAATAAAGCTCTGATTTTGTTGTTGATCCCCGGAGCATGCGCGTAGCCTTAATCACAGATGGTATCTGGCCTTATGTTCTGGGCGGTATGCAAAAGCATTCTTATTACCTGTGCAAATATCTGGCACAGAATAAAATTGATGTCGACCTCTATCATTTTAATCAAAGCAGTTACGATATTTCTAAACTTGAATTTTTTTCTGATGAAGAATTAAAATTCATTCATGCCACAGTAGTTGATTTCCCTAAGAGTCCGCCCTTTCCCGGGCATTATATTTACGATTCTTACCGGCATTCAAAACTCATCTTTCAAGCCATCGGAAGTAAACTATCCACCTACGATTTTATTTATACCAAAGGTTTTTCCGGCTGGTATCTCATTGATCAAAAACACAGCGGTAAAATAAAATGCGGACCCATTGGTGTTAAATTCCATGGCTACGAGATGTTTCAGAAGCCTCCCGATCTAAAGATCAAACTGCAGCATATTTTTTTATTGAGAAAGCCGGTGCGCTCGCTCTCACTGAAGGCAGACTACGTTTTTTCGTACGGGGGAAAGATCACAGACATTATCAGGTCACTGGGCGTGGCCGAAAACAAGATCTTTGAATTGCCTTCAGGAGTTGAACAGTCTGCCTTAACCGCTGCTATTGTGCCGAGCCTGGGCACAAGAAAATTTTTATTCCTTGGCCGTTACGAACGCAGGAAAGGAATTGAGGAACTCAATACCGCGATGACTCAACTGTTAGACGAAGGCAAATATAAAAATGTGGAGTTTCAGTTTATCGGGCCCATCCCTGTTGCCAAACAACTAAAACATCAGCGTGTGGTTTATCATGGAGAAATCAGGGGCAGGGAAGGCCTGCAGGAATTGATGAGGAAGTGTGATGTTCTGATTTGCCCGAGCTGGAGCGAGGGAATGCCCAATGTTATTCTTGAAGCCATGGCCAATGGCCTGGCCGTTATAGCCACCGATGTGGGGGCCACCAGTATTTTGGTGAACGCGAAAACCGGTTGGCTGCTGGCCTCAGGAACACCGGCAGAAATATTATCCGCCATTGTTTCGGCAGCAGAAGTGAGCGCTGCAGCTCTTGATCAAAAGAAACTAAACGCACTCAATCTTGTAAGCAACGACTTTACCTGGGAGCAGCTTGGCAAAAAATTAACCGGCCTCATTAAAAAAGCTGTTTCTTCCTGAAACTTTATTTTCCTACCTTCATTACAATGAAAATTTTAATCAGCCTCCTGTTGACGGGCGTAGTGATACTTACATTGCATTGTACAAAAAGTGTTGGCAAAAATCCTGCCCTGGCTTATACCGATGCTGCCTTGCTCGATAGTGCCAAAGCTGGCGGGCAGCACTATTATAAAAACGATCCTATGAAACTATTGAGTGGCGCAAACGGGCCGCATGGACCTTTTAAATTACGGTTCAACGCCATTGCCTTTAAGGCTCTGCAGGACAGTGGCAGTTTGCCCGTAAAAAAACTCATGCCCGATGGTTCACTGGTGGTAAAAGACGTTTATGATAACGGACAGGTGAGTCTTTATGCCATCATGTACAAACTTTCAGGATCGTGGCTTTGGGCAGAAATAAAACCCAGCGGGGAGGTGCATTACAGTGTGAACAAGGACCCGGGTGTTTGTATCAACTGTCACAGCCAGGCAGGGAACCGTGATCTTTTGAGGACTTTTAGTTACTATTAATAAACAAACATCCTGTCTAAAAAGAGTACATGTGATTATGAATTCGTGACTTTTTTAGGCGTTTAGTTTGACGGGTGCTGCGTTTTGATCTTTTGAAGAGATAGCTGCTGGACAGGCCTACATCAATGGGTTTGAGCGTGTAGAAAAATGGCCTGACCAGGCAGTGGTTTTCTTTCGCTGCCTCTTCGTTGCGAAAGAAAAATCTCCTACAAAAGACGGCAAATGTGTGATACACATTTGAGCGGGTTCGTGGGTCGCGCGTTTTGGTCCTTGCTTAAGCCGGCTCAAATGTGCCGAGCACATTTGCCCTGAGCGCCAAAAGTATCAAAAAAATTACCGAATAGGTATGATAGATTCAGTCGTTTTCTGGTGTAAATACTGCTGTAACTACAAATTCAAGGCAGCATCTTCCAGAGTACCCGAGTATTCAACATCTCATTTGAAAACAGCGGAACCACTGGTTCAAGGGTTAAGCAGAGTTGCTATTCTCTTTATCAAGACTGCGTGAACCTTGGTCGATTTTTCTTAGCTTGGTATTGAAAACTCATTCTATCATCAATTTTCCTGTACTGCTTTGCAGTGAAGTATTTTGAACCTTATAATAATAAACACCGCGCGGTAAACCAGTCCTGATCAGCGAATGATCGGTCTCCAGGGCTTGCTCAAATACTTTCTGTCCCACAGCGTTAAAAATAACAATTGTCTTTTGCCCGCTGACATCGGTTTTTATAGTGAAATCCCCGTTGCCCGGGTTAGGGTAAATTGAGATCAGGTCGCTGAGTATGCCAGCCTGGGTGTCAATGCCTGTGCAGGCTGACACCGAAACAGAGGTGACCGCAAAATTTTCACATCCGTTGGCGTCTGAACCAACCACCGTGTAAAAGGTGGGTGCTAAAGGACTCACAGAAATGGTCTGACCTGTTTGTGTATTTGACCAGGTATATGTGACCGCGCCAGCGCCCGAAAGCGTAGTGGTCTCAAAAGCGCAGATCACGGTATTGGTGGCTGTAGCTGTTAACGATGGCACCGAAAACGCTGTGATGCTGATGGCTGCCGTGTCTTTGCAATCGTAAATATCGGCACCATAAGCCGTGTAAGTCATTGTTCCTGCCTGTGGTGGACTTATAGTGAATGTAAGGCCGATGAACTGTGAGCCTGCCCAGGTGTAGCTATTCGCGCCGGTAGCGGTTAAGGTCACTGTTTTTCCCACACACAAGGTTGGGCTTGAAGCGCTGATAGAAATAGTTGGGTTGATGCAGTTATCAAACTTCCAGAGATCATTGAGCCTGCCAACATTGTTGGGAATGTTATAACCATTGCCGCCGAACAACCAGAGGTTGTTGGAGTTGTCTTTCCAGGTGGCGGCGCCACCACGGCCTCCGGGCATGTTCAGCGGTGAGTTCACACCGATAGAACCGTAGTTGCCGGGCGGGGCAATCGTTGTTGCGCCTCTTACCCATTTCCATTGGTTATTGGTTACATCGTATCGCCAGAGATCGTTTAAAAAATCTGGCGTTGCGCCGGT
>JAZKFC010000045.1:0-30561 GCA_040386615.1 Bacteroidota bacterium
TGGTTGTTGTGTTGGCAGTAAAAGTATTGCTGGTCCAGTAGAAATTTAAATTAGGGTTGTTGCTCACTGCGGCCAGGTCAACACTGGGAGTTACACAGGTAATGCTTTGTGAGCCTGTAACGTTATAAATAGCGAGCGTGGTGGTTCCGACAACGGTTACGCTGGTAGAGCTGAGACAACCAGAGCCCAGGGTCAGGAAATAAAATCCCGAGGCCGCCTGGGTAGCGTTGGGAATAGTGGGGTTCTGAAGCGTGGAGGTAAAACCGTTAGGCCCTGTCCAGCTATAAGTAGGACTTGTTCCGTTGGCTGTTAAACTTAGTGTGGCGCCCGAACAAATAGTATTATTGGCCATGGTAAACGTGGTGACTGCTTTTACCGATACCGCGTCGAGGAAGTTACCAATGGCAATATTGCCGCCGGAGGAATAAACCGATTTGAATTGGATGCGGTACGGGCCGGTGGTCGACGGTATGTGCGTGGTGGTATAATAACCCCAGGCGGTGTTACCGTCGCCCCATCTTCCGAGTGAGGTGTAGGGTCCACCAATAGGGCCGATAGAAACTTCCATGGTGTCGACGCCGGCGCGACCACGGTGGGCAAAACCTATGTTGAGAATGATGCCTGAAGACACACTGAAATCCTGGTAAAGTGTTGACTGCACATTGGCGTTGAGCTCGATGTGCTGAATGCCGTTATAGGAAGGTACCCCATTAAAACCGGTGCCCCACACCTCGAACATACCGTCACTGGCGGTGGTGTTCCAACAAGGAACAAAATTTACCAGGCTTACGCTTGTAGCAATAGCAGTGCTGTCGAAATTGCCGTTACAGATCAGGTTACAGTTTTGCGAAAATGATGAACTGCAAAGTAACAGCCCTGCCAACGCTGCGCAATTTCTTCTTACAAAAGGCGCAATAAATTCAGAATCAAATAAACGTTTTACAGACAAAAAAATATTTATCATAAACATACAGTAGGGTTAGGAAATAAAGATATTTTTTTACGCTGACATTGTGGTTATGGCTTACTCATTATTATACAAGTTTTACTAAATAAATTGAGATCGGGGTATAGATGCTTTTTATTTGGCATAATGCTAAACGCAGGGGGTTGATTTTATTCTTCTTGCAAAAGCCTTGGAAAAACCGCGATGCTCATTATAGCAAAACCAGTAAAAAGTGTTTCACATTAAATGTCGAGGGAATATACCCTGAAATTTCATAAAACAAGTTTTTTCACGAACAGGGCCAAAATACAATTTTGTGGTTTCGTTTTGACTTGGTGCAATAAGGTGCGACGAAATTTTAGTCATTTGTACTTTTGGATTTATCAGTATAAATGTTTTTCTTCGTTTGTATTATCTGATTGATCGGGCTGGTAGTGATTTTTTTGTCTCTTAATTATGTACTTTTGGGTTGATACTGCTATCAGCAGGGTTTTGAAATTTAATTTTGAATAAAATTGATGCACGTTGGCAAACAGAGCAATTAATAAAAAACTTTCATGAAAGATGAAAAAATACTTTCCTTATTAAAAGCAGGCAACTACAGTAAAGCCGGGGAGAAATTGTACCGGTATTTTCCTGTGGTTCAAAAACTGGTGATGAAAAACCACGGCACTAAGCGCGAGGCAGAAGCAATTTTCCAGGAAGCTGTGATGATGACGATAAAAAATTTAGAAGGAAACGAATTCGTTCTCAAAAGCAGGCTCAATACCCATTTGTACGGCGTTTGCAGGTTTTTGTGGAACGAAGCACTCAACAAAAAAAATAAGGGCATTGAACAAGCCGACGAACAAAATCAGTTCTTATTAAAATACGCCGACCTCGAAAATTACCAGAGAACGGAGGCGGACCAACGCATGGCAGAAACCGCTTTCAAAAAGCTCGACAATAAATGCAGGCAATTGCTGCTGTTGTTTTACTTTGACAACAAAAGCCTCAGGGATATCTCCATGATCCTTTCATTTAGTTCTGAAAAAACAGCCAGGAACAAGAAACACCGCTGTATTGAAAATGCAAAGGAAAATCTGAGGGCATTAAAATCGGCGCCGCATGAATAAATATACTGAGCTCATAGACGATTACCTTTCGGGCGACCTCAGTGCTGAAGAGAAAGCTGAGTTTGAAGGCAGGCTGCAAAATGAAAAAGAATTAAAAGAAGAGTTCGAACTTCAAAAGCAGGTGCTTCAGGGAATAAGGGATGCGGGTATGCGTTCGGAAATAAAAAAAGGGTTCAGGAAAGCTTCTTTTAAAAGACAGAGCGGTAAATTTTTAGCCGGCTTAGGAATAACATTGCTGGTCTTCGCGTCGGTATGGGTCATTCAAAACCGCTCCATTCCACACGACCAGGCCAATATTCGTCACGAACTCAACGAAGAAAACAACAAACAATGGTCGGATGCCGATAAACACCTGATGCCTGAAATTTTTATTGTGGACGCGGAAAGGGATACGGTGATTGAAACAAAAAACGGAATTATTTTCACGATCCCGGCCAATTGCTTCTTAAACGAAAAAAATGAAGTAGTAACGGGACAGGTTGAACTGGAAGTAAAAGAAGCCATGAATCCCATGGACATTATGAGAGCAGGTCTCTCCACGGTGAGCGACGACAACCTTCTTGAAACAGGAGGAATGTTCTACATCAACGCCAGGCAGGGCGGCCTCAACCTCGAAATTGCGAAAGCAAAGGGAATATACGTAAGCATCCCCGACCGCAACCCTGGAAAAAAAATGATGTTGTTCGATGGGAAAAGAATGCCCAATGGCAAGATCGATTGGGTGGACCCCAGGCCATTTGAAAATAAAATAAATCCTGTAGATATTTTAAGTCTTAATTTTTACCCACCCCATTTCCTTGATTCGCTGAGCGCGCTGGGTTTTGATATTAAAAATAAAAATCTCAGCGACAGTGTTTATTATTCATTTACCTGCGAAGGAGAAGACGATAATTTTCAAAGTGACTGGCCCGATGAAACAACGGCCAGATCTGATTCGACCAAGGTTGGCCTGCATAAACGGGTCGCGCATACAAAACCAAACGGCGCCCGGCTTTTTAGAAAGAACTGCAGTGTTTGTCACACTACCGATAGCCGGAAGCTAACAGGCCCGGGCCTCGCTGGCATGATGACAAGGGTTCCGGGAGGACCGTGGTTGACGCAATACATTTTAAACAGCCAGAAATTAATTAAAAGTGGCGACGCTTACGCCAATAAAATCTACAATGAAAATGGCAAAGCAGTGATGACAGTTTTTGAAGGAATTTTAACTGAAAGAGACGTAAAAGCCATTATCAACTACATTAATTCACCCGGGCAACTCGACAGGTCGGGAAGTTCTCCCTGTGAAATTGAACCTTCGAGAATTCGCGCCATCTGGGACAGAAAGCTAAACAATACCCTGCTGGCAACAAAAGAATTTGAGGAGCGCCTGCGTGTTATTTTCCAAAACTGCAATCACCACCTGCTCGACCTTTATGTAAATAACCTCGATAAAAACATGTTTGAGATCGACAGCATGGCGGCGTTGATCATGCATGAAGATGAGCGGGAAACAGGCGCCCAGTTCACGAATTTCTACAAGCGGAAAAACGGGCGCGTGGCCATTGACGAAAGTCACATGAGAGAGCTGCAACGTTATGTTGAAGAGAAAAGAAACCTTTACAGGGAAGCTGCTGTAAAAGCCCTGCGGAATCTCTATGCAAACGAAAAGATAAAAGACGCGCAAGCCCTGGAAGAGCTGTTAAAGCAGGATGCGGCAGAGAATAATCGTCGCGCCACAGTTTTTGAAGAAGAAGTAAAGGCCAACATGAACGAAGCATACAGGCAGTTGGGGAGAACCGGTGATACCCCACCACCAGTCAACAGTAATTACCTCGGCATCACCATCAACAATACCGGTTGGAAAAACGTTGACGTATTTGTGCGTGAATCGGCAACAACGAGAACAACGATGGATTACACCGATACAGCAACAGGCAGGAAGGCCACGATTAAGTACGGTCTGTTTTCTGTGAAAGTAAACGATTTTGATAAATACGAGAGAGTTTACACCTATTTAATTGCCGATCAGCTGAGCAGTTTTTTACGGGTACCCAATAAAGGGAACATTTTTAAAGAAAACCTTAACGGTTTATTTAAGTACAGCGTTGTTGTATTTGGCTTTAGCGGAAAAGACATTTATTTCACTGAAATTAAAGAAGCGGGACCAGGGCAGCAAAACGTTTCCCTGGTTAAAATGCCCGATGCAGATCTTGAACGTTACAAATGCCTGAATAAAGTCAGTACCGCCGATGTGATCCGCGATCTAAAATTTCAATTATTTGATCAAAACGAAACAAAGAGGAAACAGGATGTTGCAAAAAGGGAACAAGTAAAAAACAGACTCTGGCCTGTGGTGTTTCCTTGTGCGGTTGAGCCGCAGGGGCCAATGAAATAAATCTATTTTCTCAAAAAAACAGGTCTTTACTGTGAGATAAAACAGTTTTTATTTTAACCTTCATTAATAAATAATTTCTAAAGTCCTCCGCTAGCACATCCCTGCGTGCGTCGGCCCGGCCAGGCGCTGGGCGGGTCTCGACTGCGCTCGACCTGACGCATTTCCACCCGTAAACTACAACAGGGTTATTTTCAAACTGCTTTTTTTCTAACCACTTATTTTCCCCACTGAAATTATTTTGTTTTTTCTTAGTTGAGAGCTTTTTTTTTGCGATAAATGCAAAACCGTTATTTGGATTGGGAATAAACGCCGAATTTTTTCAAAAAGCCCCGGTTTAAAACCAAATATGCAGTTTTAACCAGTAGCTCCGGCAACGCTGCGAAAAGCGATTATCCGCGGCGCTTTTCCCAAACTACCTTTGATCTGTAAAATTATTTATTCATTTAAAAACAGCATCATGGAAAACACACAGATCAAAAATCAAAACACTATTAAAAAGAACTCATTTCTTTTTTTCTTATTCCTGGCGGCACTATTCGGAAGAGGTCAGGTGAAATCATCAGATATCCTTGGCAATTATATGGTGCCCTCAAAAGAAGGTGCCATCCAGATCTATGAAAACAATGGAAAATACTATGGCAAGATTATCTTAAACAAGGATCCCCTGAAATTGGACATCAACAATCCCGACAAGGAAAAACAAAAACGGAAAGTTTTAGGCATGAATATCTTAAATGACTTTAGCTTCGATGGCGATGATACCTGGCAAAATGGTACCATTTACGATCCTAAAAACGGCAAAACCTACAGTTGCAAAATAACCCGTCTCGAAAACGGCGACCTCAACATCAGGGGCTTTATAGGTTTATCACTGCTTGGAAGAACCGAAACCTTCACCAGGATCAAAAGCTAAATATTAACCTCAATCGTCTTCAACAAATGAAAAATCAAATCATCATACTTCTCTCGTTAAGCGCGGGCTGTGTTACTTCGCAGAACTATGTTGACGTGTTAAAGCTCAACGCGAATACCACGGAGGCGAATACATTTGACACCTGCGCTTCAAAAACAAAAGTGAATGAGGTTGGTGCCGATCTTACGGTACCGGTTAAAATCAATGATCAGTTTTCAATCATCACGGGTATGATCTATGAGAACATTCAAACCAAACTTTTTGCTGAAGGTAGTACTGTAAGTTTTGGTTCAACCACCCTGAAGTTGGGAGTGAACATAAAATTCAACAACACCTGGTCGGCAACAACGGTTGTGCTGCCAAAAATCGCTTCCGACTATGTTGCCGTTGGTGCAAAAGACTTTCAAATGGGCGGAATTGCAGTTGCAAAATACAAAAAACGCGATGACCTGGTGTATAAGTTCGGGTTGTATTATAATACCGAGCTTTTCGGACCTTTTTTTGTACCCATGGCCGGTGTGTATTATCTGAGCCCGGACAAAAAATTTGAAACCAATTTAATGCTGCCATTGCAGGCCGATGTGAATTATCAGTTATTTCCATTTGTACACGCGGGTTTTAATTTTAACGGACAGATCCGAACCTATCACCTCACCGGTCTTAGCCCGCAGCACCCGAGCACTTATGTTGCCAAGTCCAACAATGAATTTTTCGTGTATCTTAAATTCAACGTTTCGAAAAGCCTGAGCATTCAAACCAAAGCGGGCCGCTCGGTTGGCAGGAGTTACAGGGTGTACGATGAAAAAGACAAGGTAACTTTTGGTTTGCCGGCCACATTTATCGGTCACAAAAGACAGCAACTGAATACCGATTTTTCAAACGGCATGGTCTTTCAACTTTCTATACTTTACCGTTTTAATTTAGATAAAAACTAAATCGCGGGGAATATCCATTAAATTAAGTCATATTTACCAAAATAAAAAACTATGTTGTAGTTTACGGTTGGAAATGCGTCAGGTCGAGCGTAGTCGAGACCACTTCTCGACTACGCTCGAAGTGACATGGCCTATAAAACGCAAAAAATTCAACCGTAAACTACAACATAACGAAATAAAAAGGGCCTTTTGTCCGTCAACCCATTTACACACAAAATAAAATAAAGCAATATGCAGATCATTCAAAAAGATAATAAACAGACGATCAAGGCCTGGACATTTTACGATTGGGCCAACTCTGTTTTCCCGCTTGTAATTACATCAGCGATTTTCCCCAATTTTTACGACTACATCACTACGCATGATGAAGCAAGAAATTTTGTCGGGCATACCGTTACCTTTTTTGGCCGGACCTTTGAAAACCAGAACATTTATACTTTTGTGTACGCGTTCGCTTTATCACTGGTGGTTATTATTACACCGGTACTCAGCGGCATAGCGGATTACCTTGGCAATAAAAAGCGGTTTCTCCAGTTTTTCTGTTACCTGGGTTCCCTCTCATGTATGTGCCTGTTTTTCTTTTCCGGAAAAAATCTCGAACTCAGTTTTATTCCTTTTATCACTGCAACTGTTGGCTTTTGGGCGAGCCTGGTCTATTACAATTCTTATCTACCTGAAATTGCCAGCCCCGAAAACCAGGACAAAGTGAGCGCACGTGGTTTTTCGATGGGTTATTTCGGAAGTTCGCTGCTGTTGATCATTTGCCTTATCGGAATTATGGTGTTTAAAAAGAATGACGACACCGGAGAGGGTTTTTTCAGAGTGGAGTATTCATTTTTGCTGACCGGTTTGTGGTGGATTGGTTTTGCGCAATATACTTTCAGGAATTTGCCCGACAAAAATCACACTGTGCATGGCAAAGACACCAACCGCCTTTTTTTTAAAGGGTTTAAGGAACTGAATTCAGTTTTTAAGCAGATCAAAAAAATGGTTCAGCTGAGGCGCTTTCTCATCAGTTACTTTTTCTATAACATGGGTGTTCAAACAGTAATGGTGGTAGCTGTTTTATTTGCGAGAAACGAAATTGAGTGGGGAGTTGGTGAAGCTGCCGAAAAATCAAAAACCACCTCGTTAATTGTCAGCATCCTCATCATACAGTTCATTGGCATCCTTGGCGCCTTTATTTTTTCAAAGATCTCAGCCAAAACAGGAAATGTGAGGGCAATCATGATCTCTATTCTGATCTGGATCTTTATTTGCGCATACACCTACTTCATTGTACGTTTGCCTTTTCATTTTTATATTGTAGCGGTTTTGGTAGGTTTTGTAATGGGTGGAATTCAGTCTTTATCGCGGAGCACTTACAGTAAATTTCTGCCCGAGACCGAAGACAATACCAGTTTCTTCAGTTTTTACGACGTGATGGAGAAGTTGGGGATGATCATTGGCACCGTATCATTCGGCCTGATCAGCGAGATAATGGGTGGCATGCGTCCATCTGTGCTTTCTCTTATTCTTTTTTTTGTGATTGGTTTTATTGGTTTATTGTTTGTCCCTAAAAAATTAAAATAACTAAATATGTTATACGCCATACTTCGTTTTATTTTTCGGATCGCCAACAGGTTTTATTTTAAATCACTTCAAGTGCAGGGCGCTGAAAATATCCCGCAAAAGGGTCCGGTATTTTTTGTTGCCAATCATCCCAGCGCGTTCATGGATCCCATTGTAATTGCAACAGTCGTGGAGCGTCCCTTGTATTTTCTGGCGAAAGGCGCCTTGTTCCAAAATGGATTTACCCGCTGGTTGTTCCCGAAATTTCACATGATCCCTATTTTCAGGAGCGACGAAACACCGGGGCAAATGCATAAAAACAAAGAGGTTTTTTCACACTGCTATAAACATTTCGCTAAAAGCGGCGCAATCCTTGTTTTCCCTGAAGGCATTTCACTCACTGAGCGGAAAATAAAAAAGATAAAAACGGGAACGGCCAGGATAGCCCTGGGCGCTGAAGCTGAAAATAATTTCGGGCTCGACCTCCAGATTGTGACCGTGGGATTGAACTTTTCGAACCCACACCAGTTTCAAAGCGAATTATTTGTAAATATCGATAAACCCATTAAGGTATCCGATTATTTTGAGTTGTACCGGGAAGATGCTTTTAAAGCGGCGCACGCTTTAACCGATGACATCAGGAAGAGGCTCGAGACCCAGGTGGTGGCCATCCAGGATTCCGAGATTGATCGCCTGGTAGCTAACATTGAGGTTATTTACAAAGCGAAGTTACTCAAAGACTTTGGTCATTCACCGCAGGTAATGCAAAACGATTTTAATATGACCAGAGACATCAGCGATTCGGTGCACTATTTCATCAATAGCGATCCCTTAAGGGTCAAAAGTTTCAGCAATGAGATAGACACTTACCTGAAAAACCTCGAGCGCTTGTCACTGAACGATCACCTCATCAGGCAAGTCAAAAAATCAACTCCCATGTTCGACGCATTGAAGTCATTATTATACCTGGTTCTGGGTTTCCCGGTTTTTGTTTTCGGTTTTATTAATAATTTTTTACCTTTTAAAATTCCCGGTTGGTCTGCCCGCAGGATGTCGCGACGCACAGAGTTCTTTGGCTCTATCGCCATGAGTTTGGGCATTTTCACCTTTCTTATATTTTACACTTTACAGATCTGGCTGGTGAATAAAATTTCAGGCGACTGGCGCCTTGCCTTGTTTTATGCTATTCTCCTGCCTGTTTCCGGTATATTTGCTTTTTATTATTTCAGGCGTTTTACGACAATGCGGGGTAACTGGAAAGTGTTCTCTCTTTTTTACAGGCGAACAAAATTGATTACCTCGCTCATATCAAAAAGGGAATCTATTATATCGGAGCTGGAAAAAGGCAAAGCTGATTTTATAGCCTACCGCGATGGTGGCAAAAGGCCCGAGGAGAAAGAGTCACCGGAGCAGCCTGATGATTTAAATAATTTTTTCAGCCTGAATATATAATCCGGCAAACAATTCATTAAACAGATCAACTAATAAAAGTCAAATGAAAATAGACAGGGTTTTTGATATTTTAGATTACCTCAGGACAAATTCTTCAAAAGAAGACATCCTCAACAGCAAAGAGAACGTGGTAACGGGTGGCGATGTAAACAATCAGAAGCCGGTAAAAAAATGGGTATCTTATAGTGTAGCCGATTTTGTGTCGAACGTCAACTTTTTAAGCAGCGGCTTAATGGGACTGGGTCTTAACAAGGGCGACACCATTGCTATTATGTCGAATAACCGGCCAGAATGGAAGTTTATTGATTACGCCGCGCAGCAGGTGGCCATGCCCACTGTTCCTGTTTTCCCTACAGTTGGTGTGGATGATCTCAGATTCATTCTTGCACATTCTGAAGCCAGTGTCATATTTATTTCGGACAAAACCATTTACCAGAAACTGCAGGCTATTGCCAGTGATCTGCCACACTTAAAACACATTTACAGTTTTAACGTAATAGATGGCGTGCAGCATTATTCAAACCTGTTAAACGCGGGAAAACAAAAACACGACCAGGTAAAAATAGATGAAATTAAAGCAGGGATCTCTGAGAATGACCTTTATACCATTCTTTATACTTCAGGCACTACAGGTCATCCTAAAGGTGTGATGATCTCTCACAAAGGTTTGCTCAGCAATGTAAAAGCACTTAAAAACCTGGCGCCCATTTCTGCTGACTGGCGGGCCCTGAGTTTTTTACCCCTGAACCACGTTTACGAGCGCGTGTTAAATACACTCTATCTTTATAAGGGTGTGAGTATTTATTACGCTGAAAATTTTGAAACCATAGCCGACAATAGCAGGGAAATTCAGCCCCAGATCTTTGTTTCGGTGCCTCGTGTATTCGAGAGAATGCTTGAGAAAATCTACGCGGCGGGTGATAAGTTATCAGGCTTTAAAAAATGGATATTTGATTTAAGTGTGCGCCAGGCAGAAAAATACGAATTGAATGGAGCCAATGGTCTTTGGTATGAAGCCGCGAGAAAAATATGTGACACACTGGTGTACAGTAGGTGGCGGGAGGCTTTCGGAGGGAAATTGGTTTGTATTGTAAGTGGAGGAGCGGCTTTAAACGCCAGGATCGAAAGGGTTTTTTGCTGCGCCGGGATCACCTTGTTGCAGGGCTATGGTCTGACGGAAACTTCGGTGGCGATCGCGGCCAACAACTTCGGTTCTAACAACATTAAGTTCGGTACTGTGGGTACCGTTATGGAAAACGTTGAAGTAAGGATCGCAGAAGAAGACGGCGAGATCCTGATGCGTGGACCAAGTCTGATGATGGGTTATTATAAAAATCCGGAGGCTACGCGCGAAGCCATTGATAGCGATGGCTGGTTTCATACCGGGGACGTTGGAATGTTTGTTGATGACAAGTTTTTAAGGATCACCGACCGGAAAAAGGAATTGTTTAAGACCAGCGCCGGTAAATATATTTCACCCGTGGCCATCGAAAATAAACTGAAAGAAAGCAAATTTGTAGAACAATGCATGGTGGTGGGTGACGGGCAGAAATTCGCTTCGGCAATTATTGTTCCTAACCTTCAGAATTTTATGGAGCATTGTAAGTCCAATAACCTGATGTACCATCAGAATGGAGATTTAATCACGAACGTTGAACTAAACAGGTTAATCAACGAACACATCAGACAAATCAATAAAAACAATGCGCCCTATGAACACCTTAAGCGCTGCAGGCTGGTTTCGGGCAACTGGAGCGTTGAAGGAGGAGAAATAACCCCAAAGCTCAGTTTAAAACGGAAAGTGATCAAAGAAAAGAACAAGGTGGTGATCGATGAGATCTTTGGTGCGGAGGAGTAGATAGCTGGTAGTCCAGCGTTTGACACGGTGAATGGTGTACACATTAATTCGATCCGACACAAAAGAGGAAATCTATATGGTTTCCTTTTTTTTGTTTGATTCCTTTGGCTTGGTGCCGGAAAGGCGCTCTATGGCGGGAGCCCGAAAATCTACTAAATCCCGTAAAATCTTACATCTGAAATAAGCCTGTCCTAAACGCGAAAAAACCAGGGCCAAAGTGTCATACTTTTGTTTTGTAATAACAATTAATCATTAACTCAAAAAAAGCAGGTATGAACACAACAATCAACAACAAATTAAAATTATTACTGGGAATCAACGTGCTGGTGTTTAAAATCGTTATGGTGCTGGCGCTCTCTGGTTTTTTTTCAAATGAACTGAGATCTGCCAATACTCATCCAATAGAAGTTGATTCGTTGACCTGTCTTGAGATTGAAGGTAGAATGTTGTGTCCCGACAAGGGCCCAAAACCCGATTACATTGTCGAATTAATCAACAAAGACGGAAGCATCGATACCGTTGTGCTGAAGAACAAAAATAAATTTAAATTTTCGTTGAACAGGAACTCAAATTATGGCATCCGCATTTCAAGAAGCGGTTATGTGAGCAAATTAATCAGTGTGAATACCGAAATAAACGCTGAGTCAGAAGGTATCCACAGGTTGATGTTCGAGACATCGCTGCTGAAGCAGGAAGCATTGGTGCACCTGAACAAGGAGGCTGCTGATCTGCCCATTGCTATTATCCACTTTGATTCTGAAAACGATTGTTTTATGTACAATAAAAAGTACACCGCCGCAATTAAAAAAGAAATGCGCAGAACGGGCGCGGTCAGCAAAACAACGGCTTACATTACAACTGAGTCAAAAACCCGCGCTAAAACCTATACGGAATAAGCACCTCTCTTTTAAAACTTAGCCACGTGAGATGGCCTGGTTATTTTAGCGTTCTGAAATGTGTAAAGGATTTCTGTATTTTATTCAAAGCCAGCTGAATATAAAATGAATAGCAGAAAGCCAGTATTAAATAAAAATATTATTACATTTAGCACCTGCATATGGAAAAAACGGAAAAAATTAACAGAACTGTAACAACATCGGTTTGCCAGATAAGCGTAGAAAAGAATGACGTGGTTTTTGTAAAAATGAATGAAAACGCCATTATCGACATAGAGGAAGTGGATGAGATGCATCAGAGTTTAAATGAACTGGTCGATCACCGGCCTTATTATATGGTAGTGATCCCGGCCATCGGCAATACCTCTTCATCTGAAGCAAGAAAATATGCCGCCAGGCTGAAAAATAAAAAACTGATGGCCGAGGCGATAGTCGTGGATAACCTGGCACAACGCATTATGGCTAATTTTTACGTTAAAGTCAACCGGCCTAACCAGAAGGTGAAGGTTTTTTCAAGCGTGCCGGCTGGTTTGGCATGGATCGATTCCGTCAGGATTAAATCCCTCGGCCAGGTTCGTTCAGAGCAATAAAACGGGCTTCGCTACTAAAAACTGTTCCACAAGCCCTGACGTTCGGTTATTTTTTATATCTTGCATTAAAGATTGTTTAGATTTAAAAATAAATTATCATGAAACAGATTTATTGGTTGGTATTGTTGTGCCTGTTTACAAAGTTAAACGGGCAGATCATCACGCAGAGTTTTAATGAGCCTGTTATTAATGACCTCGACAAAAAATTCAGGCTCGATACAAGTGCCTATACAACGGGTTTACCCTTAAATCTCAGCGGACAAAGCTGCGTGTGGAATTTCCAGAACTTAATGGGTACATTTCCACTGGTAGTCGATTCGTTTATTACCCCAACGGCCGCGCAGGGCGCCAGTCTTTTTCCCACCGCTACTTTTGTGCAACACAGAGACCTGTATACATTCTACAGGTCGTCCACCAATCCCTCTCAAACCGAACTTCTTGGCGGATACACACCCTCTCTCACCATCACCTTTAGCAACTCTGCCATCATTGCAGGCTACCCGGTTAATTATGGTTACAATTTAACCGATCCGGTAAGCGGCACCTTTAAATATAACACAACCAATGGTGCCTGTAACGGTAATATTACAATTTCGGCTGCGGCTACAGGAACAGTTAAACTGGCTAACAACGTTTCCATTGCAAATGTTATTTGCCTGAAAAGCGTAGAGATCCTCACCTTAAGTGTGGGTATATTTCCCTTTGGAACTTTTAACCAGACCATTTACAATTATTATGTGCCCGGAAAAAAATTTCCAATCGTGAATATCAATTACAGCACCTATAAACTAATAGCCGGAAGCCCTACTATAACCGCTTTTGTATATGGCAGCAATACTGACTTTTCGGTTGGCATACCCGAATCGCTCCTGGACAAAAGAGATTACGAAGTGTTTCCAAACCCATTCTGTGATCAACTCCACCACCGCGCCGACAACCAGGGTGAAGAAAATGACTTTTTCTTTTATGGCTACAATGGTCAAATGATGGTGAAAACAAGATCACTTGATGACGAAAAAATAAAAGCATTGGCGCCGGGTGTCTATTTTTTAGAAACTAAAAATAAAAAGGGTGCTTTTCACCAGAAGATCATCAAAGAATAAACGTTTATTGTTCCTTCATTAAAACAACCATTTCCACTCTTCGGTTTTTCTGTTTGCCTTCCTTTGTGAGGTTATCGGCTACAGGCTGTGTCTGTCCGAACCACTCCACGGTTATATTTTCAGGCGGTATTCCTCTTTTAACAAGGTACTTTTGAACGGCCTTTACACGTTTTTCAGATAAAATCATATTGCCGGCCTCTGTTCCTTCATTGTCGGTGTGGCCGCTTAATTTAATTGTCCATTCAGCTTTTTTAGCTACCATCAAGGTGGCAAGGCTGTTCAGGTAGGGGAAAGATGTGGGCTTAATGATATCTTTTGCACTTTCAAATTTTAAGTTTGAAAAAGCTTTTTCAAGAACCCGTTTCTCAACCAGGGCAAGTTTAGGCGGTGGCGGTGGGCATCCTTTAAATGCAGGAGTGCCGGCTATGTTGATACAGGAATCCTGAATGTCAATGATCCCGTCCTTGTCGGTGTCACTCCAGGGGCAGCCATTGTTTTCAGCAGGCCCGGCAATAGTGCTGCATTTGTCGTTGCCATCGTGAACCAGGTCGCCGTCAGTATCAGGACAACCGTGAAACCGGTCAAGTCCTTTTAAGCCGGGACAAGAGTCATTTTTATTAATGATCCCATCGTTATCCGTATCGGGGCAACCCCTCAGAGTGATGCTGCCACTGTCGCGCGGGCAGGCATCGTCGCCATCAATGATGCCGTCGCCATCCGCATCGGGGCAACCCCTTTGCGCCACAATACCAGGTTGATGAGGGCATCCGTCGTCCTTGTCTGGAATCTTATCATTGTCAGCGTCGGGACAACCGCCATAAGCAATTTCTCCGGGATGATCAGGACACTGGTCTTTTTTATCGGGCAGGCGGTCGCCATCGCGGTCTTTAAGACGTTTGTATGGAATTGATAATTTTAAAACCGCGTAAAAGTTAAAGGATGAAATATCCCCCTTAAAGAAGGGTGTGAGATTATTGCTGCCAATACAAAGAGGACCCAGCCTGAGGTTTAAACCGGGACTGAGGTATTTGAAACGGTCGGCGGAAAGCGCGTTAAATGTGAGCGGCAGCGAAACATTGAACCAGTAATGTTCAACGCGGGGTGCAAAACATATCGCCGAATAATTATGAACCCTGTATGAATTAGATTTGTAGAAATTGCCCAGATGCGCGCTGAGGTTGAGGTAAAAGTAACGGTTAAAAGAATAGTCTACCTGTGTATTGATCGCGGCAGGCAAAAGTATACTGTATTGGCTATTCTGATTCTTGCTCGAGTAATCGGCCCTCAGCATCGAATCAAGCATGGCGAGGTTTGATAAAGTAAAAAATTTAGTGATGTCGCTGTTCTTTACTACAATATCGAGGTCGTAGTATTTGCCCTGTTTGTCAAATTTAATTTTTCCGATATCTACAACCGACACTCCGAATTTTAGCTTGTATTTATTCAGGTCGTTTCGCCAGGCATCCTCACCGCTTTCTGTTTTGTACCTGTATTTTGCGAAATCGGGCCGCCATTCATAAATAAAACCGAGGTCAAGCCCCAGCGAAGGTTTGCCGGTGAACTTATAAAAAGCAGGGTCGGGTTTTCCATTCTGCATGGGCGAATTAAAATTGGCCGAGCGCGCGTAAGATACGTTGGCGTTTAGGTAACTGGACGTGTCCTGGTTGCTGAGGTAAAAGTCAAGATCTTTAATTACCATGTAGGCGCTTTCGAGGCCCTGTAATAATTTCGGAGTGATGCCGGCTTTAATAAAATGCTTGTCCTTGTCTTTCAAAACCCTGGCATAGGTGACACCATATTCCGCCCAGGCCATTTGCACCACTGCAAGACTTTTATTGGTGATCCTGTTGTTTTGGGTGACGCTTAAATCAAGTTCTTTTTCAAACAGCGTTGCCAGTGGTTGTGAAACACCGTCGGCATTAAAGATCTGCCTGATGCTCCAGGTGAAAGCGATAGAGTTTTTTGAGTTAAGTCGCACCATCGCCGAGGGCATTAAAACACGGTTTTCTAAAATAACCGATCGGTCTTTTCCGGATGATACTACATTAAAATTTTTGTAAACGTTATCCGGAACATTAGGTGTTAAATTGTTCCAGGTCACCGGAAATTTTAAGGTACCCGCGCTTCGGGTCGGGGTAAGCGCAGCGCGTTTGATCTCGAACCAGGAATTATTAAAATCCACATCCAGTCCGCCCAGGGTGATGTCGAGTACCAGCCTGTTGTCGGCCGCCGCCGCGGGATTTGAAATGACCTGATTCAGACCGCAGAAATTTCCTCCGCCATAAGAAAAATAATCCTGTGAAAAATTTTCGTTACAACAGAAGATCAGTAAGCCGGTAATAATAAGCGCTTTCAGGCACATGTTTCTAAAGTAACGAAATTTTATACCGAAACCAGCGCCAAAGCGCTTACTTTTTAACCGGATGCTATTGATTGGACTAAAACACCGGTTTTGAGCCCTTTAAATTTTAATGATCCTGTGGGCATTGCTTATAACTAATCTATCAACCCGCAGTAGCTAGTTTACAAAGCAAAATAAAAAAAGGGCGGTATACCGCCCTTTTTTTATTGAACTTAATTTTTATATTTGGAAAAACGAAATAGCCAGCCGGGCGGAAAGTTTGCCGATCCGGGAGAGTATGCAAGGGCGTGATATACAAAATGTCTAAACCAAAACTGTACATATCATCTACATTTTGTGACCTTGAGGATACAAGGGCGTTTATACGCACTAAGATCAACGACCATCTTCAGGACTTTTTCGAGTTTACAGAGATCATGGAGAACATGAAGGGCGAAAATGGTCGAAACGAACCTGACATTGATACGTGTCTCAACAACGTGAGAAAAGCTGACGTTTATATCCTCATCATAGGGAAAAGGTATGGATCCTGCCCTCAGGGACGCACCGACCAGAAATCATACACCCATCTTGAATATGAAGCTGCATGCGTAACAAGGGCATCAAAGAGATTGTTGATTTATAAAATAGAATTGACTGATGATTTTTTCAATCAACCAGGCTTGCTCATAAATAACATACCGGACGAAGATGAACAAACCCGCGAAAAGTATAGCTTGTTTAAAAAAGGGCTCAACATCCCGGCCGATAATGTCATTAACGATCTTGCCAAATTTGACCGGAAAATAAATAACATTATAGCAAAAGCTCATTTTTTAATCACGGCCACGGTTAATTTGAAAGTGAGTGAGTATAGAAAGGACGCCATCGACAGAAATGAACAAAAAAGAAAATTGGAGGACGATAACATCGGGAGACAATCGAAAGTTGTTACATTTTTGATCAGCACAAAGGGCGAGGAAGATGCTTATGACAGATTTTCATACCGGCTCAGGAATACACTGACCCAGGATGATGTGCAAAAAACAATTCAACATCCCGATATCGCGCAAATATTTTCCAGCTCAATTTTTACGGGCGACCCGGAAAAGGAAAAAAAATATCTTCAGGAAATTTTATACAAATCCTCTTTTAATATTTTGGGGCAAAAGGCTCCGGGAGTGACCTTCGAGAATCTCTACAAGCAGATTGAACAATATAGAATTCAAAACAGGGTGCTTGGATTTACAATCAGGTCGTCTTCGCACCAGATCATTCTTGATAGCCTGCAACTGATAAAATTGTTTGTTAAGGAACTGAACGATTACCTGGTTAAAAACGGGTTTGTTTTTAATTTTTTTATTCCGATTTATTTGATTGACGATGATTCTCTTGGCAATCCCATTGATGAGAATGTTTTTTCAGGGTTTTCGGAAAGTTTTTACAAGTTGGGCAAACTTACAAATGTAGAATGCGCCGACGCCCAGGATTGGTTTGATGAACTTGTGAATGAAAATAAAGTGGTGTTTGAGGCAGACAATGAAAAAGACGAGCTCTTCAACCTTATATTTTTGGATAGAAACTCATTTCCGCAATCCTACAAAAAATGCCTCTACCTTATTGAAACAAGAATTAAAAATTAATAGCTATGTCAACATACATCCCCTCAACTGAACTTACCAAGGCCAGGCAGGTAGCGGCCTTTTTAAACAGACCATTGCTGCTGGCCGGCGAACCCGGCACCGGCAAAACAACTTTCGCGGAGCACATTGCCGAAACGGAAGGAAAGGATCTTTTTGTTTTCAATACAAAATCTGTTTCGCAGGCGCAGGATCTTTTTTACACTTATGACGCGGTGGCGCACTTTGCCGAAAAGGAAAAAAGCGCGATAGAGTTTATAACGCTGCAGGCCCTGGGTAAAGCCATTGTTAATGCAATTGGAGTGGATGAGGTAAAGCGCAGGTTGCTGAATGAAGAGACCTTCAATCATCAGCTGTTTGTTCTGAGAAAAACAAAAAATTGCAAGGCGATAGTGGATGGTTTCCTGGCAGATTGCTGCGGAAGAGCCGCGGTGGTTCTGATCGATGAAATTGACAAAGCTCCGCGTGATTTTCCAAACGACATCCTTAATGAGATCGAAAGGCTTCATTTCACAATCAGGGAGCTCGGTCTTGACTTCAGGCTGGAGAAAGATGATAAAATTAAAAAGGACAAAATATTTGTTCTGCTCACCAGTAATTTCGAAAAAAATCTACCGGACGCTTTTTTGAGAAGATGCATGTTTTTTAATATAGAATTTCCGGACGAGAAAGCCCTTGTTATTATTATGCAATCGCATATTCCCAACATCGACACAGAACTGCTGAAAAAAAGGATCGGGGAGTTCCAGATCATCCGTAAGCATGATGGGATTTCGAAAAGGCCTGCTACGTCCGAATTTATTGATTGTATCAAATGGATGATCCATTCAGGGTCCTTTGATAAGGAAATTAAATCTGATAAAGAAGCGTTGATTACCCTGATCAAGAAAAATGAAGACCTGAAGCAATTATTAAATACCAGAAATTGACCGTCCACTCCTACAGTATCCAGCTCACCATGCTCTTTCTTGATAAACTCAGAAAGGACAGGCAGGATTTTGTAGTTGGTCTCGATACATATATTCAGGCCATAAAGGTAGTTAACGACTTTTTTGATAAATCAGATTCCGAAGACCTGGAGATGCTTGGTAAAAGCCTTGCGCCGGTCATCTGTCGTACAGCTGAGCAACAGGCTGAATTTCACAGTTTGTTTTATAAGGAGGTTGTTAAACCAAACAATGAATACATTTCTGACACGTTGGCTGAAATCCGGAAAACCGAAGCGGCGATCAGCATTCTGGAAACCAACATTCAAAAACGGCAAAAATTAAGAAAAAACGGCAGGCTGATCGCATTACTTGTACTGTTGATGCTCATTTCAATTCCCACCCGCCGTTTTATTTATAAAGAATTTGTTTATAGACCAGAACCAAACTATACCGTAATCACACACGTCAGGGACCCATTTTATAAGGAAGGTGAACCGCTGAAAATAGATTTTAGTACCCTTTTTGAAAATTCTGAAGACAGCAGCGAATTTAAACTGTCGGCCTATCTCAAAAGAAGTGGAGACACAATTACATCTTTTGGAAAACGCTTGTTTGTAAAAAAGGCGGGTCGCGATTGTTTGCTGGTACACCTCAGCTCAGATAAATACAACATCGACAAGTATGTCACTAATGATAGTATTTACACCGCACCCGGATTAAAAGGTGAGATAGACCTTGATGAAGAAACGGTAGCCGGTATTGAAAACACCTATCATTTTAATGAAAAAGACAGCCTCGGTTTGCCCTTCACATGGTTTATCAACGACAGCACTAATGCGTTGTGGGACAATGCCCATGACATCAAATTCACGTTTTCACAGCCAGGCATTAATACCATCAGAATTCAATATGACAATGGGCGCAATAGTTTTTTTTCGAAATTTTCCCCGGATTATTTTAGCATTAGTAAAGATCAGGAGGTGCTCGCTGATGAAACTCTTCCTATTGATTTCAGTGAACGGGAGGTACAAAGAGAACATGAGCATCATGTCAACGTACTTTGGTTTCTGGCAATGTTATTTACACTCCTGGGCTGCCTGATCCTGATCTATTTCAACCGCCGAAAATTCCATGCTTTAAAGCAGCAGTTGAGGATGACCAGTCCGGTCAGGATTCCCTCTACGAGCGGTGTTGGTCTTCCACTGGAAGTACCTTTCAATTCGGGAGAAAATAAAATTACTGCTTCGAACAGGATAGAAAAACTGGCGGCTGAATTAAAAAAGACCACCGAGTCTCCGGTCAAAACCATTGACTTTAAGGAAACGATCAGGCAAACAGCAAAGAACAAAGGTTTTGTTACACCGGTTCTTAAAAACAAACAAAGCGCCGTTTATTACCTTTTTCTTGTTGATTTTGCCTACGCCAACAGCCTGCAATTTCAACTCTTCTCTTTTTTGATAAGATTTTTCATCAGAAAACGTGTCAACATCGATTTTTATTTTTATTACCAGAACCCTGATCTTTTTTATCAAAAAGAGAATGAGCAGGGTCTCAGTCTTTCCCAGCTCTCCGACGTTTATTATAATGCCCGGCTGTTTGTTGTTTCAACCGGATATAGTTTTATGGATTTCAGGCATCCGGGTGTGAAGGCCGATTACAAAAAGAAGTTTGAATACTGGCCGGTGAGAACCCTGATAACGCCCATACCATTCAACGATTGGGGAAGCACTGAACGGGAACTGGCGCGTGTCTTCAAAATGGTACCCGCGGATATTGTGGGTTTGATTGAAATAGTTAACCTTCTGGGTGAAAATCAAAAACCGGCACATCTGCACCAGCGTAACTTTAGTACCTATCACGCGAAATCTGTTGATTTTCACACCACAGAGGCTTTGTCGGCTTATCTTGGTGATGAAGATCTTTTGCAGTGGCTCTGTGCCCTCGCGGTATATCCAAAGATCAACTGGAGCCTGACCATAGAAATTGGTGTGAGCGTCCTTGGCAACAACAGTTTTAAAGTTAATTACGAGAACCTGCTAAAGCTGGCAAGAATAAAATGGATGCATGAAGGTGAATTCACCTCTTCGCTTCGCCTGATGCTGTTGAAGAATTTAAAAGTTGAAAATGAACTGAAAGCCAGGGCCACTGTTTTAAAGTTGCTTGACGACATCAACCTGGATGAAACCATGTTCAGCTACGAAGAAAAGCTGGTCAACAAATGCACCAATTCCTTTATACTCAGGGCCTCAGGTGATCAATACAAACAAATTTATCAAGCCATTTACGAGAATTCAGCTGAGTTGGAAAAATATGCTGAACTCTTCACAGATCTTTTCAGGGCCGGTAAATTCATGGACCATTCGCTTGTTAGCTATCTTGGCAACGCGGCGGGCTGGGAAACCCCAATAATGTTCGGCGACAAAAATGTTGGGATTGATGAGTACTATAAGTTGCAGGATGAAGCCAAGGAGGCGGTTCAGAAAGAGAAAGAGCGTCAGGGCAGCAGGTACCTCAAAAGGAATCTGATACGATTTGCTGTAATAGCGACTATCATTATTGTGAGTGGCATTTGTTTAGACACATTTAAACACAAGATAGTCAGGTACAGGGCCAATGACCTGTTGGCACTGATTGATCACCGGGCGGCGGAAATAGATACTGCGTATATAGACAACATGGATGAGTGCCAGGGAAATTTGCCCCGGTTGGAAGTCAAATCCATAAAAATAACTGCACCCGACGGGCAGGTCTACAGGTCGGAAAACGTCACAGAACTCTTGGCCATTCCTGTTTCTAAAAAGGGTACGTTATTGGAATATGTTTTGGAAATGCGCGGAAAGAAAAGCACTAAAATATTTACTGCTTTACCGGGCAAAAGGTATAAACTAATGCTTGGTGGAAAGTCGTGTAAATCTATCGAACCGCCGGTATATGTCCAATACGGAAGTGTGGTTCAGTATAGCCTGGTGAACTTTATTAAGGGACAATTGGAGGATTATAATTATAATGTATCTCAGCCACAACAAATGAGTTTTTCGGGCGGCAACAGTGTGCGTTACAACCGGCCCGAAATGGAGACAGACGCCAAAAAACTGCAGGAGTTTATGAATGCTGTTTTGAAAACCAGGGAAAAAAACAAATTCGATCTGATCCTTAATCTGCAAAACGGATTCCCTGAACGGAACCTTAACGGCCTTGAGGTGTGGATAAATGACGTTGGTGACGAGCCGCCCTCCCGTTTGAAGGATACCGTTGAAATCTATTATTGTCAGCAGATAAATAAAGATAAAGCGGAGAGTTTTGCGAGACTCATTTCGTCCATTTACGTTCCGGTGATCAGATATTATGATGGCATTTGTCAGCGCGAAATAAAGTTCTTTTCAAAGAAAGATTTTAAAAAGGCTTCCGACATTTTAAGTATGGCTGACCTGTTTTTTAAAACCCGATACGTCATGTCGGAATCGTCTTCGTCTTTAAGTACAAGAAGAAACCTGCAGGTATGGATCAACTTTCCGGGGCGTATTTTATGGCTGGATGACCATCCCGAAAATAACCGCGAAGACATAGATTATTTTGAAAAGAATGGCTTTGAGGTAGATCTGGCTTACACCAATGTTGAGGCAGGCAACAAGCTGAATTCCACTGTCTATGCTTTTGTAATTTCTGATGTAGACAGAGACAAAGACGAAGACGGTGTTGACGACAAATCTCAGGCAGGAGTCGTCTTTGCTCAAAAAGTAGATCTTATGAAGAGATACCTCGTCATATATTCTTCAGCAAGCAGTCTAAAGGCGAATTTGGACGCCCTTAAAAAAGCTGGTGTTGTAAATCAGACATATGATAACAAGTTCTTGAGGTCTTATATTATGGATAACGCCAGCGTAGGAAATACGTTTCCATCTTTCCAGTTTTTTTCTTTTCATAATATGAAGTCGTGCACCTCTAAAAAAACTGACAATGGCTATGTTTTTTATTTTGGCGAGGACAAAACAACCCTGGACGCCACGTCGCTCGAGTTACTAGATGAGATGGCTTCTAGTTTGGTTAAAAATCAATCCACTTTGTCGCCTATGAGGTGTCTCCATTATTCTGGCCGCAGTAAAGAGTACAATACAAAAATCGCCGATAAATACGGACAGTACATCGTTAATTATCTGAAAGGAAAGGGAGTAAACATGACACAGTTTAAATATACGACTGAATCGGAGGCGGGCCTTTGTGCTAACAGGGTTGAGGTTTTTATTCGTGAAGAACAGACTCCGTCAGAAAACGAGAATCAGACCCAAAAATTTGTAGAGGAAGGTCAGGAGCAAATCAGGTTTGGCAAAGACACTCAGACTTTGGATACGTTGTCAGGTTTTGTAAGAGTTAGGGAACGTTCGGTTCAAATTGAGAGAAATGCACTCAAAAAATACGGCATTTCTCTTTCTATTGAATCCGTGATTTACGACTATGCAAATTTCAAATTTGAAACGAGCAGGGAGAATTGCCTTAAAGGTAGCTTCAGCGTGGGTGTTGATGACCGGACTTATAGCAAGGAAAACATTTGCGACATCAACCTGAAAATAAAAGTGACCTCCGGTAAAGGTGCTGGTGCTATTTACTATAATATTATAGTTGAGAAATCTTTAAGTCCTGGCAAATAGAAAAATCTAATTGTGTAGATCTTTTTACCGAATCTACCTGATCATATTCACGTGCCCCGTCAGGTAGTGCTTCTGACCTCGTAGATCGGTAACCTGTGCTTTCCAGATGTACGTGTCCTGCTTGATGTCATCGCCGCCCTTTTTGCCGTCCCATGGCGAGAAAATATCCTTGGTTTCAAACACCAGGTGGCCCCAGCGGTCGAAGATCTGCATGTTGAACTTAATAATACCAACGCCCTTTGCCTGGAATTCATCATTGATCCCGTCTCCGTTTGGCGTAAAGGTATTGGGAATATAAATGGAATACGAAGGTTTAATGTCTATTACTTTAAACACAGTATCGCTGCAATTGTACATGTTTTTTACGACCTGTACCACCATAGGTTTCACCTGTCCATCAAAGTTTCTAAGGGCGTGCACCACGCTGGGTTGATAATAATTGCTGCCGTCGCTGATGGCGTAGCGCAGGAAAGTTACATCAGAAGAGGCCGTACTTTGCAAAGAAATAACCGGTTCATTTTCTTCCACTTCATCAGGGGTGCAAATAAATCCGGCAACGGGTTTTGGGTTAACGTTCACATAACCCCCGTATTTGAAGGTGGTTCTGCAGCCAACATCGCTCACGAGGTTGATGCTGAGGTCGTATTTCCCAAAGTCGTAACAGTGTATCGGGGTTTGGATGCCATTCTCTACCGGGCTCTGATCGCCAAAATCCCATTCAATGGTGTAAGAACCGCTGCTGATGCTCGACAGATTTTTGAAGGAAACACACATGGGTGGACATCCTTTACGGTTATCGGATGAGAAGTCGACAATGGCTTTGGGATTGACGAGAACAGACTGAACGGTGTCGTCATAACATCCGTATTGCGTGAACACAGTGAGTCGCACAACCTGGTTGCCTGCCTGTAGGTAGGTAAAGGTGGGTGTTTTAGCGGATTGGTCGGTAAGGTTATCGTTGTTAAAGTCCCACTGGTGCAATACCAGGGTGCCATCGGTAGATGTTGAAATGTTCGAAATGTCTATGAGGTCGCCCGCACATACCGTTTTTTTCAAAAAGTTCGCGGTAGGATTGTTATGAACAGTTAAGGCCATTACTGTATCAGCCGTACAGTTTTTATTGCTTGTGGCAGTTAGTTTAGCAGAAAAGGTGCCGCTTGAACTGTATGAATGCGCGGCATGGATCGCGGTTGACGTGTTGTTAAGTCCCGACGAAGGTTCGCCGAAATTCCAGATGTAAGTAAGTCCACCCGTGGTTTGATTTGTAAACTGCGTGGCTTTTCCAAGGCATACGTCGCTGGCAGTAAACTTAACGTTTGGCAATGCATGGATGATCACCGCCGAGGTATAGGTGTCAATGCAGCCAAGGTCTGATTTGGCCGTGAGTTTTATATAATGGTTGCCGGCTGGATTATAAGTCTGAGGGGGAGGAACAGAATTCTGTGAAAAATCGTTACCACCCACCACGTTCCAGGTGTACTGCGACGAGGCACCGCTTCCGTGGCTACTGGTATTGGTAAAAGTGGTGCTGTTATTAAGACAAACGCTGTCGGCAATAAAAGAAGCAACGGGATTGGTGTAAACCTGGATGGATTTTTTCATGGTATCACGACATCCGAAAGTGTTCAGCGCCACAAGATGAACGGTGTATATTCCCGGAGCGGGATAAGTGAAACTCGCGTGCTGGCTGATGCTGTTAATGGATGCGAGATTCTGGAAGTACCACGACCAGCCTGTGATGCCGCCTGTGCCAGTGGTATTGCTGAAGTTAGTTGCGCTGCCAAAACATGCACTGTTATTAGTGAAAGTAGTGCCAGGGTTCGGGAAAATAGTAACCGTCTTGACTATCGAGGCACTGCAGGTTAGAGTGGAGGTGAGGTTCTGCGCTTCGGGGAAACTAAACTCGGTGAGCTTCACATTATAAACTGTGTATGTATTGGTACCCGGAAACAAGTGAAGGGGGTTTGAAAGTGTAGAGGTTGGACTGGCGCTGCCATCGTTAAATTGCCACAAATGTTGTTGTATGCTGTATGTTTGAGGCGAAGGAATATTGCTGAGGTTATTGAACGTAACATTTTGACCGAAACAAACGTTGTTGGATGTGAAATTAACAAAGGGTTTCGGATACACCCTGATGGTATCGGTTACCACAATGCCGCAATTTTTATCAGAAGTAACGGTCAGGGTCAGCGTGTAAGTATTATACGCGTTATAGACATGCGTATTTAAAGCTGTTGAGGAGGTAATGGGACCGGGCACGACTGTGAAGCCACCATCGCCGTAACTGAGGCTGTAAGTGGTAATGCTTCCTGATGTAATTGACATGTTGGAGTTAATGAACGCCTGGTCGTTGATGCAGGCGTTAAAGATCGGTGTCACCGTGGCCTGTGGAAGAGGATGTACCTGCATGGTGTTGGTGCCGGTTTTTATGCAGCCCTGGTTCGAGGTGACCGTCAGTAAAATATTGTAGTTGCCTGCCTGGGTATATGTATGTACAGGATTGGTGAGCGTGGACAACGGGCTGCCATCAGCGAAATCCCAGGTGTAAGAGGTGATCGTGCCTAAAGGAATAGAACTGGTATTTGTAAACTGTATGGCAGGCCCTTTGCAAATGGATGGGGGGCTGAAACTGATTTGTGGCAGCGGATGAATAACGAGTGTATTGGTTGCTACACCAATACAGCCCTGGTTGGAAATCACTGTGAGCGTGGGTGTGTAGTTTCCATATGTAGTGTACGGGTAATTGGGCGATTGATTGGTAGAAGATCCGCCGTCACCAAAATTCCAGCTGTACGATGTAATACTACCAACAGAGATGGTAGAAGTTTCAGCAAATGAACTTACAATATTGAGGCAGCCGCTACTGACACTGAAGGAAGCCGCCGGCAAAGGATATATGGTGACTGTTTTTGTAACGATGGTGTAACATTCGTTGTTGGTGGTAACAGAGAACGACACGGGGAATGTACCGCTCGAATTGTAAATATGCGTTTTTACAGGGTTTGACCCGGTATTGCCATCACCAAAATCCCAGTTATAAGCAAAGATGGTGCCGCTGGAAATACTGTTAGTACTTGTGAATAAGGTCACATCTCCAAGGCAGAGATTACTCACTGTGAAATCGCTGGCGGCTGTAGGGTAAACACTCAGGGTATGCGATATCAATGAAACACAGTTCATGTTGCTGGTCGCGCCAAATGTGACAGTATAATTACCGCTGGCCAGATAATTGTGTGGAGCAGGCGAGAATGTGTTGGCAAATGTGTTGTCTCCGAAATTCCAGGTATAGGAGCTAATGCTGGATGAAATCGGTACTGTTGAAATGTTGGCCGCCGAAATAAAATTAATGGGTTTGTTCACGCAGTCAGACATGGTCACAAAATCAACATAAGGAAAAGGGTGCACCACAATAGGAATGTTGACCGTGTCTGAGCAATTGTGGTTGGTAATAGTGATCAGGTTCACCGTATAAGAACCATGCGTTGGAAAATTCAAAAGACCGGTATTGGTGGTTGAAAATGTTGCAAAGCCACCTACGTCCCAGAGGTTAGCGGCAATAAAACTCGACCCCACCGTAGACACCGTGGATGTGTTGAAATAATTATAAGGCAGCGAACAGTTGTTGGTTGTGGTGTAATCGAATTGTGCTGTGGGATTTGGGAAAACCGTTATGGGTACCGAGGTAAATGAAGGGCAGTTTAAGTTACTGAGAAGGCTCAGGTTAATGGTGTAATTGGCAGTGGACGAATAGAAGTGCGTGGGATTCTGTAGCGTGGATGTGTTGGCAGCTCCCGAACCGGGGTCACCGAAATTCCAGAGGTAACTGGTCACACTGCCGCTTACTGCCGTGGTGGAAACCGTAAAGATCGCCTTCTCACAGGAAGCCGGTACGCTGAAATTAATAACGGGATAAGGATAAACCGAAATATACTGAAAGGCAGTATCGGTGCAGCCCATATTGGATTTACCAACGAGCACCACGGTGTAGCTGCCGAGTGCGGGAAAAGTGTAAGAGGGACTGGCATTTGAAGTAGTATTTCCACCTCCGAAATCCCAGGTGTAGGTTATAGGACCGACAGAAATTCCCGAGTTATTGGTGAAGGTAAATGTGGGACTGCAGGCATTAACCGATGTTGTGCTAAAAGCCACCGTTGGAGAAGGGGAGATCAAAAACGTATTGCTCATCGAGGCAGAACAGTTATGATTACTCCACGCAGTGAAGTTCACAGTATAGGCGCCGGGACTGTTATAAATGTGAACAGGATTGGCTTGTGTGGATGTACCGCCGTCGCCAAAATTCCAGAGGAACGCGGCGAGGCTGCCAGAGGCTATTGACGTGGCGGTAGAAGGTGAAAAGAAGGTACCGTTGATATCACATAAAGGGCTGGCCGAAAAACTGATGACGGGTGGTGGGAAAATTCCAAGTGTTTGGGTGAGCGACGAGATGCAGCCCTGGTTACTCGACGCACTGAGGTTGATCGTGTAGGTGCCATTCGCTGAATACGAATTGGTAGGGTTCAGCAGGCCCGATGTAGCGCCGTTGCCAAGTGTCCACGAATAAGTGCTGATGGTTCCAACAGGGATATTGGAAGTATTTGTAAACTGGATCACAGTATTGATGCAATTGGAAGGGGGACTGAACGACAAATTAGGGAAAGGAAAAACCGTGACGGGAATGATGACCGAATCTCTGCAGTTCCTGTTGGTAAAGGCTTTCAACTTCACCTGATAGGTGCCGGGATTGACGTATGAGTGTGTGGGGTTAGCGGCCGTTGAGGTGAACCCGTCGCCAAACGACCATTGAAAAGACGTGATGGAACCGGCGGCAACGGAAATACTACTGTTGAACGTATATTGTTTGGAGCAGGGCCCTGTTACTATGGGCGTAAATGAAATCACCGGGTTGGCAAGCAGGTTAACGGTGTGAGTAAAGGTAGGGCCCGGACAACCGGGTATCAGCACAGTGTTACAGGTATAAGTACCGGGCAGGCTTGAAGTGATACAAAGGTTTGGATCATTGACTACGCCCGGGCCGTTCCAGATTGTAGTTGAAAAGCCCGCCGGCGCACACATGGTGACCGGTATGTTTGGACAGGTGGTATCTGAAACTGATTTTACAAAGTTCGTGCAAAGGCCGTCGATGTATGCATAAGCGAAGTGCCCCGAAGGTCCGCAGTCATAAACTGTGAAACGCAGCGTTACATTCTGGCCGATGTTTGGTGTGAGATCAATTAAAACACTTGTCCAGACTTTATAACTAACCGGCGATCCATTGCCGGGCGTTAGTGTTGACGCGTTAATACCGGTACTGTTTGTTCCGGCTGATACCTGGTAAAACGTACATGGCACGGGCGCTCCGAGGGTGTCAATAATTTCACTTGTAAACCTGGGCTGTTGAGCAAGCGGATGTCCCCCATCATTTAAAACCAGGGCATAACGGTAGGTGAAATTGGCGTTGGCGGGCGTAACAAAAAAGGTCTGCGAGATCCTGTCGGCAATCCCACCTGTGGCGGCGCTTCCCAAACGTAAAGAAAAACTACCACCGGGATAAACAACCGGAAAACCACCATAGGGATCGGTACCGGCCCCATTCATAATCGTTTGGTCGCCATTGGCGTTAGGGCAACAACCCAAGGCGTTGGTTAGTGGGTTGAAGCCGGTGCTCCGCGTCCAACCCGTCATGGTGCCATTTTCGAAATCTATATTGGTACAAGGACCGGCGTAAACGTTGTTGCCTCCCGATCCTTTGCTTTGTGCCTGTGGTGGGTCGTTCACCCACACAAGCTCCGCCGGGTCAGGGTGCGAATGGGAGTGTTGTTCGTTGTGAATCTTCTTCTGCACAAAGATCATTTCCTGCCGTTCCCAGGCACTGAGATGTTGTTTATCGGCCACGCCATTCCAGTAGGCCTCGTTAAAGGGTAATGCGGACTGGGTGTTGACACTGTTTTGAGCCCGAACAGGCGCTGTAATGCTTAAGCAAAGAATAACCAGCGAGAAGATGATATAAAAATTCCTGACCATCTTACCAGGTTAAAGGATTTTGTTTAATAACTAACATATAGATCTGTAACTTCATGTACATATCCCTTAGGGTGGGGACCTTCACTTTATCAATACAGATTTACGGAAAAAATGAGAAAAGGTTGTGACTGTTAATAAATTTGTTGCTAACAATCGGATAAAAATCCCGGCGCCAAAATGCATTTATTCTGAGTGTGTTGCCATCACTGAGATTTGGTCGATTCTTTTTCATATTTAGTCATTTACAATCACCTTTTTGTCGTAATGATGGAGTAAACAGTTAATTAATTTTTAAACAATCAGCGAATTTTTTTGTAAAAACCAAAATTAGTTAAATTGCTTTTTGACCCTATCTCAAGGGCAATAATGAATGAGGTACGATTTTAGAATTTAGATTTTTCCGGAGGAACCTGTTTTTGTGTTGCGCTTGTTTTTATCTGAAACGCAGCAGGTTCACGTATCCTGTTTTTTGTTGCCTCAGTCCGGTGGCCGAAAGGTATTCCACGAGCCAGGTATAAGTACCGTTCTGGCAGGGCTGGCCTTTATAGCTGCCATCCCATCCCTTATTGTCACTATTGCTGTATAATTTTTCGCCGAGGCGGTCAAAAATGGTCAGGCGTATTTCTGAAATACCGAAACCATTTACAAAAAACTCGTCGTTCAACGCGTCGCCATCAGGCGTAAAGCTATCGGGAATATACAGGGCGAATTGCTGGCCCACATCTATACAAACTTCGTCAAAGGCCATGCAGCCATTGGGGCCGGTAGCCTGTGCCAGGTAACAGGTTCTGCGTACCGGGAAGATCATTGTGTTTGGACACGCCGCGCAGGCAATGTCGTCGCCGCCAATCCAACTGATAGTGCCTGTGCCGGAGGCGCTGATAAACATGGGTTCCTTCAGGTTAAAAACAGTGTCTCGCCCGGCCCAAAGCGCTGGTTTAGGTTTCACATTGACTACAACGGTTTTCAGACTGCCGCATGCATTGTCGGTTGAAACCACCACACTGTAAACCGTGGTAACCGAAGGGCTCACGGCCACCACGTTGTTGCCAGAGCCAACCGGGCTAGCACCGGGTTTCCAATCGTACCTGTTGCCACCGCCCGCCGAAAGGAAGGTGTTTTGTCCTTCGCAAATAGTGACGTTGCCCGATACCGTGGCGCTTAAAACAGACGAGGCCTTTACTTTAATCTGGAACGACACCTGGTTGCTGCAGTTGTTGGAATCGGTGCCGGTAACACTATAAAAGG
>JAZKFC010000045.1:30571-32685 GCA_040386615.1 Bacteroidota bacterium
GTTAGCGCTGCTGCCATTGCTCCAGGTGTAGGTATTGGCGCCACCCGCTGTTAATTTTACAGTCTCTCCCACACACAAGGTTGAGGCGCCAGTCACCGCTATTTTTGGTAAAGGTTTGATCGCGAAGCGCACTTTGCTGTTATAACGTGAGCAACCGTTGGTGTAAGTGGCTTTCACCGAAAATACATATTGGTCGTCGTTGGGAATCACGGTAAATGTTGGGCCCTGCATCCCGGTGTTCCATAAAAACTGGGCGTTGCCAACCGCGGTCATTGTGGCCACGCTTCCCACACAGGTAATGGAATTACCAATTACCACAGGCACAGGCGCGTCTTTCACAACGGCGTTCAACACTTTGGTCGCGGTGCAGCCCATAAAAGAAGTGCCCGTCACAGTGTAAGCCGTTGTGGTTGCAGGCATTACTTTAATAACCGAATTGGTTGAACCCGAACTCCACGAATAGGTCATTGCGCCTTTCACGGTTAAAGTAAAAATATTACCTGAACAAAGGGTATCGCGTCCCGAAAAGGTAAGGGTAGGTGTAGGGCTCACAGTCACCATTTCCACCGATTTGTGGAGGCAGCCGAACATGTCGGTAAAACTCAAAGAGTAGGTGGTATTCGCTGTGGGTGTTACCACTATGCTTGCCGACGTAGCGCCGGTACTCCAGGAATAAGACGTAGAAGTAGCCGCTGCCACAAGGGTAAGCGCCTGTCCTTTACAAACTAAAAAATCAGAAGCCTTGTTCAGGAATGCCCCGCCCACGATCACATTTTGCCTGAGTGTATCGATCACTCCACCGCAGGTATTATACAGTATTAGTTTTACCTTGTAAGTACCAACCGATGGATAGCTGTGATCGGGATTTGAAAGGGAGGAGGTGTTAGCGGCGCCTGACGCGGGATCATCGAACAGCCATTGAATATGGTCGACCGTATAACTCGTTGCGCTGCAGGTGGCGCTGATGAGCGGCGGTGCGGTAAAAAACGCTTTCAGGCAATTGACCGCGGGACTGTAACTATAGGTAAATTGGGCAACAGGCGTTTGGTAGAAGCCTGAAACAAAATTGGGCAGGCCAAACATACTCAAAGCAGGCCCGACAGCCTGCCCGGTATTATTAAAATTGAGAGCAGCGGCCCCGGCGTTTGGATTATGGATCACACCCAGCATGGGTTCGCCAGTCATTAATTCAATGCGTAGTTCAGGACTAACTTTCATGGTGCTGTGAACAGCCCTTGCCTGGTAGATCTTGCCATCCGGTGCTAATTGCAGCTGGCCGGTATGCGTAGCGTTGAAAGAATTCTGAGACGCGATCACAGCCTGGTTTGAACCTGAACAAAGGTCCCATTGCAGCAACCTGTTGGTCACAATACTTGAAGCCCATAAAACGCCATAAAATTTTGTTCCGTCGGGAGAGAATTCACAGCCATAAGCGGGAGAGCTTACCGGCAGATTTAAAGCGTTTGAAACAATACCGGTGGCGCTGTTAAAATCAAATAATTCAAAAGCAAAAGGCGGACGGTAATGGGCGGTGCCTATTTTTTTTCCGTTGGGCGACACCTTCATGCAGCCAATGTAGTTAGAGCCATACAGAGCGGTTCCCGCGGTTGAAACAACTGCAGTAGAGTTTACACCGGTAGCGGTTACAAGGTTAGCGCGGAAATTAGCAGAGGAATTATCGTGCGAGATCACCCAGATGTCTGCGCCGTTGCAATGCCTGGTGCCGCATAACCTTTCAGTACTCGGAGTATGTAAGGGCAGGTTTTTGGCGGTCACAGAGCCCATACCCGCGGCCAGGCTCATATCCACCACCGAATAATTCAAACCGTTAACTCCTCCATCGGTAGTAAAAACAAAATAAATATTGGTATTGCCGGGTTGCTTTACAATAAGCGCGCTCTGGCTGCTCCCATTGCTGCCAAAGAGTCCGGTGCCATTCGCCATTACCGCGTGGGACTGGTTCCAGATCCTGATGCCGTTGGTGTAAAACAATAGATTTCCTGAAGCGTCAGCCACCGATGAACACCCTTCCCAGGTGGCCATGGCGCCGTTTCCAAGGCTTGTTGGTGGATTCGTCGTAAAATCGAGTGCGCCGTAATTCCCGAAATACCATT
>JAZKFC010000046.1:0-24537 GCA_040386615.1 Bacteroidota bacterium
GCACATAGCTCACTAAGAGACACTAAGATTTTGGCAGGGGTTAGTTTGCAGATGGGAACCACTGCTCCTACGCTGAAGCTTTGACGTAGCGTTAAGACACGTGGGACACGAAGAGGCACTACGGAGCCTGGAGTTAGCAGTCAACAGAGAGTAAAAAACTTCAAAGGTTGCAATAAAAAAAAACACTAAGGCATCATATCAATGACAACACTTAGTGTTCCTTTGTGATCTTAGTGCCTTAGTGGTAAATTCTCAGTTAATGGTCTTACCCAAAAAGTCAACCATGATAAAATCTTCAAGCGTATAACGTTTGCCGTCTGAAAAAACAACGATCCAGGCGTCTTTGATACCTCTGCCAATTAATTTCTGACGATGGCGTTCTGCATCTATCAGCGTTTTAAATTGTTTTTGTGTAAACCTTGTGAGACCGTCGGGGTATGATTCAGATTCTATTTTGCCAAGGCTCTTAATATTTTCAGACTTGAAATTGCGTGGTTCACGGTAAGCCCCAACCTGCACCTTGAATAAAAGATTTTGTCCGCAATAGTTGCCCGCCGCGTCTAATAACGCCTTGTAGTCAGCTTCGTTTTTCAGTGATTTGCCTTTAAAAGGACCGAAATCAGGTAACATATCGGTACAAGGGGTGTCAACAGCTAAACTTTCTTTCTCTTTCTCTTTCTTTGCCGGTTTATTTGTTTCTTTCACCTTTACCGGTTCACTGGTTTTTTCAGTGGTAGTGCCAGTTTCATTTTTCACGGGTTCTGTAATGGTTGCTACGGTTTCTTTTTTGGTTGAATCAACTAAAGTTTCTTTTGGTTTGATTTTACCCGCCATGCCTGCGCTGTATAAATTAAAATCTTTGTTTTTTTCCATAAAGGTGGTGAGACTGGCTAGGTCAAGATCTTCTTCTATAGCCTGGAATCCATCCGCTGAAACCTTTATGTGGTATAGCGAACCGGGACTCAATGCCAACAAGTATTTTCCACTCATCATATTAGAATAATACGGGCCTATGTTTTCATTTTTAGCTGTTTTAACCACTTCGATCTTTGCTTCAATTGGTTTATCGTCACCATAAACAACCCCCTTTAACAATGCGAGAATGGGTTTGTCTCCCAATACACCCGGCGTTACTGAATAGATATCAAAATCTCCAAGGCCACCTGCGCCTGCTCGGTTGCTGCTGAAATAGCCTCTGTCACCATTGGCGTTGATCACATAATAACTGTCGTCTTCTGTTGTATTCAGGGGAATACCCATGCTTTTAGGCTCGGTCCAGTCGTTATCTTTTTTTATTGTAAACATGATATCGTAACCGCCAATGCTCATGTGGCCCTCCGAACTAAAGAAGAGCGTGATGCCATCGGGATGGATGAAAGGAGCATCGTCATGAAATTTAGTATTGATCTTAGGTCCCAGGTTCACTGCCGGCCCCCAATCTCCATTTACCAGTTCGCTCACATAAATATCCCTACCGCCCAAACCACCTGGTCTTTCGCTCGAGAAGTACAGTTGTTTTCCGTCGGCTGAGATGGAACAGGATCCCTCCCAATAGCCATCGGTATTGATGTTGGCATTCATGCGAACAGGTGGATCCCACTTATCGCCTTTTAATTTACACATGAAAATATCACCGCTGTCGGATCCGGAACTATTAAAAGTAAACATGGTTTGTCCATCAGGACTCATGCCTATTGCAGCTTCAAAGCCTTTGGTGTTAATTGATTCAATTGGCTTAGGTGTTGAATAACTTCCGCTTGTTTTATCCGAAAAATAAATATCCTCAGCGTAAAAAAAGCCGTCAACCGCGTCGCTGCCATCAGCTTCGGGTTTTTCGTAATAAGCTTGTTTGCCACCAACGCTTTTCTCACCGCGGTAGGTAAAATACATCACCGATTCGTCTGTTGAAATTACCGGAACGTATTCCATGGCTTCGGAATTAACAGGCGCTCCTACGTTTTTGATGTCAGCAAAAACCTTGTTGTTAACCAGCTCTTTACCATTTCTGCAATTTTGAAGTCCGTGTTGGGCGTCTTCAACGAGAATCTTATCTTCTTTTTTCTTGCTTCCCGAAAGTTTGGCAATCAAAGCTTCTAAAACTGCTGTAGCTTCTTCAAACCTGTAGTTCACCTGGTAAGCTTTTCCCAAAGAATAGTCATAATAAGGTGTTTTGAATTTCTTGCTCAATTCAAGGAAGATCTCTATCGCCCTTTCCTTTTTTTCAGGGAAATAAATGCAACAAACCCCCAGTTTCTCAGCATAATCCACTTCAAGCGGGTATTTGGAATGCAATTTATCGAACAGATAGTAGGCTTTCGCGTAGTCCTGGCTGTTTAGGTAGGTATAGGCTTCAATCTCTTCGGTAGCCTTGGTTTTAATTTTTTCCTGCGCTTTTATCGACGATAGGCATAGTAACGTCAGTAATAGCACTATAAATAAACAGTTAGTTTTTACCATTTGAAAGGGGGTATAATAATTGACATAAAAGTTGGAATAAATTTGCTTATATCAAAGCTATCGGTATAAACTTATTAAGACGATCATCTTAATAAGTACGACTCCTGCGTTACCAGCTGCATTTGCAGGGCGGACTGAAGTGGATCAGCGTATTTGGCAACATGGACTGAATATTATCCTGGTGGTTTTGTGGTATGAGAATATTGCGGAGATCCATCATTCTGAGATTTTTCAGGTCCTTCATTGTTTCGGGAAAATACTCAAGGTTATTGCTCCACAGGTCGGCAATTTCGAGATTCTCGAGCTGTCCAAAACTATAAGGCAGCCGGCTGATCTCATTTTGGTTAACGTTTAAAAATTTTAAATTACTGAGTTTTCCAATATTATTGGGGAGGGACTCAAGTCCGTTTTTAGTTGCGATAAAATACTGCAGGTTCTTAAAAATGATCAGAGAGTCTGGCAGTTCTTTGATATCATTTTTGCTGAGGTCGAGGTATTGCAGGTTTTTAAACTTGTAAACCTGTTTGGGAAACTCCTTGTATTTTTTTTTGCGGAGCGTTAGTTTAATCACATTGTCAGGATCCTTCAATGCTTCATCGAGATCGATGTACTCCTGATAAGTGGCCAGCGTCATCGAATCCAATAATTCGGTTTGGGCAAAGCCTGAAGTTTTGAAAAAAAGGAGCAGAACGGTTAAAATGAAGGTGTTTTTCATGCGGGGTCTTTCATTAAACGGTAACACATTTCTTTGTCGCGTTGTAATTGCATCTTTAAGTCACTCAAATTAGCGAATTTTTTTTCATCCCTCAAGCGTTTCAGAAAAATTAACTTAAGTGGGCGGCCATAAATATTCATGTCAAAATCAAAAATGTTGACCTCCAGTTTTATTTTCATATCGTTGTCGGTGGTGGGATTATAACCGATACTCATCATACCCTTGTAATTGCCACCTTCTACCTCCACGGCCACGTAATAAATGCCATTGCCCGGAATAATTTTTTCTTCTCCTTCCACCTGCAGGTTAGCCGTTGGGTAACCTATGGTTCTGCCAAGTTGTTTACCTTTTACTACCTGGGCGTTCAGGAAAAAGTGATGACCCAGGAATTCAGAAGCCAGACCAAGGTTACCTTCTTCGAGCGCTTTCCTGATCTTGCTGCTGCTCACCGCAATGTGGTCAATATCCTGCGCGCTGATCTCTTCTATTGAAAAATGGTGTTCCACCGAAAACTCCCGTAGCGTGTTGATGTCGCCTGCCCGGTTTTTGCCGAATTTATGATCATAACCAATTACCAGGTGTTTTACATCCAGTTGCCTGATGAGGATATCTTTTACATAGAATTCTGATTCGAGCAACGAAAATTGTTTGGTGAAAGGATAAACCACGGTTACGTCCACGCCGTATTTATCAAGCAGTTCGAGCTTTTCATCAATGAGTGTAATGAGTTTAAGGTCTTTTTGTTCGGGGAACAATACTTTGCGGGGGTGTGGTTCAAAAGTAAGGACCACGGTTTTGAGCCCAGTTTTTTCCTTTAATTCCTTAAGTCGAAGCAAAATTTTCTGGTGGCCCAGGTGTACCCCGTCAAAAGTTCCTATGGTGACAATGGTTGGGGATTCTATCCTGAAATTTTCGGTGTGTTGGATGGTTAGCACAAAGCAAAAATACGTGTTTTTTAAGGGAGATCGTTACAATTTTTTATACCCGGCGGCGTCAATTTATTTTCACCAGTTTTCCAATCCTTTCCTTTGTTCCATCGGAAGATTTGATAAAGTAAATTCCGTTACTCAGTTGGCTGATATCAACCAGATTTTTTCCAATCTGTATCCGTTGTTCGAGCACAGGATTGCCCAACTGGTTCAATATTGTGATCCTGCAATCTTTGTTGGTTTCAATGTTGATCTCCGTGTTGCCGGGGTTGGGGTAAATTCTCATGCTATTATCTTCATTGCCCGGAGTATTTAAACCAACGCAATTGGCCGCGACAATGGTAAAACTTTTCACTGAACTACAACCGGTTAAACTGGATGTTCCGGACACCGTGTAAACAGAAGTGGTAGTCGGCGTTATCGCAATGGTGTTTGTGCCCGGACTATTACTCCAGGTATACGAGTTTGCGCCTGAAGCTGTATAAATGTTGTTATCTCCTTTACAAACCGTAAAAGAACCCGCTACGCTCAGTACCGGGTGTCCGCTGATCGTTACAGGTATTTTAATAGTATCGGAAGTACAGATGCCACTCAACACTATCGATGCCGTGTAGGTGCCATTGCCCGGGTACAAATGCGTAGGGTTGGCGAGCGTGGAGGTGTTGTTGTTACCCGAAGCGGGGTCGCCAAAATTCCAATTGACGCCAGTAATACTGTTGTTTGCAGCGCTGCAACCTGCATTTGGATCTACCAGGGACAAAGAACTGAATGAAGCCTGCGAACAGTTTATTGTTGAAGTAAACGTAGGTAATTGTTTTAAATAGTTACTTGGAAAATTTGGTGTACCTAATGCGATGGCACCTGGCGCTATTGACAGGGCACCGTACACAAAATTACAGGCTGCGCCAGGTGCGTTGGGATTGTTTATCACGCTCATGGAATAACCGGCTTCGCAATTCATATATATTTTACCATCCATCGCCAGTTGCATCCCATAGTTTTCACCTGGAGATGAGATTGTAAATTGAGAAGCCACAATGGCGGGATTAGAACCCGCGCAAAGGTTCCACTGATAGATCACCGGAGGAACAATATTACTGTTATTAAATACACGGGCGCCGTAAAATTTGGTTCCGTCGGGTGAAAATTCACAACCATAAGGCCCACCAGGTGAGCTTGGGGTTGTAAAAGCGGCCAATTGCAACGCCCCGGATACTATTCCGGTTGAATTATCAAAATCAAACAATTCAAAAGAGGTTCCCGGTTGGCCGTTCCCGCGGGCCCAGCCGACCTTTTTACCGTTTGGCGAAAATTTCATCCACCCAACCAACAACGATAAAAAATTAGGTGTGGGTATGTTACTTATAACCGGCGTAAGGTTCACCCCTGCGTTATTCACCAAAAAAGACCTGAACTCAGTGCCCCGGTTGTGGGTCATCACCCAATAATCAATGCCGTTGCAATGTATGGTGCCCGCCAGTTTTTCAGACAGGTATTCGCTCATAAAAACATTTTTTACTGTGACCGCGCCATTACCGTTGTCAAGATTCATATCTACGATGGAATAAAACAGCGAGTCGTTGGCCAGACCGGCTTGCAGGCTAAAAACAAAATAGATGTTCGTGCTACCAGGTTTTTTAATGATTAGTGCAGATTGGGTGGTCGATAAATCACCTTTTAGTCCTGTACCATTTACCATGACCGTATGGTTCTTATTCCAGATCTTTACCCCCTCGGTATAAAATAACAAATTCCCTTCAGCATCAGACACTGTCGCGCTGCCTTCATTTGTCATGATCTGAGCACCCGTTAAAACAGTAGGAGGGCTGGTGACAAAATCCAGGCCCGCTTTGTTCGCAAAAAACCATTTTTGAGTTTGTTTTTGAGCCTGTGAAAAAAAGGGTAATAAGGAAAGAGAGAAAATGAGAAGTAAATTTTTAGTCATATATCTGTTTTTTTATTTTTAATAATTGATTTTGAGTAAATATGTGATTATCTGTATTACTGTTACGTTCAAACCTCCTACATGAGTTGGGTCGCAATGCAATTAATGCTGGTAGAAACTACCTAAATCCCATTGAATATTTCATTTGTTAAAAACGCCTTAATAAATCGCCATTTTTTGTATATATATTCAGATAAAAACACTACTTTTGCACCCATAAAAATTAAGAAATTATCCCATGTCTAAACAAATTGTTGGCAAAATTGCACAGGTTATTGGTCCGGTGATCGACGTGCGCTTCGATCTCGAAGGCGGCTCATTACCTAATATTTTAGATGCCCTTGAAATTGTTCGCGGTGGCGGGCAAAAATTAATACTGGAAGTTCAGAAGCATGTTGGACAGGACACTGTTCGTACCATTGCGATGGACAGTACCGATGGTGTATACCGCGGTATGGAAGTGATCTCAACAGGGTCGCCAATCAAAATGCCAACCGGCGATAAAGTAAAAGGCCGCTTGTTTAACGTGGTTGGAGAAGCCATTGACGGCATCAACGTGGTTGATAACGCAGGTGGAAGGGCAATACATGCCAATCCTCCAAGATTTGAAGATTTATCTACCGCTACAGAAGTATTATTTACCGGAATTAAAGTAATTGACCTCATCGAACCCTATTCAAAAGGTGGTAAGATCGGTTTGTTTGGTGGCGCGGGTGTTGGTAAAACAGTATTGATCCAGGAATTGATCAACAACATCGCCAAAGGACACTCTGGTTACTCAGTATTTGCAGGTGTTGGTGAGCGTTCACGTGAAGGAAATGACTTATTACGTGAGATGATCGAATCAGGCATCGTGAAATACGGTGATGAATTTAAGCACTCAATGGAAAAAGGCGGTTGGGACCTGAGCAAGGTAGATCTGAACGAACTGGCAAAATCACAGGCTTCCTTTGTTTTCGGACAAATGAATGAGCCTCCTGGAGCACGTGCCCGTGTAGCTTTATCGGGTTTAACCATGGCTGAATATTTCCGTGATGGAGATGGTACAGACAAAGGCGGACGTGATATTTTATTCTTTATTGATAACATTTTCCGCTTTACACAAGCGGGTTCTGAAGTATCCGCGTTATTGGGCCGTATGCCTTCTGCCGTGGGTTATCAGCCTACACTGGCCTCCGAAATGGGTCTGATGCAGGAGCGTATCACTTCTACCAAAAGGGGATCTATTACGTCGGTACAGGCCGTATATGTACCTGCCGATGACTTAACCGATCCGGCGCCAGCTACAACTTTCGCTCACTTAGATGCTACTACGGTATTAAGCCGTAAAATTGCCGAGTTGGGTATTTACCCCGCTGTGGATCCATTGGATTCTACTTCAAGGATCTTATCTGCCGCGATCTTAGGAAATGAGCATTACAACTGTGCGCAAAGCGTGAAGTTGATCTTACAACGTTACAAAGAGTTACAGGATATCATTGCCATTCTTGGTATGGACGAATTAAGTGAAGAAGATAAGTTGGTGGTGAGCCGCGCACGTCGTGTGCAACGTTTCCTTTCGCAACCTTTCCACGTAGCTGAACAGTTTACAGGTTTAAAAGGTGTATTCGTGAGCATCGAAGATACCATCAAAGGCTTTAACATGATCCTTGATGGAAAAGTGGATGAATATCCTGAAGCCGCTTTTAACCTTGTTGGTACCATCGAAGAAGCAATTGAAAAAGGTAAGAAGATCCTTGCTGAAGCGAAATAACCCGAAACACTGAACCCTGAACACGAAACTTTAAAACAATGAAATTAGAAATCATCACACCAGATAAAAAACTGTTCGACGGTTCGGTAAAATCAGCCGTATTTCCGGGCAGCGAAGGCAGCTTTGGCGTATTGAACAATCATGCAGCCATGATCGCGACCTTAAAACCGGGAAAGATCGAACTGTATGAAGAAAACAACAACAAACTGGAGTTTATTGTAAAAGGCGGTGTTGTTGAGGTTTTAAAGAACAAGGTGATTGTTCTGGCAGAGTAACGGATTTTAGAATTAAGATTTCTGATTTTTGAATTTAGAGCAATTAAAAATCCCGACCGAGAGGCCGGGATTTTTTTTTGAACCTTTACCGGAAAGGGTTTAGAGGTTCAGCGATGAACCCTTAAAGGTTTCCTAATCTTTGAGGTAGCAAATTGCGACGAGGCACCACGCATTTATTCCACTATTGTTTAATTTGCCTCATTCAACATTATACAGATCGAAGATTCAATGTTAAGATTTGCCGCTAATTCATAAAACCTGAGGCACTCTCTGATTATTTTCTACTTTTACGTTTTTAACTTTTGGAAAACCAGTCTAAAATATCGCGTAGCATTTTTTCTCTCGGCCTCGTGAATGTGATTATTTGCCTGGCCTGTTTTTTAATACTCAACCATTTTGGCAATTTTGACGTTGGCCTGCCGTACCTGTTGCTCTCGTCATTCGCCTGTTTTGTCACAGGTTTTCTTATCCTTTATTATTTTTATTACATCAGTGTTACCCGCAAGATCAAGGCATTAACCGAAAAGATCAGGAAGCGTTTCCTCAATAACGAGATTCCCCAAAAATATAACCAGTTGGAAGAAGAAGACAGCCTTGCCCTGCTGGAGGAAAAAGTGGATTTTTTGATCGAGTCACGCGAAAAAGAACTCTCGCATTTCGAAAACCTCGACAGTTACCGAAAAGAATACCTGGGTAATGTATCGCACGAACTAAAAACGCCGGTGTTCAATATTCAGGGTTATGTTGATACCCTGCTCAATGGCGGCCTCGAAGATCCCAATATCAATGTAGACTACCTGCATCGCGCCGAGAGGAGCATCGACAGGCTCATCAACATCATTGACGACCTTGAAACCATTACACAAATGGAAAGTGGCGAACTGCACCTCGACATTGATGTTTTTGATATTGCTTACCTGTGCAAGGATATTTACGCGTCGATGGAACTCAGTGCTTCGCGAAAAAACATCAAGCTTGAACTTGCAAAACGTTACGACAAGCCTGTGAACGTAAAAGCGGATAAATTCAGGATCAGGCAGGTGCTTGGTAACCTGGTGACCAACAGCATTAAATACGGCAAAGACAACGGTACCACGCTCATTACGCTGAGTTACCTGAACGACGACGTTATTGTTGAGGTAAGCGACAATGGCGATGGCATTCCTGCCAAACATTTACCCCGTATTTTTGAAAGATTTTACAGGATAGACAAAGGCCGCAGCAGGGAACAGGGTGGCACAGGACTTGGTCTGGCAATCGTTAAGCACATCATTGAGGCACACGATAAATCAATTAAAGCCGAAAGCGACGTTGGCGTTGGAACAAAGTTTACTTTTTCGCTGACTGCCGCCGAATAATATCACAAAACAAATAAAAAATAAAGCCATAATTAATTTAAATTTCAGTTTTTTTATTGCTAAACTTGCCTATTATTATTAAAATTGCAAAAAAATAGCACAATGGCCGAAATTCACATTACAGACATTAATTATATTGAAATAAACTCTCAGACTGATTTGGAATTCAAATATAAACCCGAAGTACCTAAATTAAAACTGGTTGGCACCCTGCTTCTGTCAGAGAGTGAAGATGAGGAGGATGGCGTTCTGTTTTTAACTCAAAAACAACTGAACCAGGTAATTATGGGTAAGGACATTGATCTGAAACTCCAGGATGACCGCTGGTTATTGGGTAAACCTTTGTCTAAAGACCAGATCAAAAAAGTGGGCCTGGTGGACGTGGATGCTGAATACATGGGCACCGCGGGCGAATTTAAGTGTTTTGAGGCTGTAAAGGTCTCGTAATAGCCCTTCTTTATATTTTAAAATTCATTTGCAGAAATGCTGGAGCGATCCGGCATTTTTTATGTAGAAATAAACCGGCTGGGCGCCTTACCAATACGCCGGCCCGTATTTCTTTGTGATCTTCGAGTTGGGAAACACCTCGTAAAACAACTGATCGAACCAAAAAAGGGCCTTAAACGTTAACGAAGGAGAACTTAGTCTTTCCGCTGTTTTTTGCATGGCAAACCGGTAAGCCACATCGGCGCCGAGGCCGGCCCACCTGAAGATCTTGTATTGCACGGTGATGCCGGGCTCGTACAAAAACAAAAAGTGTTTCCTGTCTGTTTTCCTGAAAGAATAGTTTTTATTTTCCTGGAACCAAAGGCTGCCCACCCCCAATTGTATTGGCACACTCAGCTGCCAGCGCTTGATCTTAAAAAAAACAAAATCAGCGTAAAAACACAGGTAGGCTAATTTTAGATATTTACTCACCGTATCTGTTTTTCCAAACGCGTTAACAGTGTAAAAATCCTTTCGTATGTTATTCTTCAGCCAGCCATGGTCCTCTGTTTTTAACCAGCTGAGCCCGGCACCGAATTTTAATTTGCGCTGGAAAGCCAGGCCCAGTCTGACGCCGCTTACACTTACTAATTTGTTATTGATAAAACTGTTGCGCGATTCAAGTCGCGCGTCGATGCTGTATTGATGTTTGAATAGTTCGCGCAGCGAATCAGACAGCTGTGCTGAGCAATGACAATAAGCAGTCACAAAACAGATGATCAAAAACAACCTCACTACGCTACCAAAATTACGTTTATAACCTTTTTAATTAATTTCATTCAGGCAATTGTTTCAACATGGTACTTGTAGTAATTTTACGGCTCCCGGCCTGCTTTTTGTTCGGGTGCTTTTTCAGTTTTTTAAAATCACTGCAAACTGGCAGAGTTAAAATTGTAACGCGAATAAAATTTGTTAGATACACCCATAGAATATTTAAAAGGCATAGGACCCCAGCGGGCCGAGGTACTGAAGAAAGAATTAGGCATATTTCTTTACCGCGATCTTTTAACCTATTATCCTTTCAGGTATGTAGACCGTACACAGATCCACAGCATACGTGATATTTCAGAAGATCTCCCTTCGGTGCAATTGCGTGGTGTGTTAGAAAAAATGGAGATCGTGGGCACGAAACAGGGTAAACGACTGGTTGCTTTATTCAGGGACAACACAGGCATTGTAGAACTGGTTTGGTTCAAAGGACATAGCTGGATGGCACAAAAACTGCAGACCGGCACTGAGTACATTGTTTATGGCAAGCCCAATTATTTTAAAGGCAGGTATAACATCGCACATCCCGACATCGACCCTTTGAATGAGGAGGTACTAAGGCAACAGTCGGCTTTTCAGGCGGTTTACAATTCTACCGAAAAACTAAAAACGAGAGGGCTCGACAGTGAGGGTATCCGCCGGGCGATTCGCGGTTTACTATTGCAGTTACAACCACAACACCTTGAAGAAAATCTCAGCGCGGAGGTAATGAGCGACCATCACCTGATAGCGCGGTATAAGGCTTTCAGGAGCATCCACCAGCCCGAAAATGCAAACCAGATCAAAGAGGCTGAACTGCGCTTAAAGTTTGAGGAACTTTTTTATATACAATTGCGCCTTTTAAAACTCAACAAGGTGCGTGCCAACACGGTGCGGGGCTTTGTGTTTTCGAGGGTGGGCGAGCAGTTTAATACGTTTTTTAATGAATACCTGCCCTTTGAGTTAACCGGCGCGCAAAAACGGGTGTTGAAGGAGATCCGGCTCGACATGGGCAGCGGACGGCAAATGAACAGGCTGGTGCAGGGAGATGTTGGCAGCGGCAAAACCCTGGTGGCACTGATGAGTATGTTGCTGGCCATTGACAACAATTTCCAGACCTGCCTCATGGCGCCCACTGAGATCCTCGCCCAGCAGCACTTTCAAACGTTTAAACACCTGCTCAACGGCATGGACGTTGAAATTGCGCTTCTCACCGGCTCAAGCAAAACAAAGCAACGCAGGATCATGAGAAATTATTAAAAGGTGAAATAAAGATCCTGATCGGTACACACGCCTTAATTGAAGACATTGTTCAGTTCGCCAACCTGGGACTGGTGGTGATCGATGAGCAGCACCGTTTTGGTGTTGAACAGCGCGCGAAGTTGAGAAACAAGAACAGCAGCCCGCCGCACATGCTCATCATGACGGCAACACCTATTCCGCGCACCCTGGCCATGACGCTTTACGGCGATCTCGACACCAGCATGATCGATGAAATGCCACCAGGGCGCAAAGCCATCAGAACGGCGCATTACATGGAAAGCCAGCGCCTGCGGGTGTTTGGTTTTATAAAAGAGGAAATGGCAAAGGGCCGCCAGGTCTATATTGTTTACCCACTCATTAAAGAAAGTGAAAAAATGGATTACCAGAACCTGCAGCAGGGTTACGATAATTTATTGCTGGAGTTTCCCGCGCCCACCTACCAGCTCAGCATTGTACACGGGCAGCTGGGTAACCAACAGAAAGAAGCCGAGATGCAGCGGTTTATTAAGGGAGAAACCCAGATCATGGTGGCAACTACAGTGATAGAGGTGGGCGTGAATATACCCAATGCCAGCGTAATGGTGATAGAGAGTGCTGAGCGTTTTGGTCTTTCGCAGTTACACCAATTGCGGGGCAGGGTAGGAAGGGGCGCCGAGCAGAGTTACTGTGTTTTAATGACCGGCTATAAACTTGGGCCCGACAGTCGCTTGCGTATGGAAACCATGGTGCGCACTAACGACGGGTTTGAGATCAGTGAAGTGGACCTGAAACTGCGCGGACCGGGTGATATAGAGGGCACACAACAGAGTGGTGTCATGGACCTGAAGCTGGCCAACCTTGCGCAGGACGGTCATATTCTGCAATTGGCCAGGCAGGCAGCCCAAACTGTTCTGGACGAGGACGTAAATTTCGAACTCGAAAAAAACAAGGTTTACGAACAGCAATTGAATTTGCTGCAGCGCAACCGGCCCAACTGGAGCAAGATCGGTTAAAGAGTGCGGGAATTCGTAAATTTTAAATTGCCTGAAAAAAATCTGAAACGATTTTAGAGACCAAAATCAAGGTTTCGTCGAAAAGAATGTTGATTTCATCTTTAAAAAATTAACAGAATATTAACTTTATTACTTTATTTTTGGTACTTTTAAATCAATTTCCGCTACATGAAACAGGTCCTTACGCTATTATTGTTGATCTCGGGTTTTACAAGTTTCTCTCAAAGTGTTCCACAAAAAATAAACTACCAGGGGGTGGTAAGGTCTTCCAACGGCAACCCCATTGTTAACAAACCTGTAGGTCTTAAATTCCGGATCCTGCAAGGCAGCACCGTTGCCTCGGTTGAGACCATTAACGTGACCACCAATGCGTTGGGACTTTTTAACACGGAGATCGGCAGCGGTTCGGGCTCTACTTTGTCAGGCATCAACTGGGCCAACGGCCCTTATACACTTGAGGTTTCGGTAGATACACTTGGCGGAACCAATTACGTAACTCTGAACCCACAGCAGTTGGCCAGTGTGCCCTACGCTCTTTACGCGCAGTCAGCGGGATCAGCGCCTTCGCCAGCCGTTAGCTTTAACTCAGTTACCAACGTTTTAACAGTGGGCAGTAATACCACCCTGATCCCGTCAGGCAACACACAAAGTACAACCATCGTTACTTCAGGTGCCATAACGGCGGCGCAGGCCGGCAACACTTATAACGTCTTTACGCCGAGCGTGGTTGTAAGTGCCGCCACCTCACCAACCAACAACCTGCAGACATTAGGATTGGCGCAGGTACTGGGAAGTTTCCCTAACTATACCGTGATGGTGGCGCCCGTAATTTCTTACAGTCCCAGTGTTGGTACCCTGTCTCTGGCTTCCATTCCCTTTACCTCCCCGTCTTACAATTACACCTACAATATCACACCCGAACTTAACCTGAACGGCAATGTGCTAACCGTTGGGCCTCCGAGTAACTCGGTGAATATTCCTACAACCGGAACTACGCCCATCACTACCATCAATATTGGCGCGGGTGGCATTGGTACCATCAGCAATCCATCCACCAACAATTTCAGCATCACCATTCCACAAACCAGCCTCACAGGCGCAGGGGTAACCGGGAGTTTCCCCAATTACACCATCAGCGGCGGTGCGGCTTCGGTGGTAACAGGCAGCGGTTCGGCCCTGCCCGTTGTATCTGTGAACAGCAATACCTATAATATTTCAGTGCCTGCGGTTTCTTTAACTACCAGCGGCGCGTTGACAACAGGTGGCGTGTATCCCAACCTTACCCTAAACAGTCCCAGCGTAACCGTGGTTGACAATCCCGCAGTTGGTTTTGCTCATGTGGCCGGTGCTTTTCCCAATTATACCGTGACTGTGGCTCCCGCCTTTAACTACAATCCCTCTACAGGCTCGCTGGTGGTGTCTAATACCTTCAGCCCTGCCCTGTCTTATTCTTTTAATGTAACACCCACTCTGGCCTATAATGCCGGCACACTGACTTCAGGTCCGGGTACCAACTCCGTATTCATTCCCAGTGCAGCACCTCCGGGGATTATCGGTACAGGTGCGGCTACTGTCATTACCCTTGCTAATAATTTTACAGTAGCAGTTCCTGTTCCTTCCATCGTTCCTACAGGTGGGGCAGGCATTACCGGGGCTTACCCCAGTTTTACCGTGAATGCGCCGCAACAGCTAAACTTAAGTACTGCAGGAGGAGCCAGCCAGTCGGGTTCTTACCCGAACATTACCGTATCGGCACCAGCACAGTTTAACCTTGGTACGGCCGGCGGGGCAACACAATCCGGAACGTATCCTAATATTACAGTTTCAGCACCTGCACAGTTCAACCTGGGCACAGCGGGCGGCGCAACACAATCGGGTACTTACCCCAACATTACTGTGAGTGCACCAGCGCAAATGAATTTAACCGGCTCCAGTGGAGCCGTGGTGAGCGGTACTTACCCCAACATTAACGTAAATGCCCCTGCACAGCTCAACTTAACAACAGGCGGCGGCGCATCGCAATCGGGTACCTATCCAAATATCACAGTGAGCGCCCCTGCACAGTTCAATTTAAGCACTTCGGGTGGGGCTACCCAGTCGGGAACCTATCCCAACATTACGGTGAGCGCCCCGGCGCAGGTTAACCTAAGCGCTTCGGGAGGAGCCTCCGTGTCGGGAACATATCCAAACATGACTGTGAGCGCGCCACAGCAACTCACAATAACCACAGCAGGCGCTACAACACTCGGCGGTACTTATCCCAATTTAAATATTGGTACGCCATCAGTGAGTGTTTTACCCTATAATGGTGTTTTGGCGCCGGGCACAAATGGTGGACTGTTGTCGGTGTTTGGCAGCTATCCAACCTACAGTCTATCAGTGATTCCTCAGATCAGCTACTCAAGCGCCACCGGCTCTTTAACGCTTACCAACCCAACAACATTAAACTCCTGGGGTTATAATATCACCCCTTCACTTTCTAAAACAAATAACGTTATTCAGTCCGGACCGTCTACCAACACCGTTGCCATTATTTCTCCGGCGGCCCAGGCCTTTGCGGCTAACTCACTGGCTTTAACGGTATTTTCGACAGGCACTCAGTTAACCAGTTCTTACGCTTTCACAAAACAATCGGCTAGTTCTGAGATAGAAGTATTTGCACACTGTTATGTGTCGCCGGGAACTTTTGTGATAGCGAGCGAGATATCTTTTGAATTGCGGGTCGATGGGGTGGCATCCACCATCTCAGTTCCCCATTATATTTTTAACGGTACAGCAACCTACATTACGCTCAAAGCATATTTTTCTGGTATTACCGCTGGCGCTCATACAGTGAGTATCTGGAGCAAGACCAACGCTGGCACCTCGCTGCTTGTTCAGCTGGATCCAGGCAGCAGGGGAGGAAACATCATTTTAAAAGAAATTTATTGATAGATTTTTATACAAGACCATGAAAAAAATAAACACCAATATGAAAACCATCTACACTTTAGCCCTTTTTGTTTTCGCGTTCGCAGGATTTTCACAGGCGCCTCACAATATCAATTACCAGGGCGTTGCCAGGAACTCACTACAACAGCCGCTCGCGAATAAATTGCTTGGATTGAAGTTCCAGATCTTTGAGGCAAGCGGAACAACGCCTGTATTCACAGAAGCAGGTACGGTAACGTCCAACGGCCTGGGTGTTTTTGTCTGGAGTATTGGATCGGTGAGCCCTTTGTCTATTGTTGATTGGAGAAATGGTCCTATAGAATTACAGGTGTCGATTGATACTACAGGAGGAACTTCCTACCTGCCTATTGGCGGTAAACAAACTATGGTGAGTGTGCCCTTCGCCCTGAACGCGCGCTATGCGAGTACTATACCACCAACAACAATGTCTTATACGAACGGGATATTGACCGTGAATGGCGTATCACAGGTGGTTGGCGGCCCGGGAAGTACCCCGACCCTCAACATCAATGGAACTACCCTGGCCGGTACATCGCTAGGCCTTATTGGTGGTAATTCAGTGACCGTACCAAGTCCTACGATTACAGGTTCGGGAGGAACAACAGTAACACCAGGTTCAAACGGGTATACCGTTAGCAGCTTGTCGACCACGGTTAAAGAACTTCAACTTTTACCTGGATTTCTCGGTGGCTTAGCTCAGGTGGTTGGCACACCTCCAAACTATTCAGTCGTGGTATTACCAGACATCAGCTATAGTCAAAGCACAGGCTCGCTGTCATTAAGCAGTAGTCCCCTTGTACCTGGTGGAACGCCATATAGCTATTCATATTATATCACACCAACGGTGGTACTTACAGGCCAGATTTTAAACGTTGGACCTACCGCCAACCAGGTTAATTTACAAGGGCTTACGCCTTGGCGAACCAACGCGGCGCCTGCAGCACCAAATACCGTGACGCTTGCAGCAATTGCCGCCAGTGTCGGGATCGGTGTTACCTCGCCTTCGTCTAAACTGCATGTGAACGGATATACTAAACTTGGGGATCTTGCTCCGGCCATTCAGATGGAAAAAATAACCGGTGTTACGGCTGCGGCTAATGGTACTGCGCCCTTTCCTCTTCCTTCATACATTGCCCAGAGTAAAATTTTATCCATCACCGTGATGGTTGACGTGTCCTCAGGTTCGAACTTTGACTGGATTCATCCTAATTACACAGCATTTCCAGGTGTGCAATTTAGCTGGCGGGTCACAACCGGGATCATATTTGTTGAGAATACTTCTGGGAATTCAGCCAACATATCAGGAAAACCTCTGCGCATCCTCATCACCTACGAACAGTAACTTATCTTCAATTCTGACAGAATGAAAAAAATATTTTATATCCTTTTACTCTTCGGTGCTCAGCGGCATTGGTGCCAGAACATTACGCCGCAGGTGATCAACAGCGCGGGAGGGCACCAGGCGATCGGGACCACCAACGCCTCTGTGACCTACAATGTGGGAGAACCATTTATTGAAACTGTAGCTGGTGGCAACGGCAACAACCTTAAGATCAGCCAGGGGTTTATACAACCCGAAGCTGTTTCCAGCAATCAATTCAGTGTAACCGCTTTTGTGACCAACCTGTATTGCAGCGGCAAAAACGATGGCCGCATTTCTACAGCTATTAACACCACCGCTTTAAATTACGGCGTAGCTTATTACTGGAAGCCGGCTTCGCTTTGCCCCGGGAATAACTGTCCTTCTTTAGACAGCCTGCAGGCCGGCACCTACAGCTTAACCGTAGTTTTTACCTATACCAATCTCGCTGGGGCCGCACAGGATGTCACAGTCCAGGTGTCGCCGACGCCAACAACAGTAGCCGATCCGGTTTCAAGAACTCTCACGGTGAAGGATGAGAACGGTCCCTGCCAGCTCAAAGTATTCACTGGTATTACTATTAACGGCGACGGCATCAACGATCACCTGTACATTGAAAATGTTTCCGAATTTCCCAACAACACGGTTACCATTTTTAACCGCTGGGGCAAACAACTTTACCAGGAAAAAGGCTACGACAACTTAACCAAATTCTGGCCAAGGCCCGATGAGGCCGACAAGTTACTGCCCAGCACCTATTTTTACGTGATAGATCCGGGTGAAGGCAGCAAGGTGATGAAGGGTTGGATAGAAATAATTAAAAACTGATGACGATGAAACATTTTATATTTACCAGTTTATTGTTCGCTGTATTGTTTACAAGAGCGCAGCAGGACGCGCAGTACAACCTTTATCAGTTTAACCCGCTCGTTATCAACCCTGCTTATGCCGGCTCTAAAGACGTATTATCGGTGGTTGCTTCTGTGAGGAACCAATGGAGCGGTTTCGACGGCGCGCCAAGAACCACCTGCATTACGGGGCACATGCCCATCATGAACAAAACGATGGGCGTTGGGGGCACTATTGTTAACGATAAAATGGGGCCGCGCAACAACATTGGCATCTATGCCAACTATGCTTACATTTTAAAGCTGAGCCGAACCTTAAAACTGTCGTTCGGATTAAATGCCGGTTATAACCGCTACCAGTTTGATTATTCGAAACTTACCTTTTATGCCAATGAAGCCCCGGTGGATCTTTCGCAAAGCCAAAACCACGGTGTATTGGATATCAACGGCGGACTCTACCTGAAAGGCGGCACCTATTTTGTTGGATTTAGCGCCACACACCTCACCGCCCCATCGGTTTATGATTTCGATGCCAACTCCGCCAGATTTTCGTACCGCCTCAAGAGTCACCTATTTTTAACCGCGGGCAAGTCTTTTATCCTGAACGAAAATGTGGTCTTCGCGCCAACTGTTTTATTAAAGTCAGTTACCAATACCACAATGGTGGATGTTAATCTTAATTTTTTATTGTTTAAAAAACTCTGGCTGGGCGCGTTCTTCCGTTCGGCTTATGGTCCCGGATTTTTAATGCAGTATTATGTGACCAACCAGTTTAAAGTGGCTTACAGTTTTGATTCGGGATTAAAGGATGCCAGGAAATTAGGCGCAAGTCATGAAATAATGATAGGCTTTGATTTATCGGGAAGCAAAGCAAAAACAGTTAATCCAAGATTTTTATAGCCCTAAAGATATGCCAGTAAAAAAGCTCTACATCATCATTTTTATTTTTTCCTTCTTCAACATTTTTTCGCAGTTGGAAAAGGGAGATAAATTTTATAATAAGTCACAGTATGTGAAAGCGATCCCATGTTACAAAAAAGTGGTGAAGTCGACCGCGGCCTCAAAAAAGGACAAACAGGAAGCCTATACCAAGTTGGGTAATAGTTACAGGCGCACCGGCGAAAATGAAAAAGCGGCTGATTCATACAGCCAGGCACTCACCTTTAAAACAAAAAACGCCGCTACAGCGGAGTTTCTTTATAATTACGCGCAGGTTTTAAAAGCCAGCGGCAAATATCCTGAAGCGGCTGAGCAATACGGCAACTACCTTAAAATAAACCCAAATGATGTCGCAGTTAAAAACGCGATGAGGTTCTGCCAGGACATAAAAGTTTACCTCGCCAAACCCCTTGAATATTCAGTAAAGAATGCCCCAACCATTAATACCGAACATTCAGAATTCTCTTCTTTTGCACACGACAATCAACTGATGTTCTCCGCCGAACGCCAAGAGTTCAATTTTACAGAATTTGTGGTCAACGAATACGACGGATCTCCTTATTTTCATTTATACAGTGCAGAGATCAATGGTAATGAAATTAAAAAAGAGAAAGAACTACCGATGCCTATCAATACCGATCATTACGACGGTCCGGCGTCACTGAGCGCGGATGGCAAGACCATCTATTTTTCACGTGTCAATATTTTACAAAACGCTGAGGTGGTTAACCAATCGCAGATCTACTCCGCAACCCTGGTTGGGAATAAATGGAAAGACATTAAACTGCTAAACATCAGCAGCGATAAATATTCGGTAGCCCACCCCTGCATCAGTCCCGACAATAACTTTTTGTATTTCACAAGCAACATGGCCGGTGGTTTCGGAGGCAAAGATATTTACGTGAGCCGACGCAGTGGTATCGCCTGGACCAAGCCCGAGAACCTTGGCCCGGAAATTAACACACTGGGCGACGAAATGTATCCAACGATGAACAAAGCGGGCGTTTTATTTTTCTCGTCTAACGGTTTGCCAGGTTACGGCGGATTGGATATTTTTTCGGCGCAGAAAACGGATAATAAATGGATGGTAAGAAGAAACGAAGGTTTATCGCTCAATAGCAATGGTGACGATTTCGGGATGTCTTTTGTAACAGATACTACTGGCTATTTTAACTCCAACCGCGCCGGGGGAAAAGGCAGGGATGATATTTATACCTATACATTCAGAAGCAAAGCCATGACCCTCTCTGGGACTCTCCTGCTCACACAGGACATTAACAATCCCGCAAAGAAAACCAGGATATTACTGAAAGATGAAATGGGTAACGTGGTGGATAGTATTTTCACCGATGAGAAAGGACTGTTCGCTTTTAGAAATCTGAATTCAGACCTCAAATACATGGTGTACCTCGATGAGGATGATCCTTCATTTACAGGACGGGGAAAAGCCCATTACTACATGGCTACTAAGGAGGGCGTGATTATGATGGTGAGCGGTAAAAGCGGACCCGACCGCTACACCTTTAAAAACCTGCCCCTGGATCCCAATGGCCTGCCAGATCTTTTCGCCGACGATGACCTGACCATGACCCTTGCCGGTAATTTATTATATGATGACAAAGGGGCGAGTAAGCCCATTAAAAACACCCACCTGAAGATAGTGAATGATTTTGGTGACGTGATGGAACAAACAATTACCAATGAGTTCGGGGCCTTTGTGTTCAGGAAAATTCCAGGTGATCAGAACTATGTTATTTCAATAGATGAAGGAGACCTTAGTCTTCCCCCGGGAACAAGAGTCTTTATCACCAATAAGAGTGGCAAGGAACTGAAGTCTTTTTATACAGGCAGAGACAAACCGAATTTCAGGATCCTGAACGCGGATAAAAACCTGATGCAGGAGATGACCGTTGATGACGCGGAATTACTGATGACCTTTGACGGGTATATGTATGACCAGGACAAAAAAGCCGTTGCCAATAAAAAGATCTATGTGCGTGAAGAAGGAACCGACAAGGTGTATGACTGGACGACAACCGCTGAGGGAAAATTCAGTTTCAAAAACCTCGACGCCGACAAAAACTACATTTTTGAATCGGGCGACGGAGATCCAACCCTGGGTGGACTGAAAAGAATTTATATTGGCGATAACAAAGGAAAAATTTTCAGGATGCTCGATCTGGTTGACGGTAAATTTAAATTTAAAATTATTGAATCTGATAAATTCGCCATGGGCGATTTTGATGTTGATGATCCCTGGTTGCAGGCTCTGGACATGAAAGGTAAGCAAGGTGGCGCACCGTTAACAATTGTGGAGAGCATCCTCTACGCTTCAGGTGACTTTAAACCCGATGCGGCCGGGCAAACCATACTTGATAAAGTAAGTGGCGTACTGGCGGCCAATCCAAAATTAATGATCGAGATCATCTCTCACACCGACTCGCGTTCAAGCGACTCGTTTAATCTCACTCTTTCCAAAAAACGCGCGCAAACCGCCGTGGATTACATCGCGGCAAAGGGCATTGATATTAAACGTTTAAAAGCGATAGGTTTTGGTGAAACAAAGCTGTTGAACCGCTGCGCTAATGGTGTGGATTGCAGTGACGATGAACACAAAGTGAACCGTCGTACGGAATTCAAACTTACAGAATCTCCAAAAATGTAATTTTAATTAATGGCTTTTGTTGTTTTATTTGACGAGGAAAGGACCAGGACCAACCTCCTGCCTTTAACCTTTACCCGTCCTGTTTGCGAAATACGAATAGGTATTTTAACCATCAGGGAAAAATGGGAGATGTCGCTCAACACAACGGTAAGCTACCTGACGCAAAATCACCTGGCGACGAAATTCCCATTGAAGGGAACCGGCGAAGGTCTTTTTATCAATGGCAGGATTTGTCCTTCAAAAAAACTGCTGGAGGCTGTAAACGCCCTCCGTAAGGGGCAGGCGCTTTACCATGACAGTAACCTCATAGCTTTTTATGGCCACGCAAACGATGCCATGGATGCGGGCAAATTGGATAAAATACAATTCAGCGAACAGTTATCGGAGATCAATCACCTTTGGGATATTTTCCAGAAAAATGGCACAGCCATACTCTCGGACTTTGAACTGATCACGGCCAATAAAAAAACTCAGGCATTAAGTGATTCAGTGACCGTAATTGGCGACAAAAAACTTGTTTTCCTTGAACCCGGCGCAAGGGCAGAGGCATGTATTTTAAATACTACGGGCGGCCCCATCTACATTGGTAAAGATGCCGAGATCATGGAAGGTTCGGCGGTGCGCGGTCCTTTTTCTTTGTGCGAACACAGCGCCTTAAAGTTAAACACAAAAATTTACGGACCTACAACCATCGGTCCGCATAGTAAAGTAGGTGGGGAAGTGAGCAACAGCGTAATTTTTGGTTATAGCAATAAAGCGCACGACGGTTTTTTAGGAAATTCGGTGATAGGCGAATGGTGCAATCTGGGCGCGGACAGTAATAACAGTAATCTTAAAAATAATTACGGCAACGTTAAGTTATATCATTACGGGCAGAAGAAACAGGTAGATACCGGACTGACCTTTTGTGGGCTTATTATGGGAGACCACTCTAAATGCGGCATCAACACCATGTTTAATACGGGTACTGTTGTAGGCGTTGGATCCAATATTTATGGCGGAGGTTTTCCGCCCACTCATATTCCAAATTTCAGCTGGGGTGGAAGCAACGGTTTTGAACCTTACCAACTCGGAAAATTATTCGAAACTGCAGAAAGGGTCTATGAACGCCGGGGAATAAAATTCGACCAGGTGGAAAAGGATATTTTGGAGGCGGTGGCTAAGGAAGGTAAGTTGGGGTCTACTTTTAACCACTGAGCCACCGCGCCTGCGCTGAAGCTTCGGCACAAGCGTAGAGATCACATAGGGACACTAAGTTTTTAAACCACGAAGAGCGCAAAGAGTAAAAAGTTTGTTTAGCCTTCGTGTACTTTGTGGTAAAATGGGACGGTCTTTTAACCACAAAGAGCGCAAAGAAATTATAATGTAAACATTCCCTTCGTGTGCTTTTGTGTTAAAAGCGTACAATTTTTTTAACCACAAAGAGCGTAAAGAACTTATAATGTAAATGTTTCCTTCGTGTCCTTTGTGTTAATCGGAAGCTTTTTTTAATCACGAAGAGCAACGAATACAAAGTTTGTTCGGTCTTCGCGTCCTTTGTGGTAAAAATGCACACCTTTTTAAACGCTAAAGCGTGATTAAGCCTACCGAACCTTTTCACCGAAGTAGATTTACGTTGTAAGATATTCCCACACTTGTTTCAGGGTTTTATATAAATTGGTACGCGAAATTTTTTTTCATGCACGCCATTATGAAAAGCCTGCTGTTTATTTTTCTTAGTACCATTATCATTTCTGCACAGGCACAGGATCTGAACAGGAATAAAAAATATTTTGTTGCGGCCATTGGTTTCTGGAACGTTGAAAACCTTTATGATACAATCAACGATAAATGGAAAAACGATGAAGATTTTACGCCGGCGGGCATCAATGGCTGGACAGCAAACAGGTATCGCACCAAGATCGACCATCTTTCTGAAGCAATCAGCCAGATGGGTACCGATGTAAGCCCTGATGGGCTGGCAATATTGGGTCTTTGCGAGGTTGAAAACAAAAGCGCGGCGCTGGATCTCGCGCGTGCCGTGAGATTGGAGAGCAGAAACTACCAGGTGATTCACATTGAAGGTCCTGACGCGAGAGGCGTTGATCCTTCCCTGCTTTACAATCCCAAATATTTTAAGCCTAAAAAGAGTGTGGCTTATCGCGTAAAACTTTTTCCCGATTCGAATCATAAAACACGCGATATTCTGGTGGTGAGCGGCATGTTTATGGGCGAAACGCTCACTGTGTTGGTGAACCACTGGCCATCGCGAAGAAACGGCGAAAAGCAAAGCAGTGCCAACAGGAAATCAGCCGCAAAAGTGGCAAAGCACATCGCCGACAGTATAACAACGAACAATGCCGTGGCGAAGATTATTATCATGGGAGACTTTAACGACGATCCTGTGAACCAAAGCGTTAAAAAAATCATCGGCACCTGTGGCAGTACGAATGAAATTACAGATACCCTATATTTTAATCCTATGGAAAAACCTTACAGGGAAGGCATAGGCACACTGGCCTGGCAAGACAGCTGGAACCTGTTTGACCAGGTGTTGTTAAATCACAACTGGCTTAATGGCGATCGCAAGGCATGGCAGTATTCTTCAGTTAGAGTTTTTAACCCGCCCTTTCTCAAAAACGATTATGGCAGGTTTAAAGGATATCCGCTCAGAACATACAGTGGTCCGGTGTATACCGGTGGCTACAGCGATCATTTCCCTGTTTATATTTTAATAGTGAAGGAAAAAAGCAAATAAAAAAGTCACTTGATCATTTCCCTGTACATATCGTCGTTTCCTGCGCGCAATTTGAGGTAGACCTTAAACCTGTTGCGGAATTTATTTTCCATGTCGCAGAAAAAAGCAAGATGCGG
>JAZKFC010000047.1:0-3130 GCA_040386615.1 Bacteroidota bacterium
GTTTTGATGCTGATTGGCAAATGATAAAGTTCATCAATATAGATCGTGACGGTTTTGGCATACCAGGTTGGAATTTTAATGATTTGTCCTTTTTTAAGAATATCAAAATAATCATTGAACTTTGGATTTTTTTCAAGGATCATGTATTCGGCAATATAAAATTTACGGGCAATGGAAGTAATGCTTTCTCCCTCACCAATCGTATAATCCGTGTACCCGAAATCCCTGTTATTGATGTTTATTTTGTAACAGGGGCGCCCATTCAATCTTTCTTCACCGGCTAATTCAAAGTAACTTTCAAACTTGTCGCCAAGCTTATCAACCGTGTGTTGTATGATACCGGCGAAATAATCATAACCCATTTCGTTTAAAGTATGGTGCTGATCCTGGCGCATGAGGTTACCCATGGGGTCGAGGTTGAGATTAAAAAACGGAAAGGAATTGGGTTTTACCAGCGCCCGGCCATCATTTTTACCCTGCAACCAGAGTACTTCAATGCCTTTGATATAGAGGTAGATGAGTCGTGGATTCCTGTTGAATTTTACGGCACTCTCGTAATAGTTATATCCTTTTTTTCCCCGTTCGGTAATTTTAAGGTGGTATTTTAAGCCCTTTACTTCTTTGATGGCTTTAAGGCTTTTGAATACAATTTCCTTGCATGAAGGGAGGGTTTTTTGTGAAAACGCGACCATTTGGCAAGTCATTAACACAACGAGCAGGAAAGATCTGAAGCCTTTTAAAATCATAAATTGCAAAAATACTCTGTTTTTTAATATAATTTCAAAAATTATTAATTAATCCTGAATTTCATTCTTTATATTTGATTTGAACGATTACATTTGCCCTCGTTGAAAATGAATGTACAACAGGAAATAATTAAAGGAATCAGGGAGCAACTCTTCCACCATGATTATCTTGTTTTGCCTCATTTTGGTGGTTTTGTCTTAAAGTCCTCACCCACCCATTTTTCTGGTGCGGCGTTTATTTTGCCGCCCTCAAAAACCATCAGTTTTAACGCCCAGTTACGTCAAAGCGATGGAATCCTGGCTGCCTGGTTACAGAACCGGCTGCAATGTTCGGCCTCTGAATCACAGCTTCATTTAAAAGAGTTTGCCGAATTTTGCAACAGTATCTTAAATGCAAAACGAAGATTAACACTCGATGGTATAGGCTTTTTTTACCTCGATTTTGAAAACAACCTTTGTTTTGAACCGCAGCCTGACGTTAATTTTTTATCTGACAGTTTTGGATTATCTGCCATTTCACTCAGGGAAATAGAACCTGAAAAAACTGAATTAAAAAGAGAAATTGTTTTTACCGACAGGCTTGTTGAAACCAGTGCGCAAAAGCAAGAACGTCCTGTAAAAAAATCACTTAATTATCGCAGGATTTTAGCGCCTGCAGCCATATTTTTACTGATGGGCCTTCTTGTGCTCTTTATTTCCAACAACCGCATCAGCGGTCAGTTAAGGGCGTCTTTAACGGGCAATTACAACACCAGCCTGTATCAGCCTGTTGAGTATCCTGAATTAAACCTGTCTTTGCCTGAAAAAGATAATTCAACATATGTTGCCGACGCTAACGGCATTGCAGTAATAGATTTTGATAACACCACCCTGGCGGTAAAAGCGGTTGAACATGCCGCCAACACGGTAAATGTTGTAAAAACTAGTGGTCACAAGTCGCGCTATACGCTTTCACCGGGAACCGATTACGCCATTGTACTGGGAAGTTTCAGTGTGCTCGAAAACGCCGAGAGAATGGCCGAAAAATTGTCGCGCCAAAACATAGAAGCCACAATTTCTGTAAAAAACGCGAAAGGATTTTACACGGTAAGCAATGGCAGCTTTGACTCGAAAGATGCGGCTCTTGCCAGACTCCAGGAACTAAAGGCCGGTTATCCAAAAGCCTGGATCAGAAATCCATAGATCATTTCTCAGTCTTTCTGTTGCTTCTCCTGTAAATATAAACTGCCAGAGTAAGCACAGCGCCTAATGCCAGCAACCCAAGCGTTCCAACGATCAACCCCGAAGTCGATTTTACCACCACCAAAAATACAATGGCCACTAAAAATAGTGTAGCTAGTTCGTTAAATAGCCGCAGTTTTACCGAAGAGATATTAAAAACTCCCTGTTTTTGTTTCGATAAAATTGTCTGACAACCAAAATGGTAAATGGTAAGCAGTCCCACAGCTATGAGTTTCAGCCACATCCAGGGTTGCGACAGGTAATAATCAAGATTGAATGTGAGCATCCATGTGCCAAAAACGTAAGTGCCCAGCATCGACGGCCACCCGATAATATACCATAGTTTTTTTTGCATCAGTGTAAGCTGACCTGTAAGAATGGGCCTGGCAACATCGTCCTGGTTCTGCGCCTCTTTTGTATATATAAAAAGCCGTACAATATAAAAGAGCGCCGCAAACCAGCATACAACAAAAATAATGTGCAAGGCCTTTACATAAGAAATATCCATGCTTCAAAAGTAAGGTATTATCCTTAAATTTACAGCCTGTTACAATTATGAAAGCAAAAACACCGGCGCAATCGCTTACCACCAATACCGAAGTTGTATTGCCCAACGACACCAATCACGTTGGAAATCTTTTCGGCGGAAAACTGATGCAGTGGCTTGACATCACAGCGGCCATCGCTGCTCAGCGTCATTGCGGCCGTGTTGTTGTTACCGCCGCCATCAACCACGTGTCATTCGATATTCCGATCAAACAAAACAGCATTGTGACCCTGGAGGCAAAGGTAAGCCGCGCCTTCAGCAGCAGCATGGAGGTGTTTATCGACGTTTATTTCGAAAACCCATCCACCGGTCAGCGAACCAAATGTAATGAGGCCATACTTACTTTTGTGGCCATCGATCAGAATGGTTCTCCCCTACCCGTTCCGCCAATTGCCCCGGAAACTGAGATTGAAAAAAAACGCTACGACGGTGCCCTGCGAAGAAGACAGTTGTCGCTGATCCTGGCAGGGAGAATGAAACCCGACGAGGCAACCGAATTAAAAGCACTTTTTTTAAAAGACTAATTCATACAGGATGATTAAACTGATCAGGCGCTTAAAACTGGCATATTCAGTATACAATTTTTTTCACCGGAAAGATCTGATCCACAATGAAG
>JAZKFC010000048.1:0-10786 GCA_040386615.1 Bacteroidota bacterium
CTATAGAAGCAAGTGAGTGAGGGATGTCGCCCAAACGCTCGGGACCGTATTTAATTTCTACCTCAGCAATTGCCGGATCGTATTCACTCAGGTATTGTTTTAAAAGTGATGTGAGTTTGTTCAGATCAGCGCGGTCGCCTACAGCGGTGTTGTACACCTCACCATGCGCTGCCGGATTGGTAGTAATGGCGGCCAGGTGGTTCATCTGGATGACATTGTCGATATAGGTAAAGTCGCGTGAATTGGTGCCGTCACCATTGATCAACGGAGATTCGTGTGCCATCAATGCCTGTGTAAATTTGGGGATCACAGCTGCGTAAGCGCCATTGGGGTCCTGTCGGCGGCCATACACATTAAAATACCTGAGCCCTATACAATCCAGGCCATAACTCAGGCCAAATACATGCGCGTAAAGTTCATTCACCAGTTTGGTAACGGCATAGGGCGATAAAGGTTTGCCGATCACCTCTTCTACTTTCGGAAGCGTTTCAGAGTCGCCGTAGGTAGAAGAGCTTGCCGCATAAACCACACGCTTTACTTTCGCGTCGCGCGCAGCCACTAAAATATTCAAAAAACCACCTATGTTCACTTCATTGGTGGTAACCGGGTTTTTAAGAGAGCGGGGTACCGATCCCAGCGCAGCCTGTTGCAACACAATATGCACGCCATGCATGGCGGTATGACAATCGCTGGGATTCCTGATGTCGCCTTCGAGCAACTTAAAGTTTTTATTGCTGAAAAACGGTTCTATGTTTTCACGCTTGCCGGTAGAAAAATTATCAAGGCAGATCACCTGGTTATCGTGTTGCAATAAATGTTCACAAAGGTTAGACCCAATGAACCCGGCGCCACCTGTTACCAGGACCCGTGTGTTTTTTATTTTCGGGTAAGACATTGTACTGAAATTTAAGTAGTTAGGCTTCTTAAAACCTATATTATTGTTTATAGCTTCGCTTCTTCAGTCCCAAAAACGGGCTGAAAACGGGAATGCGAATTTAACATTTAATTGCTCAATATTTAAATTTAACTTAGGCAGAAAATTTGTATTTTATTTTCGATTTTTTACAGAATTTACTGATTGGTATAAGACCCGAAAAACAAATGGTATTACCCCGGTGATATTAAATTTCAACAGGTCTTTGGGTCCCACGAAAAATATCTAGTTTTACAGGATGATACCCTCTCTTATCGTCCTGCGCGGTTTACCTGGTTCCGGAAAATCAACTCTGTCGGGTGTTTTGAGCGATGATGGGCGCTGGCCCGTATTTTCGGTTGACGATTATTTTACCGACCCGCAGAGCGGTGATTATGCGTTCAAATTTGCCGAAAACCACCGCGCCTACCAGCAATGCCTTGATAACACTGAGGCCGCCATGGCCAAAAAAACCGAAAAAATAATTCTCGACAATACTTTTACGCTTGACTGGGAAATGGAACCTTATTTTAAACTGGCTTCCGACCATCAGTACAGGGTTTTTGTTGTTACCGTTGAGAACCATCATGGTGGTAAAAATCAGCACGGCATCAGCGACGAACAGATCGCGAAAATGGCCGCGAAATACAAGCTGAGGCTTTTTTGATCTGAGGTTTCTGATTTAAGATTTGTGATTTAAGATTTAAGATTTGAGATTTCGGAAGCGGAATTGTGTTATTAAATTCAAAATTTGAAAAGGAGGCTACCGGGATGAATGCCTTTTTGCCGTATCTTTAACCTTTTATTGTATTATAAAATTCATGAAAAAAACCCTACTGTTTTTATTTTTGCTTCAAGCCGTATTTCCCTTTGCCCAAACTACCGACGCTAACGGAAAAAAACAGGGTTATTGGAAAAAAAAGGATGAAACCGGCAACCATTTGCTTTATGAAGGGGAGTTTAAAGACAACAAACCTGTGGGCAAATTCAAATATTATTATCCTAACGACTCGGTGCGTGCCATTATGAATTTTAAACAGGACGGCAAGGTGGCTTACGCTAAACTCTTCCATTTAACAGGCAAACGCATGGGAGAAGGAAAATATATACAGGAAATTAAGGACAGCGTATGGACCTATTATGATGAAAGCGGGAGCCTGCTTTCGAAGGATGTGTATTCAATGGGTAAAAAGAACGGGGTGAGTTTTGTGTACCTTCGCAACGGTAAACTGGCCGAGGAACGCAACTACAGGATGGATGTTCAACATGGTCCCTTTAAACAATACCTCGACGGTAAAAAATTAAGAGGCCAGGGCAATTACGTGAACGGACAGCTCGACGGAAAAGCCACCTATTATTATCCCAACGGCGTTGAAGTAGCATCGGGGTATTATAAGGACGGACAAAAAACTGGGCCCTGGATCTACAAGGAAGAAAACGGCAAAATTAAAGAGAAGGAATGGTACTTTAACGGGCAACTGGCTTCTCCAAAAGAAACAGAGGCCTTTTTTGCCAAAAGCAAAAATACCGAAAAGGCCGCGGTGAATACACCAAGCACAGGTTTGTACAACCTGCAAAAAGAAAAAAAAGGCAAATGAGCAGAAAAGGAAAAGTTTTAGTGGCCATGAGTGGTGGCATCGACAGTAGTGTGACTGCCATGATGCTGCACGAACAAGGTTACGAGGTGATTGGCATTACCATGAAAACATGGGATTATGAAAGCTCAGGCTCCAACAAAAGGGAAACAGGTTGCTGCAGTTTAGACAGTATCAGCGACGCCAGAAACATGGCGGTGTCATTTGGCTTTCCGCATTATATACTCGATATCCGTGGAGAGTTCGGCGAATTTATCATCAATAATTTTGTGGAAGAATACCTGGCTGGCCGCACACCGAATCCCTGCGTGTTATGCAACACCCACATTAAATGGGACGCCCTGCTGAAACGTGCCGATATGCTGGACTGCGAATTTATCGCTACCGGTCATTACGCGCAGATCCGCAACGAAAATAACCGAAGGATCATATTCAAAGGGCTCGACCAAACCAAGGACCAAACCTACGTACTTTGGGGGCTTGGCCAGGAAAGTCTTAAACGCACCATGTTTCCTTTAGGCAACTTTAAAAAAACCGAGATCAAACAAATGGCCAAAGATGCCGGTTTTATTGATCTGGCTAACAAAAGCGAGAGTTATGATATTTGTTTTGTACCCGATAACAATTACCGTGAGTTTTTAAAACACCGCAAACCAGAGCTTGAAAAACAAGTGGACGGGGGCGATTATTTTTTTAAGGGAAAACATGTGGGCAAACACAGGGGTTATCCTTTTTATACCGTTGGTCAGCGCAAGGGGCTTGATATTGCCCTGGGCGAGCCGGTGTTTGTGAAAGAGATCATTCCCGAAACCAACACTGTAATTTTGGGCGACAAAGACGATCTGCTTGAAAATCACCTGCAGGTGAGAGATTTTAACCTGATCAAATACGAAAGTCTGCCCGAGGACTTTAACGCATTAACCAAGATCCGATACAAGGATGCCGGAACCATGTCGACCATTAATACCATTGATAACAAACTGGATATTATTTTTCACCAGCCTGTTTCGGGTGTGGCGCCTGGCCAAAGCGCTGTGATCTATGAAGGAGATGACCTGGTGGGCGGCGGTTTTATAGACAGGAAAAAACTTTTGTTTTGATTCTATAAATTGAGGTCTTTATAATAATGTATGCCGGGTGAAACTCACATCCGGCATTTTTTTTGGTTCTAAGCAGCAAAAAACTAATCGAAACAATCTTTTTTTGAAGACGAAAGACAGAAAAAAACTTTTTTCCGGGGGTTGACGCTAAAAAAAATATAAAAACATCTTCTGCGGAACCTACGCCAGTATCCACTGTTAACGGCCATCCCAGCCAAAATTGCCGATGAACCTGACTTTACAGAATTTCAAAAAATCTTACACATGTGTTGTTTGTGCCAAAATGAGGTAATAAGGCAGGTATAAATGCAAGACCTTTACATCGTGAAAATTTAAACCAACAATTAAAATTAAAAAAAACAGAAAAAATGAAAAATCCAAAACAAAACACGCTTTCCTTCGTCCTGTTCTTCTTCTTATTTATTTCGGCATCTGTATATAGCGCTGGAAATAAAGACACCGCTTATGTTATAGAAATAGATGGTAAAGTACTGATCCCAAGAGACGACGAATCAAAGATGTACAAGATCGAATTGCTTTGCCACAATACCGTTGTAGACTCGGGTGTGGTAGTTGACAGCGAATCTTTCCTTTTAAAAATCAAAAAAGACTCATGGTACACCATCCGCATCAGTAAAGAGGGGTATTTACCAATGTCGGTAAGCATCGACACCAAATTGCCGGGTAATAACGACCATTTTCATACTTTCCATTTTGATACAGAATTGATCCCGGATAACAAATATATAATGGACAACGACGCTGTTGATTTCCCCATCGCTATCATTAGCTTTAATAAAAAAGCTGGTGAATTTACCCCAGTAATGGAATACAGCAAAAACATCAGGAAATCGTTGTTTGACTATCACACCGTAAAAGAGGGATACGCTAAAGTAGATTAATTGCCGCACTGGCATGATTACCGGCCCCGCTAAAATTATAGCGGGGCTTTTTTATTTAAGCAATGTTGTAGTTTATGGTTGGAAATGCGTCAGGTCGCCTCGCCTTCGGCAAGCCTCCGGCGACCAAAGGAGCTAGTCGAGACCACTTCTTCCCGATATGCATCGGGACTCGAAGTGACATGGCCTATAAAAAGCAAAAAAATCAACCGTAAACTACAACATAATGTTTATTTATTGTACATGTACGACACCAGGTCATCATGATATCATGGTTTCATTAAAATCAGTATATTTGATTTGTTAGTCAAAAATTCCATGAACAGAGGTAAAACAGCGGCGGAATTATGGATGCTCGTGATAGTAGTGATGGCAATGACGGCCTGCAACAAGAGCGAAAGAGGCTGCCTGGATCAGAACGCAGAGAATTTTGAACCTTCCGCGAAAATAGACTGTGGTTGCTGCTACTATACCGGCAAGGCACTGATGTATTACAATAGCGACTATTATTTTGCCCGTATCCAGGGAAGGGTCACATCGCTGAATTATTTTATAGATGGCGTGGCGGCAGGCAAAACCATTGAAGAACTGGAAGTGTCGGTCTATAACCCGGGTGGTGACTATTACGGGCTTTATACGCCTTCGTACCAGGACAATATTATTCTCTTCGACCTCGGCAATCAGCCACAGAAAAATTACCTGGTTACCATTAAAGATGAGAACGGAACTATCCTGTATTCAAAAAACACCACCATCGTTGCCAATAAAATTACGCTCCTTAACCTTTAATTAATTGTTTACACAACCGGCCTTAGGCCTCACGTGAACCTCAAATAAAAGAACATCTGATTAAATGAAAACTATTTTGCCCCTCGTCATACTGATCTGCCTGAGCGTGTCATTAAACGCACAGAACACCGGTTACCTGGGAAAAAAATTCCTGATCAAAACAAACGTGGTGAACGGGAAACTCTTAGGCTTCAACAATGTTGACCTTGAATACGTAGCAGGCCGAAGAACAAGCCTGTTTGTTTCTGGCCAGCATTTCAGTTACCAGGTACGTTCAAAAGGCATTACCAAAAAAACCGGCACCTTAAAACCGGGCAACAACCGCGGAACAGTAGCAGAATACAGCACACTCAGGGACGGCGTCACCACCGGCAATATTATCAGCGGCGGGATCCGGCATTATTTCGACGTAATCATGCCAGCACCTTACGGATTTTACATTGATGCTTCTGTTGGTTTGGGCTCCGCGAACCTGGAGGACTTTCGTGTTACCTATACCTTAAACGAGGTGCAGGCGCATTACCAGATTTATCCCAAACCCGACAGCCAGGTCCTTAGCGGTACAACCTCCATCCTGTTTGCTGAATTGCCCGCGCTGGGCTATCAGCACATCTTCAGGTGCGGCATCACCATCGACACCCGTGTGGCGATGCAGTTCCAATACTGCAGGTTGCCCGACGAGCTGCTAAATGCTTTCGACCGTAACTATTTTGTTCGCACCAACACCCTTACCTTCGAACGCAGTGGCCTTGCTTTCGGACCGGCTGTTTTTGTAAAACTGGGATATCTCCTTTTTTAGGGTCCCTACCGGTATTTTCAGGGAGGCACATTTAATTTTTTGTTTATAATTCCATTTCCTGGGCCGGTGTGAAGCCATTAATTTAGGGGGTTATGAGCAAGACTACTGAAGCGAAGGAAACACCCTTAATGAAACAATACAACAGCGTAAAGGCCAAATACCCCGACGCCATTTTATTGTTCAGGGTGGGCGATTTTTACGAAACGTTTGGTGAAGACGCCATCAAAGCTTCTAAAATACTGGGCATCACTTTAACCAGGCGTGCCAATGGCTCGGCCAGTCATATTGAACTGGCGGGTTTTCCGCATCATTCCATCGATTCTTATTTGCCAAAACTGGTAAGGGCAGGTTACCGCGTAGCCATCTGCGATCAGCTGGAAGACCCCAAAATGGTAAAAGGCATTGTAAAGCGGGGCATCACCGAATTGGTCACTCCCGGCGTTTGTTTTAACGACAAGATCCTCGACCACCAGCAAAATAATTTTCTCGCTTCCATACATTTCGACAAGGAACTGGCCGGCATCGCGCTCTGCGATGTTTCAACGGGTGAATTCCTTGTGGCCCAGGGCTCCCTGTTTTATATTGAAAAACTGTTGCAGAACTTCAAGCCCAACGAATTGCTGTTCGAGAAAAATAAAAGAAAACAACTGAACGACCTCGTGAGCGACCGCTTTTATTCCTTTGGTCTCGACGACTGGGCCTTTGCATACGATTATGGCTACGAAAGCCTCACCAAACACTTTGATACCAAATCGCTCAAAGGCTTTGGTATAGAAGACCAGTCGCTGGCTATTCACGCCTGTGGGGCTATTTTGCATTATTTAAATGAGACCAAGCACGATAAACTCAAACACATTACCAAAGTAAGCCGCATTGAAGAAGACAATTATGTGTGGCTCGACAAGTTCACCATCCGCAACCTCGAGCTCTACGAAACCAGCCAGGGCAATGGTAAAAGCCTTATCAACGTAATAGATAAAACGGTGAGCCCGATGGGTTCGCGTTTATTAAAACGCTGGCTGGCCCTGCCACTTAAAAACAGTGCGGCCATCAATGAACGTTTAAACGCTGTTGAGTATTTTTTCGATCATGAAGATAACCGGCTGGAGCTCACTGCCCTGCTCAAGGAAATCGGCGACCTTGAACGCCTGATCTCCAAAGCATCGGCCATGCGCGTGAACCCGCGTGAACTGGTGCATTTAAAAAGATCTTTGGGATTGATCTCGGGCATTAAAGACAAGATCAAAAATTCCGGAAATCCTGTTCTGGAAAAGATCGCTGATCAACTGAATCCCTGCGATCTTATTTTTGAACGCCTCGATGCCGAACTGAATGAAGAGGCGCCTGTTAACGTTTTAAAAGGCAACGCCATCAACAAAGGGGTGGATGCCGAACTCGACGACCTGCGGAGCATCGCCTTCAGTGGCAAGGATTACCTGCTGCAGATCCAGCAAAGGGAAATTGAAAAAACCGGGATCTCCTCGCTGAAAGTTGCCTATAACAGCGTGTTTGGTTATTACCTTGAGGTAACGCATTTGCATAAGGAAAAAGTACCAGCGGACTGGATCAGGAAACAAACACTCACCAACGCCGAACGGTACATCACTCCTGAATTAAAAGTATACGAGGAAAAGATATTAGGGGCCGAAGAAAAGATCATGGCCATTGAAGTGAAACTGTTTGAAGCTATTGTGCGCGCGGTTGCCGATTACATCGTACCCATTCAGCTAAACGCGAATCTGCTCGCCAAACTCGATGTGCTCTCAGGCTTCGCTATTCTGGCTAAAGACAACCGTTATTGCAGGCCACGCTTCAACGATGGTTTTGCGCTCGACATCACCGATGGCCGTCACCCCGTGATAGAAAAACAACTGGCCGATGGCGTTGAATATGTAAGCAATTCAGTTTACCTTGATAATGACAGCACCCAGATCATGATGATCACGGGTCCGAATATGAGCGGTAAATCGGCCCTGTTAAGGCAGACGGCTCTTATTATTTTAATGGCCCAGATAGGTTGTTATGTTCCTGCGAAAGCGGCGGAGCTCAGCATTATCGACAAGATCTTTACCCGTGTTGGCGCTACCGACAATATCAGCTCGGGCGAATCTACCTTTATGGTGGAAATGAACGAAACCGCCAGCATCCTGAATAATTTAAGCGACAGGAGCCTGGTGCTGCTTGACGAAATAGGCCGCGGCACATCTACCTACGATGGTATTTCCATTGCATGGAGCATCGCCGAATACATGCACAACCAACCGGTGAACCGTGCCAAAACACTGTTCGCCACGCACTACCATGAGCTCAACGACATGAGCAATCTTTTTCCACGTATTAAGAACTTCAACGTGTCGGTAAAAGAAAGCGGCAACAAAATTATTTTCCTTCGCAAGCTCAGCGAAGGGGGCAGCGAGCACAGTTTTGGGATCCACGTGGCGAGAATGGCCGGTATGCCCGCTTACGTAGTTGACCGCGCCAATGTGATCCTTAAAAAATTGGAAAAGGAACACGAGTTTGAACTCGAGGGCACCGATAACCTGGTGGTAAATGGCAGCGCCAAATTAAAGCCTTCTTTAAACAGCGACATGCAGCTGAGTTTTTTCCAGTTAAACGATCCGCTGTTACAGCAAATTAAAGAAGACATCCTGTTGATCGACATCAATACATTGACACCGGTGGAAGCGCTGATGAAACTCAACGAGATAAAAAAACTGGTTGGGGGTTAAGGCCTTCGCGCAATTTAAACCACAAAGCGCGCAGAGGGTGCGAAAGACTTCTCTTAGTGTTTCTATGTGCTCCCGGTGTCTTAGTGGTAATCCCTTAACCACAAAGATCGCAAAGCGTCGCAGAGATTTCACTTAGTGTTTCTACGTGCTCCGGTGTCTTAGTGGCAATCCCTTAACCACAAAGTTCACAGAGGATCGCAGAGATTTCTCTTGGTGTTTCTATGTGCTCTCGGTGTCTTAGTGGTAATCCCTTAACCACAAAGGGCGCAAAGGGTTCACCTGGCCCAGCATGTTTTACGAAAAACGCTTTTAACAAGAACTCAAAAAATCTTACATCTGAAACATGTAAAAACTTATTGCTGTAAAACGCGCGTAAAGCTGCCGTAATTTTGTCGTGTAAAAATAATTAACCTAGCTAAAAAAGACCTACCTCCGCTAAAGCTTCGGTGGGCAACGAAAAAAAATGAAAAACTCAACAAATACCAAAAGTACCACGCAAACTGCTCATGGTGTTCAGAAAAACAGTCTTGTGATGTTTGTAATGATCACCGTTCTGATCAGCCTGTTTAATACCAACGTAAAAGCAAATTCAGTGTTTAAGGCCGGTTACGATTCCTTAACCGTGCTTGAAGTAGAAGGCAAATTATTAAATCCGGTGGGAGGATATACCGTAGAGCTTATTACAAATGATGGCAAAATCGACACGCTGCTGGTGAACAGCAGAAATAAATTCAAATTTATGCTTAGTAAAGATTCCTACTATACGATCCGCCTGTCTATGCTGGGTCACATCACTAAACTGGTAAGTGTGAACACCGAAATATTTGTTGAAACCGACGGCCTTTACAGGTTTATGTTTGAAACCACCCTGTTAAAAGAAGAAGCCCTGGTGCACCTGAATAAAGATGTAACAGATATGCCTATAGCTATCATTTATTTTGACCACGACAGCAATAATTTTGTTTACAGCAAAAAATACACCGAGAACCTGAAAAAAGAAATGCGCAAGGGGAAATCTTTGAGCCACAGCGGCAATACCATCACAACAACCAGCAAAGGTTTAGCACACGCTTACAGCAAATAATACTGCTTCATTCGTTCATAAAATTTAAGAAGGCCGCTCAAAATGAAGCGGCCTTTTTTGAATACCCTGCCGGCCCAATTCCTTAGCTTTTTTCAGCCAGTTCTTTTAATTTTTCGAGGGCTTTGGGCCAGGCCTGTTCAAAATACTCCAGCATTTTCGGATCCATGCCTTTGGACTCCAGTTCAACGCTCAGTTGTGTTTTTGGTCCGGCGGCCGTAAGGGTGTAATTTTCGTGGGCGCCTCTCCAGACCTCATCTTCAGGACGGTCGAGGTATTCCACGCCTTTTACCACTGCGCCAATGTGCGCAATAGACATGTGCTGGTTAGGAATATTTTCAACGATCACCGACGACATGCCGTCATTTTTAGAGTCCAGGAAAAGCACCTTGCTGCCTTTTTTCCAGTCGGTCTCTGCCTTTGATCCTTCGGCGAACACAGAGGTCCAGTCCCTGTAGTTTTTATCCTCCCACAACGAAGTCCATACTTTTTCGCGGGGCGCGTTGATCTCAGTTTTAAAAGTTAGTTTTTCCATAATATTATTTTTAATCAAAGGTCTTCAATTTTGATGCCTTTCAGGGCGCTGACCGCGACCATTTAAGGGGTGGATGCGACAAAGCTTTTTTTGCAAAAAAATCTATTTTACACTAAAAAAAGTTTTGCCAGACAAAAACTTTCAGTACATTTGCATCCCCGAAGTAGAACTCCTTAGGTTGTTCACCTCAGGGAATACAATGAAACCCGCCTACGCGTAAAGCTATAGCGGATACCCATCCTTCGCTAAAGCTACGGATGGTAAAAAAAAATGCGAAAGTAGCTCAGTTGGTAGAGCGTAACCTTGCCAAGGTTAAGGTCGCGGGTTCGAGACCCGTCTTTCGCTC
>JAZKFC010000049.1:0-12787 GCA_040386615.1 Bacteroidota bacterium
CCTGCCGACGGGTATTTATTTTATCACCGGCGAAACAAATGGCAGGAAAGTGACCGGGAAGATTGTTGTGGAAAGGTAAAATTAAATCCATCTCCTTGAATCCGTCCTCTCAAAGGGACGGATTTTTTTACCATCAGCGCCGGCAATAAAAGCAAATTGTAAACGTTTAGTACTTAACCTCCGGAAAAGCAGATGAAGTTATTACCGATTATCTTATTTTGTTCATCCCATTTGTTCTCACAGAACTGGTTACAACTAACGGATTTTCCCGGGCTGGAAAGAGATGATGGTATTGCGGTGACCCTGAATAATAAACTGTATTTTGGATCTGGCTTAACCGTTGGTTGGGCTCTGAGCAAGGATTTTTACTCACTGGATCCAACAACAAATACCTGGTCTGCAATTACATCCTTACCCAACGGTGCAGAAAGACAATACGCCTGCGCATTTGCAGGCGTGAATTCGTTTTTTGTTTTTGGCGGCGATGGTATTGGTGGTGCGTTGAACAGCCTGCTTAAATATGACTCGGCAACCAACACCTGGTCGGTAATGGCGTCAAAACCCGGTAACGGCCTGCTGGGCGCCGGCTGTCTTGAATTTGGTGACAAGGTGATCATTGTAGGTGGAAAAATTCCCGGTAACATAGTGTCAAATGAAGTCTGGGAATATACCATCAGCACCAACACGTGGACACAGAAAAATAATTTTCCCTTTGGCGGCAGGTTCAGGCCAGGCGCGGCAGTAGCAAGCGGTACCGGCTACCTGGTATTTGGAATAGACAATACCAATCGCTACAGAAAAGAGATGTACAGCTACAACCAGAATACCGACAGCTGGACAGGTCTGCAGGATTTTCCATTGCCCAAAGGCAGGGCCTATGCCGCACTAAAGAACCTCAATGGCACATTACTAATGTTTGGGGGATACGACAGCCTCGGCGTTTACCACAAAGACGTGTGGCAATACAATACTGCTTTCCCCGGCTGGCAACAAAACCAGGATTTTATTTCCTTCGGTCGCAAGGGAGGAATGAGCGCCGTGGCGGGAAATAAATTTTATTATACCTGTGGTGTAGGCATCAACGGTTCCGAAGTCCGCTTAAAAGAAACCTGGGTATTGGATGTGCCTGTGGGGATCAAAGAAAATAAGAACCTGGCAGTGTATACTGTTTATCCCAATCCGGCTGATGAGTTCATCAACATCGATGTGGAAGAACAAACGCAAGACCCACTTTTTTTTAGTTTAACGGATGTCGGGGGCAGAGAACTAAAGCAGGCAAAAGCAACTGACGGGGCTTTACAAATAGCAGACCTGGAGCCGGGCATCTATCTTTTAAAAGTTCTTTCCGGAAATACGTGTCTGGGCCTGACGCGTGTCATTAAAAAATAACCAGCTTATTTATCCTTATAAATCACCATGTTAATGGTGCCCCTGGTTGGACTTGAATTGTCGCTTAAAGAAACAACAAAAGGTTTTCTTTGCCCTTCAAAACAATTGTAAACCACATAGCCTTTGTCTTCTGTTGGATTTGGAAGTTTATTGGCGTAATAATCTTTGAGGTCACAAAACAGGTACGAGGTCAGTTCAAGGTCATTGCTGTTGATCTGAACATTGATCTCCTCAAGACTGTCCCTGTTAAGCGTATAGTCAATTGAGTAATCTGTAATACTGTCGGCTTTGTATTCAAAGTACAGGTGGTCTTCCGAAACTTCGGTTGGTGGTTCGGTTTCAATGCTTTTAATTACTTCCGACCTTGTGTTCAGGTTAATGCCCCTAATCACACCCTCTTTGGATCTTATGATCTCATCAAGCAAAACATGGTAACCATTAAATACCCTTGGTTTAGCCTTTTCTTCTACCTTTTTTTCCTCCTTACAGGAAAAAGAAATAAAAATAAATACAACTAACAGTGATAATATTTTAAGAAACGGCCGCACAGAAGGTAATTAAAGACTACGCAAATATAATAAATAAAAGTGTTGAAAGGAGTGCTTCAATGGTTGTTTGACACTGCTGCCTCGTGAATGCGTCTCCTGCGCACTGGTTACTGCCTCCGGTCGCATTTAGTTCGGGCCTATTTCGTTTGTTATTTTGGTCCTCATGAATGCGTCTCCTGCGCACTGGTTACTGCCTCCGGTCGCATTTGTGGGAAAAACAAAACTTCCTGGATATTCACGTTATTGGTAAGTAGCATCACCAAACGATCAATCCCAATGCCGATCCCGGCAGTAGGCGGCATACCATACTCAAGCGCTCTTAAAAAATCATGATCGATGAACATCGCCTCATCGTCGCCGCGTTCCTGCAGCTTCAATTGTTCTTCGAAACGTTCTCGTTGTTCAACAGGATCGTTTAACTCACTGTATGCGTTCGCAATTTCCTTACCATTGATCATTAATTCAAAACGTTCAACCAAACCCTCAACGTGGCGGTGCTTTTTTGTAAGTGGGCTCATTTCCACCGGGTAGTCGATGATGAACGTAGGCTGAATATAATTCCCTTCGCATTTTTCGCTGAAGATCTCATCGATCAGCTTTCCCTTACCCATGCTCGCCTCAACATGAATATGCAACTGATTGCAGACTTTCCTCAATTCGTCCTCATTCATGCCGCTGATATCAATACCCGTGTGTTCCCTGATGGCTTCATACATAGTGACACGTTTAAACGGCGCTTTAAAATCTATTTGCCGTTCTCCAACCGTTAAAACAGTATTGCCATAAAGATCGGTTACAATTTTTTCCAGCATCTTGTCGGTAAAATCCATCATCCAGTTATAATCTTTGTATGCCACGTAAAATTCAAGAATTGTAAATTCAGGATTGTGCGTTCTGTCCATTCCTTCATTCCTGAAGTCTTTGGCGAACTCGTAAACGCCTTCAAAGCCGCCAACGATAAGCCTCTTTAGGTACAGTTCGTTGGCAATGCGGAGGTATAAAGGAATGTTCAACGCGTTGTGATGCGTTATAAACGGCCTCGCCGTAGCGCCTCCGGGAATACTCTGAAGAATGGGTGTCTCCACTTCAAGCATGCCTGAATTATTTAAGATCTGCCTGATGGAATTAACGATCTGCGTTCTCTTTTTAAATGTATCGCGCACCTGCGGATTGATGATCAGGTCTACGTAACGCTGCCTGAACCTGAACTCAGGATCACTTACTTCGTCAAAAGATTTTCCGGTCTCGTCGGTCTTTACTACGGGTAAAGGCTTCAGCGATTTGCTGAGCAGTTGCAAAGAGGTTACATGAATCGAGATCTCGCCTGTTTTTGTTGTAAAAACATAACCTTTCACGCCAATGATGTCTCCAAGGTCAATCAGCTTTTTCCATACAACATCGTAAAGGGCCTTGTCTTCTCCTGCGCAAATATCGTCGCGCCTCACATACAGTTGCACAGTGCCTGTGGCGTCCTGTATCACAGCGAAACAGGCCTTACCCATGTCGCGAATACTCATGATACGGCCGGCAATTGAAATATCTTTGTAATTTAATTTATCGCGTTCGTAGTTGTTTTTTATATCCAGCGCGGTGGCGTTGGTAATGAATTCTTCAGGCGGATACGGGTTAATTCCCATAGCTTTCAGATCATTTAATTTTTGTCTTCTTAATAATTCCTGTTCACTAAACTGGTTGGACATCTTAAAATATTTTTGCCAGCGAAAGTACGTTTTTATCCTTTAAAACCTATAATTGTTGGTAAAAAACTGATTTTTACTGCTGTTCAAAATAATGATATTCAGTTACATACACCTTTTGTTTAATTTTAACAAAAAAAGATTAAACAAACCTATAACTTTATATTAAAGAACTAAAATTTCATTAAAAAGAATGACCGCGATTGAATTTAACTCAAGAATTTTAAAAGAAAAAAACTCCCTTAAAAATTTTGCTCTAAGTCTCACCCACAATATGGAAGACGCTTCTGATCTTTTGCAGGACACTTATGTTAAGGCAATTACTTACCGCGAAAAATTTGAGGAAAGTACCAATATCAAAGCCTGGCTCTTTACGATCATGAAAAATACATTTATTAACGCATACCGCAGAAATGTAAAGACAAAACAGTTGATCTCGAAAGGCGACGATGTTGCCATGAACAGGGCCTTTAAACAAAACAGTTACGATCACAGCGACAGCCGCATCAACGCCAAAGAAATCATCAGGCATATTGAGACGCTTGAAGATCAATACAAAGTACCTTTCACCCGTTATTATAATGGTTACAAATACGAGGAAATAGCCAGTGAAATGAGTCTTCCGCTTGGAACCATCAAAAGCAGGATTTTTATCGCCAGAAAATTACTCATGCGCGCACTGAGACACTTTAATCCGAATATCTGATCTGAATGGCCCGGCAAAAATCATTGCTAACGCTTTTATATGAAAGATAAAATAAGTGTTTTTTGGTTCAGGAGAGATTTGCGGTTAAGTGATAACGCAGGCCTGTACCGTGCCTTGCGCGAAAACAAAACAGTTTTACCTGTTTTTATCTTCGACACAGATATTCTCAATAAATTAGAAAACACCTACGACAGGCGGGTCGATTTTATTTACAGGGCTGTTAACGCTTTAAATGAAGAACTGAAAAATCATGGGTCTACCTTAAATGTCTATCATGGCAGCGTGATTGATTTTTTCGCGGGTATAACCGCTAAACATGATATTTGCTGCGTATACACCAACCACGACTATGAACCCTACGCAAGGGAGAGAGATAATTTCGTTAGTGAATTTTTAAACAGCCGTGGAATAGAATTTAAGAGTTATAAGGACCAATGTGTTTTCGAAAAACAGGAGGTGGAAAAAAGTGATGGCAAACCATACACCATTTTTACGCCCTACAGCCGACAATGGAAAAATAAATTAACTGCTTTTTATTACAAAGCATACCCTACAGAAAAATATTTCCGCAATTTAAAGAAAGCGGCACCGGCAGCCTTACCGCCTCTTGAAAGCCTTGGGTTTGAAAAAACTGATCTTTCTTTTAACCCTGCACTTTTACCGGGTGAACAGTTGCTGCTAAAATATAAAGACCAGCGCGATTATCCAGCCATCGAAGGCACAAGCCGCCTTAGTGTTTATCTGAGGTTTGGTATGATAAGTGTGCGGGCGCTTGTAGCCCGGGCATTGCCCTTGAGCGAAACCTGGCTCAACGAACTGATCTGGCGCGATTTTTATATGATGATCCTCTGGCACTTTCCGCACGCGGCCAACAATTCTTTTAAAAAAGAATATGACCAGATCCCCTGGGTGAACAACGAAAAACATTTTGAAAAATGGTGTAGTGGCCACACGGGTTTTCCTATAGTAGACGCGGGTATACGCGAATTGAATGCTACGGGGTTTATGCATAACCGCGTTCGCATGATCGTTAGTAGTTTTTTGGTGAAAGACCTATTGATCGACTGGCGCTGGGGCGAAGCTTATTTCGCCGCTAAACTCAATGATTTTGATCTCAGCGCCAACAATGGCGGCTGGCAGTGGGCGGCTGGCAGTGGTTGCGACGCAGCACCATACTTCAGGGTTTTTAGCCCCGCTGAACAGCAAAAAAAATTCGATCCGGAATTTAAGTACATTAAAAAATGGGTGCCTGAATTCGGAACTAAAGATTACCCGACTCCAATTGTTGATCACGCTGCGGCCAGGTTAAAAGCGATCGCTACATACAAAAAAGCCCTTTCAGAATCGAGGCAAACCAACTTGTTCGAAACACCGGGAACATGATGGTGAAAACATCTTACACGCGCTCCCAATGTCTGCAAGGCACTTAGCCTTTTACTTCAATGCGCGCTATATCCTTTAATTTCACAGAAAAACAATTTGACCTCCGGAGATTGATGGTTGTGCGCTCCCCTATCAAAAATTCTTCATTCCAGATAAAAAGCGTTTTCGCGTAAAAATGAATGCTTTTATTGCTGGTGGTAATGATGGTGACCCTGGAGTCGTACTTTAGTTTCCTGGGTTGGATCTCTCCTGTTTTATCAAGGCAAAGCAAAGTATCAATGCGGTTGTTATACTGCGTTTTAGACAAGGCGATAACTTTGTTAAGGCCAAGACCTTTATGCTTGACTGAAGCGAAGATAGGCTTAAGTTTTTTTTCAAGGTGTGCCTGATCAACAGTGTAAACAGCGCAACCCGAAATAAACACGGAGGCTGCAATAAAAAGCATAGCCAGGAAATACCTGTCAGAATGAACGCGTGTGAGCATACATAAAGATAAGTTAATTTCTGTTAAAATAAAAGCGCGAAGCCACTGTTTGCAAGTGAATTGTGAGATTTAACAAATTTCGCCCCTTCTCATTCGTCAATGAGGTGCGCGTTTTTAACAAACCCAAAATAGGTGGCGTCACCCGGAAAATACATGCCCGTTGCGGTAGGATCATCTACTTTTATTTTTTGCAGAAACACATCGGGATAAATGGTTTTTCTGCCTGATCCAAATTCAAGTTCCACAGGCAATTTATTAAAATCAGGTCCGGTGTCTTTCCACCTGTAATAAAAATATTCTCCAATCCAATAATACTCCAGCATGGGAGCCTCACGCCTGTATAGATACTGCCTGAAAAACCAGTCGTAATCTTTGCCCGTTTTTTTATTAACCAGTTCAGTAAAATTTTCAGAAAAAATTTGTTTTAAATGGTTCTCGTTTCTGAAAGTTTTAAGAATGTCAAAAAAAACACTGTCGTTTTTAATCGTGTTCCTCAAACTGTGGAGTACCCATGAACCCTTGTTGTATACATCTTCGTCATCGGTTGAAAAATACCGTATGCCCCGTGGTCTCACAACAGGTCGTTTGTTTTTTATAGAAAGGCGCTGCCAGTACATATAGGTGAGGTAAGCCTGGTATCCCTGGGTAGCTTCTATGTAAAGGGCTTCGGCATAGGTGGCAAAGCCTTCCTGTAACCACACATCCGACAGGTCGGCAGCAGTAACACTGTTTCCCCACCATTCGTGGGCCGTTTCATGAAGGATAATATAATCCAGGCCAAACACACTGTTCTTAAACTTGCTGCCGTAAGCGATGGCAGTTTGGTGTTCCATGCCTTCATAGGGCGACTCAACCAGTTTAAATCCATCCTTGGGCCAGGGATAATTGCCAAACCTGCGTTCATAAAATGCAAGTTGCTGTTTTACCTGCTGAAAATGACTTTTTGCGACGCTGTAATGAGCTGGCAGAACGTAGTAATTAAGAGGGATCTGTGTTTTACTTTGCGCGCTGACAAAAGTGTCGCTTACCAGTTGATAATCTCCCAGGTAGAAAGTAACGTTGTAATTATTGATGGGGTAAGAAACGTGCCAGCTTACCGTTTTGGTTTGATCGGGATTTGTTATCGTTTCTTTTAAAACCCCATTGCTTACAACATTGAGTGCCTGCCTGGCGGGAATGGTAAAACGGAGATCAACGCTGTCGGCCTCATCGGCCACGTCATCCTTGTTTGGCCACCAGATACCCGCTCCCTCGCTTTCGCAACTAACGCCTGCCCACACGCCACTTTTGCCGGCTTTCTTCCAGGTTATCCCTCCATTCCAGGGTGGGCGACGCGCTTCGATAATGACACCTTCGTAATTAACCGCCAGGCTGAATGTTTCTCCGGTTCTGATGTGGGTTGGCAACTTCACAAAAACGGCGCCTTCTTCACGACGGTACGGCACAGCAACATTGTTGCAGCTCAGGGCGTTTATCTGAAGGTTTTTGTAGAGGTCGAGTTGTATGGTGTCTTCCTGCGACCTCAACACTGCCCTGATGAGCACTTCTCCCCTGATGAATTTTTTTTTGAAGCCCAGCTGAAGATCGAGTTTGTAGTAGTTTACATCATAGCAGGTACGCCTGGTGGTTTGCCGCGCCAGAAGCATTTGCGCGCGGGTCTCCCTGGGATAGGTGCCGGGTTTTTCAGGATTGTATACATGGCGATGAAGGCCTATGAGACTGCAGTGCTGAAAGAATAAAAGAATAAAAAAACCAGTGATGATTTTTTTGATCCGGATCATTTTGCCAACCTGATGATATGGAGTTTATCGAGCAACAGGATAACCGGATAGACAGGATCTATCTCGTACCATTTTGCGGCGAAGTTAGGCCGCGTTCCTGCCTGGTGATGGTTGTTCTGAAACAATTCACCCAGAAGTAAAAAATCCCACAACAGTGTGTTTTTAGACTGGTCGGGGCAATCAAAATTGCGGTAACCATATTTGTGACCGGCCCAGTTAACGATTGCGCCCTGTATTGGCCCTATTAAAAAGTGAATCGGTAAAAATAAAAACATCCACCAGTGTGTGGCAAAAACAATATAAAATACGATATAAAAAGCCGCGAATGCAAGACGCGTGTACCAGTTGTCGGCAACACGATCAATAACAGGGTACTCCGGGAAGTTACGATCAAACTTAGCGTCAACCACAACACGTTTATTGAGCACATCGTTATAGATCTTTCTTGTATGCATCATCATTGTAAACACTTCCTTAAAAAAGTGGGGCGTGTGTGGATCTTTTTCGGTGTCGCTGTAAGCGTGGTGCATGCGGTGAAGTATGGCGTAGGCCCTGGCATTCAAATATGACGAACCCTGGCTGACCCAGGCGAAAATGTAAAAAAATTTCTCCCACGATTTATTCATGGTGAACATTTTATGCGCCGCATAACGATGAAGAAAAAACGTCTGTCCAAAAAGAGAAAGATACCAGTGCAGGATCAGGAATAAAAAAATGATCATCTAATGTTTTTAATTAAGGTATAAGTTGGCAAATATAAGTACAATTCAATTACCATTAAGATAAACATCCCTGGGCGGGTATTGTTCAGCAATTAACAGGATTTGTAACAAACAAAAAACCTTTTGCCGGGGCAAAAGGTTTCTTAATTTCCGGGCTATCCGTTCAGAGCTTCGGCGCCACCAACAATCTCGAGGATTTCTTTGGTGATTGACGCCTGCCTGGCTTTGTTGTAGGCAATTTTAAGGTCACGCTGCATGGCCTTGGCGTTGTCGGTTGCTTTATGCATAGCCGTCATGCGGGCGCCATGCTCACTTGCGAAAGAATCGAGCAGCGCTTTATAAAACTGGGTCTTTACTGAACGCGGTATCAGTTCATTGATGATGAACTCTTCGCTTGGTTCAAAAATATAGTCCGTATTTGCTGCACCTTTTACAACTTCTTTATTCGAAACAACCGGCAATAACTGTTCTTCAACGGTAATTTGCACTGCTGCGTTCCTGAACTGGTTATAAACGATGGTCACTTTATCAAATTCTTTGCTCAAAAACGCGTCCATGATCTTGCTCATTACAGGCGCTGCATTTTCATAGGATAATTTATCGAACAGTTCGTTGGTATGGTGAGGTAAGTCCTGGCCGCTGATCGCATAGACTGTTCTTTTGAAAGCGTCCTGAACTTTTTTACCAACCGGGATCACAGTAATGTTGCAACCTGCGTATTCGTTTTTAATGAGGAGGTTGGTTTTCTTAATAACGTTGGAGTTAAAAGCGCCGGCCAATCCCCTGTTTGAAGATACAGCAATGATCAGGACATTTTTAACGCCTGTATTTCTGGCGTAAACATTATCGGAAGCGTCAACGCTCGCGCTTACGTTCTCCAAAATCTCCTTTAGCTTATTGGCATACGGACGCATTTGAGTAATGGCATCCTGTGCGCGCTTCAGCTTTGCAGCACTCACCATTTTCATGGCGCTTGTGATCTGCATTGTTGATCCTACCGAGATTATTTTATTTCTTACTTCCTTTAAACTTGGCATTATTTATAATTTGTTGAGTTATTCATTTTTTGAGTTGATGATTTATTCAGAAAATCAAGCACTCATCCCGATAACCGTCGGGATCAAAAATTATTTATTGTATTTCGCTAACAGTTCTTTCGCTGTTGCTTCTAAAACACCGGTAATTTCATCTGTAAATTTACCTGCCTTTAATTCGTCGAGGGTTACCTTGTTTTTGCGTTCCATGGTATCAAGGAATTCTTTTTCAAATTCATTGACTTTGTTCACCGGAATACCCCTTAATAAATTTTTAGTTCCAAGATAAATAATTGCAATTTGTTGCTCAACGCGGAACGGCGAGAACTGTCCTTGTTTTAATATTTCAGTGTTACGCGCGCCTTTGTCCAAAACTGATTTGGTAGCGGCGTCGAGGTCTGATCCGAATTTAGAGAAAGCTTCGAGCTCACGGTATTGCGCCTGGTCTAATTTTAACGTACCAGCCACTTTTTTCATTGATTTGATTTGTGCGTTACCACCCACGCGTGATACCGAGATACCTACGTTAATGGCGGGACGAATACCTGAGTTGAATAAGTTAGTCTCAAGGAAGATCTGCCCGTCGGTGATTGAGATCACGTTGGTAGGGATATACGCCGAAACGTCACCAGCTTGTGTTTCAATGATAGGCAAAGCGGTTAAAGATCCTCCACCTTTAACAAGGTGCCTGATAGATTCAGGAAGGTCGTTCATGCTCTTTGCGATATCGTCGTTGGCGTTGATCTTCGCTGCACGCTCAAGTAATCTGCTGTGAAGGTAAAATACGTCACCAGGGTAAGCCTCACGTCCGGGAGGACGACGCAATAACAACGACACCTCACGGTATGCTACCGCTTGTTTTGAAAGATCATCAAATACGATCAATGCCGGGCGACCGGTATCACGGAAAAACTCTCCGATAGCCGCTCCCGAGAATGGTGAATAAAACTGTAGTGGTGCCGGATCTGAAGCGTTAGCTGCTACAACAACTGTATAAGCCATGGCGCCGTTTTCTTCCAATACACGAACAACGTTGGCTACGGTAGATGCTTTCTGACCAATAGCAACATAAATACAATATACAGGATTACCCGCTGCGAAAAATTCTTTTTGATTGATGATGGTATCGATACAAACAGCGGTTTTACCGATCTGGCGATCACCGATCACCAACTCACGCTGGCCGCGACCGATCGGGATCATGGCGTCAATCGCCTTGATGCCTGTTTGCAAAGGTTCAGTTACTGGCTGACGGTAAATTACACCCGGCGCTTTACGCTCCAATGGCATTTCGTAGGTAGTTCCCTGGATCGGGCCTTTACCGTCGATAGGCTGTCCTAATGTGTCAACAACACGGCCAAGCATACCTTCTCCAACTTTAATGGACGCGATACGGGTGGTTCTTTTACAAGAACTGCCTTCTTTAATTCCTTCGCTGGTTCCCAACAACACGGCGCCAACGTTATCTTCCTCAAGGTTTAAAACAATGGCCTGTGTGCCGTTTTCAAACTCGATCAATTCACCTGATTGAACTTTGGATAAACCATAAATGCGGGCAATACCATCACCAACCTGTAATACGGATCCTACTTCTTCCAATTCAGCTTCACTTTTGAAGCCGCTTAATTGTTGTCTTAAAATTGCAGATACTTCTGCCGGTTTTATTTCAGCCATGTTTTTTGTTTATTGCTTAATTATTTTCAAAACGTCCTGCGAAGTTCAGCTCGCTGGTTCATTTATGTTTTAGTTCAATGATTTATGAGTTAGTTCTTTTTTAAGGTTGCTCAACTGCCTTGACACCGTTCTGTCGATCTGCCTGTCGCCTATCTTCAAAATAAACCCACCAATGGTAGCGGCGTCAATTTTTTCAACCAGCTCAACTTCACCATTCATTTGTGATTTAATCAGATCAAGCACTTTTTTCTTGCTTGTATCGTCGAGGCCTCTTGCCGAGGTTACAACCGCGGTGAAAATATTCTTATTCTCCTTGTATTGTTCATCAAAGGCTGCAGCAATTTCCTTAACGTACGCTTCGCGGTGTTTGGTAGCAACAAGGTTTAAAAACGACAGGGTCAGGGGGGTGATCTTCCCTTCAAAAATGCTCTTCAATACCTGCAGCTTTTTATCGGTTTTAATCACCGGGCTTTTCAGGAACAGATTAAACTCACGGTTCTCTTTGCAGAGTTTTTCAACCGTTTTCATATCGCTTCTTACCTTATCCAGCTGGTTGGATTCAAGCGCGAGGTCCATTAATGCTTTGGCATATCTTGTAGCGGCTATCATCCTAGTTCAGGTTAACGTCTTTCATTAAATTAGAAACAAGTGCTTTTTGCTTTTCGTCGTTTGATAATTCAGACTTAAGGATCTTCTCTGCGATCTCGATTGACAAAACGGCAACCTGGTTTTTTAATTCAGAAATGGCCGCGTTCTTTTCATTCGTGATCTGCTCACGGGCGGATGTCAAAATCCTGTCCTGCTCTGCCTGTGCTTTTTGTTTTGCTTCTGCAATAATAGCATCCTTGGTTTCACGGGCTTCTTTAAGCATGTTGTCGCGCTCAGTACGGGCCTGGTTTAATATAATTTCGTTAGCGGATTTCAGTTCGCGCATGTCTTTTAAGGCGCTTTCGGCACTGGCCAGTGCGCTTTCAATTCCTTTTTCACGCGTTTTGATCGCCGTTAAAATAGGTTTCCAGGCGAATTTTCCAAGAATCACAAGTAATAAAATAAATGTAATCGAGGTCCAGAAAATCAAACCGATTCCGGGTTCAATTAAACTTGCTAAGATGAATAAGCTATTCATGTTGTAGAATTATTGTTTTTAATTTTTTGTCTTTGTTTAATAAAACCAAAGCTGTTACCAACCGTAACAACTTTGGCTTTTTAGGATTATTAATTACAGAAGTGCTACTACTACACCGAAAAGAGCAACACCTTCTACAAGGGCCGCTGCGATCAGCATAGTTGTTGTAATTTTTCCTGATGCTTCAGGTTGACGTGCAATGGCATCCATTGCGTGTCCACCAATTTGTCCGATACCGATACC
>JAZKFC010000050.1:0-12883 GCA_040386615.1 Bacteroidota bacterium
TCACAGACTGCATGCTATCCATGCTTGTCGTCAAGTTTTTGTTTGTATTTTTCCATTTCCGCGTTATTCTTGGTCAGGTTGTTGTCATGCATTCTGTAACGGTATAGGGGAAGAATAATATTGTAGATGGAATGTTTTTTTAAAAAACGAATGCGCAGGTCCTCTTCCTCCCGCGCCAGAAAACTCTCGTCATAAAGTCCAATGTCGAACAATAGATCTTTTCTGAACATAATCCCACAGGCGATCGACTTTTCCCCGGCATTTACGTGTTCTAAATGTTTTCCCCTTTCATCCACCAGGAAGTAATCAGTGGAAACAGCGTCGAGCGAATTATTTTCAGCTAAAAAGATGCTTTGAACCATCAGCAGGTCACGTTGTATATAATCATCAGCATCTAAAAAAACAATAAACTGCCCAAGCGCCTTCTTTATACCAAAATTCCTTGCTGCCGAGAGCCCGCAATTCTTTTCCAAATGAAAGATCCGAACCTGGTCTTCATAGTTTTTTAAAATTTGCACCGTGTTATCAGTACTACAATCGTTTACCACGATGATCTCATACTGATCTTTCGAAATTGATTGGTCCAGGCAACTCCTGATCGCCCGTTCAATGTATCGCTCATAGTTATAAGCTGTAATAATAATTGAAACCATTGTTATTGGATTGTAAGTTTAAATTTAGGTCTGTAATAGCCGGCATTGTACCAGTTGTTGAGATAAGATCTGTTCGTGATCTCATTGAGATTTGAAATCCTGAATGTGAGTGCCTGATCAAGATAATCAATAGTGCTTTCATTAGGATAATGTATGCCTGCTTCAAAATGGTATACACCCGGGTTAAAATTGTTTTCGATATAGAATCTCACTTTGGTGACACCTGCTTTTGCGTTGATCCTCTCTTCAAAATCCATTGATGTAACGTGCGCAATTGATATTCCCTCATTTGATATCAGTCTGAAATCAATATTCAGATTGTTAACGTCATTTTTTAAATCGAAAGTGATCTCAATCCCTATTTGCTCTTCAAATAAAATTTCGCCGGTGAATTGCTCCAATGTGTTAAACATGCGCACTTCGAGAATGCGGCCAAATTCTGTTTTATGAGAAGATTTAGGATTGGTATTGTGGCCTGTAAAATTTGCATTTTCATTTTCAGCCTTATAGGCAGCTATAACGTCATTCGTTTTACCACTTGCCACAAGCTGTCCCTTGCTTAATAAAATCGCAGTAGTGCACAAACTTTTAATGGCTGCCATGTTGTGGCTCACAAAGAGAACGGTTCTTCCCTGCCCGCTGACATCTTTCATTTTGCCAAGACATTTTTCCTGGAACTCCGCATCCCCAACCGCCAGCACTTCGTCGACAATCAATATTTCCGGCTCAAGGTGGGCAGCGATCGCAAAACCCAATCTCACCGTCATACCTGACGAATATCTTTTCACAGGTGTATCCAGGTATTTTGCCACGCCACTGAACTCAACAATTTCGTTAAGCTTGTTTTTAATTTCGGCCTTGGTCATTCCCAATATGGCGCCGTTTAAAAATATATTTTCACGCCCGCTTAACTCGGGATGAAAGCCTGTACCTACTTCGAGCAAAGCGGCGATACGTCCCTTTACTTTTACTTCACCGGTTGTTGGCGTTGTTACCTGGCTGAGAATTTTGAGCAGGGTCGATTTTCCGGCACCGTTTTTACCGATCACACCGAGCACCTCTCCTTTATTGACCTCAAAATTTACATCCCTTAATGACCACACATAGTCACTGCCTCCAGCCTTGCTGCGGTCGTTTGTATCACCCACTTTCAAATATGGATCTTCTTTGCCGCGCACCCTGGCTACAAACCTGTTGAGGTCATGCGAAATAGTGCCGGTACCTAACTGCCCCAGGCGGTATTGTTTTGAAATGTTCTCGGCTTTTAATACAACATTGCTCATAACGGCGATTTAAACGGTATCCATAAAGGATTTTTCAACCCTCTGGAAAATGATTATACATAAAACAAATAAGATCACGGTGAACGTGAGACTATACAAGAGGTACATCCAGCTGAATTCACCCACACCCAGGAACGCGTATTTAAATGTTTCGATAATACTCGTAACCGGATTGGCAAGAATCACCCACTTGTATTTTTCAGGCACTATCGATAAAGGGTAAACAATGGGTGAGGCGTACATCATTAATTGAACCCCAAACACAACTAAAAATTTAAGGTCGCGGTACTTGGTGGTCATGGAGGTGATAAGGATACCAAAACCCAGGCCCAGGAAGCCCATCATGATGATGAGAAAGGGCACAAGTAATAACGCGGCATTGGGGTGGATGTTATTGCCTTTTAACAGGTAAAACAACCAGATTAAAATAAACAACAAAAACTGCACTCCCAGTTTTATGAGGTTCGAAACTACCACCGACATGGGTACGATCAGGCGCGGGAAATAAACTTTACCGAAAATATTTGCGTTAGCGGTAAATGTTTCGGAGGTCTTGGTGAGGGTGTCTGAAAAATAGGTCCACAAAGTAACACCGCACAGGTAAAACAATATCTGCGGCAGACCATCGGTTGAAATTTTCGCGAGGTTTCCGAAGATCAGCGAAAAGGTGAGCGACGTAATGATAGGCTGGATAAAAAACCATATCGGTCCAAGTATTGTTTGTTTATATAAGGAAACAAAATCGCGCCGCACAAATAAAAACAGCAGGTCTTTGTACCTCAGCATTTCTTTAAGGCGCAGGTCGTACCATTTTGATTTTGGCCTGATCACCAGGTCCCAGTTTTCTTCCATATTCATGCTTTGTTCTTTTATTGCTAATTCCTGTACCTGAGCATTAATGCGAATCTTTTATTAAACGCTCAATAATATTTCCTTTGGCAAACGCACCCTGATGCATTGACCTATGCTTTCAAGCAGCACTTCTATCTGCCTGTTATCCCTGCTTTCCACAACATAACCTTCAATTCCTTTTAAGGCGCCCGAATTGATCTTTATCTTATCTCCTTCTTTATAAACCCTGTCTATACCACCCGCTTCGAGATGATACCCAAGTTCAACCAATTGTTTCAACCTGTTTATTTCTTCTTCGCGGATCACGGCAATTTTTCCTTCGCTCTTTACAAAATTAACCACGCCTTTGGTCTGAAGCACTTTATCCTGTTCGATGGGTGAAATATTCACGAAAACATAGCCGTTCAACAAAGGCAACTCCACCATCTTTTTGCGGTCGCTCCATTGCCGCATTGTTTTTGTAAGGGGCAGGTAAGCCTCAACGTTTTTGGAAATGAGCATTTCGCCGATTTTTTTTTCGGACCGTGAACTCACATAAATGGCATGCCACTTTTTATTTTCCATTATGCTTTTTTTCCCGCCTTAATTTCACAGCTTCGCCTCCTCAGTCACACTGAGTTAAAATACCTGAGCAACCAGTTAAACAATAACCGGGTGCTTTAAACTATTTGCTCCAAATGAGCAAAGGATGCATTCCGGGCTCTTTGATCTTCGACAGATCAAATTCCTTTAAACCGTAATGCACATACCTTATCTTTTTATCAATCTTTTTTTCGGCCTTTTCAATCTGTTCGATCAGAAAGGTTTTATTGAGGTTATCTCCCACCAAAACGAGGTCAATTATTTCAGTGGCCCGGCCTTTAGACATGTTGCCCACAAGGTAAACTTTTTCAAGATCACCTATGCGCTGCAAAACATAATCTACCACATACTCAAGACCCACCATTTTCATGATGATGCGGTTGATGTCTTTAAAAAGCGGGTGTTTGGTGTTAACTGTAAAAAGTTTTTTATTGCCCTCGGCAAACGACTCCAGGAAGCCGGCTTTTTCGAACTTGTTCAGCTCTATCCTGATGGCATTTGTAGACTCTCCGAATTCATCCTCAAGGTTCCTGAGATAGGCTGTGTTTTTACTGTTCAAAAAAAACTTGAGCAGCAACTTAATCCTGGTTTTTGAAGATATAAGCGTTTCTATCATATTTGAGTAATAAAAGTACTCAATCTGTGACAAATATCGTAAATATTACCTTAAATTACAAATGCTGAAATCAGAAAAAACTGCACGTAAAAAAATGCTAACCTGTTAGTCTTAAGCTTTTGACGAGGTTTTTCCATAACCTTTTCCGTACCCGTATCCATAGCCATAGCCATAGCTATATCCATAGCCCTGGTAGTAGTATTTTTTACCTGCCCTCGAAACACCGTTGAGCAGCAGCAGCACGTTTTTAAGCTTATTGGCTTCAATTACATTCTCAATAAAGTTGATCACTTTTTTTGAACTGCTTTTGGTGTTTAATACAAATATCGACGCGTCTACCTGCTGAATAAGGTAAAGTGAATCTGATAAAAGTCCTGCAGGGGGGGTATCGATTATCACGTAATCAAAATCAATTTTTGCGCGGTCGATGATCTCCTTCATTTTATTGGAAAGTACAAACTCTGAAGGGTTCGGCGGAATAGGGCCCGAGTAGATGCAATAAAGGTTTGCAATGTGTGTTTCTGAGATGATCTCTTCGTAGGTGTTTTGACCGGTAATGCAGGTTGTGATGCCTATGGTTTGTGGTAAAAGGCCAAATCGCCTGTACACTCTTGGCTTATGCAAATCGAGCTCAATTAACACTGTTTTTTTTCCGCTCTTCGCTAAAATTGCGGCGAGGTTCGAACTCGTAAAGGTTTTACCTTCGCCCGGGAGGTAAGAGGTAACAAGGTATGTCTTCGCGTTAATGTCAATATTGGCATACTGCAGGTTGGTTCTGAAATTCCTGAAAGCCTCAGAGATAAGCGCCGTAGGGGTTTGATCAACAATGATTCCATCACTTTCGGCGTTTTTCACAAACGGCAAAACGCCTATCAACGGCAGGTCGGTAAGTTCCTTAAGGTGTTCGGCTGTTTTTATTTTTGAATAAAAAACCGAACGGATAACAATGATGAGAATTGATACCAGCAAACCAAAAGACAAGAACTGCTTTTGCATGGCGGGCTTATCGGGCGAGTCAACACCAATATTCCTCGGCGCCTCCACTATCTTAATGTCGGGTACTATACTGGCACGGGCAATTTTTGTATTGGCTTTCTTTTCCAATAAGAAATTGTACAGTTGCTCGCTCACTGTTGTGCGGCGCTGAATATTCAATATGTCGCGTTGTTTACCCGGAATTAATTTAGCTTCATTAATATAAGTGAGAATCTCTTTGTTTAAATTACTTATTTGTTGCGAAGTGGCCTTTCTCGTATTATTGATGTAGGTGAGCAGGTTTTCCTTGGTTCTTTTAATGGTGGCTTTTAAATCAACAATGCTGGGGTTATTCTCTTTCGCAATGTTGTAGGTTTTATTCAGCTCAATTTGTTTGCTGTAAAGTTCAGTAACAGCCTGCGTCATAAAACCCGATTTTTCAAAAACCATTACATTTGGCGGCAAAAATTGCGGGTCTTTATCTTCAATAATGTAGTTTTCGAGATCGTTTAAAGCTTTCACCTGTAGTTGCAGCTGAGACCTCTGACCATCGTAGTCGCCGATCTTCTTTAAAAAATCTTCCTGTTCCCACTCAAGGTCAATAATAGACTTCTGCTCTTTGTAATTCTGCATTGTATCTTCAATGCTTTTCAAAGAATAAGTGATTTCGTTCAGCTGTTTATCAATGTAAGAAACAGTTCTGTCGTTTAACTCGAATTTATTTTTTAGTTTATTCTGGGCATACACCACGTTCATGGTGTCCAGGATGAGGATGGCCCTTTCAGGCAGAATGTCGTTTAAGCCTACCTTTAGAATATTTGTGTATTCAGGGTTTTCAACGATCAGGTTGCCTTTTATCGTTTGTATCAGGTAATCCTTGCTGTGAATGGCAAACTGGTAAAAGATATCCTTGATATTATCAACTTTTTTTTCTGTGAGGATGTCGTTGCGGTTAATGGTGATAACGTAATCAGCGGTAATCAGTTCTTTGCCGAATACACCCTTTTTTACCTCCTTATTGTTATCTTTAGTATAACTTATTTCGTAGTTGTTAAAGTCAAGCACATGAAAATCTATGATTTTTTCATAAAATTCCTGGTTCAGGGTGTTGATAGAAACGATAAACGGAACACCTGTAAACTCTTCGGTACGCCGCACTTTTCCTACGATAAAATACGACACCTGGATGCGGTCAATTAGCTTGCTAACCACCTGATTGGCAAGATCATAGGAGTTTATGATCCGCTGCTCATTCACGTTGTCGACATAACTGCCACCCATTGAGTAAAAGTTAGCATCGCTTAACACGTTGTTCTGGTAGTAACTCTCGTTCACCTTGAGGAGAAACTCTGTGGAGACCCTGTAAACATTGGTGAGGCGATAGACATAGAGCATGCCCATGCCGTAAAAAAGTGGAAGTATTAACAGGGGTATCCACCAGTTATAACGGAGAACCCGGATTAATACACTTAGATCTTTTTGAGAAACTATTCCCTGTTTTTTATTACCTGGGGAATTATTTATAGCGTTTGTTGGCACAATTTTTTAACAGTTAACAAATATAAAGTTTTATCATGTATTTTGCTGATTTAATTTTTTTTTATACATTTATGGTCTCAAATGAAAAATCTAAAAACTCTCGCTAGCTTCGCCCTGATATTATTCAGCGGCATAATTTATTCAGCTCCACCGCCACCTCCAACAGGTGGACCTGCATGCTGGCCACCACCATGTATCCCTGTTGATAATGGTGTTATTTTCCTAATAGCAGCCGGTTTACTTTTTGGGGCTAAAAAACTATACGATCTCCGTAAAAAGAGTAGTCCTGCCTGCTAATCCAGGGTTCTGATGAAGGCTTTCATTAAACAAAATGCCTTTTTAAGATTCATTTGTACTGCCGCCTTCTTATACCTGGCCCTTTACCTCGTATATCAGTTTATTGTAAAACGATATACCTATTACGATCAGAAGTTTATTGGCAGTATCATTTCATCATCTGATTTTCTCTTAAAAACTATAGGTTACAAAACCTTTACTGTGCTACAGGACCGCGACTTTCAGGTTGTTGGCATCGACGGTTCAAACGGTGTATGGGTTGGTTCCAATTGCAACGCCATCACGCTTTTTACTTTATTTTCAGTATTTATTATCGCTTACCCGGGTAATCAGAAAAATAAACTCTGGTTTATCCCTGTTGGTATCGTGGCTATTCACGTCCTTAACCTCTTCAGGGTAGTTGCCCTGGTGCTTATTGCCAACTCAGCGCCCCAGTTTTTAGAGTTTAACCATACCTACACTTTTACATTTCTTATATATTCTTTTATTTTTGCCCTGTGGATAATCTGGGTAAATAAATTCTCGACCAAACCAGCCGTAGCAAATGAAGGTTAAATGGGTTTTCGCGTTCCTTTTTCTTTTCTGGCTTCTTGGATATTTCCGTGAATTTTTCTTCGTTCACTTAAATAATATCATGTATTTAAAATATTACGGGCATACCACTATGCCTATACCCGCAAGCATGAATATTTTTAATTCCTTTTCCTACGACACACTTTATTTTTCCAAATATATTTTTACAATTGTATGGATGGGCCTTTTCTTTTTTATGAATTATTTCGCGCTTAAAAAAATTGGCACCGAAAAGAAATTAACCCGTTACCTGTTCTGGGCCTACGCGCTGTTGCTTGTTTTAGCGGGTATTTCAACCGCTTACGGTTTATTTGTAAAGAACAGGCTGGCCGACGACGAGTACACCATTAGCAGGTGGTTGTTTGGCATAGCGCAATCTCCCATAATTTGCTTAATTTTATTGGCATCAGAAAAACTATACCACAAAACCAACAGATCATGATCAAAAAAGATACCGCCGTTTTTAAACTCATTAAAGAAGAATTACACCGCCAAACCACAGGCATTGAACTCATCGCAAGTGAAAACTACGTGAGCAACCAGGTCATGCAGGCGATGGGAAGTGTATTAACCAACAAATACGCCGAAGGGCTTCCATTTAAAAGATATTACGGCGGTTGCGAAGTGGTGGATAAAGTGGAGCAGCTTGCCATAGACCGCGCCAAAGAACTATTCGGAGCGGCATGGGTGAATGTACAACCCCATTCAGGCGCCCAGGCCAACGCAGCGGTAATGCTGGCCTGCCTTAAACCAGGCGACACCATTCTTGGTCTCGACCTTTCGCACGGCGGGCACTTAACACACGGTTCTGCTGTAAATTATTCAGGAAAATTATACCGTCCTACTTTTTACGGAGTTGAAAAAGAAACAGGACTGATCAATTACGACGTGCTTGAAAATACCGCGAAGACCGAAAAACCGAAAATGATCATTTGCGGCGCCAGTGCCTATTCACGCGATTGGGATTACGAAAGGTTAAGAAAAATTGCCGACCAGGTAAACGCTATTTTACTGGCCGATATTTCACATCCAAGCGGCTTAATTGCAAAAGGAATTTTAAACGATCCGCTTCCGCATTGCCACATTGTTACAACTACCACCCACAAAACACTGCGCGGCCCACGCGGAGGCATGATCATGATGGGTAAAGATTTTGAAAATCCTTTTGGTGAAAAAACGCCGAAAGGAGAAACAAAAATGATGAGTAATGTGCTCGACATGGCTGTCTTTCCTGGTACCCAGGGTGGGCCGCTTGAACATGTGATCGCAGCTAAAGCGGTTGCCTACGGCGAAGCATTAACCGACGAGTACATGCATTACTGCGTACAGCTCATTAAAAACGCGCAGGCTATGGCCAAAGGTTTTACAAGCCTGGGTTATAAGATCGTTTCAGGCGGTACCGACAACCATATGTTTCTGATTGACCTCCGCAATAAAAATTTAACCGGTAAAGACGCGTTGGCAGCCCTTGAGCAGGTGAACATTACCGTAAATAAAAACATGGTTCCCTTCGACGACAAATCAGCCTTTGTCACTTCGGGTATCCGCATTGGTTCGCCGGCCATTACAACGCGCGGTTTAAAAGAAAAAGAATGTCTTAAAATTGTTGACTTCATCGACCAGGTTCTTAAAAACAAAGACAATCCCAAAGAACTCGCGAAAATTAAAAAGAAGGTGAATACAATGATGGAGAAGTACCCGCTTTTTCAATCATAGGTAACCACGGCCTCAGCCGCCTGAAAATATGAGTGTTTGCTGCTTTCATGACTAAAAAGATTCTTGCCTGCTTGTTGTTGTTCACCATTTTCATTCTGAATGGCCAGAACACTGACTTTAGAATTTTAAGATCAATAAACGCCGGCAGCATGCCCGGTTGGGACAAGGCCATGAAAGGTCTCTCGTTCACCGCGTATCCCGTTGCGCCTTTAAGCGTGGGCGGTATCCTGCTGCACGGTTATATAAAAAAAGATAAGCAACTCATCCGCAGCGGATACAAAAGCGCCATTACAATCGTGCTGGCAATGAGCATCAGCACCGGCACCAAGTATCTTGTAAAACGTGAAAGACCATACATAACTTACCCCAACGCCATTACGCAGCGAGATCATTCAGGCACCTGGTCTTTTCCGAGTGGCCATACCACAGCGGCTTTCGCTACCGCCACCGCGCTGAGTCTCACTTACAAAAAATGGTACGTTGCCGTGCCGGCATACTCTTACGCGGGGTTCATCGGATACTCCCGCATGCGACTGGGGATGCATTATCCCAGCGACGTGCTTGGCGGAATTATTGCCGGAATAGGCAGCGGTTTGCTCACCTGGAAACTCGACAGGATCTTAAACGGTAAATAAAACTTGGTTTTTATTTTGTGAATTCATGAATGGCCGCCAACAACAAGTCTATCTCATGCCTGGTATTGTAAGAGTGGATACAAAATCTTATCCTTTCAGTTCCCTCTTTCACCATAGGGCTTTTAAAGCCTCTTACATGTATACCCCTGGCCTCCATGGCGTTTTTCAGCCGGTCAACCTCCTCGTTGCTGCCCGCAATAAGGCTGTGGATAGCGCTCTGGCTCCTCACCACCTTCTTCATCGAAGAGGTTTTTGAATAAAAATAGGATATATTGTCCTGTAACAATTCTTTTTGATCGGTTTCGATGAGCAACTGGTAGGCATGGAGGATGGCGTCAACACTCTGATTGGGCAACGCGGTTGTATAAATGAACGGGCGCGAGAAGTTAATGAGGTAATTTCTCAGGATCTCGCTTCCCACGATCACTGCACCCTGGCAGCCCATTGCCTTGCCGTAGGTATAAATTCGCGCGAAACATTTATTTTCAATACCCAGTGAATTACACAGACCCCTGCCCTGTTTCCCGAAAACGCCAATAGCGTGTGCCTCATCTACAATTAAAAAAACAGTATCCAGGGCTTTGATCAGTTCGGTAATTTCCAGCAAGGGGGCAAGATCGCCATCGAGGGCGTAAACGCTTTCAACCACTATAAAAATATTCTTATACGCAGCGTGGTGTTTTTGAATCAACTCCTTTAAAGCCTTCAGGTCGTTGTGCCCGAATTTATGATGTTTCGCCGCTCCAAGCTTTATCCCATCGAGGATGGAGGCATGCACCATTTCGTCGTAAAGAATAAGATCGTCATTTTGCGGGATACTGGACAAAAGGCCCAGGTTGGCAATGTACCCGGAATTAAAAATAAGGGCGCTGTCGGCATGATGAAACATGGCGATCTGTTTTTCAGCTTCTTCAATAAACTGTGTGTTGCCGCTGATCACCCGCGAACCGCCGGCGCCGTAGTGCAATGAATCGAAATGCGAGGTTTTAAGTTTTTCGGTTAACAGCCCTGCCCGTGAAAATCCCAGGTAATCGTTACTGCAAAAATCAATTTCAGGAAAGCTCACCGACAACTTTTTCAACATACCTTTTTGCTGGCGTTCCATTAACGCCTTTAAGAGAAAAGAAGGTATTTTTTTATCCGCCATTCTGAAATTAATTCTCCAATTAATGGTTATTGTTCACTTAAACAAAAATAACAATATAAATCAACAAGTAAAATCTAATTATTGTACGATCCTACCGTCGCTCATCAGCAGGGTCCTGTCGGCCATCTTAGCGAGATCAGCGTTATGTGTTACGATCACAAATGTTTGATTAAAACTATCGCGTAATTTAAAAAACAAACCGTGCAATTCCTGGGCGTTTACACTGTCGAGATTACCGCTTGGCTCATCGGCAAAAATAACTTTAGGGCGGTTAATCAGTGCCCTGGCCACCGCCACTCTCTGTTGCTCGCCACCGCTCAGTTCCGAAGGCTTGTGTTCGATCCGGTCGCTAAGGTTAAAAAGTTCAAGCAGTTCGCGCGCGTGTTTTTCAGCTTCCTTTTTCGCCGTTTTAGCGATCAGCGCCGGAATACAAACGTTTTCAAGGGCGGTAAATTCAGGAAGCAATTGATGGAACTGAAAAACAAATCCTATGTTCTGATTCCTGAAAGCGGCCAGTTTTTTATCATTAAGCTTTGATACTTCTTCGTTATTGATCATCACCGTACCGGTGCTTGGCCGGTCGAGCGTGCCCAAAATACTCAACAGGGTGGTTTTACCTGCGCCCGAAGAACCCACGATAGATACAATTTCGCCTTGTTTTATTTCAAGGTCAACGCCTTTTAAAATTTCAAGTTCGTTAAATTTTTTATGAATGTTTTTTCCAGTGATCATAATCAGTTTTTTTTAGTGGTGAAGCGATTTAGGATCTGCTTCACTAAGCCAGGTACAAATAACACATTGCGGTGATAATTAAAATGCCCATAATATCCAATACTATTCCAACCCTTAACATGTCTTTGATCTGGATCTCCTTTGTGCCAAACACAATGGTGTTGGCGGCGGTAGCAACGGGCAACATAAATCCGAGCGACGCAGCAAAGGTCGCCGGCATCATGATCAATAAAGGCGCCACCTCCAGGTCTTTTTGCAAAGCGATCATCACAGGGATGGCCAGTTGTATGCTCGCGATATTGGACGCGAATTCACTGAGCATGGTAACAATGATACAAATTCCCAGGATAATAAAAAACGGGGGAACGCCTTTGAGCACATGCAGACTTTCGGCCAGCCAGTTGCTGAGTCCCGTTACTTCAAACCCATAAGCCAGCGCGAAACCCGAGCCAAACATGAGTATAATATCATAACGCAGTTTTTTGGCGTCATCCCATATCAACAATGATTCTCCCCGGTTTTTTTTGGATGGGATCAGGAATAGCAGCAACGCAGCCAGCAAAGCTACAAATGCATCGTCCACATATTTGGGCACAATAAAAACGTGGTTCCATCCCCTAAAAACAAACGAGCCAAAATCTATGTCAGCCCTCGTAAACCATAAAAGAATACAGGAAATAAAAACGCCAAACACCCATTTTTCTTCCCACGAAAACCGGCCAAGCTTCTTGTAGGCGTTTTTGAAATACAACTTGTCGATGCTGAGCACAACTTTGTTTTTTAAGAAATAAAAGTTGAGAACAAAATAGGTGCACAGTAAAAATGTAAAAGAAATAGGATAACCGATGGCGCTCCATTTGAGAAAATTGAGATCTGTATTGGCAGGAAATGCTTCCTTGTAAGCCTTAAAAAAGTACATGTTTGGAGGTGTCCCCACGGGCGTAGCCAGACCTCCAATTGTAGCGGAAAAGGCCAGGCCAAGCAACAATGCCGCTGCAAACCTGCCCTGGTTTTTCTCTATATAATTTTTTGTCTCCTGGATGAGCGCGAACACGGCGCCAAAAAGCATCATGGTGGTGGCTGTGTTGCTGATCCAGTTACTGATAAGATAAGCTGATATCATGACTCCGAAAAGTACTGTGGCTGGTTTCGTTCCAACCACCGAAAGGATCTTCAGCGCGATCCTGGTGTGAAGCTGCCATTTCTCTATAGCGAAAGCGAGCATGAATCCGCCAATAAATAAAAAAACTACTGAAACAAATGTAATTACACGCTTTTGTACA
>JAZKFC010000050.1:12893-39445 GCA_040386615.1 Bacteroidota bacterium
TATACTGTCGGTGTACTGCTGCGAAACCGTTTTGCAGTCGCTGATGCCAAGAACGGGCAGCATCAAAACCGGAACAAGCGCCGTAACCGCGAGGCTTACCGCTTCACTGAACCACCAGGTGCACATCCAAACTGTAACGCCTGCCATGAGTGTGATCTGGCGGTTACCGGGATCGAGATCTGCGAATGACCAGATAAGCACTGCCAACAGAGGACCAAGAATTTGGAATATATATTGTTTAGCGCCCCGCAAAAAAATGTTGTAAAAACATAAAGAAGACATGAAGATAATTTAAATTATCGTTATCCTTTAATAATTTGCTAATTTTGTTTTTATGGCAAACATGATAAGCGTTTTTAAAAAATCGTGGCATTTCGTTACTGAAAAAATCTGGCATATCAGGCTGGATAAAGTAAATAACAAGAGGCAGGGTTTTTTGTTAAAACAATTGCGCATTTTTACCCTGGCTATCCGTGGGTTCAATGAAGACCAGTGTTTGACCAAAGCCACCGCTCTCACGTTTTACACTCTTTTTTCTATAGTTCCTGTACTCGCGCTCGCCTTCGCCATTTCAAAAGGTTTCGGGCTCGAAAAAGATCTTGAGAACCAGATCACAGCCAATTATCCTGAATACAACGACATCCTGAGCCAGGCATTTATTTACGCTAATTCGATGCTGGCCAGCGCCAAAGGCGGAATTATCGCTGGATTTGGTATACTTTTGTTGTTGTTCAGTGTTATCAATCTGCTTATCAATATCGAAGACAGCTTTAACCAGATCTGGGAAATAAAAAAAGGCAGGTCGGTGGTGAGAAAGATCACAGATTATTTAACGGTAATGTTAATCAGTCCTTTATTCCTGATAATTGCGGGAGGGCTTACCGTGGCGATTCAGGCAAAAATGGGCAACATGCACCTGCTCGGTTCTATGAGCACCGTTCTGATCAAACTCCTTGCTTATGCCCTGGTGTCGGGTGTATTCACTTTCATCTACCTGGTGCTGCCAAACACAAAAGTGAATTTTAAATCCGCGGCTGTGGCCGGTATTGTTTCAATGATCCTGTTCGAACTGCTGCAATGGGCTTACTTAAAATTCCAGATCGGCGCCAACCGCATGAACGCCATCTACGGCGGATTCGCCGCGCTGCCGTTATTCCTCATCTGGGTTCAGTACAGCTGGTATGTCGTCTTATTCGGAGCCGAAATCGCTTTCGCGAACCAAAACGTTGAACACTACGAGCTTGAAAACGAAATTACCTCACTCAGCGCGCGATATAAAAAAGTTATATCCCTCATGATCGCCAACATTGTTTCAAAAGAATTTTTTAAAGGTGAAAAACCAATGACCAGCGTGGAAATCGCATACAAACTCGATCTTCCGGTAAGATTGGCAAGAACCATCATTAATGAGTTTGTGGAAACCGGGATCTTTGTGGAAATGAAGCTGGAAGCTAACAAAGAAGTGGCTTACGTACCCGGCGTTACCGAAAGTAAATTCACTGTTAAACACGTTATTGGCACGCTCGAAAAAAACGGCGTTAATAACCTGCCCATTAACGACACCGCCGAATTAATTCACATCAATGAACTGATGATGGAAATGGACAAAACGCTCGACACGGAACTCGGCAACACACTGGTAAGGAACATCGTTAAATAAGCATTGAAGAACATTTTTGTCATAACCGTATTCGTTCTTTCTATTTTCGGACAGGGCCTGTTGGCGCAAGGAACCGATACATTGCAGGTTCCCAACAACAACGCTTTTGCTTCAAAAGATACGGCCCTCACCAAAACCGAGAAAAAAAAAATTTATTCCGGCCCAAGGAGAGCCACACTACTGAGCGCCGTACTGCCGGGACTTGGCCAGGCTTACAACAAAAAATACTGGAAGATCCCGCTGATCTACGCCGGCTTCGGTGGTCTTGGATATATGTTCGTTGTGAACAACAACCAGTACAATTATTACCGCAGCAATTTAATTGCTGAGAACGACGATGACAGTACCACACTCAACCTCACCCGTTACAGCAGCGATCAACTACAACAACAGAAAATTTATTACCGCAAAAACCGCGACTTCGCAGCGATCGGTATAGCTTTGGTTTACCTTTTCAACATCATCGACGCCAACGTTGACGCTCACCTGAAAACTTTTGATGTAAGCGACGACCTGAGCATCCACGTTGATCCCTGGCAGAATGTGTACCGCACAGCAGCCGGTTATCGCACAGCGGCAGGCTTATCTTTAAAAATAACATTTAATTAAACTACATGAATATTGCTTTATTTGGTTACGGTAAAATGGGCAGGGAAATTGAAAAAATTGCCCTTGAAAGAAACCACAACATTGTTTTAAAAATAGATCAGGATAACAGGCACTCTGTTACACCTGAAGATCTTAAAAAAGCGCATGTCGCTATCGAGTTCAGTACACCCGATACCGTGATCGACAATATAAATCTCTGCCTTAACAACAGCCTTCCCTTGGTGGTTGGTACCACCGGGTGGCACGACAAAATGGATGAGATTAAAAAACTGACCGCTGAAAAAAACGGCTCTTTGTTTCACGCTTCCAACTTCAGCCTTGGCGTAAATTTATTTTTTAAAGTCAACCAGTACCTTGCCACATTAATGAATAAGTACAACGATTATGACGTGAGCATGGAAGAGATCCATCACATTCATAAGTTGGATAAACCAAGTGGCACCGCCATAAGCCTTGCCAACCAGCTGATAGAAAAAATTGAAAGAAAAAATAACTGGAGCATAACGGAAAAAAACGGAACGACGGTTTTTATAGAAGATAAACGCGAAGGAGAAGTGCCTGGCACACACATCATTAAATATCATTCGGCAGTCGACGATATTGAGATCATGCACAAAGCCCACAACCGCAAGGGATTCGCTTTAGGGGCCGTGATCGCCGCCGAATTCCTTAAAGATAAAAAAGGCATTTATACCATGAATGATATCATTTAAGGATTGGGATTCAGCACTAATTGCTGGCGCTTCTTAAATCAGAAATCTTAAATAAAGGAAATTTACCATTGGATTAAAATATTTGAAAACCAGTCTGAATTTGAGAATTACATTCAGCTCAACACCTTCGTTGTATTTGAACTGAGAGGCGAAAAAATATGCGTAACCCGCACCCCAAAAGGTTTTTATGCCGTGCAGGATAAATGTCCCCACAACGGCGCCAGCCTGAGCAAGGGCTTTTGCAGCAAAGAAAACGAAATCATCTGCCCGCTTCACCGTTATTCATTTAACCTCGAAACAGGCCGGGCTACATCGGGAGGCGCCTTCGCGCTAAGAACCTATCCGGTAGAAATTAAAAAAGACGGGGTTTTTGTTGGCATTAAGGCCAAATGGTGGGAGATGTAAATCAATGCACCAGGTCCATCCTTGTAAAAACCCTGATGGGATACAAGGCCGCTAAAAACGCGATGAGCATGATCAATCCAAAGATCCACACAAAATCTTTCAGCTGCAAAACGATCGGGTAGTAAGGCACAATAAAGTCATCGCCAAACTTTACAAGATGGAATTGAATCTGGATCCAGCATACCAGCAGGCCGAGTAATAATCCCAATACAGCGCCTATGCCGCTTATCAGGAGTCCTTCACGCATAAAGATATTCCTGATGAGATTCAGGTTCGCGCCCATGCTGTAAAGCGTTTTAATGTCTTTTCTTTTTTCGATGATGAGCATGGTTAATGCGCCAATGATATTGAAAGTAGCTATAACAAGTATAAAGGCAAGAATAATAAACGTTGCCAGTTTCTCTGTTTCGAGTGATTTAAAAAGTGTATCGTTTAACTGGTACCGGTTCTTCACCACAAAATCGGGTCCCAGTTCGGCCTGCAACAAACCCTGCACCCTTTCCTTCTCACCCTTTTCGCAAAGAATCTCAATTGAACTGATCTTGTCGGGCGAATCGAATAATTTTTTTGCGGTGCCAAGTGTTACAAATACATACGAATAATCGAATTCATCGTTTAAAGAAAAAATTCCGGACGGCGAGCAATACACCTGGTTCATGTTATCCATTGGATTCAGGCTCTCGCTTTTACCCCTGGCCGGGCTGAACAGGCTCAGTTCGCTTGCAAAGGCGCTCGTACTCACCTCCAGCTGGTTGGCGATGCCCCTTCCCAGTAGGATTGTAGGTTTTTCAGTATCGTTCAGCGTGTATTTTCCTTCAACGATAGCCGAGTCTATTTTTGTAATCTTATTAAAATTATCATCAATACCCCTTACCGAAACCAGGCTCTGCCTGTCGCCATTTTTAATGAGCGCTTTATCGCTGAGCGTTCTTGAGATGATCTTTACGCCTGGCACAGCGCGTAGCCTGGCCATAAGTGCGTCGTCGGCTTTAAAATATTTGCCCCTGGCGGCTGTAATTTTAATATCAGGTTCAAAAGCATTGTAAAGGTCAGCAACAGTTCCTGTTAACCCGTTCATTGCCGACAGGATCACAATGAGTGCCCCCGTGGTAACGGCGATAGCGATTACACTGATCCAGCTGATGATGTTAATGGCGTTGTTGGATTTTTTGGAAACGAGGTAACGTTTGGCTATGTAGAAGGAAAAATCCAGCGTTTACTTTTTTAAAAGTGCGTCAATTTTCATAGCGTAGTCGAGAGAATCATCAATAAAAAAAGCCAGTTCAGGAACTATCCGCAATTGTTTTCCGACAATGAGGCCAAGTTTTTTGCGGATCACATTGTTCTGCTGTTCAATCAAACCAAAAATAGCCTTTTTATCCTTCGCCATAATGCTCAGGTAAATTTTTGCCGAACTAAGATCGGGACTCACTCTCACGGTGGTCACTGTAATAAACCCGCCGCCAAAAAGTGAGCGTGCTTCAGCTCTGAAAATTTCAGCCAACTCTTTGGCAAGTAGTTTGTTTACTTTTTGTTGTCTCAGGCTTTCCATACTACAAAAGTAAGCATTTTTAAACAATTCACCTTTATGAAACACAGGGGGGTATTACCCTATAAATGGGATATTTCGTATATTCACAGCCGAAATGATCAAGCTATTCTCCGTTTTTAAATACATAAAAGGCTATTGGAAATACGCGGGTCAGAATATCGCCTTCAATATTTTATTTTCAGTTTTTTCTGTTTTTTCAATAACGCTCATCATTCCTTTTCTGGATCTTTTATTCGAAAAAGATGTTGCAAAGTATAATGAATACGTCAACAATTTTGCATTAAGTACTCCGCAGCTAAGCATCTCTTATCTTAAAGACTGGTTTTACGCCACCATGTCGAATTTGATCGTAAAAGATGGCCTGGCCCCTGATCAGTTGATTAAAGGCAAAATGGAAGCCCTGGTTTTAATCTGTGTATCTATTGTTATACTCACCTTATTAAAAAATCTTTGCCGTTACCTGGCCATGTATTGCCTTGCCCCTATCAGGAACGGGGTGGTGCGCGACCTCAGGAATAAAATGTACAGCAAGGCCCTCGACCTGTCGCTTTCGTACTACAGCGACGAAAGAAAAGGAGACATCATGAGCCGCATGACCACCGATGTTATTGAAATTGAATGGAGCATCATGCAAACGCTTGAAATGGTGTTCCGCGAGCCGCTCATCATCATTATTTCGCTCGCCATGCTCATTGGCATCAGTCCTTATCTCACACTTTACGTGTTTCTGCTGTTGCCAGTTGCCGGTATCATTATCGGACTGGTGAACCGCTCGCTGAAAAAAAACTCGGCCCTCGGAAAAACTTTTCTGGGCAACCTGTTTAATATGATGGAGGAAACCCTGGGTGGCTTAAAAATAATAAAAGCCTTTACCGGAGAAGCCTATCTGAAAAACAAGTTTGAAAAAGTTAACCAGCAATATTATAAACTTCAGGTAAATGTGTACCGGCGAACCGACCTGGGATCTCCCTTAAGCGAAACCATTGTAATAGCCATTTTAATGGTGATCCTTTTTATTGGTGGTGGCATGGCGCTTTATAATAACGGGCTTACTTCCTCTGAGTTTATCGGTTATTTTGCTGTAGCATCACAGATCCTCACGCCCATCAAACAAATTACCCAGGCCTACAACAATATCCAGAAAGGACTTGCTTCAGAGGAACGCATTGAAAAAATATTACATGCCGACATTTCCATTAAAAACCACGCGAACGCAAAAACCATTAATTCCTTCGACAGCAAAATAGAATTTAAGAATGTTTCTTTCGCTTATATTAAAGGCGACGAGGGCTATATTCTAAAAAACATAGATCTCACCATCAATAAAGGCAGAACCATCGCCCTGGTAGGTCAGAGCGGGAGCGGAAAAACAACCCTGGCCGACATGATCCCCCGTTTTTACGATACAGATTTGGGAGAGATATTAATTGACGGCACTCCTGTAAAAAATATTGAGATAAACAGCCTGCGAAAACAAATAGGGATAGTAACCCAGGAGAGTATTTTGTTTAACGATAGCATTCTGAATAACATTGCTTTTGGAATTGACAATATCAACGAATCAGAAATAACTGCCGCGGCAAAAATCGCGAACGCGCACGACTTTATTCTCCAACAACCCAACGGCTACCAAACCAACGTAGGAGACCGGGGCGGAAAGTTAAGCGGCGGTCAGCGACAAAGATTAAGTATTGCCCGGGCCATCCTTAAAAATCCGCCTATCCTCATTCTTGATGAAGCGACCTCGGCCCTGGATACCGAAAGTGAAAGACTGGTACAGGATGCTTTGAGTAACCTCATGAAAAACCGCACCAGTATTGTTATTGCCCACCGTTTGTCGACCATTGCCAGCGCCGATGAAATTATTGTGATGCATAAAGGCGAGATCATAGAACGCGGTAATCACACTGAACTCCTGGCACTGAATGGCACGTACAAAAAGTTGTGCGATATGCAGAGCTTCAAATAGGAGACCACTAAGACACTTAGTGCACTAAGAAGCACTAAGATTGTGAACTGTCCTGTACTCTGGTATATAAATTCAATGCTTTTTCTTAGAGATCCGTTTTAAATTTCTAACCTTAGTGATCCCCGGTGTTCTCGGTGACTTAGTGGTGAGTGATTAGTGGTGGTTGGCAATGGCGATTAACACCTTCCTATCAATAACTCTCTGGCATGGTTTTCCCTTAATGTATTAAATCATTTACCTTCATTCATTGTGAGCGGACAGTTATGGATAGTACCAACGCCTATTGGCAATCTTGAGGACATTACCCTCAGGGCAATTAATGCTTTAAAAACTGTAGACCTCATCCTTGCTGAAGATACGCGCACTTCCTCCTTTCTGCTAAAACACCTCGGCATTGAGAAGCCCCTGAAATCTTATCACCAGCACAACGAACACAAAATCCTCGAAAACCTGGTAGCTGATCTTCAGTCAGGCAAAAATATCGCCCTGATATCCGACGCGGGTACGCCCGGTATTTCAGATCCGGGCTTCCTGCTCATCCGCGAAGCCATTGCCAACGGCCTTCAGGTAGTTTCTTTACCCGGCCCTACCGCGTTTGTCCCTGCCCTGGTCAACAGCGGGCTGCCCTGCAACGAATTTAGTTTTTACGGATTTCTCCCCCAGAAAAAAGGCAGGCAAACAAGGCTGAAGATCCTGGCACAGGAAGCAAAAACTTTTATTGTGTACGAATCTCCCTTCAGGTTGGTGAAATTATTACAGGAATTGAAAGAGCATGTGGGTGGCGAAAGGCGGGCTTCTGTTTCACGTGAATTAACGAAGATGTTTGAGGAAACCAGGCGTGGCAGCATAGATGAGTTAATTACTTTTTACACAACAAAGACCGTAAAGGGAGAAATTGTTGTTGTGGTACAGGGAAATAAAAATTTAGATACCGATCCTGATGAGTAAATACCAGAACATAGGCGCGCCTCCCGGCACAATGTACTACAATGGCGAACAGGCGGGTACGCGCGTAAAGATCACCCTTATTGAATTTAACGAAACCCAGTTCTTTGAGCGGGAATTTTTCGATATCACCGACTGCCTCGAGCATGTAAAACCAGACATGGTGAAATGGATCAATGTAGAAGGCGTTCATGATACAGCGCTCGTTGGCAGGATTGCGCAGTTGTATAATATTCACCCGCTCACACAGGAGGATATTGTGCATATTGATCAGAGACCCAAATTTGAAGAATATGAAAAATACATTGTAACCATCATGAAGATGATCCTCTACAAGGAAGAGGTTTATTCGGAGCAGCTCACCATGATCCTGTCCACCGACACGGTTATTTCCTTCCAGGAACCCGATGGCGGTGACGCGTTTGACATTATACGCTTAAGACTGCGCCAGGGAAAAGGACGTGTACGGAGGCTTGGGGCCGATTACCTTTTTTATTGCTTAATGGATGCCGTGGTGGATTATTATTTTAACGCCCTTGAAAAAATAGGCGATAAAATTGAAAAGATTGAAGAGGAGATCATTAACGAACCTACGCGCAGCTCACTGATAAAGCTGTATAATTTAAAGCGCGAAGTAATTTACCTGCGCAAACAGGTTTGGCCCGTGCGTGATATGGTAAGCAATTTGCTAAGGTCCGAATCGGATTTCATCACAAATAACACCCAGTTATTCTTTCGTGACCTCCAGGATCATAGCACCCGCATTATAGATACCGTTGAAATTTACCGTGACCTTTTAAGTGGCATCATGGACATTTACCTCAGTACCAACGCCAACAAAATGAACGAGGTAATGAAGGTGCTGACAGTCATGTCGAGCATTTTTATTCCTGTAACTTTTATAGTGGGTGTTTACGGGATGAATTTCGAATTTATGCCCGAACTTAAATCACCTTATGGTTACGCCGGTGTATGGCTGGTCATGTTGACCGTGATGGGTGGAATGATTTATTATTTCAAAAAGAAAAAATGGATATGAGGCTAAAAACTGGTATTATGCCAGTTCAATAGCGTCAGGATATTTTGTTTTCCAGTTTTTCAGGCTTTCTTTAGTTCTTACTGTTATCACTGTTTTTGCGTCAATACGCAATTTTACAAAATAGGTGGTTCCTTTTATTTCTTGTTTTCTTACTTTCAGTGCTGCTTTCATTGTGCTCTCTTTCTTTTACTTTATATTTATAATTGTCATACAAATAAAAACAATTACTTCGATTAATAACGTTAAAATAAGCAAATTATTGATAAATACAAATAAAAAAGGCCCTGAATCAGGGCCTTTTTATTGCATCTATGTGAAATAGCTTATTTTACCTGTTTGATCACGGCTTCAAAAGCCTCTGGGTGGTTCATAGCTAAATCAGCCAGTACCTTACGGTTCAACATTAAACCTTTTGCGTTTAATTTGCCCATAAATTCCGAATAACTCATTCCGTGTTGTCTAACGCCTGCGTTGATCCTCTGGATCCACAAACCACGCATAGTACGTTTTTTGTTTTTACGATCGCGGTAAGCGTAGGTTAAACCTTTTTCAAGGGTATTTTTGGCAATTGTCCAAACATTACCTCTTGCACCCCAATAACCCTTGGTTAAATTGAGGATTTTTTTTCTGCGAGCCCTGCTGGCTACGTGGTTGACTGATCTTGGCATTTTTTAATTTTTTTAAGCGGTGAAGCGAAGTTTTTCTGCTTCACTGCGGTTTTGGGGTTTAGCGCTCGGTTAAGAGACTTTTTGTACTAAAACCCGGGTTAAACATTGTTTTTACCGATAATATTCAAAGAGCTTTTGCTTAGATACCTAACATGAATTTCACGTTCGGGGTATCAGCTGCGCTAACAAGTCCACTTTTAGTTAAACCGCGTTTACGGTCTTTTTCCTTTTTTGTAAGGATGTGGCGCTTAAAAGCATGCTTTCTTTTAATTTTACCGCTTCCAGTCAAGGCAAAACGCTTCTTGGCGCTGGAATTAGTTTTCATTTTTGGCATGTTGTCTGTTTTTTTAAGGATGGCAAAGATAGGGGTTTATTACATTTATACAAAAAATATTGTTGAAAAAAATGGGTCTGGCCACAGTCTTTGTAATTAAATGCTGTTTTTAACAAAAACTAACCGAAATCATACTCATTCAGCTGTCGCCAGAGCATGTCCTTGAGTTCCATAATGTTTTTCTGGCTGGCCGATGAAAAGAAAATATAAGGCACCTTGTTCTTGCCTTTCAGTTTTTTATCGAGGTCCTTTTTCATTTCTGCTTCCAGCTCATCATCCATCATATCGGCTTTGCTGATGCCCAGGATGCGCTTCTTGTCAAGCAACTCGGGGCTGTATTTTTTTAACTCGTTCAGCAAAATTTTATATTCCTCAAAAATATCCTTGCTGTCGCAGCTTACCAAAAACAATAAAGAGGAGTTCCGCTCAATATGTCTTAAGAACCTTAATCCTAGCCCCTTGCCTTCGTGCGCCCCCTCTATGATCCCTGGAATATCTGCCATCACAAAACTCTTGTAATCACGGTAATTCACAATGCCCAGGTTTGGCGTTAAGGTCGTAAAAGGGTAATTCGCTATCTCGGGCTTGGCAGCGCTCAATACCGAGAGCAGGGTCGATTTGCCGGCGTTAGGGAAACCCACCAGACCTACATCGGCCAGCACTTTTAATTCAAGGATCTTCCATTCAGATTTACCTTCCTCGCCTGGTTGTGCAAACTGCGGACTTTGCAGGGTACTGTTCTTAAAATTGGCATTACCAAGGCCTCCTCTTCCACCGGGAACCAGAATAACTTCCTGCCCGTCTTCAGTGATCTCGAACTGGATCTCATCGGTCTCCACATCCCTGGCAACAGTACCAAGCGGTACATCCAAATATTCGTCACCACCCTGCTTGCCGCTGCTGTTACCGCTCGACCCGTTGGCGCCGGGCTGGGCAATGATATGTTTCCTGTATTTTAAATGGATCAGTGTCCAGAATTGTTTGTTTCCACGCAAAATAACATGGCCTCCTCTGCCGCCGTTTCCGCCGTCGGGACCGCCAAATGCGGTGAGCTTATCGCGGTGAAAATGTATGGATCCTGCGCCCCCTTTACCGCTCCTGCAGCATATTCTTACGTAATCAACAAAATTGGTATCCATGGTTATCTTAAATAAAAAAGCCTAATCCCGTTGCTCAGGACCAGGCTTATCAGTACATATTAATTATTTGCGCTTGCCGCCCTTTTTGGCCGCTTTTTTTGCTTTTGGCTTACCAGCGACTTTCTTCACAGCCTTTTTAGGAGCAGTTTTTTTCGCGGGGATTTTTTTCGTCGCTTTTTTTACCGGCGACTTTTTAACCGGCGACTTTTTAACCACTTTCTTCGCTGTCTTTACCGGTTTACGGGCAGGAGCTTTCGCCCCTTTTTTGGTCACCGATTTTTTCAGAGGCGCTTTTTTAGAAGCAGCGGCCGATTTTTTAGCTTTTGCTTTCGCCGCAGGTTTTGATTTGGCCTTTACCGCGGGTTTCGCTTTTTTCTTTGCTGGTGCTGCTTTCCTTGCGGCTGCTACCGCGACTTTTGCCTTTTTAGCAATGATGTTTTCAAGTCCCGGTACTTTTGAATCTTTCCTGGTTTGCCTTTTTAATTCACGTTCCTCTTCTTCTTCTTCAGCTTCAGATCTTTTAATAGCGTCGATCTCCAATAGTAATTCCGGGGCTATCTCGTCAGCCACGTCAAAATCCTGTATGGTGAGGTCCAGATGCTCAAGATCGGTCTCCAGCGCAGTAAGGTCCATTTCCGCGTTCAAAAAGGTGATTCTGTCTATCAGTAATTTAAAGATCTCATCTATGCTGCCTATGCCGTTAATAGAATGAAACTTGCCCTGCTCGCTGTAATAGGTTTTCAGGGGCAGGGTTTTGTTGTTGTACTCTTCAATTCTCCTGCGGATAATGCCTTCATTCCTGTCGTCGGGCCTGCCGCTGGCTTCACCGCGGATCAACAATCTTTTTACCAATTCTTCGTCATCAACCTCCAACGCGAGCATGCCACTGATGCCGGTTCCCTTTTTTTGCAACAGGTCATCCAGGGCTACTGCCTGGCCGGCCGTACGCGGGAAGCCATCAAAGATAAATCCTTTGGCGCTGGTATTTTCGTCGAGTTTCGACTCAATCATGCCAATTACGATGTCGTCGCCCACCAGTTCGCCTCGCTCCATAATTTCCTTGGCTTTACGGCCAAGCTCAGTGCCGCGGGCTATCTCACTCCGTAAAATATCACCGGTACTCAGGTGCACCAGGCCGTATTTATTAATCAGGTTTTCCGATTGGGTGCCTTTGCCCGCGCCCGGGGGACCAAATAAAACTATATTCAACATTTTTTCCATTTTAATTTCTTATTAAGTAGTGAACGAGTGTGAAGCGAAGTCCCTTCTGCTTCATACCTGCTTTACTCCGCAAGGATATATATTTCCTTTAAATTCCGTCCCGATCCGTTATAATCCAATCCGTACCCCACCACAAATTCGTTTTCAATGTTAAATCCAACATAATCGATCCCGCGGGTCCCTTTGTATGCGTTTTGCTTCATCAGGGCGGTTGCGATCTTTATTTGTTTTACATTTTTTTTTGTGAGCGCTTCAACAAGTCTTTCAACTGTTAATCCGGTATCAACAATATCTTCAACAATTACAACGGTTCTCTGAGTGACGTCCTCGGTCAGCCCAATCAGTTCTGTAACAGTTCCGCCGCTTGAAACCCCAAGGTAACTTGCAACTTTAATGAAGGAGACCTCGCAGGGTATCGTGATTTCCTTCAGCAGATCGGCGGCAAACATAAAAGCGCCATTCAGTACAACTAAAAAAACAGGCGCTTCATTTTTAAGGTCGGCATTTATCAGGTCCGAAACATTTTTTACAGCCGCTGATATTTGCTGTTGCGAAATGTAAGGTTTAAATTGCTTATCCTTAATGGTGATGACCTCGCCCATAATCCGGACAAATATAATAATAGTTTTATTTTTTGGCCGTAATTATATACTTTAGAATATATATTTCGGACAACCCTCACATCGCGGTTAAATCTTATCTTTGCGCCCTTGGCCGAAACAGGAAAAAATATTGAGCAGGCTGCCGCTCTTTTAAAAGCGGGTAAACTGGTGGCCATCCCTACTGAGACGGTGTATGGGCTGGCGGCCAACGCTTTAAATGAGCAGGCGGTCCTTAAAATTTTCGAGGCTAAAAACAGGCCCTTTTTTGATCCCCTTATCATTCATGTGCATTCTATGGAAGCCGCTACACAGTACGCGGTATTTGACGACGAACGGCTTCAGCAGTTGGCGCGGCGCTTCTGGCCCGGCCCGTTGACCCTCCTTTTGCCCAAAAAAGAAATTATCCCGGCCATTGTCACTTCCGGCCTCCAACAGGTGGCAGTGCGGGTACCCGACCATGTGATCACTCTGAAACTTCTTGCTGCTTTAAACCTCCCCCTCGCCGCGCCAAGCGCCAACCCTTTTGGCTACGTAAGTCCGACCGAACCTGCGCATGTAGAAAAACAACTGGGCAAAAAAGTGGATTACATTCTCGACGGTGGACCAAGCGCCGTTGGTCTCGAATCAACCATAGCAGGCGTGGAAAATGGCAGGGTAGTGATCTACCGCCTGGGAGGCCTGCCCATTGAAGTCATCGAAAAAGAAATCGGAAGCGTTGAATTGCGGCTTAATCAATCAAGTAACCCCGTCGCTCCTGGTCAGCTAAAAAGTCATTATGCGCCTAAAAAGCCTTTATTCATCGGCGACATCAATGAGCTGATTAAATCCAATGTCGGAAAAAAAATAGCCCTGCTTTATTTTGGTGATAAGAAACATACGGGCAACAATGTATTGATGCTTAACCTTTCTCAGAAAGAATCTTTGGAGGAAGCCGCTTTGAATTTATTCAGATTTTTGAGGCTGGCCGACGAAAGTGATGCCGACATCGTGATCTGCGAAAAGCTGCCTGACGTGGGTTTGGGAAGGGCCATTAACGACAGGTTAACCAGGGCATCAGTTTCCTGATTTTATTCAACCACCAGTTTCCTGCAAATAAAAAATGGGCCGCTGTTTACATTTAACAGGTATATTCCTTTTGGAAGCACTGCTATATCAATCGAGGCTTGTTGCTCATCAACAATCTCGGTTATCAATGGCCTTCCTGTTAAATCAGTAATTATACAGTTGTGCGGACCACAACGCGACATGCTCATGTTGATTTGCTGCGATACCGGATTCGGAAAATAGTCAAAATAATACCTGTCTTGTTGCTCTTCAACAGAAACAGTCGCGGCTTTGGTGTACCATACCGGTGAAGTCACAATGCGCTGCCCGTCAGCTTGTTTTATCTCTATAAAATAATGGTACTCCATGCCCGGAAGAATATTATTGTCGACGAATGTAGCGGTGTTATTTTGCAGCGTTGTGTACACCACCGTTGCCCAGTTAAAGAATGAATTATTACCAACACCCCTCCAGATCTTAATGCTGTCGGCCTGCTCGCCATCGGCGTCGTTATGAATGAGATTGATCACCGGAAAATTAGTTCCTGTTAAAATGGAACCCATCACACTGCCGTTAAGTTTAAAATCAATTTTAGCGTTGGCATCATCGCTTCCGTAAAAACGCATTTGCTGCATGGCAGTCATCAGGTTGGCACGGGTTAAAGAAGGGGCCAGGATCACCAGCCTGCCGCCATTGCTTCTCCCAAAATTGGTATAGTGGGTGTCATGATCATACCCTATTCCCAGGTGATAACCGATGGCAAGCAGTTTCCTGTAAATGTCAAAATAATCTCCCTGCGAATAATCATTATAATCTGCGAGTGAACTGGTGGCAATTCCGTTCCTCAGGGGCATGCCAACAATAGCGCTATCGTATGTGGCATTATAAGAACTGTTGCCAAGACCTCCGGTTGAACTGCCATCCGGGCTGTAATCGCTGTACCAGGGGTGGGCCAGGTAACCAAATGAGCCGGGGTTATTTTTTATTTTTTTAAAAATGCCGTCGTAGTCGTCTTTACCGTTAAAAACATCGTAATTATTGCCTGTAACACCCGGCGCTGAAGTCTCCCAGCCAATTAACTGGTTAAAGCCATAAGTAATGATGTGCCCGTGATACGCCGACGAAACACCGTATTCCATACCATACAGCGCGAGGAAGCTTCCCTCCTGGTTAGCGGCGTTGGCCATGCTGATGCCGGTCTGGTAGAGGGGTTTCTTAAAGCCCGGGTTGCGGGCAGAGGAATAATGGTTATGCTCCGAGATCCCTAAAAAATCAAAGTTATTGGATAATTTGGCATAGGCGTAACTGCCGTCGGGTTTTGAAACACCCGAACTTATTGAATCTTTATTGCCATCACTAAAAGCAGTGTGCGCATGAAGATTGCCGAAATAATAATTGTAAACCTGTGAGCGGCTATAGGTGGCAATAATGAAAAGACAAGAAAAAATAATTGCTTTCATTACCCAAAGGTAACCATTAAAGCAAAAGCTTATTTGATTTTGTAGATCAAAGCTACGGCGTAAGCGTTCACACCCTCACCTTTGCCTACATAACCGAGCCCCTCATTGGTGGTGGCCTTAATAGAGATCTCGTTGACTGTGACCTCCATAATGGGCGCCAGAACCTGCTGCATTTGTTTAATGTGTGGGTTTATTTTTGGCGCTTCAAGACTCAGGGTCGCGTCAACATTACCAACTGCGTAGTTATTTTCTTTTAAGAGCCTCACTACTTCCGCCAGCAATTTTTTACTGTCGGCGCCTTTAAATTTTGGGTCGGTGTTGGGGAAGTGGAAGCCTATATCACGCAAATTAGCGGCCCCGAGCAGGGCGTCGCAAATGGCATGTAGTAAAACGTCGGCATCGCTATGCCCAACGCAGCCTTTATCAAATTCAATCCTGATCCCGCCCAGCCACATTTCGCGCCCCTCTCCAAGTGGATGCACGTCAAACCCAAAACCAACGCGAATATTCATAAATGGGGGATCTGAATTTAATTGTTTTTAAACTTTATTTCAAACGGCATTCCGTTGTTGTGGTCGACAAGGACTCACATTTCTTTTTTGCCTGGCGTTTGGTGCCTTCGATTTCGCCGGCAGAGTAAGTTGAATTTGCGTTTTTGCATTCGCAGGCCCTGCTCTTGGAGCAGGACGAAAAAATAACCAAAAGGCTTAGGCTTAAAATGATATGTTTCATGATTCTATGGCTTTAATTCCGGGTAATGTTCCCTGTTCTATATATTCTAATAATGCGCCGCCACCGGTGCTCACGTAGCTCACTTGTTCGGCAAGATTGTATTTGTTGATCGCCGCAACGCTGTCGCCGCCTCCGATCAAAGTGTAAGCGCCATTTTTTGTGGCTTCCGCAATGTCAAAAGCCGCCTGTTTTGTGCCCTTCTCAAAATTCGACATTTCAAAAACGCCCATCGGTCCATTCCACAATATTGTTTTTGATTTTTTGATAATCTCTCCAAACTCCTGGTTGGTTTTACTGCCATTGTCAAGGCCCATCCAGCCTTCAGGGATCTCCCCGATCTTCACTTCTTTTTTATTGGCCTCGTTCGAAAAATTATCGGCTATCACCGCGTCTTTAGGAATACACAGTTGAACACCCCTGGCTTTGGCTTTATTAATGAGCTCTTTCGCTGTTTCAAGACGGTCGTCCTCGCAGAGGGATTTTCCAACCTGTCCGCCCATGGCCTTTACAAAGGTATACGCCATGCCACCACCAATTAAAATGTTATCGGCCCTGCCCATCAGTTGTTCAATAATGAGGATCTTATCGCTCACCTTGGCTCCGCCAACAATGGCTGTAAATGGTTTTTGCGACTGGTTGAGCACTTTATCAATACTGGCAATCTCACCTGCCATCACATATCCAAAACATTTCGACCCGGGATTGAAAAATTTAGCCATTACGGCTGTTGAAGCGTGCGCACGGTGCGCAGTGCCAAAGGCGTCATTCACATAAATGTCGCCGTGTTTGCTGAGTTTCTGAGCAAAAGCCTCATCGCCTTTTTCTTCTTCTTTATAAAACCTTAAATTCTCAATCAATAATACTTGTCCTGCTTTGAGGCTTGCCGATCTTTTAAATGCTTCTTCGCCAATGCAATCAGCGGCAAACTCAACATTGACTCCCAGATGTTTGCTCACTTCGCTTATTATGTGCTTCAGTGAATATTTATCAGCCGGGCCATCTTTAGGGCGACCAAGATGACTCATTAATACAATACTGCCACCGTCTTTGAGAATTTTTTTCAAAGTGGGAATAGCTGCCCTGATCCGGGTGGTATCGGTTACTTCAAATTTATCATTGAGCGGCACGTTAAAGTCCACACGAATGACGGCTCTCTTATTGGAAAAATCTATTGAATCTACAGTTTTCATTTTTGTTTTAAATACTCCGGGGGATTAAAGTTAAACTAATTTTTTTAAACTTTTTTCAAAGGCTGTTATTGTTTTATCGAGGTCTTCATAGCTATGCGCCTGGCTGATAAAACCCACCTCGTAGCCGCTTGGTCCAAGGTAAACGCCATTTTCAAGCAGGCTGTGGTATAGGGTTTTAAAGTAACCCATGCTTTGTGCATCAATTTCCGAAGCCTCCGAAATAGCCTCCTTCTCTGTAAAAGCGATCCAAAAAATAGAACCCAGGTGAAATAACCTGAACAATTTAAAATTATTTATTTTATTAATGCCATTCACCAGGTAGGCGGTTTTTTCTTCGAGTGCACTGTAAAAACCATCTGCCAGGCATTCGCCCAACTGCGCGATGCCGGCGCTCATGGCCACCGGGTTCCCGCTGAGTGTACCAGCCTGGTATACATTGCCCTCGGGTGAGATATGGCTCATGATCTCAGAACTTGCACCGTAAGCACCAACCGGGAAACCACCGCCGATGATCTTTCCATAAGTGACTATATCTGGTTGAATGTCGTAAAGGCCAGCCGCGCCGCAAAAACCCATCCTGAAACCGCTGATCACTTCATCAAAGATCAACAGTGAATTATTTTTCCTGGTAATGTCGCGTAGAAAGTCGAGAAACGCTTTGCCCTGCAATAACAGGCCATTGTTGGCTGGCACAGGTTCTATGATCACGCAGGCGATCTCATCTTTATATTGTTCGAACGCTTTTTCTACCGCCTGTTTGTTGTTTAACGGCACGGTAATAGTTTCATTTACAAAACTTTCGGGCACACCCGCGCTGCTTGAATTACCAAAGGTCACCAGGCCACTGCCCGCTTTTACAAGTAATGAATCCACATGCCCGTGATAACAGCCTTCAAACTTTAAAATTTTATTTCTTTTTGTAAAACCTCTTGCCAGGCGGATGGCGCTCATCACCGCCTCGGTGCCGCTGCTCACAAATCTTATTTTTTGCAGGTACTTGTTGTTAGACAGGATCAGTTCCGCTAATTGGTTTTCTAATCGCGTAGGTGCTCCGAAAGAAGTACCATTTCTCATGGTTTGGTCTACGGCATTCAACACCTTGTCATTAGCGTGCCCGAGGATCAATGGCCCCCAGCTGCAGCAATAATCTATATATTCGTTGCCGTCGGCATCCCATATATGCGATCCTTTTCCTTTTTCTATAAATAAGGGATTTCCTCCCACGCTTCTGAAGGCCCTCACCGGGGAATTCACCCCACCGGGAAAATAACTTTTCGCCTTTTCAAAAAGCGCTTCTGATTTTTTTGTATTCATAAATTCGGGCAAAATTATGATTTATTGTTCTCAATTTTGATTTTATTCTGTTGATGATAGTACAAACGCTAAAAAATTAGTTAAAGTCTCTCAATATTATATTTTTACTCAGGCCGTGGCCTAATAATTGGTATTTTTACCTAAATATTTTATTATGAAAAAATTCATTTTACCTTTTCTCCTCTTAACCCTTTTCTCTTTTACTTACAGCGGCGATGGCGATAAAATCCCGGCAGTGACTGTAAAAAAACTCGACGGCAGCAAAGTAAGCTCTTCCACATTCAACAACAACGGCAAACCCATCATTATTAGTTTTTGGGCCACCTGGTGCAAACCATGTAAAAAGGAGCTCGACGCCATCCAGGAAAGTTATTCTGAGTGGGTAAAAGAAACCGGTGTAAAACTGATCGCGATCAGCATCGACGATGCCCGCAGCGCAGGAAAGGTAGTGACCGACGTTAAATCAAAAGGCTGGGAGTTTGAAGTGTATATTGATGAAAACTCGGATTTTAAAAGAGCCATGAACGTGAACAACGTGCCTCACACTTTTTTAGTGGATGGAGCCGGTAAAATTGTATGGAGCCATAATTCATATACTGACGGCGACGAAGAGAAGTTGTATGAAAATGTAAAGAAGTTGGCGGCAGGCGAGCCCCTCTCTCATTAATTCGCGAACAAATAATTTTTGTTAATACCGCGAAAAATACCTTAAATTTACCGCATGTTAAAAATGCATAATAAAAGTAGCCTTAAAGCTACTTTTTTGATTATTGGGGTATTTGTTTTGAGGTTTGCAAATGCTCAAAATAATGGGGGGTCGGTGCACGGAAACTTCCAGGTGGATGCACAATATTATCAGGCAGACTCATTAATTGGCGCACCAAAGGTTCCGGAAAAATTTCTTTCTAATGCATTTGGCAATATTAATTTCATAAAGGGAGATTTTTCTGCTGGGGTGAGATACGAAGCTTATAATAATGTACGGCAGGGTTTTGATCCACGTTATAAAGGCCAGGGAATTGTTAACAGATTCGCCAGATACCAGACCGATCTACTGGATGTTACCGTTGGTAATTTTTATGAGCAGTTTGGAAGTGGTTTGATGCTCAGGGCGTATTATGAACCTGGTTTACTTTATGATAATTCCCTTGATGGAATTCGTGTAATAAGCAATCCCGTAAAAGGAATTACTTTAAAAGGCCTCGTGGGCAAACAACGCTATTTTTTTGGTGTCGGGCCGGGAATTGTACGTGGCGGTGATGCAGAAGTTAATTTAAACGAATTGTTCGACAGTGTATTGGGCAGCAAAAAAACCCGTGTGATCCTGGGAGGAAGTTTTGTAAGTAAATATCAGATTGATACGGATCCCTCTCTTGTTTTGCCTGAGAATGTAGCCACCTATGGTGGAAGAATCAACGTTATCCGCGAAGGTTTCAATTTCGGTACTGAATACGCATATAAAATAAACGATCCATCAATTGATAATAATTTTTCTTACAAGTACGGAGAAGTCCTGTTCGCTACCGTCTCATATGCCACCAAAGGATTTTCGTTCTTGCTTCAGGGAAAACGGGTTGACAACATGAGTTTTCGCAGCGACAGAAATGAATCTTTACAAAGCCTTTTGATTAATTATATTCCCGCTACAACAAGACCTCACACATATTCCTTACTTGCTTTAAACCCTTACGCTACGCAGTTGAAAGGCGAAATTGGAGGAATGGGCGAAATCCAGTACAAATTTAAAAAAGGAACGTTTTTCGGTGGCGAGTATGGCACCGAAATAACTTTGAACGGTTCAGTCGCCAACGGACTGAAACCAGTAGGTGTAAACGATTCTTTAACCAGCCAGACTTTTTATAAAACCGACTGGACAGACATTGGCACTGAATATTACCACGATTTTTTTATTGAAGTGAGCAAAAAATTCACGAAAAAAATTAAAGGAACTTTTTTGTTTGCCAACCAATTTTATAACAGGAATATCATACAATTTAATGCTGAAAATGCCGGATACAAAGCGCTTAAATCTACCATTGGCGTGATTGATATCAGTTACAAATATCGGGCTTCCTCCACAATCCGCCTTGAGTTGCAGGGACTATTTGCTGAAACACCAGACATGATCACCAACTCTAATCTTGTGGCAAAAGGAAATTGGGCTGCCGCTTTAATAGAGTGGTCACCAACAGGGAACTGGTTTATTGCCGCGTATGACCAATATAACTACGGAAATCCTACCATAAAGTCACAAATTCATTACTATTTGGGTACTTTCGGCTATAATCAGGGGCCACACCGTATCGCTGTAAGTTACGGAAAACAAAGCGCAGGAATTTTCTGCGTTGGAGGGGTCTGTCGGACAGTCCCCGCATCCAACGGTTTAACACTTTCAATTACCAGCAGTTTTTAGTATCTTTGATTAACAGATATTTTACCAAATGCGAAATTTAGTTTCCCTTCTTTTTCTGGTTTTATTTTTCACTGGTTGTGATAAAATTCCGCCGAGAGTTCCTCCTGTTAAGCCTGAGTGCACGCTCGACAGTGCAGCAATTATTGTACGGACAAATGCACTTGTTAGTAACACACGAAAAGTTCTGCTCGAAGACTACACTGGTCATACGTGCGGAAATTGCCCACCAGCAGCGAAAAAAGCAGAAGAACTCCTTGGGAAATACAACAGGTTGATCGTTATAGCGAATCACGTAAGTGAAACTTTTGCAAAGCCCAAAGTTCTCGATTACTTTGAAGATTTCAGAGATCCTTCTTCAACCGATTGGGATGTGTTTTTCAATATGTCGGGTGCAGGGCTCCCAAAAGGTTCGGTTAACAGGATGCTTATCCTTGATAAGTACCCGCAGAACTATTCTACCTGGGAAGGAAACGTAGTTTCTGAGTTGGCGAAACCTCAGAGTGTAAAACTGGACCTAACAACTACCTACGATCCCGGACAAAAAATACTTAACGTGAAAGTTTTAACGACTTTTAAAGCTGTTATTGCAGAAGACGTTTACCTAAATATGGTTCTCACTATGGACAGCGTTGTGGGCGACCAGAAAGACTATCTGCCGCCTTCAGGTGCCGTAGTTGTTAATGGGGATAGAAGACCTGATTACCGCTTTGATCACATCATGGTTAAATCTCTTAACGGTACCTGGGGACAATTATTAAAGTCCGGTGGAACAGCGGTAAACGATACGGTTTCAGTTCGCAAGGATTGTAACGTGGTTTCTAAATGTTTCTATAAAGATCAGGTTTGTACCGACGACAGGCATATGTACCTGGTAGTATTTGCGTACAACAACAAAACCAAGGAGATCCTCCAAGTAGAAAAAGTAAAAATCCGCTAATCAATATTGCTCCTTATCGCTCGGGAAATTTTTGCTTTTAACGTCCTCGCTATACTGTTTAAACGCGTTGCCCATACTTTCATACAAATTCAGGTACCTTCTTAAAAACCGCGGGCTGAACTCATGGGTCATTCCTACCATATCATGTGTTACTAATACCTGGCCGTCAACACCACTACCCGCGCCGATGCCGATCACAGGAATGGAGATGCTTTTTGCCACCTTTTCAGCTACACTTGCCGGAATTTTTTCCAACACCAGCGCAAAACAACCGTACTGTTCCAGCAACCTGGCGTCTTCAATTAAATGTTCGGCCTCGTCTTCTTTTTTGGCGCGCACGGTATAGGTTCCAAACTTATAAATACTTTGGGGGGTTAAACCCAGGTGGCCCATCACGGGGATGCCTGCGGTTAATATTCTCTCTATGCTTTCTTTGATCTCTCTTCCACCTTCCATTTTTACGGCGTGGGCCCCGCTTTCCTTCATAATGCGGATGGATGAATTTAATGCCTCCTTGGAGTTGGCCTGGTATGACCCAAAAGGCAGATCCACAACAACCAGCGCTCTTTCAACGGCTCTTACCACGCTGCTGGCGTGATAGATCATCTGGTCAAGGGTGATCGGCAGGGTGGTTTCATGTCCCGCCATGACGTTACTGGCGCTGTCACCAACCAAAATCACGTCAACACCCGAATGATCGATGATCTTGGCCATGGTGTAATCATACGCCGTCAGCATCGCGATCTTTTCGCCTCTTCTTTTCATCTCGAGCAACACGCTTGTTGTTACTCTTTTTATTTCTTTATGAATAGACATGGTTGAATGGTATAAACAAATTTAAAAAAAAACCCAACCTGTAAGGCTGGGTCGTTAACAATTAAGCCCGATGGGGTTAGTACGAAGAAAAACCCTGTCTGTCGGTAATTTTGTGTTCGATCAAAAGCCCAACACAAGCGGCGTCAGCAGCTTTATGTTTGTCTTTTTCAGTAGCGCCTTTAGGAACAACCACTTCAATGATCAGCTGGCGTGTGCTTACGCTGGCAAATTCAAAGGTTTGTGTATCTTCAGCGGTGCTGTTATCAAATAATAATTCGTTAGTGCGTGAATCAAAGATCTTGTAGCTCACTTTATCGCCGATGGTTACTTCACAACAAACTGAAATTCGGTAATCCATTCCTTTGTAAATAACGCAGCGTAATTTCGAAACCATGCCCTGGTTAAACAACCCGCTTTTGCTTTGCGCGTTGTACTGCCACTTACCGGCGCCACTGCCATCGAGCACACAGTATTTTTTATGAAACTGCCCGCAAACACTGGCTTGCGCGAAAAATGACGTATTCAATAAGGCAATTGCTATTAAGGTTAAAACGTATTTCATGGGGTTATAAGCTATTATTGAGTTAATGTATATGAGTTGCGAACAGATTTTATCTTATTAACGATTGCTTTATAAACATCTTCTGTGATCACCAGCTGTTTTCCACCCGTTAAGGTAGCGGCCTTGTTATCCTTGGTTTTAGCAGCCTGCGCGTCTTTTTCGGCTATCTTGTTGAACTCTGCCAGTAAACCTTCAAAATCTTTTCTAACCGATTCAACGTTTACATCTGTTTCATGTTTCTTCAGGAATTCAACCAGGTTTTCAAGCGTGTATTTTTGATCGGCCAAACGTTCAATAACAGCACTGTTAGGCTCAAATTTTTTGATCAGACTTGTGGCGATATAGATACTTTCCAACCAGCCGCCGGCAACCACCAGGGCCAGGGTTGGTCCTTGTTTGCTTTCTTCAAGCGCTTCGAAAGAAGAGAAATAAACGTCATCGGTAATAACACCCAACGAGTCAGATGATCCGATATTGCTTTCGAGTCTCTTCAAAATTTCAGGTTTAATGGCGGTTGCAACACCTAACTGGTCGCCCATCACTTTAACTGTTTTAAAATATTTGAGGGCCTCGGAGCCGATCTCGAAAATACTGCAGTAGCTTAGATCGCAGCTGTAGATACCAAAATTCAGCGCCCTAAGTTTATTATCAGTGTAATTTTTCTGATTGGCAGGAGGATTTAAAAACGAAGTTTCCTTGGTATTGCCACCGATCATTTTAATGAAGGTGAGCATCTCTCCCGGAGAAGGAACCTGGAAAAATGTTTCAGAAACCTGGCCGTTTTTTGGCTCTTCTGTCTTTGTGGAATCCACGGTTTCCACTTCTTCAGTTTTTTCACCATCACCACAGCCGCTGAGCGTAAAAATGGTAAGCGCGGATAAAAATAGTAGGGTTGATTTATTCATTTTTTAAAGATATAATTTTTTTAGTTAGCTTTTAATAATTTATTTACAAGTGCCGCTGCTTCATGAAATTCGATAGCGGAATATACTTTAAGTCCCGATTCATCGATCAGCTTTTTAGCAGCTTCCGCGTTCGTACCTTGCAGGCGTACAATGATTGGCACGTTGATGGTTCCCATGTTATTGTAAGCATCAACAATTCCCTGCGCTACCCTGTCGCAACGCACAATACCGCCAAATATATTCACCAGAATGGCTTTAACATTCTTGTCCTTTAAAATTATTCTGAATGCTTTTTCAACGCGTTCAGCGTTAGCCGTTCCGCCAACATCGAGGAAGTTCGCCGGCTCTCCGCCGCTTAATTTAATAATGTCCATGGTAGCCATTGCCAACCCGGCGCCGTTTACCATGCAGCCAACATTCCCGTCAAGCTTCACATAATTCAATTCAGCCAATCGTGCTTCCACGTCGGTTGGATCTTCTTCGGTAATATCGCGCATCGCCGAATAATCGGGATGACGGTAAAGGCTGTTGTCATCAAAAGAAACTTTGCTGTCAACGGCAATAATTTTATCGTCGCTGGTTTTTAGAACCGGGTTAATTTCAAAAAGTGAAGCGTCGATACTTTCGTAAGCTTTGTAAAGCGAGGTAATAAATTTCACCATCTCTTTGAACGCGTTACCGGTAAGTCCTAAATTAAAAGCGATCTTCCTCGCCTGGAATGCCTGCATACCAACGCGTGGATCAATTTCTTCCTTCCATATTTTTTCAGGTGTATGTTCTGCCACATGTTCAATATCCATACCACCCTCAGTACTGTAGATGATCGTATTGCGGCTCTTCGCGCGATCTAAAAGCACGCTTACATAAAATTCCTTTGTTGGTGAGGCGCCCGGGTAATAAACATCCTGTGTGATCAGCACCTTGTTCACCAGTTTACCGGTGGCGCTGGTTTGAGGAGTAATCAAATGCATACCAAGGATCTGGGTTGCTTTCTCTTTTACTTCATCAAGGTTTTTCGCAAGTTTTACACCACCGCCTTTTCCTCTTCCTCCCGCGTGGATCTGAGCTTTTACAACCACCCAGTCGCTGTTATACTTCACTTTAAGCTCCTTTGCCGCCGCTACTGCCTGCTCTGGTGTTTCCGCTACAATTCCTTCCTGCACTGCCACACCAAAACTTTTTAAAATGCTTTTACCCTGATATTCGTGAATGTTCATATATAGTTATAAAGTGCTCAAATTTAAGATTTTATTTGTAATTGAAAAATTTGTCAAAATAAAACCCGGTAAATTTACCGGGTTTATTTTAATGCTGCTTCGTCGGTGCTTCTGCGCCTGCCAAACGGCTAACGACGAACGATCGAGCCAGACCTACGAACTATCATTTGCCGTAGCTCAAAGAGCGAAGGCGAATATCTTATATCATTACCTGAACAGGCTCAATGTTCCTTTGGTCTCGTAATTCTGACCATCCTTGCCCTTGGCAGTGATGATATAGAAATAGGTTCCATCCGGAGCTTCTTTACCTGTGTTGCTCTTACCATCCCAGGCAATGTTGCCTTTTTCGGTAGTAAGCTCATAGATCTTATTGCCCCAGCGATCAAAGATCACTGCGCTGATCTCGCTCAGGTTGGCCGTTCTTACAAAGAAAATATCATTGGCCCCATCGCCGTTAGGCGTGAACACGTTTGGTACTTCCAGCTTGGATGGAATATCAACCCTGATCACTTTTACAAATGTATCAATGCAACTGCCCTTGGTAGCATACATGGTTACAGTGTATGTGCCCGGCTGGGTATACACTGCCGAAGTGCCTGCCTGGGTAGTGTTCACGGTGGTTGTTCTCGTAGTGCCATTACCAAAGCTCCAGATAGAAGTAATACTCTGGGTAGGTGTAGAATTGGATGAAGAGGCCGAGTTATTGGTAAAATTAACCGTCAGTGGCGCAAAGCCACTCTCCTGGTCGGCAGTGAAATTAGCAGTTAATACTCCATTTGTAACTTTTACTACCGCCGAACTTGTACAACCATTGCTGTTAGTGGTTACTACCAGTTTATAATCTCCTACGCCATCGGTGGTAAGGGTGAGGGTGTTTGGATTCTGAATACCTGGTGTTGGATCAGGGCCATACCATTGGGCCGTGACCTGGTTGGGGTTCATGCCTACCACCTGGGCCATTAATTTCACCGTTGCTAAATTACCGCAATCCAAAGGCACCGTATTGGTGGTGGTGATCACCGGGAATACCCTGTTATCGCCCAGTAATGCTGTGGTTTGTGAAGTACAACCGTTGTTCATGTCTCTTACCGTCATCGTGTAAGCGC
>JAZKFC010000051.1:0-16806 GCA_040386615.1 Bacteroidota bacterium
TATTTTGGTAATTCAGTTCAACTCACTAAGTAAACCACTTTTTATATTAACAGAAATTTTATTCTGCTTAATTGGTGTAATTCTTGGCTTCGCCATTTTCGGAATGGAAATGTCAATCGTAATGTGCTGCAGCTGTTTAACGACGCGATAACCGTATAAATTTGCGACGCCGATGGTGCCACTGAGACGTTGGCGCCGGTGCTGGCGCCAAGACCATTTGCCGGTAACCAATAATAGGAACCCGCGTTGCCGATGGCCTTTAATAGAACAGGGCTGCCCGCACAAAGCGTTGGCGACGCGGCAATGATCGAAACGTTAGGAAGTGCCGAAAGGTTCACAATGTTCGCCTGCGCCATGCTGCGGCAACCAAGACTTTCTCCCACAACGGAATAAACGCTGGTGATGGTTGGATTAGCCACTACATTATTGCCGGTGTAACTATTCAGTCCGCCGCCAGTGGCCGACCATGAATAAGTTGAGGCGCCCGAAGCACTTAGCAGAAGGCTCTCGCCGGGACATATAATGGCGGTTGCCGGCGTTGAATTGATAACGGGATTTGGAATCACAGAAAAAGACTGGGCAGCTGAAACCTGGCAATAGCCGTTGGAGCCAAGTAAGGTAGCAGTAACCACGGTGATACCGGATTGAGGTAAACCAACAGGGGAAATGGTCATACCGGGACCAAATGCCGACGTCACATTGTAGTTGGCACCGCTTAACAATGTATAATTAACTGCGCCTACAGGCGTAACATGGATTGCGTTTGGAGAGCCATTTACCGGTTGCGCGCACACCGAAGTGCTGCTGAACAGCATCGAAAGCGATGGAGGCGCCACCGTAGAGATGCTCGCGGTAGCTGAACTGGTACAGGAATTTAACGAACCGGTCACGGTAAGTGTACTGGGTGAAAAAGCATTTACGATAATGTTTGGCGACATCACAAGCGATGGACCGCATGAGCAATGCCAGGTAAACGAGGTAGCCGTGCCTGTGGCGTGAAGTGAAGCCTGGTTCCCCACACATACTGTGGGGTTCACTGGGTTGGCAAAAACAGTAGGGATCGGGAGCACAGTCAGTGTATTGTTTTTAGTTGCGCTGTTACAGCCCTGGCTCGAACCATAAGCTGAATAAATGGTGGTGTTAACTGTGTTAGCGGTTACTGTTGGGCCCGAAAATGCGCTCAGGCCCTGACCGGGAAACCAGTTGTAGGTTGAAGCGCCTGTGACGCTGAAAGTTTTTGAAAAGCCATTGCACACACTTGAAACAGACGGCGTAATGGTAATAGTTGGATTTGGCACAATAAAAAATCCTGTTACAATTGAGCCGCTACAAACACCGTTTGACCCAATGATAGTAGCCGACGCGAGTGATGGTATGGCAGGCTGGGCGCCAACCGGAAAACAGATCCAGGGTCCCGACAAACTAAAAGAAAAGTTGGGGTTGGTGATGAGACTATAGCTGAGCCCTCCCGATGGTGTTAAAGTTAAAGAGCTAACCGAACCATTTGAACCTTGTGCGCATATGCTGTTGCTGCTGAGTGCCGCTGAAATAACCGGCGGCGCCTGAACGTGAGCGGTTGCGCTGCCTGTACACCCCAACGTGTTTGTGACAGCTACAGAGTAAATGCCAGGCAGGATGATACTCGCAATGAAATTGGAAGCTGGGCCGCTGATACCAGGGCCGGTCCATTGCGCGCCGTTAAAGGCGATGTTGGCTGTTACCGACAGGGTGGTGGGTCCCTGGAAACAGGCCGGTGCAGTAATAGTGGGCGTTAACGCCAGACCCGCGTTGGTTATCATTATTGATTTTACAATTCTTTGAGCGGGGCAGCCACTTGAGTAAACAGAAAAAGTATAAATGCCGGCCTGGTTAACTGTGATGGTAGCGGTGTTCTGACCCGCGATTATGCCCGGGCCACTCCATGTATAACTCGATGAGGTCAACGTTGATGACGACGGCCCTGGCATCATGCCGATACCACCCGGAACCACTTCGGCAACCAGCGGCAGTGTATTGTTGGCGCAATTGAGCACGCTGCCCAAAGGAGTTACAACGGTTCCTGTAGGAACCGGAATAACGCAGTTTGCAAAATCTATGGGTGATACAATTGCGCTTTGCGCGGTGAAGGTGATTTGAGGAGAAACCGGATTGATATTCGCCAGGCTGAAACCCGAATTATAAACAGCAATTAAATTGTTGATGATCGCGAAGCCCCCGCCACTGACAACGGCCGGAAGGTTGGCAAGACTATAACTGCATATGGCCATCCCCGCAGGATTATAAACAATAAGGGCCGGATTGGGTGTTGTTGCTTTTACAAGGTAAAAATTATCGTTCTGGTCAGCACCTATATCATAAGGACCGCCACCACTAAAGCCCGACACGGTAGTTAAAAGTGTACCATTACCAGAACCGTTATAAACGTAGATCTGTCCGGTTCCTCCAACGAGGTTATAGAGGCAGTTACCGCCGCCGCCGATGTTCACCGCGGCGTTGTTACCAGGTGTATGGGTTGTGTTCACCCATGCCGAACCGTTATAATACCAGTAGGTACCCCCGGAAACTGTCCAGAAAGTAGGGTTGGGAGCTGTAAACCCAAACGGCGGACCAATTGCTAGACCGTTGGCCCCGGGGGGCAAACCGGTTAATACAGTAGTTGAAGCGGCGGGTAAAGGAAGCGGTTGTTCGATGATCTGGCCACCGGTGTGTATGTAAACAGAGTTGTTGGGGCAGTTAATAGATTGGCCATGACAGAGTGAACTGAAAAAAAACAAAAACAGGAAAAATTTTAAACTTTTCATGACACCCGTTTGCTTATTATAAAAATAAATTATTTTCTCACATTTTCTCTTAAATAGGCCAATTCATTTAGTGAAACTATGGTTTCCTTGAGTGTAGTAATTTGTTAAAATCTTTTTAGTTTTTTAGTTTGATTATTATTTGGGATTGTTTATTTGGATTTTTTTCCTCGGGTTGGGAGATATTTTTACGCGGTAAATCCTGTCAATTAAACCAAAACCATTTTCCAAAACCCTTGTTTATAAGATAGCTGTAAAGAATGTTTAAATCTTCTAAAAAGCAAGGCTCTAAAGAAGTAAAAAGTTTATCAAATTTATAAAATGAATCATTTTCTCGAAGAACTTAATCCCGTGCAGCGTGCAGCCGCCATGGCCACCGAGGGTCCGGTTATGATTATCGCCGGTGCCGGATCGGGCAAAACACGCGTGCTTACTTACCGCATTGCCCATTTAATGGAAAAAGGGGTTGATTCCTTTAATATTCTCGCGCTCACATTTACCAACAAAGCAGCCCGTGAAATGAAAGACCGGATAGCGAAAATTGTGGGTCCGGCAGAAGCCAAAAACCTGTGGATGGGTACATTTCACAGTGTATTCGCCAAGATTTTAAGAATCGAAGCTCAAAAGATCGGGTACCCCAACAATTTCACCATTTACGACACCGACGACAGCAAGGGGGTGATCAAGGAAATTTTAAAACAGTTTAATCTCGATGATAAGGTCTATAAACCATCGCTGGTTTTAAACAGGATCAGCGACGCCAAAAACAAACTGATCTCGGCGCAGCAATATCAAAACAACCCTGTTACCATGCAGGAAGACCAGTCGAGCCGCAAGCCCATGCTTGGGCAAATTTATGCCGCCTACCAGAAAAGGAACTTTAAAACAGGGGCCATGGATTTTGATGACCTGCTTTACCAAACCAATATTTTACTGCGCGATTTCCCGGAGGTGCTGTTAAAATACCAAAGCAAGTTCCGCTACATCCTGGTAGATGAGTATCAGGATACCAATTTTTCGCAATATGTTATTGTGAAACAACTCGCGGCCAGGTTCCAGAATATTTGTGTAGTGGGCGACGACGCGCAAAGTATTTACGCGTTCAGGGGTGCCAATATTCAGAATATTCTGAATTTCGAAAAAGATTATCCCGACCTTAAAACCTTTAAACTGGAACAGAATTACCGCAGCACCAAAACAATTGTTGAAGCGGCGAATCACATCATCGCCAATAATAAAGACCAGTTTAAGAAGCTGGTGTTTACCAATAACGAAGATGGCCAGAAAATAAAAGTGTTTAAAGCCAGTACCGATAACGAAGAGGGTCAGAAAATCGCCACAAGTATTTTTGAAACAAAAAACAATCATCAGGCGTTAAACAGTGAGTTTGCAATTCTTTACCGTACCAACGCGCAATCGAGGTCGTTTGAGGAAGCCCTGCGAAAATTAAACATCGCCTATAAAATTTACGGAGGTGTAAGTTTTTATCAGCGCAAGGAAATCAAGGACATACTTTCTTATTTCAGGCTCACCATCAATAACAGCGACGACGAAAGCCTGAGGCGTATCATTAACTATCCTGCAAGGGGCATTGGCCAGACAACGGTTGACAAAATCACCGTGGCTGCGGCCGAGCACGACATTAACATGTTCACGGTAATCAGCAATTTAAAGGACTTTAACCTGGGCATCAACGCCGGTATCGCCTCTAAAATCAGTGATTTTGTAACACAAATCAATTCATACAGCCTGCTCCTCCCATACAAGGACGCGTTTGACCTTGCCAATCACATCGCTGTAAACAGTGGTGTGGTGCGCGAACTATATTCCGACAAAACGCCTGAAGGCGTGAGCCGGTACGAAAACATCCAGGAGCTCCTGAACGGGATCAAAGACTTTGTAGAACAGCCCCGGACCCCGCAGGAAGATGAGCTGAATGATATCATTAAACAGTCGCTTAAGAAAGAAGAAACCGAACTTCAACTGATACCCGCAGATACAAGCATAAAAACGCTTGACGAATTCATGCAGGAAATCACACTGCTCACCAGCGTTGACAAAGAAGATGAAAAAGACGCCAACCCCGATAAAGTGAGTTTAATGACCATACATTCGGCCAAGGGGCTTGAGTTTCCATATGTTTATATCGTGGGGCTGGAAGAGAATTTATTCCCCTCGCAGCTATCTTTAAACAGCCGGTCAGACCTTGAAGAAGAGCGGCGTTTATTTTATGTTGCAGTTACAAGGGCCGAAAAACAGGCAACATTGAGTTACGCGACCATGCGGTACAGGTTTGGGAACGTGACCTATTGTGAGCCAAGCAGGTTCATCGACGAGATAGATGATAAATACATCGACTATCCTGAAGAACCCGGCCCAAATCCATTTGCCGCTGATTTGTTTGATAAATTCAGGAGCAGCTATGGTGGAAGCCTGCAGGACAACGATACCGGCAATCAACAGGCGGGTTCTACCATCAATTTTAATCCTAAACCCAAACGCCTCATCAGTATTAATTCAAGACTGGCCACCTCACAGGTGGCGCCAGTTGACGTAGCGTTAAACCGATCCTTTAAAGAAGGGGATGTTGTTACGCATGAAAAATTCGGGGCAGGTACTATTGTTTTACTTGAAGGCATTTGGCCTGAAACCAAAGCTACCATTGAATTTGAAAAGGCGGGAAGCAAAAACCTGTTGTTAAAATTTGCCCGCCTTACCAAACCATAATCGAAATTATGCTGTATGGTACAATGAGCAGAAGTGACATGCGAACGAGGGAATTATTTTTTTATGTTTATTTTTTTTTATACTTTTATTACAAATCAAATTAATCAGCATTATGAGTAAAAAATTACAGTTATTTTGTGTCGCCATCCTTGGTTCTATCGTGTTAAAAGGGCAATTGCAGCAAGCGGGCGATCCTAACTTCAGACAAAGCGGAACAGAAGCTCCTTCCCAGCAATGGAATAACTGGTTTAATAAAGAAGTTGAAAAGTTCGAACAAAACCTACAAAGTGGCAAAGCCACGAATGTGGCTTACCGCATCCCTATTATCTTTCACGTAATTCATACAGGCGAGGCTATTGGCACCTATCCTAATCTTTCAGTCGCGCAGGTTACTTCACAGGTTACTGTATTAAATGCTGATTATGCGGGAATAGGCCTCAATGTTGGAAATGTTCCCCAGGCATTCGCAAACCTCGTATCCAATACCAACATACAGTTTTGCCTGGCAACCAAAGATCCTTTTAATGTCCCTCTGGCAGAACCCGGAATTCATCGTGTAAATGCCACAACATCGGGCTGGGCAAGCCCCAGCGCTACTGCTAATATCGTAAGTTATATCAACAATCAAGTGAAGCCGTTCCACTGCTGGGACCCGACAAAATATTTAAACATCTGGGTAAGCGATAAAACAGCTTCCTTAACCATACTTGGCTTTGCAACTTATCCTGCAGGAACTTCCCTGGTAGGAATACCAAACAGCGGAGGAACTTCATTAGACGACGGCGTTTGGTGCTGGTCAAAAACAATTGGTAATACAGGCGCATTAGCTGCCCCACACGATAAAGGTCGCGTAGCCACCAAGGAAGTAGCACATTGGCTGGGTATAAGAAATATATGGGGTGACGGAAATTGTCTTGATGACTATTGCACAGATACTCCATGGGCCAAACAGGCAAATACAGGTTGCCCGCCCTACCCTTCTTACGTGAACCGCTGCGGCATCAATCAAAGTCCAAATGGTGAGATGACCATGAATTTTATGGATGAAACAGATGATGCCTGCAGGTTTATGTTTACCCACAAACAAACTGTGCGCATGCAAACAGCTATGAGCCAGTGCAACTACCGCAACCTTTTAGGAACCCACGGTTTATGCAGCTACACACAGGTGGCAGCGCCGGCCGTTGCAAGTTTTACATTTAACGACGTGTTGTGCGCCAATACACAGTTGACCCCGAACAATACATCAACCGGTTGGCCTGCACCCACCTATCAATGGAATGTTGCGCCGGGCGCTGGTATCAATCCGGCCCCTTCAGTTGCCAGTCCTATGATTAACTTTCCGGGTGCAGGTACATACACCCTTTATATGACCGCGACCAATACCACCAATATTTCAAGTTATACGGCTGTTGTTACCGTTGTAAACTGTCCTGCAACACAACTTTGCCTTGATACGGTGAGAATGATAAAACCTTATGATACGCTTGCTACCTACAAGTCGGCAAATAGTGCTCTGGTATCGGGTTGCGCGACCGGATTTGCAGGTTATCTTACCGGCACCAACTGTTATAAGGATAAAGAATTTGCCCAGTTCATTCCAGCTACTACATATAGCGCCATTAGTTTTCCCCAGGTAAACAGCGTAATTGTTTTGTTTGACAGCGTGGGCACAAAAGCAACTGCTTTTACAGCAGGCACGCAGATCGCATGTATTCTATACAGCGGTAATGCCACCACCGGACCTAATACACAATTCGCACTAAAAAGCGACAGCCTTAAGAAAATACAAAGCGGGCAAAAACTCAAATGGATCAGGTATGTAGGAAGCCCTACCTACTCTTTTCAAACAACAAAAATTATTCCGTTTAAATTTGATTTTGCGCAACCGGTTCTGCTGACACCCAATACTCCCGGTTTCTTCGCATCGGTGCAAACACCGTTCAACTCGGTTACCGATTCTATCAACATTTTCGGAAACACCAAAACAAATCTTTCCACCGACTCCAGCAGTTGGGTTTTGTTGAACCCTTCCAATAACTGGAGGACCATGCGTTTTGGCCGGAATGCCAAGATTCAGCTGGCCATTATGCCTCAAATCACCTGCAGACCGGTTGTGGGCATTAAGGAACAACAAACCGAGTTCAGTTCAAACATTTCGGTGATGCCAAACCCAAACAACGGGCAATTTAGCCTGGTGTTTACCCTGCCAAAAGAACAGGATCTCAACATTAGTGTTTATAACGCTATTGGACAGCAGATTTCAGGTGACCGTCTTGAGAATGTGACCCACGATATGATCAATATGGACCTGGGCGACAGGTCTGATGGCATTTACTTTATTGAAATTTCAAATGGATCTGAACGCGTTACGCACAAGGTCATTGTCTCAAAATAAATAATTATTGATGTTGTTAGGAATCCGCCAGGTGAATCTGGCGGATTTTTTATTTTACCCCGTGTAGCAATGATTTTGTAAATTTAAGCCGATCTCCCACGAACGCATGACAGCTTTCAGTGAACACAAACATCAACAATAACAACTATGAAACTCTATTCAGTTAACGCCGGTCATTTTAAACTCGACGGCGGGGCCATGTTTGGCGTGGTACCCAAAAGCATCTGGAATAAACTCAATCCGGCGGATGAAAACAACATGTGCAGCTGGGCTCTGCGCTGCCTGCTGATTGAGGATGGGAACCGCCTGATTTTGATAGATAACGGCATGGGTAATAAACAGGACGAAAAGTTCTTCGGGTATTATTACCTGCATGGCGACGACAGCCTCGAAAAATCGTTGAAAAAACATGGCTTTGGCTTTGATGACATCACCGACATGGTATTAACCCATTTGCATTTCGACCATTGCGGGGGAAGTATTAAATTCAACAGCGACAAAACCAAATTAGAGCCTGTTTTTAAGAATGCCAACTATTATTGTAGCGCCAAACACTGGGAATGGGCCACACATCCCAATGCCAGGGAGAAAGCCAGCTTTATCAAAGAGAACATTATGCCTATTAAAGAAAGCGGCAGGCTGCAGTTTATCGACCAAAGCAGCTCGCTGATTCCGGGCTTATCATTCATTGAAGTAAACGGGCATACCGAGGCCATGATGCTGCCCCTGGTTCAATACAAAGAAAACACCATACTTTACACGGCAGACCTGATCCCCAGCGCCGCTCATCTCCCTATTCCTTACGTAATGGGTTACGACATGAGACCGCTTGAAACATTAAAAGAAAAAGAAATCATCTTAAACAAAGCGCTGGAGAATAACTGGAAATTATTCTTTGAGCACGACCCTTCGATAGAATGCGTTAGCCTTGAAAGAACAGAGAGAGGAATCAGGCAAAAGGATAAGATGTTGCTGAGTGATATTTCCACATAAGCAAAACGGGCGTTTACAGACCCAAAAATGAGAGATATTACATCCAAAACGATAAATAACTAAATAAATCAGCAGAACGGGACCGATTTCTGATTGAAATCATTAAAAAAACATTATACAAAGTTTTTTTCTTTTCATTTTTTGTTAGTACTTTTACCGCGTATTAAACCCTAAAAAAATAATTATGAAAAAATTTATTGCGATCTGCATCGTTGCTGCTTTTGCAACATCTTGCAAAAAAGACTACGAATGCGTGTGTACCGATACAGATACTTCTGGTGGTACGACAACAACTTACGTTAACACCATTAAGGCAAAAACCAAAAAGAAAGATGCTGAAGAATGGTGTAAAGGTTTTGAGAAGTCAACAGTTGAAGTGGGCGGTGTATCTGAGCCTGCGGAAATGGGAACATGTGCAATAAAATAATTAATAATTAAAAAAAACTCAAGAAAATGAAAAAAGTATTATTTATAGCGGCCATCGCTTCATTATCGTTAGCTTCCTGCAAAAAAGATTATACCTGTGAGTGTAGCACTAGTTTCTTTGGCACTACTTTCCTGGTTAAAACTGCAGCCAAATCAAGCAAAAAAGGTGCTGAAGAATGGTGTAAAGGCCTGCAAACCAGCACGTCAACCGTTGATGGTCAACCTTCACCATCACTTCCTATGACCTGTGCAATTAAGTAGGTTTTGCAAAAATTGATCTATTGATCCGGTGCCTACCATATTGAGCTCCGGTACATCATAAAAAAAACCCTTTCAGTTTCTGAAAGGGTTTTTTCGTTTTGAGGTTCCCGCAAAACTTATCTATACCGTTTCATGCAGCCAGCACTGTCCTTTTTATCAGTTCATGGTTTATTGTAATTTATGCCTGGTTCCCAATTAAAATTGCCGGCTGTTTCATTTTGCACCTGAATCCAACAAAAAACCCTTCCAGTATCACTGAAAGGGTTTTTAATATGAATTAAATAGAATTTACTCTGGTTTCGCCTCTTCAACAGAAGAAGTATCGGCCGATTTACCTTTGGCACCAGCTGGTTTCTTGGCACCACGGCTCCTACGGGTAGTTTTGGCCTTCGCGGTAGTTTCAGACGGTTTATTGTTGTTATACAATTCGTTGAAGTCAACCAGTTCGATCATTGCCATTTCAGCAGCGTCACCTTGCCTGTTACCTGTTTTAATGATACGGGTGTAACCACCTTTACGGTCAGCTACTTTTCCAGCAACATCTTTAAACAAAGCTGTAACCGCTTCCTTATTCTTTAAATAAGCGTATGCAGTACGACGGCTGTGTGTGCTATCGTCTTTGCTTTTTGTGATCAGTGGCTCAACGTAAGTGCGTAATGCTTTAGCTTTTGCCAGGGTGGTAAAAATACGTTTGTTCTCGATCAAAGCGCAGGCTAAGTTCATCAACAACGCGTGACGGTGAGCCGTTTTTCTACCTAAATTATTTACTTTATCTCCGTGTCTCATTTTTAATTGACAATTTTGTTATTTACAATTTACAATTTGCAAATATCGTGTTATTATTTTTTTTCTTTCAATTGTCAATTGTAAATCTGACAATTGTAAATTAATTTATTAGTCTTTATCTAATTTATATTTTGCAACATTCATTCCAAATTGTAAGGTCTTTGACTGAACGAGGTCTTCTAATTCAGTTAACGACTTTTTACCAAAATTCCTGAATTTCAACAAATCGTTCTTGTTAAAGGATACAAGTTCCCCTAAAGTCTCAACGTCGGCCGCTTTAAGGCAGTTTAACGCACGAACTGAAAGGTCCATGTCAACCAGTTTGGTTTTTAATAACTGGCGCATGTGAAGGCTTGTTTCGTCAAATTCCTCTTCATTGCGTTTTTCTTCAGCGTCTAAAGTGATTTTTTCGTCTGAGAACAACATGAAGTGGAAAATAAGGATCTTAGCCGCCTCTTTTAAAGCTTCTTTCGGGTGAATAGAGCCATCAGTAACAATATCCAGGATCAAACGCTCGTAATCTGTTTTTTGTTCAACACGGTAGTTTTCGATGTTGTACTTTACATTTTTTATTGGCGTATAGATCGAATCGATAAAAATAGTTCCAATTGGCGCGCTGTTGCTTTTGTTCTCTTCTGCAGGCACATAACCACGGCCACGTTCTACAGTTAATTCCATTTTTAAACGAACAGAAGGATCACAGTTAAAAATAACCAGTTCAGGATTTAATATCTGGAAACCGTTTACATATTTACCGATATCGCCCGCGGTGAATTTTTCGCTGCCGGCAAAGTGAACGGTAATTTTTTCGTTATCGTGGTTGTCAAGTTGTTTTTTGAAACGAACCTGCTTTAAATTAAGAACTATTTCTGTAACGTCTTCAACAACACCTTTAATGGTTGAGAACTCATGGTCAACACCTTCGATCTTCAGGCTCGTGATCGCATATCCTTCAAGTGAAGATAATAAGATACGTCGTAAAGAATTTCCGATTGTAATACCAAAACCCGGCTCAAGTGGTCTAAACTCAAATTGGCCTGTTGTTTCGGTCGAGTTAATCATAATAACCTTGTCAGGTTTTACGAAATTTAAAATTGCCATATCTTTAGCTTGTATAAATTAATTAAATTATTTTATTATTTAGAGTACAACTCCACGATCAGCTGTTCCTTAATGTTTTCAGGAATCTGTGAGCGCTCAGGGCGGTTCAAAAATTTACCGCTCATAGAGTTTCTGTCGAAATCCAACCAGGCATGTTTGTTAACATTTCCTGAAACTGAATTGGTGATGATCTCCATAGTTTTTGATTTCTCGCGAACACCAACAATATCACCTGGTTTTAATGAGTAAGAAGCGATGTTTACAACACTGCCATTTACCGTGATGTGAGCGTGCGATACTAACTGACGGGCACCTCTGCGCGTTGGCGCAATTCCTAAACGATAAACCACGTTATCTAAACGGCTTTCGATCAGTTGTAATAAAACCTCACCGGTAATTCCATGAGAACGGGCGGCTTTATCAAATGTTCTTGCAAATTGTTTTTCTAAAATACCGTAAGTATATTTAGCTTTTTGTTTCTCCATTAACTGAACAGCATATTCAGATTGTTTGGCACGTTTTTTTGTGTTTCCGTGTTGCCCTGGAGGATAATTCTTTTTTTCTAATGCTTTGTCCGCGCCAAAGATTGGTTCTCTGAACCTGCGGGCGATTTTTGATGTGGGACCTGTGTACCTTGCCATTTTAAATAATTTTTCTTTTTTTATGAAGCGAAATTGTTCCGCTTCTCGTTTTTACTCCAGCGAAGCCGGTCAACGACCTGCTTCACCTATTATTTAAGTTGAAAACCCTATAGATGATCAACTCCTATCCCCAACCAGGTTGGGGACGGCTTTTTTTGTTTATTAAACTCTTCTGCGTTTTGGAGGACGACAGCCATTGTGTGGCATTGGCGTGATATCCATAATTTCAGCTACTTCAATTCCTGAAGCCGCAATTGTTCTGATAGCGCTTTCTCTTCCGCCACCCGGACCTTTAACATAAACTTTTACTTTACGCAAACCGGCGTCAAATGCAACCTTGCTGCAATCCTGAGCTGCCATTTGAGCTGCATAAGGCGTGTTCTTTTTAGATCCGCGGAATCCCATTTTACCTGCACTGCTCCAGGAAATTACCTGACCGGCAGTATTGGTCAATGAAATGATGATGTTATTGAACGTAGCACTGATATGCGCTTCGCCTGTAGCTTCTACCTTAACTGTACGCTTGCGAGTAGTTACTTTTGCGTTAGTTGCGGCTGTTTGTTGTTTTGCCATTTTGTTGTTTGTCTTTTTAATATTTATAAGAACTTCACCAGCTTCTCTTAATAGTGAAGCGAGCTCAGCTCTGCTTTACTATTATTTAGTCGCCATTTTCTTGTTGGCAATTGTCTTACGTTTTCCTTTACGGGTACGCGCGTTGGTTTTAGAACGCTGGCCACGAACAGGAAGACTGTTACGGTGACGGATGCCACGGTAGCTGTTGATATCCGTTAAACGTTTAATGTTCAACTGGATCTCAGAACGTAAAGCACCTTCAATTTTAAAATTGTTGTTGATGTGATTACGGATCGCGTTTTGCTCATCATCAGTCCACTCACTTACTTTTTTGTCCTGATGAATTCCGGCTTCGCCAAGTATTTTAGCAGCCCTGCTAGGACCAATTCCGTAAATATAGGTCAATCCTATTACGCCTCTTTTGTTTTTCGGTAAATCTATACCAGCTATACGTGCCATTCTTATTAAATAAAATTATTAAAAAATATTTTTACAAGTCAAAAATTACTTTTGCCTTTGTTTAAACTTAGGATTTTTTTTGTTGATTACATACAATTTCCCTTTACGGCGAACGATCTTACAATCTACGCTTCTTTTCTTTATGGATGCTCTGACTTTCATTTTCTGTTATTTCTAAATTCTTATTTTTAACTTGTCAACTTAAACGCTTATCATTTTATTTATACCTGAACGTGATCCTCGCTTTTGATAAATCGTAAGGGCTCATTTCCAGTTTTACTTTATCTCCGGGTAAGATCTTAATGTAGTGCATTCGCATCTTACCGGATATATGTGCTGTAACAACATGTCCATTCTCCAACTCCGCCCTGAACATGGCATTACTTAGTGCTTCAATTATTGTTCCGTCAATTTCAATGTTCGATTGTTTAGCCATATTAAAATTAACCTTGTTGTACCATCATGGCATTAGCGCCTCTGCCTTTTATTCTGCCAGATTTCATTAATCCATCATAATGACGGTTCAATAAATAAGTTTCTATCTGTTGCAGGGTATCCAATACCACACCAACAAGAATTAACAATGAAGTTCCACCGTAAAAATCTGCGAAGGCGCTATTGATACCCAATTTTTGCGCAAATGCAGGCATAATAGCCACACCCGCCAGGAAAATTGAGCCTGGCAAAGTAATGCGGCTCATTACCTGGTCAATAAACTCAGCTGTTTTCTTACCCGGTTTTACACCCGGAATAAAACCACCGTTGCGTTTCATATCATCAGCCAGCTGGTTTGGATTCACCATGATAGCTGTATAGAAATAAGTAAAAAGAATAATCAGTGTTGCGAATATAAAATTATACCAGAATCCGTAACGCTCAGAGAAAATACCGCCACCAGTAGATGAGAAATTCGTAACAGCCAGTGGAATAAACATAATGGCCTGTGCGAAGATAATCGGCATTACACCCGCCGCATTCACTTTTAATGGAATGTACTGTCTAACGCCACCGTATTGTTTGTTTCCTACAATTTTCTTGGCAAACTGCACCGGTATTCGCCTGGTACCCTGAACCAAAAGGATACAGCCAACGATCACCAACAATAAAATAACGATTTCAATTAAAAAGATGATCAAACCACCGTTTCCGGCTGTTCTCGATTTTACCTCAGAAAGGAAAGCAAAAGGTAAACGTGAAATGATCCCGATCATGATGATAAGAGAGATCCCGTTTCCTAAACCTTTATCGGTAATTCTTTCACCCAACCACATTACAAACATGGTACCAGTTACTAAAATGAAAATAGACTGAACCCACCAGAAGGTAGACAGATCGGTAAATGCGCCAGGCGCTGAAGATTTAATGGAAGCGATATACCCGGGAGCCTGAACAGCAGTTACACCAATGGTTAAAAACCTGGTGTACTGGTTGATCTTTTTACGACCACTCTCCCCTTCTCTTTGCATTTTCTGGAAATACGGTACCGCCATGCCTAAGAGCTGGATAATAATGGATGCGGTAATGTATGGCATAATACCAAGACCAAAAATTGAGGCACGTAAAAACGCACCACCGGCAAACATATTTATTAATCCCACAATTCCACCGGCCTCGCTGGAATTACTGGCAGCATTCAAAGCATCGACATTCACTCCCGGGAGAACTACGTAGGACCCAAGGCGATAGATCAGAACCAGGCCCAACGTCACCAAAATGCGTTGCCTGAGCTCCTCAATTGTCCAAATGTTCCGAAGTGTATCTATAAAACGCTTCATATAAATTATTTAGTTTCAGTTATGGTTCCACCTTTTTCTTCAATCGCTTTCTTAGCGGTAGCAGTAAAGGCATGTATTTTAATATCAACTTTAGATTTTAATTCTCCACGTCCCATGATCTTCACGTTGTCATTTTTATGTGCCAACCCGTTTTGGATAAGGGTGTCAAAGTTAATTTCGGTAACCTTGATCCTGTCAACCAGCGCCTGGATAGCGTCGAGGTTAATACCGTGATGTTCAACGCGGTTAACATTTTTGAAACCAAATTTTGGCAAACGACGCTGTAAAGGCATTTGACCACCTTCGAAACCACGTTTTGCTGAGTGACCTGAACGTGACTGCGCACCTTTGTGTCCACGGGTAGCTGTTCCACCACCACCTGAACCCTGGCCGCGACCGCGACGGTAGTTAGTTCTTACTGAACCTTTTGCTGGTTTTAAATCATTTAAATTCATGTGCAATTTCTATTTTTTGTTTTGGTCAAATGAAATAACCCTTTGGGTTATTTCATTTGCAATTTTTTATTTTATAATCGGGAATAATGGATTATTCCTTTTTAATGTTCTACTAAATATTTTCAACTTTTAATACATGTTTCACCTTGTTAATCATGCCACTGATGGCAGGCGTAACGTCTTTTTCAACCGTACTCATTGTTTTTCCAAGGCCTAAAGCCACCAGGGTAGCTTTTTGTGCAGGAGAACGTTTAGCGGTACTTTTTACTAATGTTAATTTTACTTTTCCCATTGTTTCAATTATTAACCGTTAAACACATTTGCAAGTTTAATTCCGCGTTGCTGAGCAATGGTGATAGGATCACGCATTTTCATTAACGCATCCATGGTCGCTTTTACCACGTTGTGTGGATTACTTGAACCTTTTGACTTGGCCAAAACGTCAGTTACTCCAACACTCTCCAGAACCGCGCGCATCGCACCACCGGCAATTACACCAGTACCATGAGCTGCAGGTTTTAAGAAAACGCGGGCGCCTCCAAATTTACCTTCCTGAGCATGAGGCACAGTTCCGTTCAATACGGGTACTTTTACCAGGCTCTTTTTAGCATCTTCAATTCCTTTTGTAATAGCATCGGTTACTTCATTGGCTTTACCTAAACCCTGACCGATTACTCCTTTTTCATTTCCAACCACAACAATGGCTGAAAAGCTAAAGTGACGACCACCTTTGGTAACTTTTGTTACACGCTGGATGGCAACTAACTTATCTTTTAGTTCAATATCGCTTGACTTTACGCGTTTTACTACTTCTTTTGACATCTTCAGTATTTTAGAATTTTAAACCTCCTTCGCGGGCACCTTCTGCCAGCGATTTTACTCTACCATGGTATAAAAACCCGTTACGGTCGAAAACCACCGAGGTGATCCCTGTTGCAACAGCTTTTTCAGCGATTAGTTTTCCTACCAATTTGGCCTTTTCAACTTTATTGACTTTAGCTGATTGAATAGATTTGTCTACCGAACCAACTGCCAGTAAAGTTTTTCCACCTTTATCGTCTACTAATTGTGCGTAAATTTCAGCATTACTGCGATAAACACTTAAACGTGGTGACTGCGTAGTACCTTTAATGGTTTTACGGAGTTTTAATTTTATTTTTTCTCTTCTTTGTTGTTTGCTAACTGCCATCTTTCCAGTTTTTTAAAGATGATTAATAATTCTTTCTTGTACTTTTTATCCCGATAGCTATCGGGACTTTCTTCTCAAATCTTACTTCTTGGAAGCAGATTTACCAGCTTTTCTCCTTAATTGCTCGCCGGTGAACTTAATACCTTTTCCTTTGTACGGTTCAGGTTTACGTAAACTGCGGATCTTTGAAGCAACCATGCCAATTAATTGTTTATCAGCACTTT